>JAHKLX010000120.1 GCA_020854835.1 Microcaldota archaeon
ATCATGTATTAATAAGATGGGATACCCTGCAGCAGGTATATGAAAAACCACTTTGCTTTTTATCCTGGTCCAGGGTATCCTCCCATCTACTGCATTACTGTTATCACCTTTGGTGACTGCCCCGTCTTCTTCTATACTGCATATCCTGTGCATGACAGGCATAGTTGTTTTCGAAGACGAGAAAATGATTACATCATCCTTCTTCAAATTCTGTTTTGGTTCTTCAGTAGAAACTGCGAAGACCAATGATCCCAAGGGGACTGCGGGTTCCATGCTGTGTCCCGCCACACAGTAGGCACGAAGGCCAAGGGAAATTGAAAGAAAAACAATAATCAGGATCATTAATGTTATTAATATGTAGATTTTCGTTTTCCTTCTTCTGACAACCATTTTGCCCTCTTTTGATTTCCCATCATTGTCTGATGATAAAATGAATTCATTTTTATAGGTTTGTATTGTTATGTTATTGGGTGCTATCGTTTGTTATTGAATGGTATCGTAATGGTATTGAGCGCTATCGTTTATTATTGGGTAGTATCGTTATACTAGCACTACTGGAAATATTTGTCAACCATTATTTGTAAATTATGTTATTTTTTTCTTTTATTCTCGGAAATCTGGCTTCCGATCTCAGATTTCTCCCAAATACAGCAAAAAACAGACTTGTTTTTGATTTTTAACCCTTTTGCCCCAATTTCTAAGGTCCCAGGGTAAAAAATATCTGTTTTGAGTTTGCAGTCATTCCAAAATCGCCCTTTATTTTTATAATTATGCTGTTTTAATGCTTGTCTATGCGGATTTCAGCTATACTAATTGAGTTTTCATTCAAAAATAACCAAAAAAATCTTCATTTTCATAAAAAATTAACCCTCACCCTCTTAAAAAAGAGGTGAAAGGGTTAAAAAATCAAATTTGCTATAATTTTCCTGTGTTTGCCTTTTGAATTTCAGAATCTGCCGTTTCTAATATGCGGATCCCTCAACGGTGTTTGCATAAAAGCGATGTTCGAGTAACGTTTGTTACGCGGGCGATGCCAGGGTGGTTTTACCATGTCCGTTTCTCGGAACGACGATGCCAGAGCGGTTTTTACCATGGCTGTTTGTTGCGCGGGCGATGCCAGAGCGGTTTTTACCACGGCCGTTTGTTGCTAGAGCGATGCCAGAGTGGTTTTTACCATGGCCGTTTCTCGGAACGACGATCCCCAGAACGGTGTTATAAGGATGCAAGAACAAAAGGATCCAAGTGCTCGAAAAACACTTAAAGCTTGGCTTAAAGTTTACCTTAAGGCTTGACTTATTTGGGCGGTGTTATAAGGCCTATGTCATCTCTGTACTGCATGCCTTCAAACCTTATCCCCCCTATATTCTCATATGCCTTTTTTCTTGCCTCTTCATGGGTATCTCCAAGAGCCGTAACTCCCAGAACTCTTCCGCCTGCAGTAACAAAAGTCTGCCCGCAGTAACTTCCGTGGCATATGTGGTCTATGGCCGTCCCCGCATGAAATACTATTGCATCGGAACCGTAGATCTGACCGTTTTTTGCCAACCCGTTTATCTCTATGCCCTTCAAGTATTCTCCGGGATATCCTCCCGATGCGGCAACCACGCAAACAGCCTTTTGCTTGCTCCACCTTATACTTATATCCGACAAACGGTTCTTGCATACAGCAAACAAAACATCCATAAGGTCAGTTTCCATTCGGGGCAGGATCGACTGGGCTTCCGGGTCCCCAAATCTGTTATTGAATTCAATGACCTTGGGTGATCCGTCTTCCTGTATCATAAGTCCAATAAAAAGCACGCCTTTGAAATCAAGACCGTCGACCCGAAAGCCTTCCAATGTGGGATCCAGTATCTCCCGACGTATCCTTTTTTCCAATTTCTCATCAAACACCAGTGAAGGGGAATATGTACCCATGCCACCGGTGTTCGGGCCTTCATCCCCTGAAAATATCCTCTTGTAGTCCTGCGCCGATTCCATGGGAATAATGGTTTTTTCATCCACAAAACAAAGCACGGATGCCTCAACACCTCTTAAAAATTCTTCAACTACCACTTTATCTCCTGCAGCGCCGAAATCCCGACTTCCCATCAGGGATTCTATGCCCTTTTTCGCTTCCTCCTTATTTGCTGCTATTATTACACCTTTTCCTGCAGCCAGCCCGTCTGCCTTCAGCACCATTGGGAATCCGAATATGCCTATGTTTTCAAGAAGTTCCTGTTTGTCTGTAAACTCTCTGTAACCTGCGGTTGGTATCTTATGCCTTGAAAGAAAATCCTTTGTAAAAGATTTGCTTGCCTCCAGCTGTGAACATTTTTTGTTGGGCCCAAAAACCATTATCTCTTTCCCGGCTTTTTTGCCCGCACTTTCCAGTGCATCGACCATTCCCATGGCCAAGGGCACCTCGGGGCCTATTACCGCCATATCTATTTCAGCCGAAACAGCAAAATCACAAATACCCTCTAAATCCTCGGCTTTTATCGGCAAACACTCCGCATGATTTGCTATGCCGGCATTGCCGGGAGCGCAGTAAAGCTTTGTCACTTTTTGGCTTTCTGCCAGTTTCCATATTATGGCATGTTCACGGCCTCCACCGCCTACGATCAGTACTTTCATATTATTTCTCCGTTCTATTAAGATGTATTTATCCGAGTTTTATACTATATGCGTCAAAATCGGGTCTTAATATATGCATCCGTTCTAATTGCTGAATTTTTTTCGGCCAAATGATGAATTTACATTCCCGGTTCAGTGATGAAATTTTATGCATGGCTCAGTGATGAAATTCCATTCCCGAATCAGTGATGAAATCCCATTCCCGGCTCAGTGCTTGAAATGTCTCATGCCGGAAAATACCATTGCTATACCCAGCTCATCGGCTTTTTCGATGGATTCCTTATCTCTTATGGATCCGCCGGGCTGTATTATGGCCGTCGCCCCGGCTTTTGCGGCCGCCTCTACACAGTCGCTAAATGGGAAGAATGCATCTGAAGCCATAACGGAGCCTTTCATATCTGAAAGGCATCTTGTTATACAGTTTTCTACCGCCCATATCCTGTTGGTCTGCCCGGGCCCGATGGCTATGGTTTTGCCGTCTTTTACAAAAACGATCCCGTTGGATTTTGTATGCTTGACCACCTTCATGGCTATTTCCATATCCCTTAGTTCCGCTTGGGATGGGGCCTTCTTCGTTGCCACCATCAGCCGGTCATCATATACCAGCTTTCCGGTGGAAGAATTGCCGGATCCCGATCCTGATCCTCCCTGTGACTGTGCGGCCTGACTTTCGGATTTGTTGCCGGGTTTGCCTGCTACCTCGCTCCCGGGTCTGCCTGGGTCCTGGCTCCCGGGTTGGGCTGTAGCTTCGCTGCTGGGTTTGTCTGTAGCTTCGCTGGTGGATTGGGCTTCGGGTTTTCCGGCGGATGCAGGCTGATCCGGTTTTGGCGCATTTTTGACGTCAAAAAGGCCGCGGTCTTTGCTCTGTACCAATATACCTCCCGAAACTTTCTTGATGTCAATTTCTCCTACAGGCACAGCCTCACATATGCCGGGCAGCTTGAGCAATCTTACATTTGATTTCTGCTTCAAGATCTCAAGAGCCTGCTCATCGAAGTCCGGCGCGATTATTATTTCTAGAAATATCTTGTTCATTTCAAGGGCCGTTTCCTTGTCGACCGGTTTGTTCAGCGCTACTATGCCCCCAAAAACCGATACCGGATCGCAATCGTGAGCTTTCTTGTATGCCTCAAAAATGGTTTCCCCCGTTGCCACACCGCATGGATTTGCATGCTTTACTGCAACCGCCGCAGGCACTTCCCCGGGAAACTCCTTGAGACATTCCAGCGCCCCATTGGTATCATTTATATTATTGAAGGAAAGTTCCTTGCCGTGGAGTTTTTGGGCTTTTACCAGCGAGCCTTCAGCCGGCTTTATTTCTTTGTAATAGAAAGCTTCCTGATGGGGGTTTTCTCCATAACGGAGTGTTTGGATCTTTTCAAAAGTCAGAGTAAGGTTGTCGGGAAGTTCTGCGCCCTTTTCATCGCTTTGAAATCCTGCCACTTTTGCGTCGTTGTCACTCTCCTTTTCACCGGAAAGTGGATTTTCACTGTAAAGTGGCTTTTCGTTGAGTCTCTGATTTTCGCCGAGCCTCTGATTTTCGCCGGAAACCTGCTTTACCGCTGACAGCTGCTTTCTCAGGTAATCTGCTATCATGGCATCGTATGCTGCTGTATGCTGGAAGACTTTGAGGGCCAGTCTGTATTTTGTCTCAAGGGAAACTTCTCCGCATTTTGCCAGCTCTTCCGTCACTTTTTTGTAATCAGCAGGATCACATATCACCGCCACATCTTTGTGGTTCTTGGCCGATGCTCTTAACATGGCCGGTCCTCCTATGTCAATGTTCTCGATGGCATCTTCCAGAGTAACATCGGGTTTCATTATAGTTTCCTTAAAAGGATAAAGATTGATTGCCACTATATCGATCGTGTTGATATCCAGTTCTTTTAGTTTCTGCATGTGGGAAGGAATGTCCCTCCTGGCCAGTATGCCTCCGTGCACTGCTGGATGAAGAGTCTTCACTCTTCCGTCCAGACATTCGGGGAATCCAGTTATTTCCTCCACTCCCTTAACGGACAGTCCGGCCTCTTCAAGTTTTCGTTTTGTGCCGCCGGTGGAAATAATTTCTGTTCCCATTTTGGCAAGTTCACGGGCAAAGTCAACGATGCCGGTTTTATCGGATACGCTTATAATGGCTCTCATTGCTACTCCTTTCAATTTCGAATTTCACTGCAAATATTTTTTTTGGCGCTGATCCTCAGTTTTGGTATCGATCAATCTTATTGGTGCTGATCCTCAGTTTTGGTATCGGTCAATCTTGTTGGTGCTGATCCTTGGTTTGGTATCGATCACTCTTTTTGCTGCCGCTCCTTTGTTTTGATATCGCTCAATCTTGTTGGTGCCGATCCTCAGTTTTGGTATCGGTCAATCTTGTTGGTGCTGATCTTCAGTTTTGGTATCGATCAATCCTTTTGTGCCGATCCTTTGTTTTGGTATCGGTCAATCTTTTTGCTGCCGATTCTTCATTTATGTCAATCACTCTTTTCCGTTCCAGCAGTAGGTGCATAGCTTGCATCTGTCGACCTGGACGGATTCTATCACATCTTCCAGTGTCTGGAATCTGAGGCTGTCAAAATTGAGTTTCTTTTCGATCAGGTTCACCATTTTCCGGTGCCTTTCTGTGGATGCATCGGCATATTCCAGTAATACCTCGGGAGGTATGTCCGACTGCTTTTCATTATCAAACCCCGCCGGATTTCCGGAATCCGGGTTCTTTCCCATAGCCTCATCCATGCCTTCCAGTTCTCTTATGCAGCGCCTGGTTATGAGCTCCATATCGCTGACGGATCTGGAAAAGTTCAGGTACTTGCAGCCGTAC
>JAHKLX010000088.1 GCA_020854835.1 Microcaldota archaeon
GATGGACTACAGCCCATCCCGTGCAACTGGAAAAAGCCATTGCTGAAGGGATAGAGCATAAGGGATTCTCCTTTATTGAGGTACTGACACAATGTCCCGTCCAGGCCGGCAACAATATTTTCGGAGAAAAAAGTCCGGTGGCAATGATGGCAAGATATAAAGAGATGACCTACATATACAAGGAGGGAATGGAGATCCCCAAAGGCAAAGTAAGGATAGGAAGGATCAAGCATGACACCTCGCGTAAAGAATATACGGATAAGGTTTTACAGAAACTACAAGAGAAAAACATAAAGAAAGGGCAAAGCAATGGCTGACATAACCATAGACAAAGCCTGCTGCAAAGGGTGTGACATATGTCTTTCCATATGTCCCAAAAAAATATTTGTACACTCCAAGAAACGTAATGATTACGGCACGAATATGCCCGAAGCAGTCAACCGGGATACATGTTTGTTTTGCGGTATGTGTGAAAGGCTGTGCCCTGATGGGGCAATCAGTGTAAGAAAGACAGAAGAGGATAAAGAAAAATGAGAATAAACGTGCGTTTCGCAGGCGCGGGAGGACAGGGAGTAATACTTGCTTCTGTACTTCTGGCCAAAGCATATGGGCTGGGGGAAGACTATAATATTTCCCAGACTCAGAGTTACGGACCTGAAGCCCGGGGAGGAGCCTGCAAAGCCGAAGTCGTGATCTCCGATGATTACATAGACTATATGAAGGTGGACAAGGCAGATGTGTTTATAGCCTTTAATCAGGTGGGCTTCAACAAGTACAAAGACACTATAAAAAAAGGTGCTATGGTGCTCATCAACAGTACGCTGGTCGAATCTGACGATCCGGATCATTACAGGATACCCGCCACGGCCATAGCCGAAGAGATGGGAAAACCCTTTGTCATCAATATGGTGATGCTGGGTGCACTTACGAAACTTATGCCCAAACTTCATTATCCCGCTGTCGAGGAGGAGGTCATGGATAATTTTTCTGCCAGTATAGCAGGAATAAATCTTATGGCCTACGAAAAGGGATATGATGAAATGGAAAAGGAACTGGAAAAAAGAGAAAAAAATAATACAAAAATATGACGAAAGAAAAAAGCGGTCCAGGCAGCATCTTGCTCCGGCCGCTTTTTTGTTATTCCTGAGTTTTCCGGTTTTACTTGGGTCCGGAGTTTTTGGGGCGGAGTTTCCTGTAATGGTTTTTTATACATTCGAATGTTTTATCGCTTATATAATGCTCCATCCTGCAGGCATCTTCATAGGCTGTTTTTTCATCCACACCTATTTCAACAAGGAATCCTGCCAGAAGGAGATGTTTTTCATAGGTGTTCTCTGCGATTGAAAGGCCCTTTTCCGTCATTGAGATATATCCGTTTTGATCCATTTTTATATATCCGTTTTGCCGGAATTTTTTCATCTGCTCGCTGACTGTCGGTTTTGAATAATTCATTTCATTGGCTATGTCTATTGAACGGACAGAACCGTTTCTTTTTTTTAATATCAAAATCGTCTCCAAATACATCTCAGCAGCTTCCTGAATGATCATAGGGTATTCTCCTTTCTTTTTCCTGATTTGATTATAACATTTGTATTTTTTGCTATCAATGGGAAAATCCTTGACACCGGAGTTAGGAGGTGCTAACATCTAAGTGAGTTAGGCGACACTAACCATATTTGCCAAAAACTTAGGAAATAAAACATAAAAGGAGAAGAAAATGTTTGCTACTGTATTAATAAGCATATTGCTGGCAGGAGCTGTGACTGCGGCGCTGAGGACATTATATAAAGACAGAAAAAAAGGGAAAACGCTATGCGGGTGTGACTGTAAGAATTGCTCGAATCACGGGATATGCAACGGGGAAAAGTCTTAGATACCAATACAAATGCCCCGGGGGGGATCCCGGGGCATTTGCAGTGTGTGTATTCACAAAAGAAGGAAAGTTTGTATTGGAGAAATCCATACTTCTGATCTTTCTTGAGTATAAAACGCAAAAGTGACAAATATGTGAAAAAAAGACGCGACAAGGTTTCTTTCACCAAATCTTCAAAATTGCTGGCTTGTCATCAGCTCATACCATTCATTTATATCATCCTCTTCAGAATCATAAACGATATCACCGTTAAGTATGGTCATAAAAGCTTCCGGCAGTTTCCCTTTTTGAAGAGAGTCCTCTTCAAAAACAGTAAAATCAGCCTTCTTTCCCACTTCTACAGAACCGAAGTTTTCACTCATCCCTATTTGATAAGCTGCATCGACAGTGAACTGCCTAATATAACTGTTCATATCAGAAGAAGTGGCTTCTTCAGAGAAAATATCAGGGTCTTCTTCCGGGCCAAGATACCTGTATTCTTTTTCATGATCATTTACGATCATATCAAAACCTCTTGTGGAAATTTCAGCAAAAACTTTTTCGATATAATCATCTTTGATTTTGCTGTTATCATTTTCGATGCTTAGCTTAAGAGTATTGAAATTGATAAAACCGCCAAGTTCGGTACATAATGTTTTTCCGTGCATAAGTCTGGAAAGCAGATATCTTGGATTTATGTTTGTGGCTACAGATAATGAATCAAAGAATCTTTGTCTAAGGAGTCCCTCCTGAAGCATGGAGATCAGAATGCTTTGATAGGCTTCGCTAAAAACCTCCGGGGAACCGCTATTGAAAATACCGGTGATCCCCCGCTGACACCATGAAAAAGTTTGTTGGTTGACGGCGTATTTCAGGGCATCATTATCAAAGGGATCAAGCACGGAAATAATGTAAGGGATGGTCAGTACTTCGACCTCGTCTTCCAAGGCAGCATTCCTGACCAGATCAAGAGCGGAAGAATTTATCCAGATACCGTCACCGTTTGCTGCAAGTATAACTGCAGGATCATCTCCTGTTATTTCATCCAGCATATGGGCGGCTTCTTCGGTTTTTTTGTCCGACATGATACTTTGCTCATAGCCGTAGGCAAAAAAAACATCAGGAGTATATCCTTCTTCGGATCCTGCACTTTTCCTTTTGGAGGAAATTCTTTGCGACCATAATGAAAACTCGGAGGCCAGAGCCTCCTTTATTTCCTCTTCGTTCATTTGAGGGTCCAGAAAAAAGGAACATTCAGAAAAAGCGTCCATGACAGGAGAACCGTTTACATCCATAAGTCCCGGAGTCACATATTTTCCCTGAAGATCCAAAACAAATGTATCAGATGTCTGCATATCAAGAATATCTTCTATATCTCCTACGGCGATTATTATACCGTTTTTGCAGGCAACTGATTGGGCTACGGGGAGATCGGGATCCTGAGTATATATGTCAGCATTGATGATAATAAGGTCAGCCGTTTCTTTTTTTCCGAAAATACCAAAAGCCATAAACACCTCCCGGGATATAAAATCAAAAGTCTGGATAACACATGATTATATGAGGCATGCCTCAAAAGATATTATAACATAAATGATTGCCTGTTATTATCGGATATGATAAGGTGGTCTCATGGAAAAAGAAAAAATCTATGTGGCCACAATAGCTGCAGATGCAGAGGAAGTCATAGAAAAATACGGCTTTGGCAAAGAAGAGGATATGTTTATATATCCTCAAAATCTTGATAAAAAGACTCTTCCCGAAATAAAAATGCCTGAAAAGAGATTTCTGCACGGACCCTTCAACGAAGTATACCCTGCTGCAATAGATCCGGCTGCCAGAACGCTGTCAATGGCGAGAATAAACAGGGGATATGAGATAGCCTGCAATTACGGTATAGAGGATATGGTACTGCATTCCGGATATGTACCTCTGATATATTTTAAGGAATGGCATCTTAAAGAATCGGTTGTTTTCTGGAAAGAGTTCATAAAAGACAAAGAAGATATCACCGTTTATATTGAAAATGTTATGGACGATGAACCTTATATGATGCTGGAACTTGCAGAGAAGATCGCAGACAAAGGGATAAAACTTTGTCTTGATATGGGACATGTGAACTGCGTCAGCTCTGTGCCCTGCGAAGAATGGATAAAAGTACTTGCACCATTTTTGGGGCACTTACATCTGCACAGTAACAACGGGAATAAAGATGAGCACCTGCCCCTTGGAAAAGGAACATTGAATGCAGAAAAGACAATAGAAGCGGCAGAAAAATACTGCAGAAAAGACACAACTTATACCATA
>JAHKLX010000066.1 GCA_020854835.1 Microcaldota archaeon
TCTTCCCAGATCCCATTTCCCCGGCAATCATCAGACTCCCAGATAGGGTAGCTACCAGCCAGGCGAGAAATCGATCAGGGGCATTTTGCAGATTCTGGATACGGACTTGTTGTTCGGGGTTAAAAATATCAATCAGAGTTCCGGACAAAGAAAGATTACGTCTGGCAAAGGTCCCGGTCTTTTCCATCTCTTCCAGGGTTCGTACCCGCCGGCCGAATGTACGGATATTAATGGCTGTTCCCTCTGTGGACAGACGCGGAACGATCGCTGTAAAGCGTTCCCCACCAGGCAGGTCGATCAGAACAGCCGGACGGTCGCCACGCAGGGTAGCCCCACCTTGATCAGCAACATGAACGGCTAGGTTTTCGAAATAGCTATCATCTGCCAGTTTTCCTAGATGATGGAAAGTCCCATCATATTCGACCGCCACCTGCCCATTGCGAACAAAGATCTCTTCCACATAAGGATCGCGGAGAAGTTGATCCAGTAAGCCGACACCTGATAGGGCGTCTGTAACAATCTGAGCATTTCGGTTAACCGCTGTACGGTTTTCACCCTGGTCAATGAGGATCGAGCGAACTTCATCAAAGAAGCGACGACGTTTTTCTGGATCGGTTTCGCGCCAGGAAGGTGGATTTACACCTCGCTTGACCAGTTCTTCACGAACGCGTTCGATCAGTTTCAAATCATTCTGGTCCAGTGGATGCACCAGTGGAGGTTGTAATGTTTTGCCTACGGAGTTGCTAGCGTTGTCCATAACAACCCTCCTTGTTTTTTGGCGTTTGCGACAGCATTCAGGATGTCATCAACTGCTTCTGGCTTTACTGCCAATGTCAGAATCTGAACCTGCTCAGTTTGTGGGCTGCTGTTGAAGGTTGAATTGCCATCACTTTTTTGACCTGTTTCAGCGGCCACGCCTTGTGCATTACGTACATCTACAACCAGAACACTGCCGGCAATGAGGTCTATCGTAAACTCGGGCTGCTTATTCACTGGATTATCCGAATTAATTGCATCAGTCTTTTCTGGTGATACCTGGTAAAGATTGACGCGCTCCCCAATCCGGATCTGGCCACCCACTGCGGATACAGGCTCAACTGGGATAGAAAGCACTTCATACTCAGCCTCTGCCAGACGAAACTGCGCAACAGGTACAGCGTTTACTTGTGCGATTGGCAGGCCAGCCGGAAGCGGAACAGCGCTGATCATTCCATCCAGGTCTTGGATCGACTGGTAATAAGGCAAAGATTCCATCGTGCGCGGCATTTCACGCATCTGGAATAAATCCGCTCTGAGAATGGTGTAGGAAGGGATTGCATTGACCGGCACAGGCACCTGGTAAGTGGAGACCTCTTTGAGATACAAATTGCGACCGTAGAATCCTGCGCCCAAGGCTAATGCGATGGCGATCAAACCAATAATGAATTGGGTGACGCGGTTCATGACTTACTCCTTAATTGGTTTTAAATAAAAAAGCCGAACAAGTTACCCTGATGGTTTTGTCCGGCCAACGATTGAATGGAATAAAAAGAATATTCGGCTGTTTTCTATTATCAGTTTATCAATCTGGGAAGTCTTATCCCAGGGGGATTTTGTTTGCTTTCATAATCTAGCCAATCGTAGGTTGCTTCTATTGTGAAATGATAAGATTCTATCGGAAAATCGATTTTAGGCCACCTAACCTATAGGTTAATTAACCTAAAATCAAACACAACCGTTATTTCACAAAATAAAGCCTGCCTTCGACTTGAAAATCCCATGCTTAAATTACTTCTCACGATTTCAGGTTTTTATCATTTTCCCTTCGCTTTCCAGCCCTTATAAACCAGTTCCAGTATTGGATCTGCCAAACGCGGGTCAGAGGATTGCGCCCAGTTTTCGTTATAGGGAAGCACAACAGATACGCCCGACTCCGTGCGATCAGCCAAAGATTTGGTCATATTCAGTACCAAGTGGGAAGGCTCTGATACTTCACTCATTAAACGCCGGGCTTGCAAAATAGAATCGTCGCGCGGGGAAGTTACGACCAAATTGACCAACCCAGGCATGGGTTTCGATACCTCGGGAAAGAGTGGGTGACCAGGAAAACAATCCACCACAAACAATGTATGCTTTCGGCGAATCTCTGCCAAAACCTTACGAACACCTTCCGAATCTTCACCCCACAGCACATCGATGGTACGCCCGTCCATTGGGTAAAGGCTAACGCCATACCAGAGCGCGGGTTCTTCTTTATGAGTTGCAATACTGAAAAATTCAGGTAAATCATGAGTAATGCGGGCATGTAAAGCACTGCCTCCCATACTGAGTTCGAGCAGCGCTGCTGGCAGTCCAGTACGCTGCACAAACCGTTTGCAAATTGCCATCGCCAGGGTGGTTTTGCCAACCCCTCCTGACCAGTTCACCAAGTTGATCTGGCGCGCGGGTAAAAAAGAAATTCTTTTCGCATTCGTCAAACGAGCACGGCCCAACCATTCATTTGGATCAGCCAAAAACCCTTCTTGCGATACCATCGGGATGCTGCTCATTTCGAGCGCACGGTGAAGTACTTCATTGGATGTATCCGGTAGGGAAATGAGCTCATCGAGGATCACCAGGTGAACTCCTGGCAAATCTTGAAGTACACCACGAGTAGTAAAGGCTTCTCGCACGGTTAGATCACTGTTTCTTGAGAGTGCATCCA
>JAHKLX010000035.1 GCA_020854835.1 Microcaldota archaeon
ATCCCCTATACAGTGCCAGTTGGCCTGGAGTCTGTGCAGGTGCAAATTACGGGAGATCCCGCGCCTGCCCCCGCGGCAGTATGGCTGGAGACCTCAACCGCCTCTGTCAATCCCGGCGACGAGTTCCAGGTAGATATTTATGTTGCCGATGTGGCAAGCCTTTACGGGGCCTCGCTGGACCTGGTGTTCGATTCAAGTTTGGTTGAGGTGCTTCCCCTTGCTGTTGGAGAAGAACGGGTGGTGCAGCCGGGCAGCTTTATAGTAGACAACGGTTTCCAAAATCCCGTTAACAGGATTAATATAGGTGCAGCTGCCGGATGGGACGTGTTGGAATATGCCCTGACGCTGGTTGGTGATATCTCCGGAATAAATACTTCCCCTGCAGGGGAAAAGATTGGGACGGTTTCTTTCCTTGCTTTGCAGCCGGGCACAATAGACTTCCTCTTTGATCTTGACTTTAACCAGGCAAAAGTACTTCCTGGTCCCGGGAAAACATTATTGTGCAAACTAAGCAATTCGGAAAGTAATTTTATTGTCTATGCCGCACAGGATATGCAGGTGACCATAGAAGGTGAGCCGCAGACGCAACCCAATATTTTGCTGGATAATGATTTTATACCCCTTGGCTATACAGGCCCCATCTTCATCTATGACAATACACCCGACACCGGCCTCTGGACAGCAGGTGACACAGATCTGAGCGTTTTAGTCGTCGATGGCACTCAGCCCGAAGAAGAGCCGGGATATGTGCCGGATGTGAACGTCAATATTATCAATGTAACTGATAACACTATCGAAATAGAAATTGATACCGTTTTGGAACCGGGTAACTACGGCTTTTTTGTCAATAAAGGGCAACAAACAATTGGTGCCGTTGGGTTTATGGTTGTTTACGAACCCGGTGAGTACCGGCAGGTAACCGGCAAAATCCTTGATCAGGACGGCAACCCCCTGGCAGGTGCCGAAATAGCTGTTCAATCCCTCTATGACAATTACTTGACATGCTATGGCTTTACCAATCACGGCAGCAGCGGCATGCCAGGGGAATTACAGGAAGGTGAATTCGAACTTTACATTCCCGACGGCAAATATCGCATTGACTACATCAAGATCATGGACCCGTTCGATCAGGTTACCATGGAAGGCACTGACGGGGGCTTTTACCATACGGATGTCACTTTTACCGTTGATGAAGGTATTGTCGGCGAGATCACCGGGGCAAGCAACTTCAACAGCATTCAGCTTCCCGCCCCCAATGCAGAGATACATGTGAAGAAGGGCACACAGCTGCTCCCCGGCTTTCTGGATTTCCAAAAAGAACAGCAAGATATTGGACCCATGTGGCTGGGCATGTCCAGCGGCACCGGGAAGTTTTTTTCTCATTTAAAACCCGGAACCTACACTTTTATGAGTTTTTGCCGGCAAAACGGTGAATATGTTCAACTGAATCAAACGATAACCATTGGCGCAGAATCTGATTTTACCGGTGAAAACGCCATCATACTGGGTTTTGTCAGCGAAGACAACGTAATAATTAGATTTGAGAACGAGCTATCAGGCGAACCTCTTCAGAATGTGGGGGTCTCCATCGAGGGGATTAACAACTATACGTATCGCTGGATCAATACAGAAACAGATGGTCTTGCCCACCTTAAACTGGAGCCGGGTGCTTACAGGATCAGCGGCTATGACTTAAATGCCCGCTGGTACCAGTTTGATTACCGTTTCGATGTAACTGCCGGTCATACTACAGCTAGCCCGCTGGAGATAACAGTCCGGGTTAAGGGTCCCAATGTTAGCGGGCAAATATTGTATGGAAAAGACGGGGGGCAGGTCCCCCTGCAATGGGGCTGGGCAAGCTGCCGTAAGCTGGCTGCCGAGCCGGGTGAGTATGAAGAATACTTTGGCTTTGAAACCAATTCAGAGGGCCGTTTCAGCCTTACCCTGGAAGACGGCGACTACCTTGTTGAGAGTGCCGGAAACTGGCAGCACTGGGAAGAACTCAACTTTGCCTTTCGTTTGGAAGCCGGCGAAATTTATGTCGGCACCAACATAATTGAGGGTGACCTGAACGTCGCCAGAAAACCGGATAATGTCCAGGGCAAGGTTTACAAAGTATTTGTGGATGACAATGATGAGAATACCAATGAATTATATGCTTCCAACACGTACCTCAACATGGCCCTGGAATTTGCCCGTGCCGGTGTAAGCAAGGAACAAATCCAGGCCGAGCCCTGGCGTTACCTGACCTGGGTCAATGTGAAGGAAGACGGCACCTTCAGCGTCAACCTGAAAGAAGGCGTGAGCTACCGCCTCTGGTCCATCATGATGCCGGAGCGCTTTATTGAAGTTCCTGCTGATTACTTGACTTTCACTGCCGGGGTTGATTCGGACAACCTTATTATTACTCCTCCCCGGCCAAACTTCTCCGGTGCTGCGCGGGATTTCGACGGAAATCCGCTGGAATACGGATGGTTCCACGTGGAGAAGGCCGACTTCACCGAATGGCACTGGGTGCCCCTGGAAGGAGGCGGCAGTTTTGGCCGTATGCTGCAAGAAGGCGGGGAATATATCGTCAGGGATATCGTTTACTATAATGCGGAAGACTGGAATATCGAAGGCGGGTACGCTGAGGAAGGTGCGACGGAACAGCGCATCGTGCTGGATAAAAAAATTGTTGTTGATAAGAATGTCAATTACCTCCTTCAACCCAACGTGAAGGGTATTCTGCAGGGCATTACCAGCGCCGATTTAGGGCTGAACGACAGTGGCAGCGATCCGGCAGGTATGAATTATTTCTGGGCCAGTGCCTTTATCCGGCCGGATAAGGCAGACGTGCCTGAAGCGGACTGGGACAACCTCTGGAAATATGAAAAAAATGTTTCCTTGCAGATTATCGGCAGCGGAGCTGAAGAAACGGTTGTCTTTTATGCCTGTCTGAATGCCGGCGAGCCGGGTTTAGGCAAGAATTATTGGCTGGAAGGTATCTCCTCGCCTGCCGGATGGATTAATACGCGGGCGCCTTTTACTATCGGCGATGACGATCCCCAGACAGGTCAATATGAAAAGACGATAAACCTTGCAGCCAATGTTACCGGTAACATCAGTGAAGCCGACGGCAGCCCGGTAGCTGGTGCATGGATTGATTTTAAAGAGATCCCGGATGTAACGGACCCGCTGATGTATGAAAGCTGGTTCGGTACCTCCACGGATAACGAAGGCAAATTCAAGCTGAAGCTGGAACCGGGAACTTACCAGTTGAACGGTTATCATATCCAGGGCTACGAAGAAGCAGCCGGTATCTGGATGCCGGGCAAGTGGGTAGAGGTAAACTACAAGTTCAAGGTAAATGCAAGCGGCGAATTGACTGATATGCAGGATAATCCATTACAGGGACTCAACATCAGCCCCAATGTCAGCGGGTACGTAAGAAAATATTTCAGTGAAGAGGACAACCCCCAGGACTTCCTGGAAGACAGCCCGGCAGCGGGTGATCCCGTTACCGCCAGGAACGCCTGGGCAGCCATCAAACCGGCTGGCGAGGACTTTGCAGTCGACAAACATAACTGGGAAGATGTCATCTGGACAAACTCAGGTTATGACGGCCTCTTCTCTCTGATGCTTCCTCCCGGCAAATACCAGGTTGTCGAAGCCGGAGGCATGGGTTTCTGGATGCCGGTGAAAATAAACTTTGAAATCGATGCAGACAATAATATTATTCCCGAAAATCCTGTTTATCTGGAAAACGGAAAACTTGTGATTAAACCCGAGACGCCTAATGTGCAGGGCCGTGTTTTCCGCAGCTATACAGACGATACGGCAAATCAACCGCTGGAGTGGGGCTGGCTGGCTATCAAGCCGGCACACTACCCTGACTGGCAGTGGGATGAAAATGTCCGCTGGGTGGAGATTAAAAACGGTGCCTTTGCTTTCAGCCTCCCCGACGGGCAATGGAAAGTATTTGAAGTCAACGGGAACAACTACTGGCATCGTTATGACGCCAAATTTAGTGTTGTCGGCGGTGAACTTGCCCTGGATAGCCCCTGGGTTGTGAACGAACGGCTGCTCCTTTACCCGCCGGCCCATAACTTTATCGGCGAAGTGCAAAACAAAGACGGCATCAAGGTTGTACAAAACTTGTGGATTACCGTTAAACCGTCTGATGCTGCCGAAAATGAATGGGAGAAATTTTTCGGGTTTGAAGCGGCAAACGGTGTTTTCAGCACGCACATCAAGCCCGGCAGCTACCGCATTGTCGAAGTAGGCGGCCCCTATTTCTGGCTGAAGGCCGATATACCATTTACCATTGGAAACGACTTTTCCGTAACCATCGATGATTACTACCGTGATGGCGACAGAGTAATCATTAGGGAAAAGCCCCCCAACGTCAATGTAGAAGTTTACGGCAAGCTCGGTGGAACAGACAGGTTGCTGCGCTACGGCTGGGCAGCCGTCGCCAGGTTTGACGCCGACGGCAAGCAGCTCCGTATGAACGGGGAAGCAATAACACTGCCCGTATGGGAGCGGGCCGGAGACATCTGGTGGCGTTTTACCCACTGGTATCCCGTCAATGAAAACGGCAGGCTGGAAGTCAAGCTCGATCCGAACGGGGCCGGAGGCTTCTACCGCGTCATAAACGTTAACGGTGAGGTATCCGACGGTGAAAGTTTTGCCTGGGTCGGCTACGAGCCAAAGCTGGAATTTGTGGCCGGTGAAGGAGCGAGCACCTTAAAAGCGGACGGTTCCGCCTTCGAGGAGATTCGCGAGCCGGGACCGAATGTCGTTATCAACATTAAAGGCGTTGCTGAAGTAGCTGACTACGCCTGGCTGGATGTGCTGCATGTCAAACCTGACGGCAGCAGAGTCTACGTTTATGTGCCCTTTGTGCAAAGGGATGACGTTTCGGGCGATTACATTTTCTCCGCTTATCTGGAGAACGGTGAATACCGCGTGCGCAGCTTCAGCACCAATAATTATTACCGGGATATTCGTGAAGGAAGAACGGTTGCAGGCCCGAACAATAACTTTGAATTCGACCTGGCCGACGATGTGTTTGTGAACGTCTCCGGCAGCATTGCAGGCGGCAGCCCGCAGTACCAGGCAACCATCCGCAAGGTGGATAATACCGGTGATAACCCGATATTAATGGCCGGTGATGAGAATATGCGCACGGTCCGCCTTAATGCAGACGGCAGCTTCTCCTTTATGCTGAAGGATGGCGAAACCTGGGCCGTGGTCAGCGTAAACACCCCGCAGGGTTACCGTGTGGTGACCAGCCAGCTGCAGAATACTTTGTATACGGTAGACGCGGGTGAACTGTCACCGCCGCAATGGCAGGATATAAGTATCGTGCAGTAAAAGCAGGAGTAACACAACCAGGATGTTTACGAGCCGGCAGGCATCCCATTCTTGCCTGCCGGCCATTAGAAAATGGAATGGAACCGTTCTCGTGGTTTATATGGCTTAAAAACTGATTAACTGGAGGTTTAACATGCCCGGGCATAAAAAAGTGCAACAAAAACTATCCACTGTACTCTTGTTATTGATTTTTTGCCTGGTTCTCTTTCTGCCGGTCATACCGGCCGCGGCCGAAGGCGAGCCGGTCTTTACCATAACACCTGCCTCCAGGAGCAGCGCTTCTTTACTGGAGGGTGAACAACCTGGACAAACACGAAAAAACGTCATGATTAACTCTGGCCAGGATGAACTTTTTAACATTGATACTTCTTACTATGTAGTATTAAAGAAAGATGTCAGCTTATCCGACGTCTATGAAGCCGAATATTTATCTAATAATGAAATAATGTTTTCTCCTTCTTCAACACTGGTTGAAGGAAGTTATGATGTGTTTGTAAACCATCCAAATGCACCTGGGGGGCAGTACGACACCGGCAAAACCTTCACGGTTGGCGATCCTTCCGTTACTCTCACTCCGTCAAGCGTCGCCAATAATTATTCACAGGCGGTGACAATCAATGTAACGGGCATTAACACCAATTTCGCCGATTCCCAAACACAGGTCATGGTTATGTCCGGGACCAATTATGCAAGTTCGTTCAACGTCACAGATGCCGGAACCATGACTTTCCTGCTGGGCACAGGCCTCCCTGCCGGCAGCTACGATGTTGCTTTCGTTACAACCATCCCCGGCGGCAATGAGGAGTTTACGCTGACCAATGCTCTTACCGTCAGGGGGGAGCCTTCCATCTCCATTAGCCCCTCCTCGCTGGTTGAGGGTTACAGCGCCGCAACGGTTACTGTAAACGGAACGAATACAGGTTTTAACGGTACGACAGTAAAGGTTTTGGATGCCGGTGGTGAACCGACAGGAAAAGCAGGTACACCCAATGTGGAGAGCGCGACTAAACTAACCTTTGTTGTCGGCACGGGACTGACTGCCGGCAGCTACACGGTGCGTGTAACGAGCGGCGATGAAGTGGCTGATGCCGTGCTGACGGTGGGGTCAGCCTCAGCGGTGCTGAAGCTGACCGACTCGGGGACGGATTTTACCGGATTAAACGAGGGCTATACTACCAGCCGCAACCTTACCCTGGCGGGCACTAATACCTCCTTCGGCGGAACCACACAGCTCAAGCTATTCAAGGGAGAGACTGAAATTACAGGTAAAATCACAAATGAAACGGTGCAGTCCGTCACCAGCTTAACATTTACTCTGGCTACGGGTCTGACCGGAGGCGAGTACACGGTGCGGGCAACCACCGGAGCCCAGGTTGTAACGGCCTCTTTTACCGTGCGCACCCCCGCATTGACCTCCGTAACCTTCAGCTCGCCTATTGCTGTCGGCAGCGTCATCCCCCAGGGCTACCAGCAGTTTTCAGTAAGCGTGGTAGGGGAGAACACCCTATTTGTCAACCGCACGTCCAATATTACACTGATGAAGGGCGACCAGGCAGTTACAGGCAAAATTTCCGCTATTAATCGTGCCGACAATACCAGCATGAGTTTCAACCTTGAGAGCGGTCTTGAGCCGGGAAGTGACTACCAGCTCGTTATAGATGACCTCTCGTTTGGCCTGACATACGGTTTTACCGTAACCGAGCCGGGCTTTGCCATCTCTCCGGCTTCCTTTGTCAATGTCAGCAGCGATCCCCTGACCATCAATGTTACAGGGACAAATACCCATTTCAATTTGCAGGATGTTACCCCAACTGTGACGATCCGGGACAGCGGGGATCAAATAGTGGGTATGGTCAGCGGTGTAGAAAATATAGACAATGACCCTACAAAGCTGCGTTTCAGGGTGATTCCCAACAGTATTGACAACCCCGGAAGCTATACCATAACCATCAGGACTAATAAAGCAAGTGTGCTCGACGAGAGCATCACTGAAACAGATATTCTTACCGTCACTGCTTGCGGTATAGGCAGCATATCCCCCAGCGTGGTCTATACCGACCGCTTGGGGGTAGACGATATAACGGTAAACGGTAATTCCACCAATTTTACCGCTCAAACCAGGGTGCAGCTGCAAAAGGACGGCCTGGATGTGGGCAGCCTTATTACGCCTACAATTATGACCACTGCAACGCTCAAATTTACCGTTCCCGCGGGCCTGGAAACAGGAACATACACCCTGAAGGTTATCGAGAGCACGGGTGGAGCAGAGTACAGCACAACCTTTCAGGTACAGGCGCGCTCCATCACCCTCAGTTCAACTTCAAAAACCTTTGGCTATGAGGCCTTTGTTATGACGGTTACCGGCAGCGGCGTGGCCTTTGACAGCGGAGTCAACCTGCCCACCATAAAGATTCTTGATGCCGGTGGCAGCCAGGCTGACCAGGGATTAACTCCGGAGAACATTCTAACCGGAAGTTTTACTTTTAACTTCCCCGTCGGCCTTCCTGGCGGTCACTACACCGTGCAGGTCACCTTCCAGGATGCAGGCACCACTTATTCCGGTATAACCCTGACGAAGTCCTTTGTGGTTATCCAGGCAGCGCCGGAACTGCAGGATGTTACGGTCACCGACCCCTCTGGCGCAGCCAACAACGGCAAGCTGTTGGTGACGGACGGCCGCGCCGACAAGACAAACCCCTTAATGTACCGGGTTTCCGCGACCTCCCCGGACACACCCAATATCGGTGATCCGGCAGATACCTATACAGAACTGCCCCAGGACGGCCTCATTACGGCCGATTCCGGTGAGTATACCTCCGTTATCGAAGCTGCCGGTACGCCTGCCTATATCATTGCTTTTAAGTCGTTTCAGGTCGACCCGGCGCTGAGCCCTCCTGCTTACCAGGGAGCTTCGCTTAACAGTACAAATACTGTGGCTACCCTTTCCTTTGACGTGACCCTTGCCGACAATACGGGCGGTGCGCTGAAGGCAGCCGTTTCCTTTGCCGCTGACGGCACTAATTTTGTCGCCCTGGGCAATAACGATGCGGTAGAGATTCAGGGTGCCAATCTTGTTGTAACCTTTGAACAGGCCCTGGCAGGCAGCCTCAACAAGCTGCGCGTTGCTGCCGATGCGCTAGCAGATGCGGCCTTTCCCGCCGCAGTTCTCAATGTATTGACGGAGACGGAATCTCTGACAGCAGCGGATATATCTCCGCCAGTCTATCAGCGAGCTTATCTCACTTCGGACAGGGTGAAGCTTACCCTCGTTTTCAACGAGCCTCCGGTGAACAACCTTGCCGATGGGAATGCCCTCAAGGCTGCCGTTACCTTTGCCGCGGACGGGACAAACTATGCTTTCCTGGCTGCGGGAGATGCTGTATCCCTCGAAGACAACAAGCTCATCGTCACCTTTGCCCAGGAACTGCAAGGGGATAACAACAGCCTCAAAGTAGCGGCCAATTCCTTGAAAGATGCCGCCGGAAATGTGCTTACAGAAGATGTTGTTACAGGTCCCGTTTCAGTGGATGATTGCTTTATTGCCACCGCTGCTTACGGAAGCTATCTCCACCCCCGCGTCCAGGTGCTGCGCGATTTTCGCGATGATGTTCTTCTGAAAACCGTACCCGGTCGTTATCTGGTTGACGCCTATTATCATTACAGCCCGCCGCTGGCGGCCTATATCGCCAGCCATGATCTTCTGCGGGCCGTGGTGAGAATTATACTTGCACCGCTCGTCTTTGCCGTGGCCAATCCCTTGCTGTTCTTCGCAGCTCTTGTTTTGGCCATGGGAGCCTTGGCCTGTGCCGTGCGACGCCTTGTAAGCGGTTATCGGAAAAGATCAAACGGTAGATTTTTATGTAAAAAAGAAATGGATTAAGGAAAATTTAACAGTGAAAGCAGCAAAGTTTTTCTTGCCGGGGGACGGTTCGAGCGGCTCCTGCGTAGTCAGGGGGACGGTTCGAGCGGCTCCGCAGCGCATCCGAGGGGAGCAGCGTAGCCAAGACGATTTTCGAGCAGCGTAACCGAGGGGACAGTTCGATCTTCGCCGCAGCGTTGTCGAGCAGCGTAGTCAGGGGGACGGTTCGAGCGGCTCCGCAGCGAAGCGAAGGACCAACGGGAAGCCGATGGAACCGTCCCCCTGACTAGCGTGGCAGCGACCCCTGGCTAGCGCCTCAGCACCAAAAAAGGAGATTTTAACGATGAAAGCAGCAAAGCATCTCTTGACAGCGATCCTGGTCTTGCTAATACTCATATGTCCCGGCCTTTCCTTTACTGCCCTGGCGGAAGGCATCCCCCGCATCATATCCCTTACCCCCGACAGTGCGGAACATAATTACAGCGGGCCTCTGAGTATCCGCGTCCTTGGCAGTGAAACAGACTTTCAAGAGGGGAAGTCCATCGTGACCATCACCGACGCAAGCGGCCGCATATTGGACTATACCGGCGGCAGCGCTGCGGTTGTTAATGAAACGGAGCTGAGCTTCAACCTCAATTTCGGTCTCCCCCCAGGCAATTACCATGTGCAGGTTTCTACCGGTCCCCGCGTGGCAACCGGCGGTTCCTTCAGCGTCAGAGGTTTGCCCTCTGCCGCGATCAGCCCTGCATTCCTTTCCACAGGTTATCAGACCAGGGAGATGACCGTCAGCGGTATTAATACCGGATTTAACCAAAATAGCACCTTAATTATCCTGGACAGCAGCGGACGAGAGCAGAGTGTGGCCGGATTGCCTACAGTGCAGCACGGGACAGCCCTTTCCTTTATACTGAGCAGCGGCCTGCCCTCCGGAAACTATACTGTCAGGATACGCACGGCCAACGAAGAAGCAACAGCATCGCTGCAGGTGGTTGAACCGTCTGCGGACCTCCGCTACGGCGGCAGCCCCTTTGCCGGTTTGCCGGCAGGTTACGGCAGCGATTACAACCTGACCCTCAAAGGCCGTTATACCGATTTTACGGCGGCCACCTCCCTCAAGCTGAAGAAGGGCAGCCGTAGCGGTACTGATTTCAGCACCTATCTGAGCGGTATAAATGTGCAGGACAAGGAAACCATCTCCTTTATACTGAAAAGAGGGCTTCCGTCGGGAGAGTACTGCCTGCTGGCGGAAACAGGTACCCGGGAGACAGTAGTTTCCTTTGCCGTACGGACTCCGCAACTCTCCGGCATGCAGTTCCTTTCACCACTGGCCGGGGAGCGGACTTTGCCCCAGGGCTACCGGGAAATGCGGGTGGAGGTCTACGGCCTGGATACGGCTTTCGGCAATAATACAGCCGTTTTGCTGAACGGAGATACTTCCTTCGTATCACAGCTCAATGTGGAGAGCGCCACAATGCTCAGCTTTACCTTGAAGCCCGGTCTGAGCGCGGGCAATCATACGCTTGCGGTGGATATGGACGGCAACACAGCCACTACTGGTGATCAGGCCTCTCTCTCCTTTAACGTAACAAGCCCCGTCCTCAGCAACCTGGCTCCCTCCACCGTGGTCAATTCTGGCGGGGACCCGCTTCTTCTGGAGATTACGGGGAACAAGACCCATTTCCTGCAGGGCAGCCCCCGGGTGGAGATAGAAGGAGTCCCGGCGGCCGATATTTTTAATGTTCGGGCCCTCAGCGATACACGGCTGCGTTTCTTGCTCCGTCCCGGCAGTATACCGGCAGCAGGCACCTATAATATTATCGTCGGCACAAGCGGAGCAGCAATTAATGAAACAGCCCGGGGCACAGGCCTCCTGAACGTAAGAACCAACGGTATCAGCGCTGTTTCTCCCAGTGCGGTGTTTACCGACGAACTGGGCGGCAGGATAATAACCCTTTCCGGCATCGGTACAAATTTTGCCTCAGGCACCAAGGTAACAGTGGGTGGCCGGGAGGTTACCCCCCGCGTGAATACGCCCTTGGAGCTTTCTTTTACCATGCCTTCAGGGCTGGTTGCGGGGAGCCATTATATCAGTGTAGACGACGGCACCGCCGTCTACAGCACCAGCATCAATGTGGAACAGCGGGGCATAACTCTCTCACGGGCGGAAAGCAGTGCAGGCTACAGCTCCTTCCCCCTGACAGTATACGCTGCAGGCATCTCCTTCGACGGGGAAAGCAACCGTCCCGTCGTGCGCATCAGCGGTTACGGGGAAGTAGCTCTCCCCTCTGCCGGTATCGCCCCCGGCAGCGTTACTTTTGACTTCCCCGCCGAATTGCCTGCAGGGGCATACCAGGTGTCCCTCTCCTTCCCTCAGGGTATTTATGCGGGGAAAGGGCCTTTTACGGCTGAGTTTGCCGTCAGGGAATCAGCTGCTCCCCTGCTCCTTTTTAAAAAGATGGGCATTTCCGTAAGTAGCCTGGTTGCATCGCCGGACCAGGACGACTTTACCATCACGCTCTGGAAGCGCCAGGCTGCGGGAAACTACATAGAGGTCACCGACGGAGCAGCCTGGAGCGTGGTTTACGGCAGTGATGTCCTTTCTGTAAACGGCGGCCGTATCAGCATCAAGGGCTCCGGTACCGCCCTCATTCGCGCCTCCCACGGCTCCTTGCAGGCGGAGATACCCATAGAGGTCACCTCCACACCGGGCCTGTTATCAGCCGCTTTACAGCAGCCCATTCTCCCCGGCGGCCTGCAGCCGGGCCAACAGCAGATGCAAACGACGGGCGCAGCAGCACCTCTCAAAGACATCCAGCTGCACTGGGCCAGGGATAACGTCGAAAAACTGGTAGCCCTGGGTGCCATTACCGGCTACCCTGACGGCACTTTCCGGCCGGACAACAGCATTACCCGCGCCGAATTTGCCGCGGTCCTCGTCCGGGCCTTTGACTTGCCTTCCGGCGGCAGCGGCGGCGAGTTCAGCGATACAACCGGCCACTGGGCGCGGGATATTATCGCCTCAGCAGCGGCCCGCGGTCTGGTGAGCGGTTACGCCAACAACCGTTTCGGCCCAGACGATCCCATTACCCGTGAGCAGATGGCCGCCATGATCGTCCGTGCCGCAGCTCCGGGAGACACCAACACAACCGAAAGTCTGCTCTTTCTTGACGAAGAAAACATCTCCCCTTGGGCGCGCAGCGCGGTTGCCCAGGCTTTCGCCTGCGGCCTTATCTCCGGGTACCCGGACAACACCTTCAAGCCCCGGGGAAATACCACCCGGGCCGAAGCAGCTGAGGTCATTATCAGGTCACTGTCAAGATAAAAAGATAACGATTCCCTAAGGAAGAGGAGAGCATCCGTTCTCCTCTTCCTTTATCCTTTTATTGACAGAAAATATATGGCAAAGTATAATATAAAAACCACGATAATTAGTCCGATTAAGAAGGGATGATGTGCATTCGTCATCACTTATAGAGGATAGTGTTTACTGTATTAGCCTTACCATTGTTGATGAGTACAATTGGGAACATGGTTTGTACTCTATAATGCTTATCAAAGAAGAAAGAAGTGAGATGGGGTTGATATTTAATGGATCAAAATGATAATATTGATAAATTGTTTCATTGTTGGTTTGACAATGCTTTATTACAGGAAGAAGGATTATCTGCAGTAGAACTGTATAAGCTCTCACGCTCAGAGTTGGAGGGAAGACAAGAGGATTAAAGGTTGTCATTAGAAAAGGAAAAATGGAGTAATGAAAATGAAAACTCTTAAAGAAATAAAGCAAATTATGGAAGAGCAAAAAGAAGTTTATAGAAAGCAATACAAAGTAAAAGAATTGAGTCTTTTTGGGTCTTATGTTAGAAAAGAACAAAAAGAAACAAGTGACCTAGATATTTTAGTGGAATTTGAAAAACCAGTAAGTCTTCTTCACTTAGTTTCATTTGAAAATTATCTGACAGATATTCTCGAAGTAAGAGTTGATCTAGTTCCGAAGAAAAATTTGCGAAAAGAGATAAAAGAAGTTATCTTAAAAGAGGCCATTCCTGTATGAGTAGAAATATTAAACTTTTTTTAAAAGATATCCTTGAATACATGAATAGAGCTGAAAAATATACCATCGGTTATGATTTAGATAGCTTTATTAATGATATTAAAACCTGCGATGCAGTACTTAGATGCATAGAAGTTATTGGAGAGGCTACAAAGAGCATCCCCGATGAACTAAGAAAAAGGTATCCTTTTATACCATGGCGTGATATGGCAGGAATGAGAGATAAAGTAATTCACAGCTACTTTCTTGTTGATTTTGAAATGGTTTGGCTTGTAGTAAAAAAAGATATTCCGAAAATAAAGCCACAAATAATGGAAGTATTAGAGAATTTTCCTTTTTAAGGAGTACTTGAAGTTTATAGCTGTCCTTCCGGGAAGATTCCTTTCCTTTCGTAGTGCACGCATTTCAAGGGAACAACGACACAATGGCGATTACCGGCAGCAGCAGCACCCTGGTAATCGCCTTTAGCGTTTCGCTGCGTGCGATAATGCGGGCCAGGGGAGGGGAGCAGCGGTAGTAGGCCTTCACCAGGCTGCGCCCCGCGGCGCTCTCCATCAGGTAGCGGTCACGAAAACAGCGCAGCATGACCACATTGGGGGCCAGAAGCGAGCCGTAGGCAGCGGTGGCGATGAAGCATTCATCCTCATTATCCATTGTTGAAGGGTCAGTAATGCCGGCTGTAGCAGTCGGCGCACCTTCCAGCGAAAGAGTATAATTTCCCCTGTCCTCACCGCCAAGTGACGAATCGGCGGTGAGGTATACGGTCTTATTTTCCCCCGCGCTTGCGTCCTCAAAGGCTGCCGACGGGTTCAGTGTTACATCATCGCCGGCAATTAATCCTTCCAAAAGCAAATGGTTCTCCTCGATATCCGCAGCGGCAGTTTCATCATAGACCTTGTCCCGGACCGTAAACGTGCCGGAGATAGTCAGCTCTCTCGGTAAAATATCCGCTGTTATATCAGTCGGGAGAGCAAGGCAGTATTTATCTGCATCCGCACCTTGCAGCCCCGTTTCCTCCGCAAGCAGTCCGATTGTTACGGCTTTGCCGCTTTC
>JAHKLX010000032.1 GCA_020854835.1 Microcaldota archaeon
GAGCGCTGCAGATAGGTAATGATTAGGAAGCAGTGAGGCAGGTTGAAAGGACAGCAAGCTGTAAACAGAGATAGGTACAAACTGCAAATATTAAATATTAATTCTCAAATCAAACATTGAACTGCAAACAAGAATAATGTATAATCACTTTAAAGCTAAAAATGAGGAGTGGTTTTATGAAAACGAGAGCAGGAAGACTGATAAAAGCAGGTAGTGGAAATGCCCAATACTCCTGTTTTATTCCTGCACCACTTCCGCCGGATAACCCGCCGGTTCAATATGATGATGAGATTATTTATCTAATATCCGAAGCAAGCAGGTACATCGGAAGATTGGATGAGGTAACAGATAACCTTATATCTCCAAACTTTTTTGTGTATATGTATGCACGGAAGGAAGCAACTCTATCATCGCAAATAGAAGGTACGCAAGCAACATTTTCCGATTTGATAAAAGCCGAAGCAGGAATGGCTGATGAAGTTCCAAATGATGTAAAAGAAATTGAGAATTATATTAAGGCAATAAGCTATGGCTTCGAGAAATTAGAGATACTTCCTCTTTCACTCAGGCTTATAAGAGAGATTCATGCCATTTTAATGGAGGGCGTCAGGGGTGAGAATAAAACACCTGGTGAATTCAGAAAAACGCAAAACTGGGTCGGGGGGTACTCAATAAGTACGGCAAGCTATGTACCACCCTCTATAGACCACTTAAGAAGCTGTTTGGATGATTTTGAAAAGTTCTTGCACCAAAAAGATGAGATGTCGCTTCTGGTTAAGGCAGCATTGATACACAGCCAGTTCGAAATGATCCATCCATTCCTGGACGGCAACGGGAGAGTAGGAAGACTATTAATAGTATTTTATCTTGCAGCTAACAACGTTTTGCATAAGCCGACGCTCTATTTATCCAAATTCATAAAGCAGAATCGAAAAACCTATTATGAATGTCTTTACAATATCCATACAAAAGGCGATTACGAAGCCTGGATAAAGTTCTTTTTGACCGGTGTAATCGATACCGCAAAGGAAGCAGTTGACATAGCGCGAGAAATTGCGATATTACGTGAAGATGATTTGAGGAAGATAAATTCACTGGGACGGACTAGTGAGAACGCTTTGTCCATATATGAAGGATTATTTGATAAACCGACTATCAGTATCGAAGAAGCAACATCAAAGCTTTGTGTTAGCATCTCCACAAGTTCACGTTTATTAGACAGGCTGTGCGAGGAAGGTATCTTAAGCAGCCTTGATAACCGGAAACGGAAGAAAATATTTGTATATAAAAAATATATTGACGCATTCAGTAAAGATTAATGGTAATTACGCACACGATAGTAATGTTGTAAAAGAGGTTCAAATAGAAACATTTAGAATCACTCTGTGTAACGAATACTGAACTCATAATAGGAATATTTTGCAAAGGAGGAATTAGTGATAGGTACAAAAATAGGTCGAAATGCCCCTTGCCCTTGTGGAAGCGGTAAAAAGTACAAGAAGTGCTGTATCGATAAGCCTGTAAAGGATGTTTTAGGTAAAAGCGTTCCCCGATATTTAGAAGGCTTTCTTATATATGAAGAAGTAAACGTAATGAGCACCCCTGAAATCATTCAACAGTTAAAAGGCTTTGGTATTCCATTTGAAGAAGGCACTTTCTTAAAGGATATAGAAAGGTTTTACTCAGCGGAGCAGCTTTCGGAAAATTGGTTCGAGACTTATAAAGTGACTGCAAGGGGCAGGGAAGAAGATTTTGTCTGGCTTGCCGCATGGATACTATGGGAGAGGTTAGCACCGAAGCATATATTGTCAATGGAGCAAATGAGTGACTTAATAGATAAAGGCATTGAATATTTATCCGAAAATGATTCCAGGACAGCCTGCGATATATGGTTGGACGTATGGGAGGCGATGAAGTACAGATTTAAACCGGAATTCAAAAATCTGGATTTTCTGAACAAGCA
The DNA here is from genome assembly GCA_020854835.1 of Microcaldota archaeon. Classification (GTDB taxonomy): domain Archaea; phylum Micrarchaeota; class Micrarchaeia; order Anstonellales; family JAGGVH01; genus JAGGVH01. Next base: position 1,964 of record JAHKLX010000032.1, read on the forward strand.
GTACAAAGGAAGCTTTTTTATAAGAAACTTTTGCCAGGACTTACAGATGCAATTACACAATGCTGGTTTGAAGGATAAAAGATATTTTGAAAGAAGGATAGAGTACTGCAGGGAGTTTTGTGATTACTTCCCTGATGAGGACGAATTGATTATCCATAATATGAGACGTGACATTGCAGAAACATATTCCAGTCTCGAAGACTATGAAAGGGCCGAATTGGAGTTTGAAACGCTGGTACAGGACTATCCGGATAACTCCTGGGGATATATCGGATGGGGTGACATTTATCTCTATGATAAAGAGGATGATTATGAAAAGGCCAGGGAGTTATATAAGAAAGCCCTGGCTGTGGCAAAGGATGAAACAGACATAATGGCTGTTCAGGAAAGGTTTGAGGATTTAGAAGAGCATCTGAAAAAGGCATAGAAAATAACGATGGAGGTAAGATGTATGATTATTCAATGCACACAGGCGTTGCTGAATAAAATGAAGATTACAAAAGATAAATTGACACCGCGGGAGGGGCATGAACATTTACCCAACAGCCTAAAAGCCTGGCATGCCAATATTGTAAATATGGACAGAAGAAAAGCGGTAGTTCTTATGAATAACGAAACAAGGTATACAGTTGTTATATACAGGCCGAAGCCGAAGGATTTCGCAAGAATGAAAGAGCTTATTAAAGAGGGAATAATAACGGCTTTGCGTATGGAAGGCATACGTGAAGATGTAATAAACAGATATATGGCAGATGCAGGCGAGATTGCGTTTTCAAAAACAGCGAACAGAAGCATGGTAGCAAAGATGAATAACGCTGTTTATGAAGTGGAGTTTATGCAGAAATACCTGGATGAGAGTACGCTAACACAAAGATACATAAGTATTGTGACGGGTAGGTCCATACAGAATTCACCAAGTGGAGAGTGGTTTCATCCTATAGAAAAGATGATTGAGTGTCTTGGCATTTATTGCGGCAAAGGTGAAAATTTGGAAGATGTATTAGACGTAGAACTCTATCAGCTTAAGATAAAGATTGATATAGATGGTTTTGATATCTGGAGAAGAGTGTTGGTGCCGTCAACCTATTCATTCAGGCATCTTCATAACATCATTCAAATAGTCTTTGACTGGCACAATTATCATTTGCACGAGTTCGTGATAGTGAAGGAAGGCGCTAAGACTAAATTGGTCGTAACGGATGACGATCCGGAAACCATGGAATGGTTGGACTTTGATGCTTATGAAATCCTGCAGGAAAGGTTCATTGCACTTAAGGAAATTTTTCCGGAATACGAAGAAGTGACTTACAGATATGACTTTGGTGATTCATGGGAACATATAATAACTTTTGAAAAGGTAATAAAGGCTAATGTGTTCAAAGCAACTTACCTGGAAGGAAGGGGAGAAAGGCCTCCGGAAGATGTAGGCGGCTCTCTGGGATATAAAGAGTATATGCGCATTATGGCGGACGATACAGACCCTGAGTATGAGAGCATGAAAGCTTGGTCAGAATCACAAAGGGAAAGAAAACTGAGCCCGGAAAAGATAAATGATCAGCTCAAAAGATGCATAAACGGATATAGATATTCACCAATATATTATAAATCGATAAACTATAGTCGGGATGACGGTAGATAAGGATTTCATTCATTTGGTGCACCACTTTTGCTTTGATGTATACGAAAACGCTTCGGAAGTAGTGGCGGCAGATTCCCTTTAAAGGAGGGTTGGTTTAACACATTGAGTCGTTAAATGCGCCTATTTTTGTTATAATTAGTTATATGAAACAAAACGGGAGGGGATTTCATATGAAAAGAATATTGATCACCGGAGCGCTGGGACAGATTGGAACGGAGCTTACAATGTATTTAAGGAAGCAATATGGCAAAAGCAATGTTATCGCAAGCAGCAGAAGAAAGCGCGGAGATGAGAATTTTTTTGAAACGGGTCCTTTTGAAATACTCAATGTTAATGATGTACAGGGGATTGCCGATATATGTAAAAAATATAAAATAAATCAAATCATTCATCTTGCGGCTATCCTTTCGGCAAAGGCGGAAGACAATCCTCAGGAGGCTTACAAAATCAACATGAATGGAACTTACAATGTACTTGAGGTAGCAAGAGAAGGAGGCATAGCAGTATTTACACCCAGTTCCATAGCTGCATTCGGAGCCGGTACTCCTGTTGATAATACACCTCAGGATACTATCCAAAGACCTAATACGATGTACGGGGTGACCAAGGTCGCCGGAGAATTACTCTGCGATTATTACTATTGGAAATTTGGCGTAGATACAAGAGGAGTAAGATTCCCGGGAATTATTTCCTATAAAACTCTCCCAGGCGGCGGGACTACCGATTATGCAGTTCATATATTTTACGAAGCATTAAAGAACAAAAAATATACGTCCTTTATCAAAGCCGGGACATTTATGGATATGATGTATATGCCGGACGCCCTGAAGGCGATTCATGATCTAATGGAAGCAAATCCTGATAAGCTGAGGTACAGGAATGCGTTCAATGTTACTGCGATGAGCTTTGAACCGGAAATGCTGGCGGCAGAAATCAAAAAACATATCCCTGAATTTGAGATGTCTTACGACGTGGATCCGGTAAGACAATCCATTGCGGACAGTTGGCCAAACAGCCTAGACGATAGTTGTGCGAGGCAGGAATGGGGATGGTGTCCCAAATATGACCTTTCATCCATGACAATTGACATGCTACATAAACTGGCTGAAAAGTTAAAGATAAAACAATAAGTCACAGTGAAATGAAAGATTTGGAAAGCTTCATATAAGCAGGTTGTTCGAATTAGATTTTATTAATATCAATTAAGTACAACCGAGCCGGAAACAAAGAAGAAAGCTGTGCAGGAAGCAAGAAGGTACATACTTGGTAACTGGGAGCGGATAATGCGGCAGTATGAGGCAGATTA
>JAHKLX010000021.1 GCA_020854835.1 Microcaldota archaeon
AAGGCTCTCCTGCTTCTTCTCTTTGCCTTATCCAATTCTTCATTTTCCTGTATCTTCTTCAAATTTACCATCTCCAATCTCTTCTTTTCTCATCTCATCTTCAACGTCTTCTTCCGAAAGCAGTACGTATCCTGTTTCCGGCACATCCTCTGCCTTGCTATCCTGCAGTGCTTCAAATGCATCGCCTGTAAGCGCTATGGTGAACATCGCTTTGTCAGCGGTCCCATGCTCAAAGGCTCTGCTCTTCCCATCCTCTGTAAGATATACATTAGGGTGAGAGAGTATATCGAACTTCAGATCTCTTACCGGTTTTTCTCCACGCACAAAAAGCAGCGCGTATCTGTTGTCCAACATCCTTACTTCGTCCGGAGTCATAAGAGCCCTGCCTGTGAGCTGCCAGTTGGTAGTATAGCTCCCGCTCCTTCCCATGGATCTTCCATATGTGTTTGTATCTATGGTCTCCTTACCGAGAAGCTCGCTGACGTATTTGTGCGTTGCCTGCTCATTGCCACCCAGGTATACGAACTCATCGCAGTTGCCTACGATGGATTCCCACTGCTTCTCAAATAACGCTTTAAGCTGCGCAAGGTTCTGCAGTATGATGCTGACCGATACGTTCCTCGATCTCATTACCGAAAGTATCTTGTCAAAGTCATTGGGCAGGCTTATATTCGCAAACTCATCCATCAGAAAATGGACGTGCACAGGAAGCGCTCCACCATACTTTTTATCAGCGCACTCAAAGAGCTGCTGAAATAACTGCGTGTACAAAATAGACACCAGAAAGTTGAAGCTGGTGTCGTTGTCCGGTATGAGCGCAAAAAGCACAGTCTTCTTTTCTCCCAGCTGCTGCAGATCCATTTCATCGGTCACTGTCAGTTTTGATAGACTTTCCAAATTGAACTTCTCAAGCCTCGCAGCTAAAGTTATCTGTATCGACTTGAGTGTCTTTGCGGCCCCCGAACGGTACGCCCTGTAATATTTGAGCGCAATATGGTAAGGCTCTGTCTTCTCGAGATCAAAGAACAGATTATCGAGCGGACTTGGCTGATCGTTTTCTTCATCCACATCTCCTGCTCTCAGCATCTCCATGACCATCGAGAAGTTCTGCTCCTCAACAGGCGCCTTGTACTTAAGATAGAATATGAGTGCAAGAAGCAGCATCTGCGCTGCCGTATCCCAGAACGGATCCTGGCTCTGCGCCTTCTTCGGCATGGTGCACTTGAACAGGTTCGTCACAAGTCTCTGCACATCATTGTCATCGCGAAGATAGACAAAAGGATTGTAACAGTGACTCTTCTCCATATCTATCAGATCAAGGGCCTTTACATCGTAGCCTTTGTCACGGAGCATTCCTCCGCACGACCTTATGAGCTCGCCTTTCGGGTCAAGCACTACGAAGGAAGTATTGGCCTGCATGAGATTAGGCTTGCAGTAGAACCGCGTTTTGCCTGCGCCCGACCCACCTATGACCAGCACATTCAGATTCCTTCTGTGTTTTGTGCCGTCAAGGCCTATCCTCACATGCTGCGTAAGTATCTTGTTTGACTCAGGCGGCTTCTGCACATACCTTTTGTTCACGGTAGCAGCATCGCCCCACGATGCCGAGCCGTGCTCTTCTCCTCTGCGGTAATTCCTCCTGGTGGAATAATATATGCCAATACCCATTACATATACGACCACAAAAATAAGAACGACCTGCAGGCTGTTCTCTGTTAGCTGCAAACGAAACGGATCATAAAAAATCACATCCAGCTTTGCCATTATGTCAAACACATTCTCATCAGTGTATGGCACGATCTTAAGTGCTGCCCAGATCACCGGGATAAGACCGCAGAGAAAAAATATCAGCATAGTGCGCTTATCTGTATCCTTCAAGTGCATTCCCTTCCGCTACGCGGGATCTCTTTCCGCCTGCGCTGTCCACCTTGATCATAAGGTCGTCTACGGTATCAGTGGGGCGTGATTCCACGATCATGGCATTCCTCATTTCATTCAGCGCTGTGAATATGATGTTCCTTTCATACTCTTCCAGCGTAAGATATATTTTCCTTCTGTCCATTTCATCTACCTTCCTTTCGCCTTATTTTTGTTTGGCGCTTTACGTGCTGTGCTGCGGCTTCCCTTTGACCTGGTCTTAGTCCTGGCTGCCTTGGACTTTTCCGCTTCGCTTTTATATCCGTTCAGCTTCTCTCTGACGGATTCCCTAGAGTTTTCGCCATTCATTGATCCTGAACGGCTTGTTTGCTTCGAGCTGCGCTCTGACAGAGGCACGTTCTCTGTCTGCGCTCGTGAGGGGTTTGGAATCATCTTCTCCGCTGCCTTTGATGGCTCGGCCTTCGCTCCCTTTTCCTTTGCGATCTCGCCTATTACGGTCGCCCTGTCCACGGTATCGAATCTGAACCTCTCAGTGATACGCTGTATCTTCGATGCGTCATCAGCTCTTGCCATGACATCCACTACTGCATCGCCATCCTTGCTGTTCTTGTCCTTCAGCACACAGTACAAAACTCCGTATCTCTTTGCTTCCTTAGCGAAGGTCTTAAGATCCTTTTGCCTTATGGAATAGACCTTCAGTTCCTTTCCTGACTTCAGCATGTTGGTCATCCTGGCCTTGCCTCTCGTCTTCTGTTCTTCCTTCAGCACCGCTGCAAGAAGTATCGCTATGTTCTTGGCTCCTGTGCCTGTTATTCTGGCAGCGACCTCCACTCCTTCAAGTGACATCCTCACTACCTGTTCTGCTGCATCTCCTCCCGGATTCATATGCTCT
>JAHKLX010000057.1 GCA_020854835.1 Microcaldota archaeon
CCGTGATCCACTTTGCCATAGTCAGGACAGTCTTTATTCCAGCAAAACGAACCAGCAATTGCCAGTCTACCTGCCTTCATTGCATTCCCCAAGCTAAATATGCAATGAAGGAATATAAACTTAATTAGGGGGGACTACCAGAAAAAGGAAAGTCACAAAAAGAAAGTCACAATCTAAAACCGATATCAAAGAACCTGATACTTTTGCGACTTCAAGCCCAGAGTTTACAAATTTTACCACTAAAAAAAAGAAACCTTCCAGAAGGAACTATTCCAGCCAGGAGCTTGAATCTCTGGAAGAATTAAGTCTGGAGGAGCTGCTCCGAAGTGTCCAAACCCTGGAAGAGTCTCTCCAGGATCTTCCCTCTATCGAGGATACCATAGCTGAAGTAGAGCGATTAACTGAGCAGATGGAGAAGGAGCTAGAGGAGTATCTCAATGAGCCCTAACCTAATTTTTGTATCATTTTTGTATCATTGTATCAGGGAGGTATCTCAATAGGTAAACGCGGGCCTCAGAGTCAGGTTATCCTCCATCCCAAAAGGAGAGAGATAGTCTCCAGGATGATCTATGGAGAGAAACTCACGGATTTAGCGCGGGAATTTTCGGTTAGTGAAGATTCTCTTTGGCGGTTTAAGAAGACGGGCCTAGTAGATCTAATAGCCCAGGAGAAGCTTCGATTTATGGCTAATGATCTCTGTAAGGCTCTCCTGGCCAGCGAATTAGAATCAGAGAGAATAGAGGAGGTGCTACATGGCCAGGAAGAATAGCTCTCCTCCCCTTACTTCTCTCAGAGAGAAGAAGCATCCTCCTCTTCCTTCCCTTGATGAGCTGATAGCAGAGGCCAGAGAATTAGGAGAGGATGATATAGCCAATGCTTTTGAGAAAATTAGGTATCTGGAATCCCCCAAAGGCCGGGGATCTCTAGAACGTAGAGAAAGAAGACTTTCCAGGCTGTAAGAGGTGATTCAATGTTTGACGAGGCAACAGAGAAAGAATTAGATAATATGCAGAAAAGGCTCTGGGATCGTTCCCCAGCTCCCCAGCTTACTCCAGAACAGCTCAATGCAATCGACTTGTTAATTTTAGGTAAAACCGATAGAGAGGTATCGGAAATAGTCGGTGTCAGGCGTGAAACAATCACAAAATGGCACAAAAACCCGTTTTTTACAGCGGATTTGAATACCAAAAGAGAAGCTTTATGGGAGGATTCAAAGTTAAGGCTCAGGGCCTTAGCCTCTGAAGCGGTGAACGTTCTTACCAATGGCCTACATAGTGAGGATGAAAAGATAGCAATATCGGCGGCGGTTCATATCCTAAAGACTGTAGGCCTGTATGATGTAGCTGGGAAAACCTCTATTACACTACCAAAGACCCCAGAAGAAGCGGTTTGGGCTCAGGCTTTGGAGGATAATACCAACTCCCTGAAAGGATCTAGGCCAGATGCCCTAACAGAGTTTAGTACTAGAAACTGGGCTGAAAAGGTAGGGGCAAAGATCTCTGCTCAGGTGCTGGCCATAGAGTACGAGAAGGCAGTAAAGGAACAGAAGAGGGAGCTAAAGGACTCCAAGAACAGAGCCAAACCCCAGGAGGATCTCTCCCAGCATATTACCATAGAGGAGGTAGAGGAGGATTTTCCCCAGGGCCAGAGCCCAGAGCCGATTAAGGCTTAGGGGGCCTCCCCCTCGTGTTGGGCCTATAACAACATGAATAGATCCATAAGCATATCTCAATACAAATCTTTCTTTATATACTAATGCACCAAAAGCAGGCCATAATCTTAATCCTTAAAAGGGTGAAAAGTTTCAAGCTCTGTCCCTGGTAGTGACCCAAAGCCTTTTCCTGTGAGCGATGGTTAAGGCATCCCGAGGGAGAGATATTTGGCGGCACCATACCGAGTCGAGAAATTGGTTTGCTCAGAACTTCGAGAATGTAATACTAATCGATGAAGGATGTCGGAATGAGCTTTAAAATAATATTTGATAATTTACATACGGGAGGATAACATGAAAGAAGACGTTTCTTTAATCAATCTTGCTTCGGATAAACGAGCTGAATTCTTGATGTTGTTTGAAGAGTTTGTCGGATCATATCTGTTATCTCCTAATGGTGAGAGGCACTCGGCTTACTACGACGAAGGAAGAAGACAGGCTCGAAGTAATTTGGCTAAATTAATCGAATCTAGGGAACGTGGTGAAGATATCACCGAAGACGCTTTGTCAAAACTTTTACCTTATATAGATACGCCAGCCAACCGAAAAAGAGAATTTTGGGTTTCATCTGCAGGAGTATTTATGACAGATGCGAGGAAAAGATTGGAGGCCGCTGGGATAGTTAGGCAGGAAGACTGGCCTCAAGTCGCATTGTCGATATTTAATTTTGTTCGTTATTGTAACGAAAAGCCAGATCAGCTCTTACAGGCTTGTAATAATTTTGCCGCTTCCCCGTACTCAAAAGGGTTCCAAGCAGGCACTTTGACACCTATTCTAAACGCGCTTCATTCGGACAAATTCGTTATATTCAACAAAAAGTCTCGCCTTGTTCTCAATTACTTCACGGGGACATCTTACACCCAGAGTCTTATCGATTACCCCGAGGCCAATAGTGCAGCTCTAATCCTGGTAGAATATCTAGCTAATGATTTACAGAAAATGAGTGGCGGAAAAATGCTCGCAGTAGATCTTTTCGATATGTTCTCTCATTGGTTGGTAGCTGTTAAGAATTACCTGCCACCTCTTTTTAAAGCAAAAAGCAAGGTTGGCGATAAAAAGATAGAGGCGATAGTAAGCGTTCCTGAAGCTGAAGAAGGTGAAGATGCTATGCAATGTGAGGATGCTTCAGTAATCGAAACGGCCACCAGTACGGATCATACTCAAATCCAATATCTTCTATTAACCTTGGGAGCAGAAATGGGACTTAATGTGTGGGTTGCCCGCAATGATAGGTCCCGCTCATATCAAGGCCAGACTTTGGGTACACTTCCCCACATTTCTCAAGAGTTGCCTACTCAATTCAATCCTGCTACGCAACGAACTATCGAATTGATTGATGTACTTTGGCTGAAGGGTAATTCGATTGTATCCGCTTTTGAGGTAGAATCTACCACATCTATTTATTCGGGCCTACTTAGGATGAGCGATCTACTTGCACTTCAGCCAAATCTAGACATAAAGATTTACTTGGTCGCATCTTATGAGCGCAGAGATAAAGTGAAACAAGAAATAATTCGTCCCACCTTCCAATTGAGAGAAAGACCCTTGAATAGGGTTTGTGGCTATCTTTCTTTGGAGGACTTGATAGAAAAAGTGGATGTCCTCAGAAAGCATGGATTGATTAAATCCCTGAATCCAGATTTTCTTACCAATATTGCTGAATACTTTGGAGGCACTGACGGTTAATTTTAGATGCCGTAAATAGGTTAATTAAGAGATTGTCTCAGATCCGTTCAGTGCGTATAACCAGCATGAATCCATCTATCTTTTTGCCATCCTCTTAACAAGCCCTATTTTTGCTTTTGCCTACCTGAATATTCCAAATACTATGGAATAATTTATCGACAATTGCCCGTTATCGAAAAATCGTTATCAGTGAAATCAAAAAGACGCTGTAGAATCTGGAGCGCAAAGGTAGGGGGTGTGAGGGGAGAAGCATATTCATAAAAATATTGTAGGCTCCGATTCTGGTCTTTTTTTGCTGGATGGCTGAGTACGTGCAACCTGAAACGTTCTGTGTCATTTTAATAGAGATTGAGCAAGATGTCATAGAACTATTCTGCCTCCGGGAATGAGACTCTTGCGTCATCGAAAGGTTTTTCATCATATCTTGCAATCTTGAAAGAAGATAGCGGAGGGATTATAGTCTTGGAAATCCGTTCTTTGGTAATCGCGTCACTTCTGACGATGCTGTTTTCAGGTGTAGCATGTGGAGGAAACCTTCTACTTGGAGGAATCAACCAGGATAAGCCGGTGTGTGTTGAACCATGTTCCAGCACCGCCAATTATGACTACAAAAAAATTGCTGCCGATTTGGATGCATATTACTTTCCGATGTACTATTCCGACGAAGCAACTAATATCAAGGAAGTTAATAAGGCTGCAAGAGGAGAGGCAACAGAACAAAACGGCCTAAAGAAACTAGAGGGCTTAAAGAAAAAGGATGGTACTAATCATTATGAGACTATTGTGGCGTATTCTGGTGGCACTTCAACTGCTGTAGCGGCTCTCGCTGATAACGCTAAGTATGGATTAACTTGTGATACACTTATATTGGTTTCGCCTATGGCTGCCAAGACACGAAAAAACTCGGGATTGACTACTGGCCTAGCGGCGGCGACGACCCTAAAGTATGATTTCGAAAAAGCGATTGAAGATATATTAGTAAGCGGTGCTGTAAAAAATATTGTAGTTATTCAATCGGAAGATGATCAATTACTGGCCGGAGACCTCTATCAATTCCGATTTTCTAATGATATGTTTTCCAACAAGGAAATTAATTCAAAGATTGCGATATATGATGTAAAACTTGATCTTCCAATAACCCCAAATGGAGATGAAAATGCGGAGAGCACGACTCCAATTGGTTACACCGGTGAGCAGGCTCACAAAGATCTTTTCTTTGAATACGCAACGGAGCACCTTAAACTTGGTAATGATGGTAGGGTTTATTACAGTCCAAATGGTGTGGATAGCAATCCTCCTATAGTACAGGCGCCGGAATTAGACACTCCACCTGCAGAAAGCTCTGAATCCTCACAAGAGTCCTCAGATACATCTGAATCCTCACAAGAGTCCTCAGACACATCTGAATCCTCACAAGAGTCCTCAGATACATCTGAACCCTCACAAGAATCCTCAGATACACCTCCTGACGTGGAAAGCGTGCTTGAGGAAATAGATAGACAGTTTCAGGATGAAGATAGTGACCTAGTAACGGAATTAATTAACAATTTGAACTAGCCCAAGTGCATACAACTTTTTATTCAACATCTTTATTTTTATGTTTTCGAAACCCGTATAATGGTGATGTGAATAACTCGCAGATGGAGAAAGCGAAGAGCACCAAGAAGGCGGGAAGGTCCGAAATGTCCACCTGGGGAGCTGCAAGAAGGTGGACCACGAGACGGCATTCCAGAAAGCACGGAAGATGAAGAGGGAGGCCCTGGGGCTCTCCGATAATTAATCCAGCCATTTTAATAATTTCTGTAAGGCTCTAGAATCGCTTTTCTCCTTGCTCAATGGCTCATAGCACCTGGGGGAGAGATTCTTTAGGCTAAACCATTTAACCTAAAACCTTAAACATCAGACCTAAGGCCAAAAGGTTAAAGCCTTAGACCTTAATCTTTCAGGCCATGCAGATAATAGCCATTGCTAACCAGAAAGGAGGCTGTGGCAAGACCACCACTGCAGTTAATCTGGCGGCTTATCTGGCTCTTAATGGGAAGAGGACTCTTTTAGTTGACCTAGATCCCCAGGGCTCTTCTACAAGGCATTTGGGCCTAAACGAGCTGGATAAGACCATGTATGATGTGCTGATGAGGGGTTTAGACATAAGGGCCTTGATCAAGAATACAATGGTCTCAGGCCTGGATATAGCCCCTACCAATAATTTCCTGGGCAAAGCAGAACTGGAGCTGGCTTCCAAGCTCACTGCCAGGGAGTCAGTACTCAGGCCGAAGCTCCGAAGCTTGGAAGGCTATGATTATGTGCTGATAGATACTCCTCCCACTCTGGGATTCTTAACTCTCAATGCTCTGGTAGCCTCTGATATGGTGCTGATCCCTATTCAGACTCAGTTCTTTGCCCTCATGGGCCTCTCCATGATTCTCGATCTCCTGGAGCTGATTAAGACCGATCTGGGGTATGATATAAAGAAGAGGTATCTGCTCACCATATTCGATCCCAGAACGAAGATGGCCAAAGAGATAGTAGCTCAGGTTAAGGAATCCCTGGGAGAAGATGTATTCAAAACCGTAATTCCCAATAATATCAGGTTAGCTGAGGCTCCTAGCTATGGACTTCCTATCTCAATACATGCTCCAGACTCTCCAGGAGCTTTGGCTTACTCAAATTTAGCAAAAGAGGTGATGGCATTATGAATCCAGGAGCCGGAGAAGAGCTTAAGCACCTAATGGCCGGAGTGAAATCCAAGACATCCAAACCTGAAGGCTTAGACATAAATGATAAAGCCTTAGACCTTAAGCCTAAAGGCAATGAGCCTAAATCCTTAGACAAAAAGGACAAAGGATTAGACTCTAAGGCTAAAGGCTTAAACCTAAAGGCTTTAGGTGAAGCGGTCAAAGGTGCTGGCAGCAATAGGCAATCTATAGCGATCTGGAGCCCCAAGATCTCTGCTGTAATGTGGTACCTAAAGAAGACAACTCCAGAGTTCTCTATCTCAGAAGAAGCCAGGAAGATCCTAGAGGAAGGCTTGGAGAAAAAGTATCCTGAGTTGTTCCAGAAGGTAAAGGAAGAAATGAGATAAGCACTTGTGGCAGTTCTGGAGATGATGTCTCAATGCCGTTCACCGTGATGCTCTCACCCGATGCCAGAAAATGCCTTGATGGCCTCGACGATAAGAGGGCTAAGAACATCAAGAAGCATCTCAAGGAGCTGGAAAAGGAACCATTCAACCCACGCGCAGGCCGTGATATAGACATCGTTGCAGGTAGTGGCAGGCCTCCGATGTACCGTCTGAGGATGGGCGAATTCAGAGCCATGTACTTTGTAGAGGGCCAGGCCATATATGTCACAGATCTCTTCCCGAAGAAGAGAGACTCCGCCTATAGGGAACATTAATAACCAAGCATGGATATTAGAGGTATCAATGGCAACTGTGGAAGTTCACGAAGAGGACGTGTTGGCCGCCTACGCCGATGAGCAGTATAAGAAGCTTCAGAAGGAAAAAGACCAATACATATCCCTTGATGAGTACTATGCCAAACGCGGTATTTAGAGCCGGAATTCCTGTGGCCACAACCCATTTTCTTTTACGCTGACCCCGACCTCAAACCGGCACCGGATCATCTCATCGACCTCCGATAACCTGATCCTGAAGACCTCGGCCAGGATCTCTTTAGCGGCTTCCAGCTCCATAGCCTTAAGATCGCGGTGCGCGACCCTATTCTGTGACCTGATTAACTGCTCCAAGACTCCTGCCATGATAAGCAAATAGGCCAGATGAGAATAAGTACTTTGGCCAGAAATCAATATCAAGCGACCATTTTTACATAAGGGGAATAAGCGATTTAGATACAAAAGGAGGAAGAAGACACGAAATTGAATAGATATCTCTCAGTGCCCCAATGCTGCTTTCTTATATAACGAACTCTGTCTTTCTTGTTACATAAGAAGTGGCCAGCCGCTATTTCATAATCATGAAGTGATTAATTTCTGTAGTGCCCTAGAATCGATGGCCCGGAAGAGAACCAGGCAATTTTAAGGGGGTAGCATGGAGCTCCGGGCCGCTTGGATATGGGAAAAAGGTGGTTATGAAGGTTACCCCGAAGAGGGAAGGCCCAAACGGGAATGGATATCGGGCCTAAATTTTAATATGAGTATGATATTTGTCAAAAGCATAGGAGGAAGCACCATTAGAGACGTTACTATCAAGGTCGCAGACAAAAAGGACTTGGAGTTCATGCTGGGCCTGGAGACCCTGGGCATAAAAAGAACCGTAGCCTGCGTTATAACATTCCTCAAAGATCAGAACGAGAGATCTTCCAAGGATATCGAGGTGGCCACCGGCCTGAGACAGCCGGAGGTCAGCATAGCCATGCAAACCTTGCGGGAAAGGGGCTGGCTCACGGAGCATGAGATCAAGAGCAGCGGAAAAGGCAGACCTTTGAAAACCTATGCTTTACGAGCGACAATCGATGAGATTATAAATTATTGTGAAGCGGAAAAAAGCAGGGAAGCTGCCAGGATCTCTGAGGCCTTCCAGAAGCTGAAGGACCTGAGCTCGGAATAAAGCTCAGAAAATTTCGTTAAAGTTATCGATAAGCAAAGACGGGAGGTTAACACATGAACGGAGAATACGTTTTAAATTGGCTGATTGAGGACGCAGATCGAAATGCAAATGAGATTTATCCCGATATATGGCAATATAAACTTGAAGATTGCTTGTATGAGCTAAATTCGAGAAGAGATATCGATTTACCGCAAGACATATCTTTGAATGACCTGCCGAAAGAAGAAAAGGCGATTTCGATATTAAGAGAGTCTTTCAAAAACAATATATCTAAAATATCTCTAGTTTTAAATTATATCTACCCGGAAAAATACATATTCTATCGCGTTTCAATGTTAGAAAATGAGATATTTTCAGGATTGAAATTTTTGAGTGAAATTTATGATAAATTTCAGTTTGGATTTTATAAGATAGGACAAAATAAAGATAGCTTTGACAACTACCTCATATTAAACGAAGCTATGCGTTCTTTTGCCTCAGATGCGTGGCCAGATGTAAAAGACAAACTCATTCACAAGAAAATAAACTATTTCTTATACCAAGGGCTTGGAAGCCTATTTTTGGAGAGAAATGGTTACAACAGATATTGGATAATGGCTACGGGAGAAACTCATTTTGATTCGTTAGACAAAGAGAACGAAGTCATTTGGTCAGGAAGAAAAGAGATGCAAGTGAATGATCTGGTTTTTATGTACAGACAAGCTCCAAGAAAAGCGATAGCAGACATTTTTTCTGTCTCAGAACCACCCTATTTCGACCCCTACGGTGGTTGGGGTGGTTTTTGGGTTCCACTAAAAAAGATTACACCGATTAAAGACATAACAATGGTTGACATGAAACATGATACGGTACTAGGCAATTGGGGCTTCGCGAAATGCAGTTCGCAGGGAGTTGTTACAGCACCAGTGCCTTATTCAATATACAACAGATTGTTGGAGATAATCGGAAAAGATGTATGCGAGAAAAACGACTTAATCCCTGAACCAGTGGCAAAAACGGTTAGCTCAGGTCAGTATGCAACCGAAGAAGAGTTCGAAGATGTTGTCCTAGAACCACTTTTTCGGCATTGGGGATTTAAGTTTCAAAGGCAATATCCTTGTTACTTTATAATCGGTAGACAGTACCATACTTGTTTTGTGGATTTCATTATCCGTGACGAAAGAGGCACTTTAACACTCTTTGAAGATAAATTAGAAATTCTAAATGACGCAAGACTTCAAGAAGCAGTCCTGCAAGCAAAATCTTATTCGTTGCTGTTAGGGATCAACAACTTCGTAATTGCATCTCCTGAAGGCTTTTGGATATACAAACTTGATAAAAACAACGAGATTCTACTAGAAAAGATAAGTTCAAATGAATTTAAGGAAAAAGAAGAGGGAATGAGAGATTTAATTTTAAAACTCCGAAATAATTGAGGACATTTTGGTCAGAAGGCAACCTCCGCTTCAACTATTTTTGCGCCCAGGCCCACCGCCTCCTCGACCGCCGCCAGGTCCTTCATCAGGAATAGCCTCTCGTTCGCAGTCTCCTTGAAGGCCACGGAGTTCTTCAGGACCTGCGCATATTTCGCTGATTTGGAGAGCTGGACCACATGGCCTTTCAGGTCCTCCACCAGGTCGTAGTCGAAGCCGTTGCGCTCCAGGAGCTTGAGGGCATTGTTCCCCCCGTGACCGAATCACTCACGCGTATCTCTGGCTGGCTATTTCTTTTCGACCCAAAAGTTTTTCGTTAGATCCTTCAATCCAGATACATAGAGGAGGGATCGATGTAATGCTCCGAATAACAAAAATAATATCAGCGATATGCTTTATGGCTCTTTCTATGGGTATTTGCACCTGTAACGCAGATGCGAATGCAATAGTAGCCGTTAGGACGGCTAGTGTAGATAATCTTGGGCATGTAGGTGTTGGCTTTCAGAATGATGATGGTACATGGACTATTGGAGGTGTTGAAGGCGACCCTGATAAAACTATTCTATGGGGGGCTGTAGCATTTGGAGATAACGGTGGATGGGTAGAAGAACACAAGACTTTACAAGAGGTTGCAGTTATATTTCACGCCCTCGGCTATGACGGATTAAAGATTATCGAGGTTATTGATGACAACCCCAATCTCGCAAATTTGGAGATTAAGAGTTTTCCGACACGTGGATATAATGTGGTTAATAATAATTGCCTCAGTGCTACGATAGATGTACTGACTGCATATGGAGTAAAAAAATTGCCATTACAAATCGTGCACATGGCTCCTAATGACTATTACGCCAATGTCAAAGGTGAAGAATATCTATGGGATTCAAGCAAGGGTACTTATACCAACCTCATCACTGGCATGCCTTTGGCAGGCAAATCAAGTGATGTGAATAGCAATCCTCCTATAGTACAGGCGCCGGAATTAGATACACCACAGGAAACGCAACAAGAACCTGCAGAAAGCTCTGAATCCTCGCAGGAGTCCCCAGATACATCTCCTGACGTGGAAAGCGTGCTTGAGGAAATAGATAGACAGTTTCAGGATGGAAATAGTAGTCCAGGAGGGCATTGAAGAGCTCGTGGTTATCGAAGAATTGCTTGAAGACCCAGAGCTTACCGAGCTTGAAAAATGTGATGCGCTTGCGCCTCTCTACCACGTCGAATGTGTTGGCCTGCATATATGCTCCTTTGGCAAGAAGGAGTCACCTGCATTCTTTATACACTTTAGCCCATTCCACGAAATTCTTTCCTGCGTGCAAAGCTAAGTACTTTTGCCGGAAAACAATATCATTTAACCATTTTTCACAGAGAGAA
>JAHKLX010000121.1 GCA_020854835.1 Microcaldota archaeon
CGGGATACCACTTAATCATTTCCGATCGACACTGGTTGCATATTCTCATTCTTCTTACCCCCATTTAATAAAGCGGGCTCACTTGGACACGTCGTATTTTACGGTTATATCTCGGCCATCAAAATATACCAGATCTCCAGTTTCTAAATGCCATACGGCTTTTAGATTTGATGGATACTTGATTCCATCAACCTCTTCATAATCTCCACAGACTGCCGACCACTTTACCTTTTGACTATTGCCTTTGGTATCGGTATATTCTCGGTCATTGGTAGTGAACCTGGTCATGGCGCCATTATCGTCAAAGGTAAAGATTCCACTGGCTGATATTCCATAAAAATTTATCACTGCCTGAGCGTGAGTTTCGTCAATCTCTTCCCAGCTAATATATTCTTGCAGGGCTAAGGTAGGTAATAGCAAGCTTTCAGCCAGGCAGGTAACCAGACTGGCTTGATCCATCGCTTCACCCTTTTGATCAAACAAAGTAAAAGTTTTGGCAATAACACCTTTCATGGAACCTGCACCATTCTGGTAAGCATCGATACCTTCGAAAGGGATACCATACAAACTTGTATTAATATTAGCAAATCTTTCTGGTTCTGCTACGTAGTTATACTGGGTGTATTTTATTTTCAGCTTTGGTTTGTCTGGTGTTAACACAAAATCAACATCGTTAAAATGCATAATCATATTCGACATTTTGGATTTACCGATATATCCGCAATACTGAAAGTACTTCTGCACTGGCAGGGGCAATTCTGCAATATCTTCGGAAGTAATAATCCCGCCTTGGGTCATCGTTTTAGTCATTTGATAGCTGGTCAATTTAGCAAATTCTGCTTTAGTAGGTGAATAAGGAACGATAAACCATATCAATATGCCGGCAATTAACGCTGCAACCGCTAGGCTCCAGACCATATTTTTTTTACCTCTTTTCACAAAAAATCAACTCCTTAAACGATCAGTTCAATATGGGCGCTATCCATACACACCATCTCCATGGACCGCTGGATCGCTCATTATTCCTCATCCTGAACACTCTTCAGCTTTACTAATAAGGATTTGGTCTGATCGCATTCCACAAGCTTTTATTCTATAGGCTCTTATTCCCAGCCCAACAGCTAAATACAAAATTGAAGCAATGATTCCATTGATAGGGGAAACCAGTATTTCTTTTCCGACAGCAATGCTGATATAACCTGATATAACTAACAAATTTATAAGTGAATCCTCCACCGTATGCAATATAACACAGGGCCAGACTGACTTTGTTACCCGGAAAAGTTCAGTAAACATCACCGTCCAGCATAAGAAAGTGGTAAAAGCAACGACAACATAGATAGCCCGACTGACTGGCATTACCGCTTGTATATCTGCCTCCGGCAAAAAAACCAAATAATATGGAATATGCCATGCGGCCCACACACAACCGACGATAAGATATAGCTTCCAGTCATTAAGATTTAGTTTGAGAAGTTGGGAAGTCAGATAACCGCGCCAGGCAGTCTCTTCAAAGATATCAATAATAAAATTAACGAACATAGTACTGCCAAACGCGACAATAAAAGGTCTGAGAGCAAATGCGGACAAGTCTATCCAATTCGTGGCTGCTCCAATTAGCATAACGATGGCGGTTACAACCGGGAAAATAAGAATCGAAGCCAGGTACCATTTTATATTGCCTTTAAAGTTCGGTTTTAAGCCAAGTTCTTTCCAACTGAACCGTGAAATTAAAATGATTACCAAGGCAGTCAGCAGAGGTAATACCAACCATACACCCATACCAAGAGAATCACCTTCGGGCTGCTCGGTGAGGACAGAATCAAGCAGGACCCCTAACCACCCGCTTATAATAACAATGGAAATAAATAAGCCTAGATTTCGGATACCTTTTTTATTTATGCCAGCCCCTCCTCATATACTCGGCTTTACGCCATATAGTAAAACCGCACCATAGTTGTCTATACACAGCCATTTTTCTCGGGTTGGGTTTGAATCCTTGGCAAATTCTGATTTGGTTTTATCTCGATGACACGACAACCCCTTAACTGTCGTTTGCATCATTATCTATATCATCGTTGCAATATTTTTTTCAAGCCTGGATAAGCCCTGATAAAAACCAGCGGTTAATTCAGCATCAAATCCATTGAAAATCTCCTCCAGGAATTCCAATTCCCTCTGATCGCGCCCGGCAAAGTATTCTATACACTTTGGCGTCCGTGCAATGCGAAGAGCTCGTGCATCGTTTTCATCTTTGGCTATGGTTACAAAGCCTCGTTCCTGCAGCACAGCCGCCATTCGCTTGGCATTTTGGCGAGAATAGCCGACATAGTTGGCTACTTCGCTTATTGTCGGTGGTTCCTCGAATTTTGAAATACTTACCAGGAGCAGCCACTGTTTAATGGTGATATTTTTATCAAATTTATCCCCAATCACCTGCAATTTGTTTGACAAGGCAAATATCGTCCCGAAAATGTATGCCTTCTGTTCTAATTGATTCATAGTACAACCTCGCAAATATAATTAAGGTAATATGTTACGCATTTATTATATGCAACATGTTACCTATTGTCAACATCTTTTTGCTCATTCTTTAGCTTTACTGTCAAAATAGCACTCTTCAGAAAGAAACAATAAAATCCGCACAACGGAATGGTAGCCAGCCCTGCGGATTAGTTGTTTATAATTATTAAACTTTAATTACCGTACCGTCTCTGAAAGTAAAATGGATGTCATCAGCATCATGAATTATGACTTTATCAATGACTGCCAAGGCCTATAGTTTTTATACTTCTTATTGCACCGCCATACCGTACGCCGATATTTGGTGTTTGATCCCCAGACCTTGGAACCATAAAAACCGCCACACTCACCGCAAATGATTTTTGCGTTTGGGGCAAATTACAGCAACTATATGCGAAAAATAAATTTGTTGTTATTCATTCGTCATGCATAGCCCCAAATACAAAACTCTCATCATCTATAGTGTAGTATAATTCCCCTCCAATCAATTTGTTATTAAGATTAATATGGGTAACAAAAATCTCTTTTTCACTTGCCGTTCCTCCTTGAAAAATTTGTGCATATTTTCACTGCTGCGCTGGCTAAAAAGCCTTTCCGTTCAGTTTCCCTGTAAATTCTCCATTGGCAATGGTGAACCAGTGAGTAGCTCCGCTGATGAAATCTTCCTCCGAGGGAACGCCGCCAAGCAAAGTTTCCGGTTCGGCATCTATACCGTCAAAGCGGGCGCAGGAGCCGTTTTGCCCATCAAAAATAGTTCTGTAAACACACATCTGCTCTTTAGCACCGCTGAAATCACGGCCCGTAATCGCCTTGAAATAATACTGCGCCGCGTAACCGCCGCCGTTCTTCGCATATTCAAAGAGCAGCGCCGGCTCTCCATCCTTTTGCGCCTCCAGGCGAAGATCGTCCCGGTCGGGATCGTATTCAATCCTGATGCTCATTGCGCCGCCATCACGGGAGGTGCCTGTCACTAAAAAGTTGCCGTCCCCGTTGTCGGTCAGCTTGGCGTCGTCAGCCCAGCCTGTCTGCAGCATGGTGGTTTCCATGGCCTCGTTATACCGTCCTGTGCTGTTTATCGATTCTCCGATAAAAACAAGCGGCAGTAAATACTCAATAATCTTCAATTCAAAGGCGCTTACAAGCCCAATACCCACATCTACAACTTCATGGCTGTGACTTTGCTCCAAAGCATACTTGTCAAAGGCGTCACGAGCCTGCTTGTAGGCATTGTAGCCGGCGGAAATTGTCGATTTACCCTGTTGAGTTGATTTCCCGCCGTTTTCATCCGGTACATTTTGCGTGAAACCGGCTTCAGCCTCATTCTGATTATTGGTCCCCGAAGGCGCTGCAGTATGTGACTTTCCTCCTGCGCAGCCTGTAATTATGCCCGCAAGAAGTATCAGCATTAAAATCAATGACAAGAATTTTCTCATATTGAACTCCCCTCTTTTTACTAATACTCTTTATGCGGTTTGACTTGAATCCCCACTAGATTTCCCCCGCTAAGCGCAACGGATATATCTATCTCCCAGCCATCCTTGACGCCGCGAACATAGTAGGCTCTTCCGTCATCCTGTTTGTATGTAAAAAAGTCCTCCAAGCCTTTCATGAAATCAACGTACAAATAATACAGGGCTTCTAGAGTTTGTTCTGACGTGTAGCCAATCATGATCATATCGTCACTGGGTGGATATATCCCGCCGAGGGCGCCGAATTCCGCATCGGCAGCAATGGGGATGTCGAGAAACCAGTCCGGCAGCCAGCCCGGCAGCCTGGCTATTATGTCTGCGGGTAAGCGGCCGCCGCTGCTTGCCGCCTTTCCCGATGAATTGTCAACGGGATTGGAATTGCCCGCGCTTGATGCTTTAATATCCGGCGCTTTATCATGGGTCCTGACCGATAAAGCTATGGCCTGTTCTCTCGTTGCCATGCCGTATCCGGCGGCCTCCTGCGCCGGCGTGGTTGCCTTGGGCATAAAATTGCCCTGGGCGTCGCCGGTAATAATTCCGACTTTATTCATATATTTTGTTGCTTCAACCGCCCAGCTTGAAATGTTTTTCTGGTCGGGAAAATCCTTAACGCCTGCTACGCTGTAATCACCCTGGGGGTGAATGGCCTTAATCGCTCTGAACAGCATGGCCGCGCATTGCTCCCGGTTAATCAGCACTTTGGGCGAAAAGGTGGTTTGTGAGGTTCCTGAGGTTATCCCGAGATTATAGGCCTTCAGTATTTGCGGATTTGCCGTGTCCGTAAAGGGGTTTGGAGAAACCGGCTCGCTTTTTTTGTCCGTAACCCTTTCATAGAGCACTACCGCAAGCTCGGCAAACTCCTCGCGCGTGATCGGTTTTGTCATATCGGCGCCCTTCAATATGCCGGGGATCAGGCCGAGATCATTGGATTTCTGAAGCTCGGACTTTGCCCAGTCGGACGCTTCCTTGTAGAACGCTTCGGTACCGATAGAAGCAATATTGGAAAACGGGCTGTATATATAATGCTCGTCATCGCTGCCTTGATTAGCTGAATAGGCGTATCTCACCCGCAAATGATAGACATTTGCCTTGATATCGGCAGTACCGCCCACACCGAGATCCATAGGGTCGCATTTAACGTCATCTGTTACATAATTTCCGGGTTCATCCAATTCTTCATCAAACGAAAGCGCATTCCCGAAAAGACTCTCGCCCATGTCAGAGCGCCATTTCCCGTCGCCGACCTTCATATCAATCTGATACTCCGCGCCCCACTCTCCATGTTCGACGCCGTATCGTCCCAGTTCCCATATGCTTCGAGGGTTAGTCCACTTAAGCGCAAAATAGGGCTTTCCATCTTCCCATTCCTTGAGCTCCGCCGTCAGATTTTGAGGGGCCTCCAAACTGCCGCCTGTCGGGAGTGATTCCGCAAATGCGCTCATGCCCGGTATGGACAGCATGGTGAATGCCATTACACCGGCAATAATAAATGCAAAAATTTTTGTTTTCATTGTTTATCCTCCTATGATATTTTTGTAGGGTTTGTTATTCACGCAACCGCCAGCGGCCTGTGTTTACTTGTCTTGTCCTGTTTGCTCACGGTATAAACACAACCACGCCGTGGGTGATTTCAGCATCATCGGCCGGAACAGGAAAAATAACGACCCGATTAAAAAGGTCAGGCTCCGACGCGCTTTGTTGCGTAATTCCCGAAAACATGGAAAACGGGTTCTTTAAGTCCTCTAAAAAGAAGGTATTCCCGGCAAAGACCCCTGTGATGGCGGCAGCCAGTTGCATATCATTGATCTTGTGTTGAAGAATGCGTGCGGCTCCTTTTTCCGGATACATTACCCGCGTTTTTGTTTCCGCCGCAAAAGCCTTATTTGTCATGGACAGTGTATGCTGTGGTGTAAATATAGCGAGGGGATAAGGGAGAAAGTCGATTATTTGAGAAAACAGCCCCTCATTTTCGATAAGCGTCTGAAATTTTCTTATCATATGACCTTGAGTCTCTGTTCTTTTCTCCAACATTTTCTGTACTTCCGACAGTTCCTCAAGCAGCTGCTTTTTCGTTTTACCGCCCATATGAACGCTCCTTTCCAGCCAAAGTGCCGATATTTTCATTATGGCTATCAATATTTTATTAGCCGGCTGGCTGTGAGGATAGGTTGAATATGCTTATAATTAGTAAGGAAAGTGCTATCTTGAAAATAAGAGCCCCTACCCGTCAACGCATTCAAGGATTGCTGACGGATCCCGGGAACCTTGTTTTATTCACAATAAAAAAAGCCGGGCTTTCGTACACACAAAAGCCGGGCTTTCCCTTATTACTTTTTATGGCAATTTTTTATTCTGACTTTTTCCGGTAAGCAGAAGGGGAAAGTCCGGTTTTATTTTTAAATACTCGGGCGGAATGGCCGTTATAGTCCATGTTGCAGGCGGCAAAGGCTTGGGCGATGGAAAGGTTGGCATCCAGCAGCTTCTCCTTCACTTTGCTGATTTTATAATTGGTATAATACTCATGAGGCGTTACACCGGTATGCTTCTTGAACAGCTTTGTGAAATGGGCTTTGCTGAGGCAGGCCGCCCTTGCCGTTTCGTTCAAGTCAAACCTTTCCAGCCAGTGGATTTCTATGTATTCTTTTGCCTTTTCAATTTCATCCTTGCCGCGATAAACCCTCCTGTTGATTAAAAATGCCGCGACATAGATCACCCGTTTTTCGCCGTCCAGAATAGGGAAAACCGTAATATCCTGGTATACGGCCTCTATATCGAAGTCCTCTACTCCGTATCGCTCCGCAATATCTTCCAAAGGCACTTTGATATCCGGGAAAAAGACCGTTTCTCCCTGAAAAGCTCGCTTTAACACGGGGAGCTGGCCCGAGGCGACAATATAAGGATCTTTGAATATATTGTATTTCCCGACAACCATGTCCGGGCTAATCGTATGATATTCAGCCAGCATAGCCTTATTCACCAGCACCGAGGTTCCGTCCGGATCGTAAACCTGAATCGGATAGGGGAAGCACTCGATTACTTTCGCAAGCAGTTCTTCCTTTCCAAAGAGCGATTGGAAGGACCCTATAATGTTATTTTGCATTTCTTTCATACTACTTCCCATTTTTTAGCCCCCTTTTATACCTGCCATCTTTAGGCTTTTCTGCATCCTTAGGGAGCAGCCACATATTGCCGATTTTCTCCGCCCCTTTAATCCGCCCATCTGCACAGTAAAGCGTTACCATCCGGCTTCCGATGCCCCATTTTTCTCCCGCTTCCTTCACAGTCATATAATCCAGCATGGTAACCCCCAAATAGTTTTTTTTATTATACTACAGATTTCAGTATATTTCTATATTCAGAAATATACTGAAGGCGGAAATGCACGCAATAGCTGGGAACCATACCCCATACCCCTTGGCCATCGCCACCAGCCCTAATATGCCGCCGATCAACGCGATCCCCAGCGGTACGGCAAAACTGCGGATCACCAGCGACAGGCAAAACTGGAAAGCACAGATCACGATCCCGCCGATAAAGCCATAGAAAAGCCAGGTTGGATTATACTTTTATTTTTCGATAGCAGTATTTATTTCGGCACTGAATTACAATGCCTCTTTCTTGAGTGCATCCGCCGTGTTTTCTTTTTTGACCTTGCTGACGGAATACATCATGGTGACAAACACCACCAGGAATACGCTGAAAACACTGATACCCACACTCATCCATGGCACCAAAAAGGCAACATCAGCGCCAGTCATGACACTTCTATAGATCAAGTAAGTAATGATGAACGCAACCGGGAGTCCATATAACAGAGACTTTAGCCCATAAAAAACACATTCAAAATTTATCATTTTATTAAAGCCTTTATAGCTCATGCCCACCGATTTCAAAATGGCGAATTCGCGCCGGCGCAGGTTGATATTGGTGGAAACCGTGTTGAATACGTTGGCAATGGCAATAAGCGAGATCAGCAGGATGAAGCCATAGGAAAAGACATTGATCAAAATAATCACATTACGGTTTTGTTCCTGAATCTGAGCTATATTGTAGAGGCTGTATCCGGAAAAAATACCTTCATCTTTTAGGATAGCATTCATTTCTTCCGCTGATTTACCGGGGTCGGTCGACAAAAAGGCAAATGTCAGATGTTCATCACGAGTTTCGCTAAAGCGGCTGTTCATAGAATAGGGAGCAAAAACCAAGAAGCCCGCACCACGGGATTCGGAAATAGCTTCCGGCATCCGGTCGGCTATATATGTGACGGTAATCTCCGGGCCGGGCTGGCTCCCGCCTGATGGCTCACCCGGAGCGAAGAGCTGCAGGGACAGGGGCAAGCTGCCTTGGAGCACATCGAACGACACATACCGTCCGGTTTCATCATCGTATTTATTTATCTTGGTTATGACAATCATGTTGTCGGTGTTTTCACCGGCATACTTCTGCGGGTCAAGCCCGAGGTCCTTTACATAAGCCGCATAAGTCCCGTCATCAACCAGACACAACGCCACATTGATGGGAACCATATCACCCGCCGGCAGCGAATCCCCGTAATAATGTTCCAAATATCTCTCCGTTAATCGGTCCTTAGGCAGGCTCGCTTCAAAATAAAGGGCTTTATAAAATCCGCTGTCGTAAACGCCGCTCACGTTCCTCAGTTTCTCATATAGCAGCAGCTCTTCATCTGTGGTCTGGGTGGACCTAAAAAGAATATCGTAGCCGGATTCATTGATGGTTGTTTCCGCGCTTTCCTGGAGATAGATACCAAAGGCGCTGGCCGATATAAACAGTACGACACTGACGAACAGCGAGATCACCGTACTCCGGTATCCTTTCTTGTTCCTTTTGAAGTTTTTCAGGGCCAATGTCCCCTCCAGACCGAAGAGCTTTGGCACCAGCCTTGATGTTTTCACCTTTTTGGCGTTGATTTTAATATCGGTTGTCTGGCGGATAGCATCGATAGCCGATAGCCGGGCCGCCTTGCGGGCTGGAATATAGGCTGAGATCAGAATGGTGATGATGCCCACAACGCCGGCCGTCACCAGCGAGGGCAGGGAAAGTGACAGCTTCATGTGAACACCGCTGTAAGACAGACTCGCAAATATACCGCTCATCAGCGAAAGCGTAATCCCGATGCCGCCAATCCCGGCCATAATGCCCAACGGGATGCCGATCAATCCAATCCACGCGCCTTCCAAGAGAACTGATCTGCGCAACTGCTGGGGGGTTGCCCCCACCGAGGAAAGGATCCCGAATTGGCGGGTGCGCTCGGCGACTGAAATGGAAAACGAGTTATGAATCAACAAAATGGAGCCAAGCATAATCAGCAGGATGAAAATGCCGCCCAGGCGGTACAGGACCGCGTTGAAGGTCTCATCTTTCGAGATGCCCATGTACCGCAATAAGTCATTGTTGTAGGTATAACCGGAGCCGCCCCCGACTGATTGGGCAAATTCATATACCTTGGCCGGGTACCGGAGCTTGGTAAAAACATTTACCCGGTCGGCATCGCCCAGCTCCGCCAGGTTCATCTTGGTGATTACGGTATAGCCAGGCGCGGAATAGTCCTCAAACCTCGGCTTTTCACATATCCCCACGATGGTATAGGCCTTTGGGCTTTCCGGCACAAAGCTTTCGCGGGGAGCGCCGTTCTGGTCATCGAGGACAAACGGGTTATTTTGCCCCAGCCTTTTGCCTGCCAGCACCCGATGGCCCAGAGTAAGATTCAGCGTATCGCCGATTTTATATCTTACTCCCGCGTTGTTTATTTGGCTGTTGATAACGATTTCGCGGTCATTCTGCGGCAGCCGCCCGTCGAGCAGCCGTATCGGTATCATCTCCATTGCCTTATCATCAAATCCGGCTACAAACAGATATGGTTTATTTTCGTTTTGCCCCCCTTCCAACACCGCATAGCCGATATTCTGACTGACCGCAGCCGCTGCTACTTCGTTATCCGCAGACAGTCTTTGCACCAAAGCGGAGTCAGCTTCCATAAATTGAACATGCCAGTCCCCATCGGTGGCAATTACATTCCGGATCATAAAACTCTGCAGCGAGGCAATGAGTGTTGTGACGGCAGTTATCATAGCCACCGATAAAATAACCCCGATAATGGTGACAATGGTCCTGGTGCGGTTCTTTTTCAAGCTGCTCAATGTAATTTTGCTGAAGACATTCATCTGCGGATCACCTCGTCTTTGGAGATTCTCCCATCCTCGATGCTGATGATACGGTCAGCCTGCAGGGCGATGTTTTCGTCGTGGGTGATGATAATCAACGTCTGGTGATATTTTTTGTTGCTCAGCTTTAAAAGCTCAACGATGTACTGCCCGTTTTTGCTGTCAAGATTGCCGGTCGGTTCGTCGGCAAGCACGATGGCGGGCGCGTTGATGAGTGCCCGGCCTATGGATACCCGCTGCTGCTGACCGCCGGAAAGCTGGTTAGGGAGATGTTCGGCACGGTCGGTCAGGTTGAGCGTTTGCAATAATTCATGCAGCCGCTCCTGGTTGACCTGACGGTTGTCCATCAATACCGGAAGGGTAATGTTTTCCACCACATTAAGCACCGGGATGAGGTTGTAGAACTGATAAATCAACCCCACCTGCCGGCGTCTGAATATAGCCAACTGTTCCGGATCTTGAGCGTAAACATCCTTACCATCCACATAGACATGGCCAGATGTGGGCGTATCCACCCCGCCCAGCATATGCAGGAGCGTGGATTTTCCTGAGCCCGATGGCCCAATAATGACAACAAACTCGCCTTTCTCCACAGAAAAAGATACCCCGTCAAGTGCTTTAACGAGGTTTTCATCTCGACCATAAGTTTTATATAGGTTATCGACCTTAAGAATTTCCATCCTCATTCCTCCATCATTTGGTTGTATCCTTAGTATAGCCGGGCCAAATGACACCTCGGTGACTTCTATATAACAATAATGTCACCTTATTGAGGTTTTTGCATAATTCGTTTTTTTCTTAAAAATAACCGGCATTTTAGAATTGTCATCCTGAGGCAACGCCGAAGGATCTTAGAGATTCTTCGCTAACGCTCAGAATGACAGGTTGGATTTTTCCATTATGCAAAACTGTCCATTAGGTTACACAACCTGTTGGTAGAACCTTATTGTGAAGCAGGCTCCGCCGTCAGTGCGGTTGGCCGCTTTGATGGTAGCGTTTTGCAGAGACAGAATCATGCGGCCAAGGGCAAGCCCCACCCCAAAGCTTGAGTCTTTGGCGTCTTTACCCTGGTAAAACCGCTCAAAAATATGGGGCAAGTCATCAGCGTCGATTCCGGAGCCATTATCCTTGATTATGATTTCTGTAAAAAGGGGGTTTGGGGTATAATCAATTTCGATCAATCCGCCATTTTCGCAATGTTCCATGCAGTTCTTAAGGATGTTCCCGATGGCTTCCGAGGTCCACCGCAAATCGCCGGTAAACTGAGCGACTCCGTCTCCGTTTACACGAAGCTCAATATTCCTGAGTTCAAGAGGAATCAAAAAAGGCTCGGCGGCTTTTTGTAGCAGGATGGGGACGGATACCGGCTCCTTTTGAAAGATAGCTGTGCCCGCATCGATTTTGGATATTTTGAGCAGCGTGGTTATGAGCCAGTCGATCCGCGCTAGGAGGCTTTTCATCTCACCCACAAGCTCCAAGCGATGCTGGGGTTCCAGATCGGAATGGCCGAGAAATGAGACGATCATATTGATAGACGTCAGCGGCGTTTTGAGTTGATGGGCGATATCCGCAATAGAATCGGATAAGTACACTTTTTCTTTTTTTAACATGTCCGACTGCTCTTTAAGCCGCACCGTCATTTTGTGGATTTCGCTTTGCAGAATGGACAGCTCGCCTTCATTGAACATATTAAGATCAAATCCATCTTTCCCATGCAGGACGATATCGATTTGTTCGCCCAAAAAAGCGATGTCCCGGTATCTTTTTCTGGTAAAAACAAAAAAGGCCATACAGAATAGGCCGCATAATATAGTCGTGAAGACTCCGGTTATAAAGCTGATTACAAAACCGGTTATTACGGCTATAACGCAGATTGCCGCCATCAGCAATGCAAAAATCCTGATCTCCCGGTTTCGTAAAAACGCCATCATGATTCTCCCAGCCTGTACCCGAGCCCCCGTATGGTTTTGATGATTTGCGGATTTTGCGGGTTATCCTCGATTTTTTCGCGCAGTCTTTTGATGTAGACTGTCAATGTGTTATCGTTGACGAACTCTCCGGCTATGTCCCATATCTCGCCAAGCAGCTTGTCCCTTGACAGCACAATGCCGTGGTTATTGGCGAACACCAGCAGCAGCCTATATTCCAACGCCGACAAAAACAGCTCGGTGCCGTTTTTATAAACCGTGCCATGCAATAAATCGATCCTAAGGTTTCCGATCTCAAAAACGGACTCCGCTTTTCCGCTTCTCCTGAGCACGCTTTTAATTCGGGCCAGAAGCTCCATCGGGCGAAACGGCTTGACCACGTAATCATCAGCACCCAGGTCAAGCCCTGTGACGGCACTGAGTTCGTCATTGGAAGCGGTCAAAAAGATGACCGGAACATCACTGCTTCGCTTGGCGGCGGTACATACAATATAACCGTTGCCATCGGGAAGCGCGATATCAAGTATCAGTAGATCAAAATGTTCCTTCTCTATCTTGGCTAGCGCCACCTTTTGGGTGTCGGCAAGCACGACCGAATAGCCCTCCGAGGAAAGCAGATGAGATAAATTTTTGGATATATTTAGGTCGTCTTCTACCAGAAGTATTCTATTCATGATAAGGCTGCGCCTCCTTGCCGTATATAGCGGGTCTGTCCCGTTGGTTGGCCCACGGTTTTACATTCACCAACTGCCGCAATATCCTGGTGTGTTTCTCATCCAGGTTCGAACTACCCGGCCATTTCAAGCACTCCTGTTTGAATAAGATTTGCCTGGCACAACTTATTCGATTGGAAAGCAAACGTAATAGAGAGCATACCTTACTCAGTCCTCCGGATCTCTCAAATAAGGGATATATTGTATACTCCCTTCAACTCTTGCTTTGCCTGATTCAATGATTGCATGTTCCAGCCGCTCAACTTCGCTTCTTGTCAGTTCAAGCTTGCTATTGAACTTAGTTTTATAATTATTAAGATAACAAATGAATTTGTTTTTGTTATCTTCATCTTGCAAAATAAATATTGATTCGCATACCGACAGCAGCGGAAATTCATTACTTTCGATATGTGCTTCATTTTCTACAATATACTGAACACTGGTAAATCCACGGCGGGGCTTATCTTCAGTATCGGGAATCAACCAGTCACGTCCGTTCTTTTTTGCATGCCTTAGTTTCCCGCGCCGTATCCATTGCCTTACTGTAACAGGCTCCACCCCAAGCATAGCCGAATATTGGTCAACTGTTAGGTAATCGCATTCGACCGTAATTAACGTGTGTTCCACAGTTGAGGTCATGCCACTGATTTCATCATTTTCAACTTCGATCTCATCAGCCTGACATAAATTCAGTTCCATGCTGTTTCCTAAGAACTGATATTCATAGTACCACCAAAGTTCTGTTAAGACCGGAAGTTTGGATTTCTTTACTGCTGCAATAAACTTTTCGCAAAGTTTAACCCTATTTTTTACAACTTCACCTGAATAGGCGGGTTCTTCATTTAATCTTTCGTGTTCAACAAATAACTCTAATGACTTTAAAATATCTTCCCGTGTAAATAGATAATCCTCCCGAAACAGTTCTTCTTTAATGTCCATAGATAATCCCCCAAAGCTATGTTTGATACTATTGTAACGCACCGTTACAATAGTATCAAACATCCAGCCATTTATTTCCTAAAGCACATTGATCGTATAGCCTAGGTTCATATATTTACTTGACTTATTCTTTCCTTGGAGACATAACTACGGTTAAAAATTCAAGGAGAACGCTATGAACCAGCAGCAAGCAGAAAACGAAATGAAGTACCGCCTTAATACAACAGGGCCTCTTCACAATGAAGAGGCCCTCTATATATCCAATTATCGGCCATCTTGACAGATGTACGAGGATTCACATGGCTACCCTACTATAAAATGATACAAATGCACACCCCCTGGCTATCTTTCCACGATTTGATTGTGGGGGTGTGCATTTGTATTCAGAGGGTGTGCAAAACAATATTTCTCCTAACACGGTTATAAAATCAGAATCAGGAAACATTCACAGTTAATTTACTACCGCCTTTTTCGAGTCAAACGAAAAAATGAAGGAATCACTCCCGAACGTCTTTCTGGCGCATCACTGACGTCTTTGTTGACCAATCGTAACAATATGTCTTCTAAACTGCTCTCCTGTAAACCAAAGGACAATACTTTAGCATTACATGCTAATGCCTCCTGCAGGATACGAGGCCGTAGTTCTTCGCTTTTTATGGCATTAATATACAACCGGTCTCCATTCGCTTCTATACGATTAATTCCAGGAAGTCTTCGCAACGCTTCAACTACCTGCGGATCGGTTTCCACCAGGGTAAGCTCAATATTCAGGCTATCGCTTGCAGTACTGCGTAAATGTTCAATAGTATCCATAGCTACTAATTGGCCATGATCGAAAATTCCTACTATATCGCAAATCGCTTCGACTTCCGGTAAAACATGTGATGACATTAGCACTGTTACTTCCCGCTCTTGGCGCAACTTCAGAATTAATTCTCTCATATTCTTAGCACCAAGTGGGTCCAACCCTAGGGTAGGTTCATCCAAGAATAGAACTTGGGGCTCTGAAAGTAAAGCCTGGGCGAGACCTAACCGATGCCGCATCCCTCTGGAATAACCCCCGACTAGGGCATTCTTTTTATTCATTAACCCCACGAGTCCTAACACATAGTCAATGCGCCGGTTCTGGTCGTTAATAGGGACGTCCAGCAGGCGGGATATATAACGTAGAGTCTCTAATGTGGTCATCCTGGTGTAGAAAGCTGGATTTTCTGCTACATAGCCTATGTGTGAACGCACCATCATAGGATCCTTAACCACATCATATCCAGATATTTTAGCTGTTCCGCTATCCGGACGGATTAGACTGACCATCATCTTAAATGTTGTGGTTTTGCCCGCCCCGTTTAGTCCAAGCAAGCCGAAAGAACTGCCCTTCTTAACCTGAAAACTCACATTGTCCACTGCTTTTAAATCACCGTACCATTTTGTTAATCCTTTAGCATCAACTGCGATTTCATTCATATCGCTTCCTCCTAATTCTTAAAGGCAACGTTTTGCCGTTCGAAAATAATACTGGCTACCAGTAGTACCATAAAAGTCATGATCAAGAGGGATACACAGGTAAGCCTGGCATCACCAGGAAAGGAGAGAGCGAACTTTTGATATTTTGAAAAAACACTTAAAAAGAATTTTATGATAACAGGCAGTCCGGCAAAGCTGTCAATGTTTAATCGCAACCCAACTTGTCTGAGGAATTCTCCCCCTAGAGGATGGGCAGGAGCCATAAATACTAATGCGCAAAGAGCGGTGGTTGCCGTAGTCGGTGCAAACATAGAGATCAGCGTTGTAATGGCTAAGAATAATAGCGACACGCAGGTGACAATTGCCACCATCGTCATCCATTGGCTGAATGGGGGCATTAGAAGCTGCCAACGGTACTGAGATATACCTGAAACCTGTGCCCAGAAATAAGCTGCAATCAATTCAGCAACCAACAAGGGTACAATCATTACTACATAGGCCATGAATTTACCTAATAGTAAAGAACGGCGGGGTAATGGTTTTGAAAGCACAAGCTCCATCGTACCTTTCTCTTTTTCGCCAACAACGGCATCCATGGCAGTAAGAATGCCTATCATTGGGCATAGGACCGCAAACAGTTCGAAGAAGGGGTCCAAAACACTCTTAGAATTTGCGGTAGGGCCAACCTCCGTATAAAGAGCCATTAATATGGCACCAAAGATAAACATGAGCAAAAAAACAGTTTTATAATTGCGTAAGTTCTCCTGGAGTTCCCTTTTCATTACTGCCAATGTCTTCAATATTTATCATCTCCATTTCGTTAGTAATCTTACATCTAAGGGGTGCTGTTGCAAATAGAATTGAACATACGTTTTCATATCAACTATTTCAGGCAGTCTTGCACAAACTAGAACCTATTAATATTATTCCCGGTCCTGAATTGCTTCTGACTCTCGCTAACTTTGTCACATGACTGCTCCTTTCTATAAATTCCCCGCCCGAAAGTTTATTTGTCTACATTGCCGCGTTCTGAGCAAAAGCGTTTCTTATTCGTTATCAGCACTTAGGTCTTTTCCCCAAATAGCAAAGGCAATCATCCCCACCAGACCACAGACAAATGCGACCATAAAATTAGTTCCTGGAGATATACTCCAGAGGTAAGCGCTGCTGAGCGCAGCAATAGACACAATAACATCACGAATCAAGTAATAAGTGCCAAAGGTAGCTGCTTTCAAATGTTCAGGAGCCAGGTCCATAATCAAAGCCTTACGTGTGGGTTCGCCAAACTCTTTTAAGCCTCTTATAATGAAAGCAAAGATAAGGGTTGTGAACGTACGAGAGAAGTAAAGGATTAAAGGAAATATGGTAAAAAAGATAAAGGTGATCAGGACAAAAGGCTTTTTGGTATATTTATCAGCAGCATAAGCCACCGGTATATATATAAGCACCGCGGTCAGCATTTCGATGCTGGTTAGAATGCCGAACTTGGCAGCCGAAATCTTATTAACCTCCACTACCCATAAAACTACAAATGCATAGGGAATTTGCTCAGCAAAACGGATCAAAATATCTGATATAAGCAAACTGCGTAGTCCGGGATTAAAGGAAGAGAAAATCTGACCGACATGCAAATGAGCTTCTTTCTTCTCTCCGCTGTCTTCAATAAAATAATACTCTACCAACAAGGAGATAACACCCACAACAAAAGCGATACAAAAGGCGATTTTGATGCCTTTAACCTCACCATATAAACCAATTAATATTCCGCCTATCACCGGCCCCAAGGCCATGGGAATACGACGTACCAGCGAGTGCAGCGTGACTCCCATGGTTCGTTTTTCCTTGCTGACTGCATTGGCTACTAGGCTCATAAC
This sequence comes from Microcaldota archaeon, assembly GCA_020854835.1. GTDB lineage: Archaea > Micrarchaeota > Micrarchaeia > Anstonellales > JAGGVH01 > JAGGVH01. The sequence continues at coordinate 17,093 of JAHKLX010000121.1, forward strand.
CGCCGGTAAGGAAATCGCCGACCAGGCAATAAAAAAGATACAACCTATTATGACTGCCTGCCAGTATGGAAATATAATAACGATCGCATAGCCGAAAAGAGCAATAACAGTGAACAACATAAGAGATCTTTTATAACCCAATTTATCTGACAGATATCCTCCGGGAAAGGAATATATGGCCCCTAGAAAATTCTGCATAGCGTTCATGAATCCTACGACAAACACGGTGCCACCAACCGCCACCAGATAAAGAGGCAGGAACCTTTCCGCCATCCTCTCTCCCAGGCCAATGAGTATAACCATAATCAGCATCGATATAATACTCGTGTTTATGCCCAAAAAATCCTTAATCCGCTCCCTGAAACCCATTATACTCGCCTCTCTAACGTCTTCACCAATTAAACAACTTGTTGAAAATATACCGTGCATACCCCTCTTTCCTGAAAAAGGATGCGTTTTAGCGTAATAAATCCACTACCATTTTCATCCATAGACGGCAATTTTCTTTAGCCTCAATATTTGCCGCTTCCCTTACCGGATAAGGGCAATTGCAATATAGCTCAACAGCTTCGTCACTTTCCAGTCTGTTATTCATAAACTTAGATTCATTCAATCTTTTATCTAAATTAATGACCCGCTTCATGTTCTAACTGTCCTCTTCCAGAACTTCTTCGACCAATTCGCGCAGCCACTTCTTACTTTCGCTCAGGACCTGACGGCCCTTTTCAGTGATTTGATAATAAATGCGAATTCTGCCTTCTACATTAACTTTTTCCGCTATTAAAAAGCCGTCCTCCTCCATCTGGTGCAAAACCGGGTATATGGTGCCCGGCCCTACCCTGTAACCATGTCTTTTTAACTCCTCAATAATCTCTACTCCATAAATAGATTCCAAGGAAGCATGATGCAGGATATGAAGACGAACAAAGCCTGAAAGCATGCTTTTAATCATTATTATCGCTCCCCGATATCGGTTTATAATATCGTGTATTGATATTAGTATACACGACAGGAAAATGGCCGGCAAGTATCTGATGTATTATCAAAAATCATATTGCTTCTTATTAGACGTTAATTGACGTACCGTCTCTGAAATTAAACTGGATGTCATCAGCACCATGGACTATTACTTTATCAATGGCTACCAACCACAGCTTCTCATCAAACTCCTCGACCACAAACGGGCGGGTTTTGATTTCTCGGATAAACCTGTCCAGTATAAGTAATTTGTTTTGGCGGTTTCGCCGCTGCTCCTCAAGTTCAGCAACCCGCTCTGTTGCTATCCGGTGCCGCTCCATGTATCCTTTGTGCCGTTCGTTAAATACATCCTGATTAACGGCAAAGCGGGCATTTTCATAAATGGATTTTCTCGTGAGTTCGGAAACAACCTCTATTTCTCGTCGTAGTTCTTCAAGTTCATCATCAATCTCTGTGCAATCGCATAAGACCTCTCGGGCAAGGCGGCAGTTGCTAAGAACCTCATCCCGATCACCCATCAATATGTTAAATGCTTTCAGAAAACGCTGCTTAATTTCATCTTCTGTAATATGAGGTGTTGAACATGGTTTATCGTTTTTGTACTTCTCATTGCACCGCCATACCGTGCGCCGATACTTGGTGTTGGAACCCCAAACCTTGGAACCGTAAAAACCGCCGCACTCGCCGCAAATTATCTTTGCTGAGAAAGGGCTGTGGCAACTGACTGGCCTACCATCGGCGATTGACTACGATGAAATCTACGAACAGCTTATGCGGCTAAATCTTGCTGTATATATCCCAACCGACTTTCTGCTCGAAAGCCGCCGCGCCAAGTACATAGACCCGAGCGTAAACATTGACCGAGCCGGTCGCGAAATCGGCATTCGCCGCTTGATGTGTATCAATCTCCTAAAACGGCTTGAGAGTTCTGTATATTCATTCCGCATCACGATTGACCGGGTGAGGAAGCTGATAAACGGCACGATTGCCGACATCGATGCTTTCACTAGCGGTGGCAGCAAGATTATCAACACACAGGAAATCACTGATACTGAATTTGACGCCGACGACGCCAACACTGATTTTTTTGAGCATCAGGGTAAGAAACTGGACATCGACCTTGCCGATATGGACTATGTGTCCTGGCGTGAGAAGTTAGTCGAGGACTCTGAAACCCTCGAACTGCTCTCAATGATGATCGAGGACATCACCCCTGAATTCGACAGAAAACTACAAACATTGATAGGCATTATCTCAGACAAGATACAGCGGCCGTTTAATCCCGGCAACAAAAAAGTGTTGCTATTTTCTGCGTTTTCGGATTATTCCTTGATTGGCGATAATGCAGGGTAAGCAATCTCGAAATCTGTGTAGGATGCCATAAATCAAATAGACGAAAAAGAGCTCTCGAAGCTTGCATCAAAAAATGCGAAAGCCCTTGTTTCAAGCCTTTTTCAGCACACTTGTGCCTGAGAGGGCTTTTTCTTTTTGTATCAAAATCAGCAGGAACATAGACCCAGCCTGTGGTAGTGGCTCGCTACTAGTCAGAGCAATTGAAGAGCCTCCATTCGAAATAGCTGGATATGGTCAGGAAAAAGATAGCTATACCTCATGTTTAGCAAAAACGAATGCCGTGCTTCATAACAAAGCATATATCACAATTAAAGCTGGAAATACATTCTCTAATCCTCAATACAATAAAGATGATGACTCTGAACTACGCCATTTTGACTATATTGTTGCAAATCCGCCATTTGGCGCTGCATCAGCAGGGGGAAAAAGACGGCCCGGATTGCTCGGCAAGAACTGTTCACGAGAATTGCTCCATGAGGTAGTTACCAAGGCCATAAACGAAGCGTTTCGGGAAAAGGAAGCAATCTTGCCGCTTTTGCGAGGGAATATCGTGATTAGTCTGGAGGAAGTTACCTCAAATCAGATTGCAGCGATTGATGAACAGATGAGGTCAATGCAGCAGGAGCTATTGGCAACCATTAATTGAATGAATACTGGTGATGAGCTTGGTATGGAGATTAGAAGGCTGCGTGATGAGAAGCAGGCCCTTCAAAATGAGCAGGTATCCCGACAGGATCTGAAAACACGAATCGATGAGATGATGCGTTTACTTAACGACCTGCTTTGTGAGCTGACTGAATGCGAAGAAGATTATGCAAGGACTCTCTAGGAAAAAATAACGGTTTTCGAGGACAATATCATTGTCGAATTCAAATCAGGTATCGAAATACAAATTGACGAGTAATCGATACAACACTATAACGAAGTGGCTGATGAGATATACCGCTTGCGTGAAC
>JAHKLX010000089.1 GCA_020854835.1 Microcaldota archaeon
AACAATAACTATTATTAAAATAGCCCATGATCTATAGACTAATCTCTGAGTCTGTCTAATAAACCCCTGCTCTTGTTGTTTAATATCCTCCAGAGTTAAACTGCCCTGAGCCCCCTCATCTATTGCTTGAGCAGTAAAAACATCCAAAGGTAAGGTAACTCTACCTTCAAAATATGTACCAGGTTGCAATTTGCCGACTTCAAAAAAAATTTCAGGTTCTTCTGCTATTGAAACTTGTCCGTCTAAGGGGCCATGCAACCAAGCTTGAGTTTGCTCTAAATTAGTTCCCTCAGGTAAATTTACTTTAACGCTAATTGGACCTTGAGACCTATCCCACTCATCTCCAACAAACTGCCAATAAACCTCAGCCACATCTTCCTGAAAAGTGACTGCATTTGGAACTAAATAGCTAAGCTGAAACCTTTTTTGCTCGTTGTTAGCAGAATAAAACCACTTAATGTAATATTGCCTATTCTCATCAATTAAAAAAAAGGTTTCCCTAGCTTGATTTCCAATCGACCTATAATCTCTATGAACTCTACCTAAATCAGTAAGTTCCTGATAACAACCTACTTGATCACAAACTCGCAGGTCCTCAATTTGATAAGACTCAGTTCTACCAGTATTTTTTGTTGGATCAATTGATTTATTTATAGTTTGGTAAGCAAAGGTAAAACTACCATCAAAATTATAAACTCTCTCTTCCACAACACTCATTGAGCCGTCTTTGTTAACAGTGGCTTCTATTAAAACTTGCCCTATATTATAAGATTTGGCAAATACTGAGGTAGGTAGAAATGACTTAGTTTGTAAAAGTATAAATAAGAAAGCAAAAAGGGGAAAAGTTCTACTAAAAGTCTTTGATCTCATACAATAAATTTCTTAAGTCTATCTTCTAAAATTATTTATAAATTTATAAATAATGCTCTTATCATATCAAAACAACTGCTATAATAATATTTATCATGCCTAAAAATTCTGATAAACCTACCAATTCACCCAAAGTTACAATTTTTGGAGAAGTTTTTTCTGAAAACAATCACTCTGGTGAGTCAGATTCAACTGGTGGTTTTTTCCTAATTTTTATTGGCTTTTTATTATTCTTAAATACTCTAGAAATTTTACCCTGGGGAATCTGGGAAAATCTACTCACCCTGTGGCCCATCTTAATTATCTTATTTGGCTTAAATATTTTGCTGGGCAAAAATCTTATCACCAGAGCCTTACTCAACCTAATTAACTTAGTTTTGTTTGGATCGCTATTATTATTTATCTTAAAAAACTTTGCCCCTCAGCTAGTCACTTGGCTACCTGAACAACTTATAAATTATATTCAACTTTGGAGGTTAACCAACCTATGAGTCAATCACGCTTCTTTTTTGGAATCTTAATAATTTTAATTGGAATATCGTTACTAGTCGATTTTCCTTTGCTGAGATTTGCCTTTCCTTTATTGATTATTTGGTTAGGAATTAAAATGATTTACAGTCCTGCTGGCAAAAAATCACTCACCAGTTCAACTGAGAATAGTGAAAACACGATTAGTCGTGTTTTAATCTTCTCTGGAATTAAACAAAAGGCCCTAAGTGATGATTTTCAAAAGGCAGAATTGGTCGTAGTTTTTGGCGGAGGTGAGCTGGATTTATCTCAAGCTAAAACTAAGCAAAAACAAGTTGCTATTGAAGTTGTGGCTGTGTTTGGAGGTATGAAAATAATTGTGCCAAAAGACTGGCATGTTCAATCTGAAGGTATGGGCATATTAGGTGCGTTTGATAATAAAACAGAGCTCAGTGGTACTAAAAAAACCACTGCTAAAGTAGATGGAGTTGCCATCTTCGGTGGCGTCGAGGTGGTAAATTAAACTCTCAATCAACTTTACGGCTGCAACACATCTTGCTCACTGCCGTTGATTCTTATCACCACTTCATCAACAGTCTCAAACTGCATTAAGGTTTGCTCGATCTGTTCTCTAATCATCGTCACCCAAGCTGAACCAGCCACACCTTCATCAAGCTCTTGACTAAAATCAACCGTGGCCACTCCATCCTGAATATCTATGCTTTGAAGCTCTGTTCCCTCTGGAATAGAACTGGAGATCCCTCTAGCCTGCTCTTGCGCAGTAGGTCCTTGTAATAATTGCTCTATTGCTGCCTCACCTGTAGTTATGGTGTAAGGAATTTCTCTTTCAACTTCAACTGTCTGCTCTTGTCCTTCAACTGTTTCTACAAAATATAAACTTATAGTTAAGGTCTCAGGAGTTTCATCTATAGCTGCTGAGTCATCAGATGGTTCATCAGTAATCATTCTGCCTTGTAACTCATCATAAACTTCATCAGTTACAGCGCTTACGACCTGACCATTTTCAACAATCACTTCCATATTATGAGGCGTAATGACTTGAGCCACAATTTCATCTGATCTGTCTCCATATCCGGCTGCAGAAGACACAAATGAAAAGAAGAATTGATATCTAAATCCAGGGATGATTTCCTCTTCAGTTACTAAAGTTAAATCAGAGCCATCATAGGTATAGGTTGGAGAGTTTGTTTGAACCCAAGTGCGAGCTACTTCTCTTGCTTGCTCTATAGTCATTGCTTCTGGCTGCTCATCAATTATCGTATCTAGAGGAGTTTCTGCTTGCCTACCAAAGTAAACAACAGCACCGATAACAATTAATAAAACTGCCAGTAATGGAATAATAAATTTTTTGTTCATAGCTTTTCCTTTTTTTTATTTATTACAGTAACACACAAATAAAATAAGTTTGCAAAAAGGAGCAAAAGATCATGTCTATATTTCCTATCTTCTGTCCCTCTTCCAAACTGCAGTGAGGCGAAGTTCATAAGTTAAATCATCTACAACATAAAAAAATCCAATTTCGTATCCATTATATTTTCTGTACATGCCATTTTTCCCTTCAATCTCTACCCCTTTATAAAAAACATCATAAATATCAGATTCTGATATGCCAAGGTCTTTCATTTTTTTGATGATTTTTTTGGGGAAAAAAAGATTAGCCATAAAAACAAACAACTGCTTTATTGTCTGCCCTTTCTTAAACCAACTTGGTTAGCCACTAAACAAACCATTATTATTACAAAAAAAACTGGAGCTAGATACATTAAATTGTTTTTGCATAGATTATAGTGTTTTTGCCCTAAAATATAGTTGGAGAAAAAAGGAGCCAAGAAACCCTCATCTTCTTCACTATAGCTGTCACTAGCCATATAATCTTCAATTGCTTCCTGAACACCCAACACTTGATTTTCATCATAAAAAATCATTTGTGTGCCCTCATCCTCTACTCCTAATACTCCTGTTCTCATTACTGTCAAATCTTTTTGGAGTTGTTTTTCTTCTTCACTAATTTCTTCAGGCAAAATTAAGTAACTAACTTTATCAAAACCTAACAAAACATTAGTCCCTATACCGTCATTGGCCAAAACTAGTGAGCTAGGTAAAAACTCAATTTCTACAATACCTGGCTGCTTTCCTTTAAAATAAATTGTGCCAAACAAGCCTCTTTCAGAATAAAAACCCGGACTAGGTAAACCTCCAGTTAGCCGAGCAAAACCTAATTCGTTATTTATTTCTCTTTGAATAAATATTTCAGCAAAAGAACCTTCTGTACTAATATGAGATACCTCTAATTTTTCAGGATTAAAGCCAACGTCAGCTTGTACAGTATTAATTGGAGCCTGTATACCTATCATTTCTATTTTCATCGGAAATATTTCACCCAGCCGATACTGCCCCCTAGCAGGGATATTAAAACCAACAGTTCTTGGTGGGGCAATAAATCCCAGCTGCCTAAACATCATGAC
>JAHKLX010000126.1 GCA_020854835.1 Microcaldota archaeon
CCTTTTATTACGACTTTTGACTCGGGGTTTTTTGTTACTTTTTCTCCGATGACTTTGCTGTCTATTACTTCTCCGTTTTCTTTTTTTACTATGGAAGTAACTTCTTTAACGCCCTTTTCACCTTCTTCAGCGACCTTTACCGTTCCCTCTTCATACTTGCTTGATTTTTTGACTTCCGTATCATAGGATATCTCTTTTTCATTTACCACTTCTTCCACAGTAGACACCACCATGACCGGGTCTTCGCCCTCATTGGCCTTTACTATGGTCTCCACCGCCTTGTCGACATCACTTACTTTTACGGGGGCTTCAAATCTTTCAAGCTCTTTTGTGTCAACATCCACGCCCGGTTCGATCACAACTGCTTTGACTTCGGATTCGCGGCTACAGTAATGCTCCTTTACCTTCTCAATGACTTTTTGACCATCCAGCTTATCCTCTACTACTACGACTTCTTCTTTTCCTGCCTTCACTACCCAGGGCTGCTCAACCTTTTCGCCGTCGGCAGTTATTCCATAGGGTGCCGTCGCAATAAAGAAAATGCATACCAAAAGTATGCCCGCTGCCGGAGTCACGACTCCGATGACCTTGCCTTTCCCTTTTGTGGTGCTCATAGCTTGAAGAACTTCGGCTTTGCCCGCATGGATCACTTCCACCGCATTGGCTTTGAAACCATTATAGTGGTCTGTGATCACGGCTTTGACCCAATTCCTGTAATGCTCTATGCCACTTGGGATACGCATGATCTGCCTTTTCAATTCGCCGGTTTTGATCCTTGTTTTCATAAAGGATCTTCTGAAAAATCTCAATGCCTTGTCTTTTGTTCTGCAAATTTTTCTCTTAATGCCCCTTTTGAAAGTCTCACTGAAATATTTGTCGAACATTTTCTCTCTTCCTATTCTCTTTCATATATTTTGTTTGTGACTATACTGTCACTGTTTATCCTACACGGATAAGGTGTAAATGTCAACCACTCATTTCAGGTTTCACATTTCGGACACATTTGCTGTTTTTTACAGAATAATATGGACTAATTTGCCCACTTGCCCTGGCCTTATTGACTTAAATGTTCTGAAAATTTAAACTTTATTATGTAATATATCTCATTAACAGAAGGAGGAATTTATGAAAAAGAAGCTATTAGCTGTTTTGCTGAGCATGGTTTTTATTCTGAGTTTTGCTTCCTGCGGAGGTCCTGATTTAAGTGAAGAATTCAGTGCCTTCGACGAAGCCATCGACACAGAATATTCCCTCGGCATAACAGAACATCTGGGCAGCCTTGGAGATGACCCGGCCCTGGGGATGCGGTCAGCAGGCTCACCGGCTGAACACGAAGCTTCTGATTATCTGGTAAGGCAGCTAAAAAAAGCCGGATTCAAGAATGTGACAAAAGATGCTGCCACCGTTGATGGCTGGACTTTCAGAGGAGCCAACATAACTTACACAAACGCCAAGGGGGAAGAAAGCAAGATAGATCTTGGGGGCTATCAGACAACTCTTAAGGCAGACAACGAAGAAGTAGAACTTGTTTACCTGGGAGAAGGGACAGAAGCCGACTACGAGGGAGTAGATGTTAAGGATAAACTGGTACTCATCGACATAGACCAAAACAACAACTGGTGGATAAACTATCCCGCCAAACAGGCTCAACTTAAGGGTGCAAAAGCTGTAATAGCCATGTCCATATTTGATAAACAGAAAAAAGACCGTATAGGTTCGCAGGATATCTGCGGTCCTGCAGACGCACCGGCTTTCGGCATCAGCCAAAAAGATTCAACGGCCCTGCAGAAAGCTATTAAAAAATCAGGGGAAGACCAAATAACGGTAACTCTGAATGCGGATACAAAAATTACGCCTGATGCCACTTCATACAATGTTTGGGGCGAGATCCCCGGCAAAACCGATGAGGTCATATACATGCTGGCCCATTATGACGGTTATTATCATTCCACCTATGACAATGCCCACGGTGTGGGATGCGTAATGGGAATAACCAAAGCACTCATGGAAAGCGGCTATGAACCCAACAAGACGATACGTGTAGTTTTCCACGGTTCCGAAGAATTCGGCAAATCGGGAAATGAATATGACTGGTCTACCGGCGCCTATGAGCAGATCATGACCAATCATCCCGAATGGGTAGATAACGCTTTCGCCATAGTCAATATCGACGGCGGGTATCCCGTTGAAGGTGAAACCGGCATGAGCATAAGGTGTTCCAGCGAACTTGCTGCTTTTGCAAAAAACAGTGCAGGCGAACTTGGCGAAGATCTGGTTTACAAGTGGGAAACCACATCTCCCGCCTCCACCTACACCGAAGACTTCATGTGGACAAGAGTAGGGATACCTTCCATAGTAGCAGGGGATGGAATCGAGGGAACCTATGATGCCGTGGCTTATCACAGTAACTATGATTCCTTTGAAAAGACTCCTATGAATGAAGAAGGTTTTCTTGAAAACCACAGGGTATACGGGAAAATAGTAATGGACCTGGATCAGTCCTATGCAAGGCCAATGGATTTTGCAAAGAGATTCAAGAACATCAAAAAATCCCTTCCTGAAGGTTACACTGAAATGGACGAACTTCTTACGGAAGCCGATGGACTTTCCAAGGAAATAGCCACCCGGGCAGAAGAAGTGAATGCCAATGCAGATCCGCAGGAAGCAATGGCCTTTAATGAAAAAACTCAGGATATTTATAAGACGATCCAGGACGAGTTTCTTGGCATCGACTATGCCCTGGAAGTTGTAAACAGGCATGAAATGTATATGAACAATATCAGTTATCTCGACGAAACAATAGCAGCTCTTGAAAAGGGCAAGATCAAAAAAGCCTACGATGATTACCTGTGGGGCGTCGACTGGGCATGGTACTCCATGTTCTTCGATGAGGAAACCTGTCAGTATTTCATCGATCAGCTGTGGAATAACAAAGAAGGCACATGGGGAGACGGTCTGATCGACCACCGCCAGTGTGATATCGACGGGGTAGTAAGAAGTCTCGGCGAAAAGTACGATACAAAAAATGCCGACGTTTCTTCGGAAATAGAAGAACTGAAAGCCCTCAGGGAAACTCAGGAAGAGTACATGCAAAGCGCTCTTGAAAAAGAGAAAAAAGGACTTGAGGAAATAGTGGATATGATGAAAGAATATCTTGAGTAATGATCTCACAAATGTGTCCGGGATAATCCTCATCAAATGGAATTGACCGGGATCTAATGGTATTGAACAGAACCTAATGGTTCTGAACGGGATCGTCCGGAATTCTGAACGGAATCGTCCGGAATCTGAACGGGATCGTCCGGAATTCTGAACGGAATCGTCCGGAATCTGATCTTTTTTAAAGGAACCTAAAGGATGCAAAAACCAAAAACAGCGGTGTCTTTTTTCGAAAGCCTCCGCTGTTTTATTTTATTTTATCCGTTTATTCCCAGGCCCACTGTCGGGTCGTTCATCTTGATGTTCATGTCGGGTCCTTCAGGTTCATGTTCCTGTCGAGTCCTTCAGGCCCGCTGTCTGGTCCTTCATGTTCATGTTCCTGTCCGGTCCTTCATCTTCATGTTCCGTCGGGGCCTTCAGGTTTTTTACCGTGCCCCTAAAGCCTCCATGGGTGTCTCCCTGTCACTAAACTTGCTGACCGAAGCCTTTCCCGAATTCAAATGCTTCCTCAAGCTGAGCTTCGCTGGGCTTGAACCTTATTTTCAGCCCTTCCCCGTAAACTTTGGTGCGAAGCTGTTTCAGTCTGTCGATTATATTGGGCACACCTTCGCCGCTCCACCCAAAAGCCCCAAAAGCAGAAGCCGGTTTTCCCATACAGATCGAAGGAAACATTTCCATCACCAGATCCCATATGGGCGGAAGTGCA
>JAHKLX010000087.1 GCA_020854835.1 Microcaldota archaeon
AAGCCGGACTTGACAGCGTACGGGCGGGACAACTCATAAAAGCCGGTCTTGATATGGTCCTTGCAAACGATATAACCGCTCCTGTTTCTATCAATGAATTTGAAAAGGCCGGATTTGAAAGTGTTTTCGATAAAAAGAGGATATCTCTTGTAATGGATCACTTTGCTCCCAACAAGGATATCAAGGCCGCCCAGCAATGCAAACAGTGCCGTACCTTTGCAAAAAAATTCGACATAGAAAATTTCTATGATGTGGGCGAAATGGGCATCGAGCATGCCCTGCTGCCCGAAAAAGGTCTGGTTGCTCCGGGAGAAACTGTCATAGGTGCAGATTCACATACCTGTACTTATGGGGCACTCAACGCTTTTTCCACCGGTGTGGGCAGCACGGACCTTGCCGCCGGCATGAAAACGGGAGAAGCCTGGTTCAAGGTCCCCTCCGCCATCAAATTCGATATGAAGGGAAGGCTTTCTGAGGGTATTGGCGGAAAAGATGTCATACTTCATATAATAGGAAAGATCGGTGTGGACGGAGCTCTCTACAAATCTATGGAATTCATGGGAGAAGGACTTTCATGTCTTTCAATGGATGACCGTTTCACTATTGCCAATATGGCAATAGAAGCGGGGGCAAAAAACTGTATTTTTAAATTTGACGATCTGACGAACTCATATGTAAAGGAACATATAAAGAATGCCCCCGGCACTTTTGCTGAAAGAAAATGGATATCCTATGATCCGGATCCGGATGCCATATATGAAGAAACACATATAATAGATCTCTCTTCCATCCGTTCCACAGTGGCTTTCCCAAGCCTGCCCGAAAATGCGGTGACTACGGATGAAATAGAGTCCCTTGGCTCCTGCGGTAAGATCTTCGACGTGGCCACCGATGACAAAGGAAGGATCAAAATAGATCAGGTCGTAATAGGCTCCTGTACCAACGGCAGACTGTCTGACATGGCCGCCGCCGCCGGCATATTAAAGGGAAATCATATTGCAAAAGATGTGAGAGCGATCATAATTCCCGCCACACAGAAGATATACAGGGAATGCATCACCCGTGGCTATATGGAAATTTTCATAGATGCCGGCTGCGTTGTTTCAACGCCCACCTGCGGACCCTGCCTCGGAGGTCACATGGGCATATTGGCCCAGGGAGAGCGTTGTCTTGCCACCACAAACAGAAATTTCGTCGGGCGCATGGGTCACCCGGATTCTAAGATATTTCTGTCGGGGGCGCAGGTGGCAGCGGCTTCTGCCATATGCGGATATATAAACGCCCCGGAAGGAGAACAAAAATGAAAGCAAAAATATATGCACATAAATACGGCGATAATGTTGATACTGATGTTATAATCCCGGCAAGATACTTAAACACCTCCGATCACAGAGAACTTGCCGCCCATTGTATGGAAGACCTGGACAAGGATTTCGTCAAAAAGGTGAAACCCGGAGATATAATTGTCGGAGGCCATAACTTCGGTTGCGGCTCTTCAAGAGAACATGCACCCATAGCCATAAAAGCCACCGGCGTCTCCTGCGTTATAGCAAAAAGCTTTGCCCGTATTTTTTATCGAAATGCCATAAACATCGGCCTTCCAATACTTGAATGTGAAGAAGCCGGTGAAAACATATGCGACGGAGACGAAGTCGCTGTGGATTTTGATTCGGGTGAAATAGTTGATCTGACAAAAAACGAAACATATATGGCTATTCCCTTTCCCGATTTCATCAAAAACATAATCGACAAGGGCGGACTTCTAAAAAGTATCGAATAGACAAAGGAGAAAAAAATGAACTATAACATAGCTGTCATCCCCGGGGACGGCATAGGTCCCGAAGTCATAAGAGAAACAGTAAAGGTCCTTGACCGTATCGCAGACAAATTCGGGCATAAGTTTTCATATCAGGAACTTTTAGCCGGAGGGATCGCCATTGACCAAACCGGAAAGGCACTGCCGGAAGACACCCTAAGCGCCTGCAAGTCATCCGATTCAGTCCTTCTGGGAGCAGTCGGGGGATGGAAATGGGATGATCTTCCCGGCGACAAAAGACCCGAAACTGCACTTTTGGGCCTTCGCAAAGCTCTGGAACTTTATGCCAACATAAGACCTGCTTTGCTTTTTGAAGAACTTGCTTCAGCTTGTCCTCTTAAACCGGAAATAGTAAAAGACGGTCTTGATTTTGTGGTGGTAAGAGAGCTTACAGGAGGCATATATTTCGGCGAAAAAGGAACAAAAGAAACAGATATGGGCCATGCCGCCTATGACGTGGAGCTTTATTCCGAAAAAGAAGTACAACGCATAGCTCAAACTGCTTTTGATATGGCATCAAAAAGAAATAAAAAAGTTACCAGCGTGGATAAGGCCAATGTTCTTGAAAGCTCAAGACTGTGGAGAAGGGTGGTTTCTGAAACCGCCAAAGAATACCCTCAAATAGAATTAAACAACATGTATGTGGACAATGCCGCCATGCAGCTTGTTCGTGATCCAAAACAGTTCGATGTTATAGTTACAAGCAATATCTTCGGAGATATACTTTCCGATGAAGCCAGCCAGATAACAGGCTCAATAGGCTTGCTGCCTTCTGCAAGTCTGACGACGGGCAATTTCGGGATGTACGAACCGGTGCATGGTTCTGCTCCGGATCTGGCCGGCAGGGACAAAGCCAATCCAATGGCCGCTATCCTTTCTGCTGCAATGATGCTCAGATACAGTTTCGGACTTTTAGAGGAATCTGACGAAATAAGCTCTGCAGTAAGAAGAGTACTTAAAAAAGGTTATCGAACTCCCGATCTAATGGAACCGCCATCAGAAGAGAATACTGATATGACCAATGTAGCTCCGGCAAAAAAAGAAGTGGGCACAAAAGAAGCCGGAGATCTCATAGCTGAAGAGATATGTCCTTTTATTTTATCTGCAGGGAAAGCTTGATAGTGTAGTCATAAAGTCTCTTGCTGGATAATCCGTCAAGAGCCAGCTCTTCATAAAA
>JAHKLX010000008.1 GCA_020854835.1 Microcaldota archaeon
TTAGAGTTTAATCAAAAATTTAATAATTATTGTCTCTTTTAATATCCTCGACTATACTTCAATATATGAAGCTTTCAGTTATTGTTCCAGTTTACAATGAACAGGAAACTGTTGATCTAGTTTTAAAAAAATTAGTTAAAGCAAGAAGTGTTAATGAAATTATTGTGGTTGATGATGGTTCTACTGACAATACTTGGAAGAAAATTAAAAAGGTTAAATCAAAAAAAATCCAGGCCTTCCAAAAGGAAAATGGTGGTAAAGGCAGTGCAGTTCGTTATGGTTTAAAAAAAGTAACTGGTGATTACACATTAATTCAAGATGCTGATTTAGAATATGATCCGGTAGATATTAAATATTTAGTTGAGGCAACCAAGAAAGATAATGTTGAAGTTGTATATGGATCTAGATTTATCGGCCCTCATTCAAACTTACTCTTTTGGCATCGGCTGGGTAATTCGCTGCTTAACTTTTTTGTAAATATTTTATATAACACCACTTTGTCAGATATGGAAACTTGTTATAAGTTGGTTCCGACTGATTTAATGAAGAGCCTAGATTTAAAAGCTAATAAGTTTGATTTAGAACCTGAAATTACTTGCAAAATTTTAAAAAAAGGGGTAAATATTTTTGAGGTGCCAATTAGTTATGTGGGGAGATCTTTTGAAGAGGGGAAGAAAATTACTTGGAAGGATGGCTTTTCAGCTTTTTGGGTAATTACTAAATTAAAGATTACCTAATGTTATGCTGAAAAAAATATTTAGAAATTTTTTACAATCTAACTTTTTTCTTAAACTAAAACAATTCACACAACTTCATTGGGTTCAGGTTTGTTTAATTTTGTTGTTAATTTTAATTCTCAGATTTTTTCCACTTCTTCAGGGTCAGACTTTATATTTTGGCGACAACTATTCATTGATGGTGCCTGGCAAACTTTTTACTGCACAATGGTTAAGGCAAGGCGTTTTGCCCTTATGGAACCCAACTATCTTTACTGGCTTGCCATGGATAGGGGATGTTAATCAATCTGCTTTATATCCATCAACCTTACTATTTATGTGCTTTAGCCCTGCTATTGCACTAAATTTAACATTAGTGTTTCATGTTGTGCTTACGTTTGTCGGAATGTATTTAGCTAGTAAAAAAATTCTTAATAGCCATGTGTCGGCAATAGTAGCTTCAATAGTCTGGACTCTTTCAACTCAAATTACCGCAGTGCTTAACAATATTTCAACACTTCAATCACTTTCTTGGCTGCCTTTAATTGTATACCTTGGACTATTTATTCATTATGAATTTAAATACAGATTTTTTTTTGCTTTAGCTATTTTTTTCCAATTTGCTGG
Organism: Microcaldota archaeon; assembly: GCA_020854835.1. Taxonomy (GTDB): domain Archaea; phylum Micrarchaeota; class Micrarchaeia; order Anstonellales; family JAGGVH01; genus JAGGVH01. Next base: position 1,344 of record JAHKLX010000008.1, read on the forward strand.
AGGATATCCTAGTCATGTTTTATATAGCATTCTGTTGGCAGTATTTTTTTCTTTTATAAATAAGCCTGAAAATCAGTCCCTATGGATGTGGGGATGGAAATGGTTTCAGTCAGCCCTATTGAGTATCTGTTTAACTGCAGTTATTTGGCTCCCATTTCTAGAGGTATTAAATAATTCTACTAGAACTATACAAACAAGTGAGCAATCTTTTTCAGGATCACTGCATCCTTTAGAGTTGATTAAGCTAATTGTTCCATATTTTTTTGATCATCCAACTGAAGGGATTAAATGGGGACCAAGTTGGAACAGTATGCCAAATGTCTCTATGTACTTTGGTTGGCTTGGACTGTTGGGTTTAGGATTTTTTACTTTTAAACAAAAAAAGACGAAAGAAGAATATGTATGGATTATTCTTCTAATTATCTCAATAATTTTCTCATTAGGAGAATATTTTCCGATTGATTTTTCCTTTTTAATAGGATCGTCCCGCGGACCCAGCACCGCTTTAATAGCTTCAATTTTCTTCATAGCTTTAATAGTAGGAAAAATGTTACCAACTTTTCAAGTTAAAAAGCAATATTTAATCTTTAGTTTTTTTGCAATATTTATAGGTTCTCTAGGTTATCTATTAGTTAATGTTAATTTCTACAATTTATGGCAACTGTTGAATGAAGTGACTCAAAATAGACTACTTAATAGTCCGTTTCATACTATAGAAAAGAACAGATTGATTGCTCAAAACATTTCTATTTACTTAATATTGAACTCTTCTTTCCTCTTAATATCTTTAGCTCTACTAAAGATCAAAAAATACTTGTTTTTATCGGCGATCTTAATCTTAGATTTAGTTTTAAATACTCAAGGGATGCTTTTTTTTGCTCCCAATGAAGTTTACCCACAGGATTCATCGATGTTTATTTTTAAAGAACAGTTAATACAAGACTCTCAGGCTAGAACGTTAATTAGAAATTATAACTCTCCCTACACCGACTTTGGGGCTTATTGGGAAGCATTGGCTGTCAGGCAGCCCTTTTCTGATTCTTATATTGATGATTGGGAATTAATTGAGTTTAATCATCTGAAAAGAATGTCTCAAGGAATGACGCCTGATTGGAATATGGTGGCAGGAGTTAACATTTTAAATGGTTATACAACCTTGATGCCGATAAGGATGAATGAGCTGTGGAACGAGGAGGCCTTATTAAACCCTTCAATTAATAACTTACCTGAAATTAAAACTGACAATGATCTCCTTGCAGATTGGTCAGTGAAATATTACTTAGTTGATCATTGGTTTAGCAGGCGGGAAAATTTTTCAGATTACCAACTAATTCAAGATAAA
>JAHKLX010000082.1 GCA_020854835.1 Microcaldota archaeon
AAGACCAAAGGGTATGATGCATCCATGAAGAGGGCAGCAAGAGGACATCCTCTCGGAATCTCGGATATCTTAAGAAACAAAAGAATCAGCAAGAAGCGGTCACCTGTCGAACGATGTTTTAGCGTTATAAAGATAGTGTTCAGGGCGGGTCATGTAAGGGTTACAACTGTAGAAAAAGCGGCGGTAAAAGTGATGTTCAGTGCCATCGGTTATAATTTATATAATCTGTATGGCCTCGTAAAAAAAGAGATGGGATAGCGGTAGCTATCGAGGAAATCGAGAAATGGATAATGTAGGAGGGTGAAAACAGCACAAAATCGGTCATTATAGGGAAAACAAGCCGGTTAATAGATCGTTCTAATCGAAAACGTTAAGGTAAAACCTCTCAGAGAACGCTAATCTGCGGATAATCGAAGTCCTCTATATTGGAGCAAATCCCTTCCATCCTTCTTGGAAAAGTATGCAACCATGAAATATCAATAGCTACAAGCATTGCACGCTTTATCGAAGTCGGTAATAAGTCTGCAACTATGCTAAATTGCATTGCACCTGTTTATCCTTCGGCTCACCTAGCCCCACCGCCACCGCCTCCAAAACCACCGCCGCCTCCGAATCCACCACCATCACTAAATCCGCCACTGCTTGTAACCATCGGTGGGGATGTCGCTGTGTAATAGTCTCCAAAGTACCAGTTGATCTCGCTTGCAATAAGGACCTCAGGAATGATTACATTCATTTTTTCCATCGCTTCGGCAACCTTCTCACCGACTCCAAGAGCCGTACCATAGATTAGCCATTCCTTCCACATTTCCAAATCTTCCGGTGCGTATTTCTGGATATTGGCAAAGTCAGAGAGGTGATTTTTAAATGCATCCCATTCAAGTTTCTCCTTATAGTATTCTCCTTTCCACCTGCCAAAAAGCGCTGATGGTGCGATGACCACGGGGATCATTTGAAGAAATAGAATCAATCCCTTCGATAGGATTGGGGACATAATAAAATTAAATATTGATATGATTATTATTAGAAATACTAGCATCGGTATAATGCCAATTAAATCTGTAATTCTCAAGGATCGAAGCAATGTTTTTGGTGAAGTAAGAATCCAACGATGGCTCAAAGCCGTTTTATTGACGAAATCTTTTGAGGCGACCTCATCTTCGAAGTTCATAAGACTCTTGATATCTTTATGTATTTTAGTCAATTCCTTAGTTTGACCTTTCTCAGCATCCCTCCTCAATCTCTGGATACGCATTTCAAACAATATTGTGTTGAAGACTCTGTCTCTTGAGTGGCGGTTTAAGAAATCCAGCACTCTATTCTCATACTTATCACATTCATCCTTATAGTTCTTCAATAAATTTATTTTCAGTCCCGAATCCTCGGTACCTTGACTTTTTATAGATTCAATTTTTATCTTATCCCTAAGATGAAGATCCAGGAGGGTAGCATAAAAGCCGTTTTCATCGGATTCAAAGGCATCTCCATTGAAAATTAGGTTAACAACCCAAGGCTTTCTTTTTTCTGGAACATAGCTCAATGTATCGGGCACCACGAAGAATTTTTCCTTGCCGTATCTTTGATATATTATGTAGAGAATGACGGGCAAGAGGAGAATTAAGGCACTCAATAGCCGATCCAAGATTATGAGAAGATTGCGAAAATCTGCTACATTTGCGGATACGGTTTTTTCCTCGATATTCGCCACATATCTGGGAAAACCGTCCATGATGTTAAGGACCTCAAGCGAAAGGAGCATCTCCACCTCTAAGAGTTCATCCTTGTTGCTGGTTCCAGTAAGAAGCCAAATGCCACTTTCATGTTTCAATTCCATAGTAGAATGGGGGAAGATCTGATGTACAAATCCTTCGGGATCGTGAATGGCTATTTTTACTGTTTTATAGGGAAGGTGCTCATCCGCGAGCTTCAGATTAAGATGACAGTATTGTTCGTCGTATTCGAGTGGTGGACGAATCTTGAAAAGATAATTTATCTCATAGGTCCCCGCCCAGAATCTTTCTGCCTTATAGCAACCAGCTTCGTTCTGTAACGCAAGAGATCTGATCTCAGCGGCTGCAGATCCACCTCCATTTAGTATTTTAACATTATTTTTCCAATCTTTGATGTAAGGGACGGTCCCAGAGGGAGGATTAATCGCTAAAAGTTCCACATGAGACCTGTTTATGTATTCTTGTGTGAGTGGTACCTTCCAGTTTCGGTAGAGCATCCTGTATTCTCCTGAATTCCTAATTCTGTAAAGGAAGCTCTCCTTAAGAGTACCGTTTAAATAAAAATCTGCTCTATATTCTTCCACGTAGACGTCTCCACTAACTGAGAAGGATGGTTTGACGGCTACTTCTTCATTGGTGGCTCCAAATCCACCAGTTAAGAATAATCCGATAACACCGATCAGGAAGACCGATGATATCAGGACCAGTATTTGCTTTTCTTCTCTCAATCCCAACCCACCTCAGGTCTGCTTGGACCTTCTTCTTTGGTTGTCAGGTAACCAAGCCGCCTAAGTTCATCCTCTTCGAAGTTAAGGTATTCCATTTTTCTTAACCCCACCATCGAGGCTACGTACTTTGATGGAATCGAATCTAGCATGGTGTTAAAATTCTGGACTATGTTATTGTAGGTGTACCTGTGGCGTGAAATCTCATCTTCCACACCTTCGATAGCGTTCATGGTCATTATCACAGTATCGGAAGTCTTCAGTTGAGGATAGTCCTCTGCGACCGCGACCAAGTTCCCGAATATCCCCTTGCTTTCACCCTCGATCCTCGTTAGATCACTAAGATCCGCAATTCCAACGCGTGCTCTCATGCGTGATATGTTCTCCAGGACACCCCGCTCAAATTGGGCGAAGCTCTTCACAGAACTGACGAGTTGCTCGATCATGTCAAGCCGCTTTTTCAGAGCTACTCTAATCTGAGAGAGGGTGGACTCGGCTCCATTCTTAAGTTTATGAAGCTGGTTGTAGATTGAGATGAAATAGACTACCGGTAATAAAAGGAGGAGCAAGGCTATCATGATGATGGGTGATCCATGAACTGAGAGGTCCATGACTCTGTATAAGGAATAAATAGATTTTAAAGTTTTTGCTTATCGAGAGACTTTACAGGATGGCTTGATATATCTGGTTACGCAGCTTATAGTTCTCACTCGATGGTGATTTAGATTTCTTAGGTAGGGACTTTATAGGAGGCTTGAACCTCTGGGTTGTAGAGTTGTAGGCTTGGTGCATACTCTGAATAGGTGTACAACGTCTCTCGCTATTGGTATTGCAGGATTGCATAGTTTTAATTGACACGATCCTGCGCAATCTAATCAGTCCGAATTAGATCCAACACATTTATTACTATATATGACTACATTTATCTTAATCGGTGATATTCATGGAACAGGAACTGATGAGAATCGGGGTGTCTCTTCCGGAATCGCTCTTGACCAGGTTCGACGGGATCATAGAAAAGAGGGGCTACTCCTCCCGGTCTGAAGGGATCAGGGACGCCATCAGAAACTACATAATCCACTACGAATGGATGAGCGACGTCAAGGGTGACCGGCTCGGTATTATCACGATGGTCTACTCCCATAACCAGCGAGGGCTTTCAGACGCTTTGACGAACATCCAGCATGAGTTCACAGATATCATCCAGTCTACCCTCCACGTCCACTTGGACCACGATAACTGCCTTGAGATCGTTACCATCAGGGGCGAGGGTCAGGATGTCAAGAAGGCTGCAGAGAAGATGATGGCTCTGAAAGGTGTCAAGCACGTTAAGCTAACCACCACATCTCTCGGAGCCGAACTCTGACGATCCCTGTGCCAGACAACTTGGAGAAAGAGTCTTCGGTAGATCTGCACCACCGCTGTACCCTGCAAAAACAAAATGACCTGGATGTCGCGATCCATAACGATAGGTGAATCGGGATAGCCAGCCAAGAAGTGAAACCTTCCTTGCATATGGCATAGTTGGAGGCTTGTTGCAGAGATTTGTAGGTGTGAATAGGGCAACAATCTTTTTCTTCGCCGTTAGGTACTGTTATGATCTCGGCTTTGATGCTCATCGTAGGGTTCAGCGGGTGGTTCCTCACCGTTTGGTGGCACCCTGCGAACCCCTGGTGAAGCCTGCATCGACACACCCACTGAGTTTTAACTAAGGGATTAGCAGGTGGACAATTTTATCCCGCCATAATCGGACAGTTTTAGACCGGCGTTGACAGAATTTAGGATTTATCCATGTATGCTGATTAAGATCAGGAAAAGAGGGCGTCGTTATTTCAGAAAATTTGGTACGCTACCTGTTTGCATAAGAATAAATTAATAGGATAAAATCTAATATGGCTATTATTCGTGATATATGGCGAGGTACCGGTCATGATCAACCCATTCAAGAAGAAAGAGGAGATCACACCTAAGGAGAAAGAAAGGAAACAGAAACAGGATGAAAGACGAAAACGAGCACAAGCGAGAGGAGAGAAACCCATAAAATAGAGGCGGTGAACAAAATGTCAGAGGAGATTGAAGGATTTGAGATCCGATATAATTGGATGAAATTCATGTACGCCTATATAATTATAGGTGCAGGAAGCCTAGGAGTAGGATTTCTATTGGCTCCAAACATCACGCTGAATCTCCTAGGATTACCTCCACAAGAGCCGATATGGGCGGGAGTGGGATACAGCGTTCTCGTTGCTTTAGGATTATTATCGATACTTGGTCTGCGTGCTCCACTAAGATTCTCACCTGTTCTGCTTCTTTCATTCACTTATAAAGTGATTTGGTTCCTAGCGATCTTCATACCACTCCTAATAATGGGACAACTTCCGTCGTATGCTTGGTTACAGGGATTAGTATTTGCGACATATATTGCCGGGCACCTTGTTGCCATACCTTTCCGTTATCTTCTTGCTAAAGGACAATAATGATGCTTTGTGCTCAAAAGCTTGGACCCATTTATGGAATAGTGGTCGGATTGTAGAACAATGGTTATCTGCGTATAAGAGTAAGGTAGTACAGGAGGCGCAAGAGTTGAAGATCGCTGTGGATATCGACGGTGTGTTGGCTGATCAAGTCGGTGCCGCCCTGAAAGTAATTGAAAACGAATATGGCCATAAGTATTGTAAAAATGACATCAATCGTGCGCACTGGACATTTGAAGGAAGGGAATTATGGTCTGAGATTGGGAGGCTGTTAGCCGATCCAGAATATACTTTAGGTCTACCGCTGATAGAAGGCTCGCAAAGAGGAATAAAACAGCTAACTGGTCATGAAGTTTTCGTGGTGACTGCCAGGCGGCAAAATGCAGAAGGGGCTACCAAGCAATGGCTGAATGTTCACTTCCCATGCCTGAAAGATTATTATCGAGCGAGGACCGGGACCAAGCACAAGATACCCTCAGATATATTGGTTGACGACCTCGATTTGAATATCGTAGAATTTGTCAAGAGTCATCCTGAGCGGCGCGGGATTTTATTTATGCATCCATGGAGCATAAACGGCACAGATATCGCGGATTACTCCGCTCAGGTCTACTATTGCCCTGAGTGGGAAAGTGTTATTGGGGCTATAAAGGATATCGATCGTGCCGGTTAGGGGGTATATGCTAAATCCCAATGGGTTATAGCAGTCGTCATTTCTATTAATCAGTGACCCCACATTCCGCACCTTGAGTTCTGAAATTGATATTTTTACTGCTATCGATTTGTAATATTAAATTTAATTAGTTTAATTTAATATGATATTTTAATTCATTTATGTTGACATTATGTTGATTACTGCTTACAACATGACGTGATGAGATGCCCCTCAATAGGGAATCGGCGATTAGCAGATATAATTTTAATTTAGATTAATAAAGAATTTTTAATTATATTAATTGAATCGCTAGCTAGCAAAATACTCGATTTAGGAAGTAAAGATGCGGAATGTGGGAATGACCTAAGCAACAGTGAAAAAAACGGTGCTATCAAGGCGAATCAACCGCAAACTACAAGTATCTATAACGATTATATATGGGCTTTGCCGCATTTCGCGCTGTAAGAACGAGGACGAGCATACCGGCAAAGCTCTTCAGGCGAGACCTGGGAGGTTCTCTCCACGGGGCAGCAACCAGAACGCGATGGAGTGGCTGAAGACCAACAGGGTCAAAGATATGCACGCCGTAATGGGTGTAGTATATACCAAACAACTCAGCCAAATCCGAGAGTCCTCGCCAAGGGCGAGATGCGGCACAAAGTTTTGGCAGAGCAAGCAAAAGACCCGGCAAATGAAGGACGGTTTCGGGTTCTCGTAAAAGGGACGCTGTGTACAAGGACAGCGCTGTGCTTGTCATCTGACCAAGCTTTGAGTCGGGCTCGGGGCGGAACAGGTCATCACTAATGTGTTTGATCCCTGCGGATGTGGAAGGGCGCCGTGGTAGGTGCTGATCCGCCTGCGACTCGATTCTGCTATTTTCCGAATTCTCCAAGCGTGAACTGATCCTGTAGATTTATCTCCTTGGACTTGTGCTCGATCAAGAGTAGGTCCATCATCTGAAATGCGTTCCTCACAGCCTTGGCTCTGGCGTGGTTGTTGAAGAACATCCTGACCTTAGCGGTCTTCAATTCGGCATCCTTGATCCTCGGGACCCATCGATCGAGTTGATCCTTCTTATAGAGGTAGTCGTACCGATCGAGCCTATGGTCGTCCTCTTTCTCTCTGCCGTACCAGATATCGTAGTTTCTGCCGTGAAAGCGGATATAGGCATGATCCGCAGTCATCATCCCTGGGTAGTAGTATCCGGGACCATCGATCAGCACGTTTGCGACATTCCTCTCCCTCAGAATCTCAGATGCCTCTGGATCGATCTCCTTTTGGCTTTCATCCATCCAGCTTCTGTGTCTGAACTCGACCGCAAGATCGTACCCTCCCGAGACAAGAGCGTCCAACACTTCGGCAAGTCTGCTTAGAGCTTGTCCTTCATTCTTGAAATAGGGGGATAGCTGGAAGAGCACGCCGCCGAGAAGGTCCGCCTCGGCAAGAGGGGATAGGCAGGTCTTATCGAAGGAGGATGTCCAGAAGAGAGCCTTCTCCTCGTCGCCTTCCACCAGGGATTGATGGGTGACGAGACCCGGCATCTTCACCGAGTACTCGAAACCTCCCTCTCGACCCTTTACCTTCTTGATCCAGGATTGGACCTGCCGCTCTCCTGGAGGATGGTAGTAGGTGCTGTTGATCTCCACCGTGTCGAAGAACTGGGCGTAGTAGGCGAGCCAATCGCCTTTCTTCTTTGCCAGCTCCATGGGATAGAATCGACCCACCCAGTCGTCGTAAGACCAGCCGCTGCATCCTACCAGAATGGTCATCGCGGATCTCCTGAACGTCTCTTGAAACCCGAGGGCGCTCCGATCCCTGAAAATATCATCTCACCAATTCTATCGAGTACTCACAGTACGGATCTCCGGTGCACATTCTGCTGAAGTACCTCATGGTGAACTCTGGGTTCAGACCTTGGACGCCGTTCTCGCAGAAAGCCAAGCAATGAAGATGCGTTCCTGCAGTTGGAACTGCCAACTCCCTATGGGCGTTAAGCATGGGACACCCTGTCATCCTTCCCGTTACTCTCGATTCTGATGATTCTGTTGTCTCTACATTAAACCCCGGACCCAAAAGGATCGCAGAGACTACTCCAAGAGCCTCATCGATCTCCACAGCGTTGCCCGATGGCAATCCCAGAGCGGTCGCTATATCCCTGACAGCCCTCCCACCATCAGCCCAAATGCGCTGCTCAATCTCATCTATTTTTTCGTCATCGTCGAAAGCTTCTCTCAAGAGCGCATCTTGCGCTACAGAGCCTAAATTGGCTGATCGAGTCGCGATCTGCCATCTCACTTCTGGCGGTATGTCTTTAATGCTGACCATAGCAAACCCCATATTAATACACGCCTCAGAATATTTAAATATTTTGAGTCAGGATCGAGATCGTCAGGATCTCGGGGAGGAAAGGAGGAAAGAGGCTCCCAAGGCGATGGAACGCATGAAAAATCTAAAATACCTCGCCTCGTCCTAAAGCGTGGTTTGCGTATATTGGCGAGGTTTCCCATAGCCGAATTAGCGCTTCCACTTGATTGTGTTTCCCTTTATCTTTAATATACCATTCTTTTCCAGCGACTTTGCAATCTCCAGGGAGGCATCTGTTCCATCTATCACGAGGACATCCTCGTCATACTTGGTTCTAGTGGCACACTTTTTGGTGAAGTTCTCCATCTCCATCTTGCCTGAAGATGAATCCACGAGATTCAATATAATGTCCGCAATATATTGGATCGTGAGCAACTCCTCATAGTACAAATCCTTAAACTCCTCGTCGAGATCTTCGAATAAGGTGGCAGAAAACTCGTCAATATAAATATCCGCCATAGGCTTGAAGGTATAAACCGTTGTCGTCCTGACCGTCCAGCCATCATCAATCTCCCCAGGGTTGACTAAAATCTGGGCTATGGGATCGTCGAGCCGATTTCCCACTTCTTCTCCAAACTTGATTTCATTTCGGTCCAAGAGTCTCGCGGCAAATGATTTCCCATTGGATATCTTCGTAAGATCCGTCATCAGATTGGAAACATCACTCCACGCTTGTATCCTCTTTTCTTCAGTCAGATCCGAATCATCGGGTTGATTACCCTCAACCATATCTTTAACTCGCTCTCTCTTTTCATCAACTTCTGGGTCAAACTCAACCTCAAACATTCTTTCAAAAGTTTCTAGGGTGGCTCCTTTGGCAAGAATGGCTTTAAGAGAAGCCAGATATCGCTCATGATCCGCAAATTCCTCGTCATCTATCTTCCCCTTTAGGTCACTTAGACGACCCTCCAAATAATTATATTCTTGGGACCAACCTTCGATATAGGTTCTGATATCTACCTTCATTCCAGCGTCTCTTAGGTACTTTGCGACTTCTTTAGCCTCATCCTCGTAGAAATCCCCTAACTTAAGCATAGTACCAGGAACTATTCTCCACCTTTAAGAATATGACTCTGCATATTTATCTCCTCATAGATTCTTATGAGATCACTGAAGATCAAGCGTCTTACCATCCAGTAAACAAAAGCGCTTATAAAAGGCATTGTACCGATTCGGCAGGCAGAGGATGGAGGTTGATCGGGATGGAATGGTCAAAACGGGAGAAAGAAGTCGCACGTCAAGCGTTCAAAGCAGCTTATTTCCATGAGTGCACGGCAGCTCTAGAAGTTGTCCGAAATATGGCGGCTGAAATAGACGAGCCAACTGGCTTATGGCAGCTTTCGGATTACTTGACCAATAAACGCAGGTAGATAGACGAAAAGTACAACTATCGCTACTCAGTCCTTCCCATCGTCTTTGCTCGTTTGATCGAGGAAGGATGGATGGAATATGAAGACCTCGCGGACATATCTGACAAAAAGTTGGACCAGATCCGCCAATTAACGGGCGATAAGTCGAGATGAATACATCGAAAAAGTTGCGATGAAAATGGAAAAGGTTTGGATGCGCCTGAAAACTCTGTTCAGGCGGTCATCTTGGACTTGGCGATATACTTGATCAGATCTGGCGATAGTCTGGTGCTCAACCGGACCTGTGATTGAACGCCGTCGATGCTGTCGCCGCCAGAGATTAGTTCGCCTATCTTCTCAATATCGCTCTCTTCGACCACGTAGTACTCGTCAATGTCCTTCCTGTGTCCCCAGACGTCTCCTTCGAGCAGGTCAACTCCCTGCATCTGGAGGAATAGCCTGATCGCCCTGGACATGGTCTTATTATAAGAAGGAGGTACCTGGACCGCCCTCAGCCTCGGGCACGATTTGATGAGGTCCAACATATCGACGTTGGATGGTCTGAATGCTACATGCACGATCCGCTCATTCGGGTTCAATTCTGCTATCTCATTTCTTGAACTGACAACTCGTATTCTCATGGAATTTCACCTTAATATTCACCGAGACGTAATCTGAGTATTAATAGACATTTGCAGTAGATACTAATGTACATATCGATATCTAATGACCTATTTTCGAGATATTTAAAACTAAATTTGCCTAGGAAGATCAAGACCCTGTAGCAGGATCTTGTTGGAATGTAGGCATAGGGCAAATAGCCAAAATTAGATATCTCCACCGAGATTGTAGTGTAGCATCGTGCCGATAGGGCAGACTCATCCACAAATCAGGCGATAATAGAAGGGAGCGTCAGGAGAGGGTAATGAAGGGGGCAGTATTTTGCTCCTCTCCTGACCTTAGATCATATCATAGTGAAGGGATAGCATTTGAGGGCGGCTCACGTTTTCCATCCTACACATTATCTAAGGACTACATTATAGAAAAGCCAGCACCTTGTGGCGCGAAAGTGATCCGACTGGTTCCTCTAGCCGAATCTTCCTTCAATGAACTTGAAGACGAAAGCAGCCTCCTCCCAGGCCTTGCCAATCAGCTTCCCGTAATAGTCGGGATCGAACTCAGAAGCGTCCCACCCTGTATCGACGTCCCACACTCCCGCATCGCGCACAACAAACCCCACAGTCATCCCTGGCGAGACCTTCACACCCCTCTTCCGATAGGCATCGATCGCTGAAGCCTGGACGCACCTCTTCTCGTAGCTGAGTTTGCTTATCCGCCGATGGATGATCATCTCGGAGGGATCTGCCCCTTGTAGTCCCCGGTGATACCTATCCAAGATCTCCTGCGCCTGGGGCTTGATTCGACGTAACTCATCAATGCTCCGGGCTTCGCCCATCTTCGCGAATACCTCCAGTTGCATCCTTCTGATGTACTCCGGGGTATCCCGCTTTCGCGCCGCAACACCCCGAATCTTCAGTTTGCCGCTCGACATCCGACCGAAGTAGCGGTTGTACGCCCCGAAGCCGTCAGCCAGAGGCAGAAATACGATCCAGTCGTAGGGGTCAAGCTCGGTTCCTATACCAGTCTCAGCTTCCACCCTCTCTTTAAACTTGGTAGCATCGCCACCTTTGACCCAGAGACAGTCGACGATCCCATGTAGTACCTCCAGGTCCATGTTCTCGGCGATATCTTTGGCTTGGAGCAACAGGTCTCTTGAGATGGAGGTTATGGACTCGTGCACCTCGATCCGACCGAACTTGGCGTTCTTGTAGCCGGTATAGCCGAAGCAGGTGACCAGCATCCACTTCAGGATAGAATCAAATCCCTTGTACTTCGGGTCGACCTTCTTCAGCTTCTTGGTCTTGAGTCTCAGATCTAGGAGCGGCTCGATGACGGAACTTAGGAAACCCCTTCTCTTGGAACCATCCAGCGTTTCGGGGGATAGGTTGTAATTGACTATGATCGAGGGGTAAAAAGAGGTGAAATCAAGCTCAAATACATTCTCGTGGACTCCTGGTTTGGGCTGGAATATCATTCCACCCTTGTCCGCCTCCTTCAGTTCGTAGATCTTTCTCTGACCCTCAGCATCCCACTTTCTAAACGGGACGGCGATGCCCCTCCTCAAAGCCTCATAGACTTCGTAGTTGGATATCAAGGTGCCTGGGGTGAATCGCGAAGTCAGGTTCGGGGATATACCTGTCAGCCTAGACGCCAGGATGACGCCTTCGATCCCGCTTTCCCGATATGTGAAGCTGTTCTCTGTATCGATGAGAATCCGACCCTCCGGGATCACCGCACCATGCTTATGCTCCACCTTCCCGTAGCTCCAGTAGGACTTGGATGCCATGGTCCTGAACCAGCCTGTCCTGCTGAGGGATGGGTCGAGTCCGTACTTCTCAGCTTTCGCGACGATCCTGGGAACCCATTGGTCACCGTCAGGGAAGAGGATGATGTCAGGATCAATGACCCTCACAAGGTCGAAGAGGTCAGCCATAACCTGCCGCTCAGATCCCTTAAGTCTCCTCTCACGACCGCCGTTTTGGACCAATATCTCGGTCATCGTCCTTGTGAGTTGTGGGTTCGCGTTGACCTCGATCTTCAGAGAAGTGAGAGGTATTTCGAAATCCGTATCAAAACGGGACTCGCCCTCGTCGCCGCAGGGGAATAAGCCTTTATCTGCAAGATATCGCTGATCAATCCTAAGGTCGACGTTGTAGAGTTGGGCTTGCATCCGCGTCTGCTTCTCGATCTTCAGGGCAACGTCCCTTCCAGAACAGATTTCGTAACCGTCGCGAGAGCCGTAGACGGTATCGAAGCTGCACTCCTCCACCTTGAACCTGCATTCCAGCCCTTCGATCATCTCCCAGTGAGCGTGGGGATCTTCGAGGTACAGGTAGAAAGAAGGCTGATACCTGAAGGTGAGAGGTTTGGATGAGCCCCTTTTTCGGTCCCATAATTCCACAGAGCCTCGATGATACGAGTCAAATATCCACATCTTCTATCTTCTTGCCCTTCTCCCGGTCGATCTCTTTCAGCAGTTCGATCAGGACGGAGAAAACCGCCGCTTCGAGAGGATCGTCGATGGCGTAGAACGACTCGCTAGAGTGCATCTTTACCATCTCGGCAATCCTCTGACCGTAGACCTGGTCCTCTTTATTCAGCGCCTGAGACGCCTTCAGCCACCTTTGGGATACCTCGTGCGACCCCATCCGGACGCTCTTGAAAGTTCGACCCATTAGAACGCCCCCAGGGTTCTCTGCCCTCTCGGACCAAGCGCAGCCTTCTTTGTAGATCGCTTGTGGACGTATTTGTGCACCTCATTGAAGACGAAAACCCTGTCCGCGAACTTGGATATCTCATCGAGATGGCGATCGGTCCAGGGCGAGTACACGAGCACGGATGAGCCATTCGACACCTCCTTTAAGGCTTGACCAACATACTCAGCCATCTCGGCGGCATCTTCGAAGAGGCTCGTGTCATGCTCCAATATGATCAGAGTCTGGTACGCTTCCTTGAGGGCGGTCATAAGCTGGTGGGCTGTGAATGCTCTTCGCACGTCCAACTCAGTGAACCGGCGATCAAGCTTGTCGAGGATGCGCGAATAATTCCCGGATATGTAGAGCGCCTGGAGGCGCTGAAGTTCCTTCAGGTTGTAGTTTAGCGAATCTACCAGCATCTCAGTCGGACCGATGAGGACGCTAAATGAGTTGGGGGTAAGAGTTAGAGGGGATTGCAATTCGAGTTCCATAACCAGCTATTATCGCTCCAACGGAGGTAAGGCTACAGGATGGGTGGAGCGAAAGTATTAGGCTTCGCGCACACAAAAAAATGGAAAATTGAGAAGATCGCACTTATGCCCGGAAGCGTGTAGGGCGCCATGCAATCTTCGAATCCTGTAACTTACTAATAGATTGGCTTTTATAAATATGCGATCCATGCAAGGCGAAAGTATTTCGAGCACAATGATCTGTGAAGCAGGTTGTATTACTAACAGAACTCGGAAGGGTGGCCACAAGAACGACCTTGTACATACGAACAACAGCAGTGGGGCATGTTAGCAGATCAACCGAAAACTAAAATATCTATGATGATCGTATATGAGATTCCACACTCTTGGCGACCTCTCTGAGGGAAGGATAGATTAAATGAAGATCAAGATCGAGATCGAAGAGGAGGGCATGAGGTCCACGCATGAATTTGAGGGGGCTATCCACCGAGAGAAGATCATCGATTTTTTAGATGCTGCTGGCGTCTTTATTGAAGCCTCAGACGATCTCCAGGAGGATTCTATACCGAAATCGATGAACAGCCATACTTTGCGGGACAAGCTGGAGATTTTCGTGAGGGAGGAGTTCCCAGACTCGTGGTTCTCATCGAACGATATTAAAGACCAATATGAGATCATAGTTGACGACATTAAACTCAGCACTGTATCCACATACCTTTCAAGGATGTATCAAGATGGCGTCCTCGAACGTCGTGGCAACAGAAACCAGAGACAGTACCGGCTAGTGACCGAAGAGGTTACCTCTCAAATTAAGTATCCGTCCACCGCATTCAAAGCATCCTCCTGGAAGGTAGAGAGCCGCAGGTAGGGCAGCAGATCTGTCATTGATTTACAGGTCAAGAGCCGGTTCAATTTGAATGGGGGATTGATAATAGCGATAGAATTAAGACTCTCTTCACGCTGAAGATTTCAATCCCAAAATCGGGTAGTTATGAACAATTGCACAATTTACAGCGTTATAGAATTCCTGATGTTGATTGAGCAGAGCTAAACTGGTACGATTATTTATACCCGGATTACATACATCGTTTTACCATTTGGAGGTCCGAAGAGATGATGAAGATTCGAGTTGTGAGTTCAAAAGACGAGATTTCTGATCTGAGTCCGAACGAAACGATGGTCCATATCACATTCCGACCCTCTGGCATCGATCTTATGCAGTTGATGAAGACTTGCCCCAGGTTGAGAATGATCCAGTTGCCACCCTCTTACCATAAGAAGCTCTCTAAGTCGACCAGATCCATCCTCGATATGCAAGGTGTAAATCTCATTGAGGGCGATGTCTGGGGACACAGAAAGGATATCGATGAGTACTATGTGATTGATGAGAGCGTAATTGAGGAGATCGGCAACC
>JAHKLX010000128.1 GCA_020854835.1 Microcaldota archaeon
ATATAGCCTGTACCATGCGCAAAGAGGCTCAATAACACCTTATGGGATATGAGTTCAAGTGATTGGTTAATCTTCTACCAGAAACTAAGCCAGGTCATTACCTGCGGATAAAAGGTTTTTCCTAACCTGAAGCGAAAGGTTTTTCTGCTTCGGGCTCACATGGAGGATCACAAGATGGCGCTTTACCCTCTTGCTAAAAGTGCAAGAAGGTTACAGAGAGTTGCCATCTCAAAACTCCCGATGATTTTCGGGGGTGAGTGATCCTCCTTTTTGTTTTAACCCCTTGGATTTGGGGCTGCACTTTAACAAATAACCTTTTCCTATTTTGGGGCGCTTTTGGCGTGCTGAGAAGCAGAGAGGTTCATATTACATGGAGAAAAAATAGCCCCTTTGAAGGGGGTTCATGGATGGGTAGACGGGGATTTGTCCTGCTTACCCATCCATACTGTAACGATACAGGGCGATAAATGCCAGCGAAGAAGGGGTTAACTTCTCCCCTGGCGTTTGCTGCCCTGTAATTTCACATGGGTGGTTTTTTAACGCTGGAACGTCCTTGAAGCTCTTTTTCAAGGATCGGTATTTCACATTAATTGGACTCTATTCAACGTTGGATATTTTCACAAGGAGGAACATGCAAGAAACCAAAGAATTGATACAAGCACAAGCTGAGCGCACCGACCGTGCGCGATCTGCCATCCTGGCTGGTAAGTTTCTAGTCACCCGCATAGCTCCCCAACAATGGACGGTCAAAAATGGCGACAAGTTGCCATACGCCGTTTCTTTGCAAGGAGACACCTGGGTATGTACCTGTATGGACTACCAACAGCGAGGACCACAGATTCTCTGCAAACATATTGAAGGCGTCCGGCTCTCAGAGGCGGCGCAAAATCGATCAAATTCAGATAGAGACAAGGAGATTCACATGAATGAGCAACCCTCAATAGATGGGAGCCTGGGGGATCGGCTAAACCGTATTCTCTGGGAATTGCGCCAACCGCTGGATATGGCCAGGGTAAAACGCCGGCAAGCTCCAGGAATGGGTTCTGTCCCTTACCTGGAAGGCTATGATGTCATTGATCGAGCAAATACTGTGTTCGGTTTTGCCTGGTCGTTTGACTTGATTGGCGAGCCAGTTATTGTACGCTGGCAGAAAAAGTTGTTGGTCTGGAACCAGCAGGAAAAACGCAAGGTTCCGCTGATCGATGCCAATGGCAATGTTCAGACAGAGGAAGTCGGGCTGGTGTATATCACCGGTAAGGTATCAGTAGACCTGGACGGCAAGCCCTATAGCCATGCTGATTTGGGACGCTGCGTTTTCACCGGCGATACTCCGGAAGCATTGGACATGGCATTGGCTGGTTCTGCGACAGACTGCTTGAAACGCTGTTTCCGCCAAATGGGTGAACAATTCGGCAATTCACTATATGACAAGGAGATTGCCCAGAACGCCGGGTTAGATCAAGGTCGTGAAAGTGGCCAATCAAATAGTTCGGCTACATCAACGACTTCACAAACCTCTCGTTCATCGGCACCATCGTCTTCACCATCTGCACCTATAGTACGCAAATATGATGACGGCGTCCTGGTAAATGGGAATGTGCCCGAGCAGGAAGCCTACGACCAGTTCAAGACAAAAATGGGCAAATCGCCTGCATCGAAAGATGAACTTCGTAACTGGTTGGCAAGTCAACGTAATCAACCTGCACCGGCCTCTATTGTCGCCTGATACACCTAACCATCACATAACTCAGAAAGGAAAATCACAATGTACCAAACTATCATCCTCATCGGAAATCTGGGGAAAGACCCTGAAATGCGCTTCACACCTTCTGGTCAGCCGGTCACTACTTTGTCTGTTGCCACGAACCGTCGTTATAACAACACGAATGGGCAACCTGTCAAGGAGACGACCTGGTTCCGCATCACGGTTTGGGGCAAACAAGCTGAAGCCTGCAACCAGCATCTTCACAAAGGGAGTCGTGTCCTGGTTGAAGGCCGCTTAACACCTGACCCTGAAACCGGGGGTCCGCATATTTGGGAAAACAACGGCAAATATGGCGCTTCCTTCGAGGTAACTGCTTCTGCTGTGCGCTTCGTTTCCAGTCGTGAAGATACCGATGAAAGCGAAACGCCCATGAACACTTCAAACGAAAGCGACATCCCGTTCTAATCCATTGATTTTCATCGAGAATCACAACAAAGGACATGCCAACTAAGGCGTGTCCTTTGTTGTTTTTAGAAAAAGATACAGGAGGAACACATGATCAAAGCAGAAATCACTGTTGGTACTTGTTATGGAGATGTGGTTATTCCCGTTGAAGTATTGGGAAAGGGACCACGACCCGGTACGGCTTGGGTACACGCTTTGAATGGTCTGGAACCATTTACCAAAATCAGTCATGGCGGACCGTATCAAGACTCTACTTCAATTGTCCTCATACCCCATCTACGGGAAGTACACATCGAAAAAGATCCAGACGAAGATCGAGAAGAGGTTCTGCCTCAGGAAAACGACTTCGAAATACAAATCCCGATTCCTGAACAGCACATTCCCGCAACAAATCAAGACATCCTCGTAGATGATCGAAAGATCCCTGTAGAGGATCGGAACATCCCCATAGTGGACTGGTTCCTGGAAGGTGCCTATGAAGACCGAACTTTCATCGAATGATCTGGATTTATTGGAAAGGAGGAATATTCCAATCCAGAGATATCGGAAAGGACCTGGTATTCGAGAAACTGTATTGGTGGTTACACCTACCGTCACAATCCAGGGATATCAATACCTGGTGGACTTTGGCTCTGGCTACCCAACACGCTTTCACCGGGTCAACAAAAACAAAGAATGCTCGTGTGGCGCACCCTATTGTGAAGCCATTGAAGCCGTAAGACTGTATCTTCAATCTGGCGGCGCACGCGCTCCTGATCCAGAAGGAATGCCTCCCTGTCCGATCTGCGGCAGTAAGACGTTCCGCGACCGTGATTGGGATGGCAAATACACCAAAGAATTGGGATGGCGTTGCACAAAAGGTGGTTTACGCCACTTTCTGGATGTCAAAACTGAGCGGATCAAGAAACAGTTCGCAGAAAATCCCTGGCTGATCCCGCCAGCGCCTGGATACCCAGGTGTCAGGCGAGATGAACTGATGACCTGGGAAGAGTGCGAAGCGATTAACCGCAAGATCTTTCTCGAAACCGGCTACGATCCGACCGCATGAATCACACGACCCCAACGGAGGGGGCAGCATCCCTCCAGGGGGTGGTCTGTCCCCTTTTTTAAAGGAGATAGACATGAACGACTTTCAACCGTACCTCATCCAAAGTACCCATCCCCAAACCTACAACTTGCCCCGGCTCAAGCACCTGCCTGTTCGTGAGCAGCCCGCTTTCCGGGTAGCCAAAGACTCAGACGCATGCAGCCTGGCTGAACTGCTGGCCGTCATCATCGGTGGTTCGACTCAAATCGAAACCGCTGAACGATTGCTGGCTCAATTTGGCACGATCCAGAAGATTGCTCAGGCGCATGTGAACGAAATCGCCAAGGTACAGGGTGTCAGCAACTTGACAGCCCTACGACTTAAAGCTGCTCTGGCGTTAGGGCGCAAGCTGCTCCAATCGGAGGATGAACGCCCTGTTATTCATTCACCCGGAGACGCAGCCCAGATTCTGATGCCAATGCTGGCCCATCGCGAGCAGGAATACATGGTGGTGATGCCGTTGGACACCCGTAACCGAATGCTGGATGTGATTGAGATCTACCACGGCTCGCTCAATTCCTCGATGGTGCGCGTTGGCGAGTTATTCAAACCAGCGCTGCAGCGGAATGCAGCTGCGATCCTGATCGCCCACAATCACCCATCCACAGATCCAACCCCCAGTCCAGAAGATATCAGCGTGACCCGCGCCATTGTTCAGGCCGGCAAGCTGTTAGACGTGTCCGTCCTTGACCACCTGGTCATCGGATTATCCCGCTGGGTATCCCTCAAGGAAAAAGGGCTGGGGTTTTCGTAACTCAAGAATCATCACAAGGAGAATCACATGAAATCGATTTTGTTTTTCGACATTGAAACGACGGCGAACCAAAATGCAGTTGCGCTCCTACCCGAGCCTACTGCTCCGGCCAACTACAAAGACGCTGACAAGATAGCCCAATATGTCACCGAGAAGAAAGCCGAGCAGATAGCGCAGGCTCCTCTGGATGCCGATCTGGGCAAGGTGATTGCCATCTCGCTGCAAAGCGGGATTGAAAGCCAGGTGGAAGTTCACCTGATTGGCGACCCTGAAACCAAAAGCGAAAGCGATCTGATCCGCTGGTTCTGGATTTCGTTCGCGAAAATGGATGGCCGCTCCTGCGGCTATAACATCATCGGCTTTGACCTTCCTTACCTGCTCAGGCGTTCGTTTGACCTGGGCATCCAGGTCCCGATCCAGCCACAACTGTCCAAGTTTCGCACCGATCCCACCACCGATCTAATGGCCATTCTCTACAATTGGGGACCGGCCAAAGGATTGAAGTGGATCTGCAAGCGCTACGGGATTAATAACCCGCTGCCTGACCTGGATGGTTCTCAAGTGGCCAACATGGATCCGGAAACACTGCGCAAGTACGCTGGAAATGATGTTCACCTGGTTTTGGAACTGTACAAACGCATGTGCGGCGTGTACCTGCCGGCGTTGAATTCTTACCAGCTTGCTTTCTTCAATCGCTAATACAAGGAGGATCGAATGGATCAACTCACCACATTACAACACCTGGAATACCTGGAAATAGGCTTTGAGGTGTCCAAAATTCTGGCGCACGCCGGATACCAGATGGAAGCTCCCGCATTTGTTATTACTTGGGGACAGGTAGCTGAAGTTTTGGCGCATACCCTGGCCGATCACGGTCTGACCTATGACCGGTTGGACGAAGGCATTTTAATTGACCTGGTACAGGGTGTACAGAAGGCCCTGGAAAATGATGATTTGCTTTCCTGGCGCGACATCCTTCGCCTGTACACCACTTCCGATCCAAAAATTATGGCGTTCCTTGAGCCGCCAGATATGGATGACGACGAAGGACCGCTGACTGAGCTGTATGAGAACGCCACCCGCCTGGGTGACGATGAAGCATATTGGCCAGATTGCGGTGCCTCTGCCGACTTCTTTGATGACTTTTAGACCTACGGCAAGCAAGGTGGTTTCCCACCTTGCTTGCCTATTCAAATGTCGATATATGGAGAACTATGGAAAAACAAATGACCCAACTCAACATCCCTGTACCGCCTGCGCCTATTCTGGAGCAGGCAGTGGGGTATCGAAATTACCGCCATGCCCGCTTTCTTGCCCTTTGGTGGGAACCTTGCGGGGATGAAGCCATGGTATCCGATGGCTTGGTGACCTTTACCGGTCTTTGGACAGGATATTTGGCTTATGTGCAGCATCGAACAATTCATCCCCAGGTAGCAGCTTACAACCTGGGCTCATTCGAGGAGCCGGCAGAATATCACCTGGTCATCGATCTCGATGAGAGACTGGCGTTTATCACTCCCTGCAGGGAAGCTGAAAGTTTCCTGACTTCCCGATGGGGAAATCCTCAAGAGAAACCTGTCTCTATTTCATCGGAGGAAATGGAGAAATGGCTGGCAGATTTATCCGAACAGTTATCCCACTTTCCCAGCATGGATGAACTGCTAAGCCAGATGGCTAAAGATCAAACACAAGTTGCGACCCTCCAGCACTGGCTGGATGAACAAATTTAATAACCCAAGCATCAGAAATCACAAGGAGGATCACTATGACCTGCAAAGTAACAGTTCAAAAGAATTCATTTGCCGAAAGCCTGGCGATTGTCGGACGGGCGGTGGGTTCTCATACTCACCTACCCATTCTATCCAATATCTTGCTCAGCAAGGATGAAGGACAACTACGGCTCTCGGCCACCGACCTGACCCTGGGGGTGACTGTCTGGATGGATGCTCATATGGATGGCGATCCGGGATTAACCTTACTAGCCAAGACGCTGACCGATGTGGTCAATTCACTGGCAGACCCTGAGGTGGTATTTTCGGTTAACGGTAAACCGGAAGCAGCCCTGAAATGTGGCACATACAAAGGAGTTGTCAAAGGTGTGGAAGCATCCGAATTTCCATCAATACCGGATTTCGATGTCTCTAGCGGCATCTCCTTGGATGCAAACGCATTCAAGAAGATGATCCAGAATGTTGCTTTCGCCGCTTCGGTGGATGATAGCCGGCCAGTTCTGACCGGCGTTCTGATGAACATGGACGGAAAAGCCGCTTCAATGGTAGCGACAGATGGATTTCGCCTGGCGATTCATAAGATTGAATTACCGGTGACACCAGGTAAGAAGCAGTTGATCATTCCGGCTTCTGCCGTGAAAGAAGTGGCGCGAATTTTAGGAGCCACAAAGGCAAATAAGATCACCCTGTTTCTACCTGCCACAGGCAGTCAGGTGGTTCTGCGCTGCGAAAACGTACAAATCGTCTCGCAGTTAATCGATGGGAAGTTCCCCGACTACCGGGCGATCTTGCCTAAGGGTTACAAAACTCGGACGGTCGTCAATACCAATGAATTGCTCAAAGCCTGTAAACAGGCAAGTATCA
>JAHKLX010000091.1 GCA_020854835.1 Microcaldota archaeon
TAGCATGGCATCCCGTCCATGGTCGTCCTTAAAACGATTTGCCTTGGTGGCTATCTTGGTGATTTGCACCGCTGGATATTCTCCATATACGGTTAAGGCTGAGAGCGGAGGAACGTGCCAGGCCGCCTATGGCGCATCACCGACATCCCTTCCAGAATGGCTTGAACCCACTCAATCCAATATGGACTTGAGTACAACCTATCGATATGATCTTCTATCTGGCAAACTCTTATTGACAGGGTTGGTTGATGGAAGTTCATGTCCCTCCAGAGGATTAAACCTAGATGGTTCTCCCAACGCGTGCGGATTAGATGTGACCAGGGAACAAACAATCACCTGGCAAAACCAATACGACTCGGTCATCCTCTCAGCAGCTCAATCCAATGATTTGCCACCCAAGATAATAAAAGCAGTTATTGGAGTTGAATCTCAATTCTGGCCGGCGGCGAATTGGATCCGGGGAGAGATCGGGTTGGGGCAGATGACTGAATTTGGGGCAGATCTGGTTTTAACCTGGCGTCCAGAGTATTTTCAGGGAATTTGCAGGCAGGCATTTGGAAATGGTGGGTGCAGTGCTGGCTATCGGTTTCTTGATCTATCCACACAAAGGCTTTTGCGCGGATTGGTTTTGAGGGAAATTGATGCTACCTGCCCTACTTGCCCAGGTGGTGTCGATATCGAAAGGGGAGAGCTGGCAGTGCGTGTTTTAGCAGAATCCCTCAACGCAAGTTGTTCTCAATCTGCACGAGTGATTTCATTGGCGACTGGTCAAACGCCATCAACCTTGATGAGTTATGAGGATTTTTGGCGATTGGTATTGGCAAATTACCATGCCGGTGCCGGATGTACCTATCAAGCAATCCGGAGGGTGGGTACGCCAAGTAGTTGGAATAGCATTGCTGCCAATTTTTCAATCGGGTGTTCAAGTGGTGCTGAGTACATTCGGCGAATTGAAGAGCAAATCAAACCTTAGGAGGACACAGAATGGATTGGATTATTTTTGGCGTTGTTGTTGTCTGGTTGGGAATTGTTTCATGGTTCGATATTCGCAAAAGCGAGATACCGAACAGCGCCTGGGTGATTATTCCAATCATCCTGGCAGGTGCTTATCGAGTCTGGCAAGGTGGTTGGGCTCTTGTTCTGCTCACTGCATTAGTCGTAGTTGTCAGTGAAAGGGAAAGGATCTCAAATCTATTCCAGATAGATGAAATTGGACGAATCATCACCTGGCTTCCGTTATTATTCCTGGGCTTATTCTTTGCAGTGCAACTATCACCTATAACAGCTTTGGCGATCATTGGCTTTTGGGTAGCATGGGAATTGAAATGGTGGGGGGGAGCTGACGCCGTTAGCGCGATAACAATCTGTTTAGTCTGGCCAGGTTGGGTCTTCATTCTGGCAGTCCTGGTTTCCCATCTTATACTTGTCATTGGCATGGGTGTGTTTTCAATGATTCGTGAGAGAAAAATCAGGTTACATCGGCTACCTGGATTACCGATCTTGTTGGCCTCTGTTCTGTTATTAAGAATTGGACTATTTTTAGCAAGCTGAAATCAATAAGAGGGTTATTTATCCTTTTGAATTCAGGACAAATTTTTCGAGATCCTCTTCGCGAACTCTTACGGCCGTACCAATTCTCACTACTGGAATTTCTCCAGTTTTTAATAGATGATACGCACCCGATTTACTGATTCTAAGGTATTTTGCGACTTCTTCTGCTTTTAAAAGACGCTTGATGTTGGCCGGTGTTTGTTGACTTTTGTCAGCAACTGGTTTTTCAATAGATGGGTTCATGTTGATCCTTGTTAAGTCCTTAACCCCTCGTCTACCCCGTAGCTCGCCTACTTTTTCGCCAAGCGCCCATATAACAAACTCATTCAGTGTGATATTTTCTGCCTTTGAATAAGCTTCGATTTCTTTCAAGATTTCGTCAGGAATAGTAATTTCCGTTTTCGGTTTCATGGGGCGCTCCTTTTGAATAGAGTACTTACATTATCCAGATAAAATGTAAATACACTTGTATCTTATTTACATTTATATCATAAAGTGTTAATATAGATATACCATATTTACACTTTCGTATAAACAGGATTTTTTAAATGGACCCTAAAGATTATCATGATCAAGAAGCAGGTCGGACTATTCTTACCTCAACAGGTTATTGGGCTTTCATTCCTAACCAATTACCGCCTGACATAACCTGGACACTGCCTCTCGTTTCAGCCCTTTCGGATGCCGAGCGTAATCTGAGCAGGCTGGCAGCTCTAGCAGGTAC
The DNA here is from genome assembly GCA_020854835.1 of Microcaldota archaeon. Taxonomy (GTDB): domain Archaea; phylum Micrarchaeota; class Micrarchaeia; order Anstonellales; family JAGGVH01; genus JAGGVH01. The sequence goes on from JAHKLX010000091.1 coordinate 2,276, forward strand.
TTTTCCATTTCCACGGCTATTAATTCAACCTTTTATTCGCAATGAAGCGGTAATTTCTTCCCGCATTGAGGGTACGCGAGCTTCTTTAGAAGATTTATATACATTTGAAACTTCACAATTGTCTTTTTTCGAACAGACCGATGATGTGCGCGAAGTATATAATTACGTTCGCGCAACCGATTATGGATTGGAACGTCTGAAAACACTTCCGGTCAGTCTGCGCCTGATTCGTGAAATTCATGAAAAATTGATGGAAAATGTGCGGGGCGGGACACTTACACCAGGTGAGTTTCGTCGCAGCCAGAACTGGATTGGACCAGCTGGTAGTACACCATCCAGTGCCCCTTATGTACCGCCACCAGTAGAGGAGATGCACCAGGCGTTGGATGCCCTAGAAAAATTTATCCACGCTGACACGCAAATTCCTCCCCTTGCTCGTGCTGGGATGATCCATTATCAATTCGAAGCCATCCACCCTTTTCTGGATGGAAACGGCAGGGTTGGGCGGTTACTGGTAGTGTTATTACTCTGTGAGTGGGGGTTGCTACCGCAACCATTACTCAACTTGAGTGCGTACATTGAACACTACCGCCAGGAATATTACGATCATCTTCTGGCTGTTTCTCAACAAGGAACATGGGAAACCTGGCTGCGTTTCTTCTTACGAGGAGTCAGTGAGCAGGCACGTGATGGCCTGGTTCGTATGGAACGATTGCAAGCTATCCGGATCAAGTACCAGTCCATGGTGAACGCAGATCGCAACCCAGAGCGAATGTCCGCTGTGGTGGATTTCCTGTTCACTCGGCCAATCTTATCCGTTCGACAAGCTTCTGATGGGTTGGGAATTCCCTTCAAAACAGCTCGCGATTATATTGAGAAACTCGTACAGAGCGGCCACCTTCGAGAAATTACCGGCTATGCCCGGAATCGTATTTATCAGGCAGATGAGATATTCAAAGTAGTCCAGGGAATTGATGTTGAATGAAATTTTCTTGTTTTAAGGTCTTGAATTCAGTTGGCTTTAGAGACATTTATTAACCGATTAATTTCCCCCTGGGATAACACAATCAAATTGCTACAATAAAATTGTAGACACAGTTTAGATTCAAATCGTTGGCCGGACATTTACCTGCTGGATACGCAGTGTGTGTCCGGCTTTTTTTTATTCTAGAGCACCCTTTTTGAGATGAGGGCAATGGAGCTAAACCTGATCGCCAATTCTGTACTGCTTGTCCTGCTATTCGTTTGCATGATTTACGATCTGAAGGACCGTGAAGTGCCCATGCCATTAACCCTGGGATGCCTGATTGGAGCAGGGGTATTTGGCCTGTTTCATGGGCTTTGGTCTCCTGTTTTATTGACCATTGCTTTAACTCATGTAGCAGACTTCAACCCCAGGGAAAAACGCCTGGCTTTTGCCTTTACGCTATCGGCTTTTGCCGGAATATTTCAACCTGCAACTGCCATAATCTGCGTGGTGATTCTAGGTGTTTGGATGTTATGGGAGTTCGGCATCATGGGTGGTGCAGACGTAAAGCTTCTGATCGCCATAACGTTAATAACGGGGAACCCTGCAATTCTGATCCCTGTTTCAGTAGTGGGTGGTATCCAGGGTGTGATTGCCAGTCTGCGAAAACAAAGGGAAATCCCATTTGTGGTTTCGATTTTCTGCGGATCGTTGTTATTTGTTCTATACCCGCTAATCTAACAAAGAGAGGAGGTGATTGGCTTTGCGTTTTCTGAAAGATAACCGAGGAATTGAGTCGACTGAGGTCGCCTTGATTATTGCAGTGGTTGTCCTGGTCAGCTATGGCGCTTACCGGCTGCTGGGCGAGAATATCGCCGCCAAAGTGAATGATATCGCCGGAAAAATCTAATAGGTCTTAAAGTTCTGCCGGCCCAGGAGAATCCGGCAGAACCTCATTTTTAGCTGGAGGTTTATGAAATTTCTAAAAGATAAACGAGGAATGGAAATGCTTGAAGCGGCCATAACAACCCCGATTGCCATTTTAGTCATGCTGGCCATTGTCAACCTGGGGATGGTTGTCTATGCTCAACAAGCTGTACAGGCCGCAGCCAGACATGGCGCAAGGATGGGAAGTGTTGCGCAACAGTGCCCTGCTTGTTATGCAATGAGTGGGGCAAAATCTGCCATTGCCCAAGCAGGTATTTTGGAAAACACTTCTGTTAGCGTTCTGGCTCCGGGTGGCAGCGCCGGAAGTATTCTTAAAATTCAAGTAAGCGGAAGCGTACCTAATTTTCTTGCTCCTTTGACCAGCCTGTTTCCTGGGCTGCCCGGGCAAACATTCAATGTTCGCGCCGATTCCACATTCCGGCAGGAGGGGTGGTAATGGGTAACTTGCGAAACAAATTGCTTCACGATCGGCGCGGTTATTCCATGACATTTTGGGCAGTGTTTATCGGGCTGGTATTGATCCCCGCTCTGGCTTTTGCCATCGAGCTGGGGCGATATTTCTACGCTATATCTGAGGTTCAAAAAGCAGCGGATGCGGCGGCTGTAGCCGCTGCTGCCGAGATTAACCAGCGCGTTTTCCAGGATACCGGTAGACTGACTTCCACCTCAAAAACATGGGCGAACGCTCAATCCTATGTAAGCTCAAACACAATCGGCTTATCCGCCAAAGGTGTTCATGCCTTCGTAACCGGCATTCAAGTTAGCGGTGGAGATAACACGGTACGAGTCAACGTATCGGCCAATTTATCCATCTTGTTTCCATCAGTGGTACCAAATGTTACTGTAACTCAGACAGGTATTGCAAAACTGCGAGCATTTACCCATTGAAGATGGTTCCACACCCTCTTGTTTTAGCAATCGGATTTTTTATTATGGTTGGTGTCACTCAAGGTGGGGTTCACGCCGAACCGCAGTTGCAGATTCAGAACAATAGTGAAATAACGCAACACACAGAAATTGTTGACATCACAAAGATGGCATCAGCGGTTTCTGAACCAATGCCAGATATAGAAATCTCACCTACCATCGTCCCAACAGAAACGCCAACTCCCTGGATTCCCAATTCTCTTTCTGAGTACCAGAATTTGGTTGATTTTTGTAAACGCAGTCAGGTAGATAGTGATCAGTGGCGGCACGCATTAAATCAAGTGACTTTTCCAAGCGATATTAGTGACGAAGCACAGAAACGATTGCCAGCTCGAGTCGATATCCGTCCTTCCTGTAATTTTGATTTTCAAAATCAACCCAGAGCAATTATCCTCCACTATACTGAAGGTTCATTAGAAGCGACCATTGCAACCTTCCAACAACCACACAACAGTAGCGCTCATTATGTCATTGATCGAGATGGCAAGGTATATCAAGTTATCCCCGAGCAGTTTTCAGCTTATCATGTCAATTGCTACGGAAATCGGAACCTTTGTATTCCATCCTGCCCGGTTTGTACAAACCCGGATGGTAGTTTTGTTGAACCGCGATCTCAAACGATAGGCATTGAATTGGTGAACTTGGGACACGTTGACCCTCGTTATTACATTAGTCCGACTTCATCGGCGAATGGTGGCCTATTCGAGGACTATAACAATTCCTTTGGTTATCGCTTTTGGGAAGAATACCCTCAGGTGCAGATCCATTCTCTTCAAATAATGGTTGAGGATATTTGCTCCCGCTGGAATATCCCTTTAGATATGGTGATGGGGCATTCGAGGATTAACAATAACGTTGATCCAGGTCCAGCCCTTAACCTGTTCTGGCCGCGATATGGGAACCCTATGCGTCCAAGCATTTTTCAGTAGGTGACAATTATCCCCCTGGGATAAAGACCTGGCTGTTGCTATACTGAAATTAACAAAACGAATATATTTTTATTCTATCGTTGGCCGGACTATACCCACAGGGTGATGTGTCCGGCATTTTGTTTTAAAGATTCCTCTATCGTGAGGATGATGACACAAGGAGGCTCGATTGATCAATGAAGTTGTTGTCGAAGGGATAGTTGTGCGCGATCCATGGAAATTCATGGAAGA
>JAHKLX010000045.1 GCA_020854835.1 Microcaldota archaeon
ACTACAATCTATGCAAAAGGAGGTAACAAACCAGTGGGTTTACTAGCAAGAAACCCTGAATTCCAGGAACCCTTTAACCAAGCAATAATCAACAGAATACAAACAATGCCTAAAGAACTTTTACTAAAAGATATTTCAAATTCAAAATCAACCATACCAGAAGAACACAAACAAGCCATAGACAACAAATTATTGGAAATAATATTAGATGAAATCAAAAACTCTGAGGGGATTCCAACAAAAAATGGAATAGCAAAAAAGATTGGAGTTTCCAATGGAGCAATTTATGCAAAAAATGGCAACAAACTAATGGGTTTACTAGCAAGAAACCCCGAATTCATCCCCGTATTTATTGAAGCTTGCAACGCAAAAGGAGCAGATTACAAACCAGAAGATTTTGGATTACTCTCTGGGGAAAATAAACTAGAAATTAAAGAGCCTAAAGATATGTTTGCCTTAGGTCTATTAGAATCAGACAATATTAATGAAGACCGTTTAGGTTTGGATTTGACTAATTTTTCCAAGGAAGAAATTGAGATTATTGGGAACATTCTAACAGCAGCTAAAGTATATGTTAAAACAGAAGGGAACAGAACAATCAATGCTTTTTCCCAATGGTTAATTGAAACTTATCCAAACAATAAAGATTATGGGACTATTGAGAAATCAGCAAAACAGTTATTTGAGACAGGTAGTTGGCATACAATGAATGGTTGGTTGGGAGATGGAAAATGGGGTAAATTTAATGAATTAGGGGAACAGATTGAAGTAATGTTTGATGAACAAATCAAACAAAACATTAAGGATGCAGCTAAAATATATGTTGAAACAGATGGAAACAGATCAATCAATGCTTTTTCCCAATGGTTAGTTGAAACTTATCCAAACAAAGAAGATTATGAAACTAATAATAAATCAGCAAAACAGTTATTTTGGACTGATAATAGGGAGACAATGAATACCTGGTTGGTAAAAACAGGGAAATTTAGTGAATTAGGGGAACAGATTGAAAAAGATATATTTGGAATTGAAAAAGTTGAAATTGATATAACAGATGAACAAATCAAACAGAACATCAGAGTAGCGGCTAAAGTATATGTTGAAACAGATGGGAACAGATCAATCACTGCTTTTTCCCAATGGTTAATTGGAACTTATCCAAACAATAAAGAGTATAGAACTATTGAGAAATCAGCAGGACAGTTATTTGGGACCGATAAGTGGGGGACAATGACTGCGTGGTTGGTAAACGGAAAAGATGGGAAATTTAATGAATTAGGAAAACAGATCGAAGTAATTTTTGATGAACAAATCAAACAAAACATTACAATGGCGGCTAAAGTATATGCTAAAACAAAAGGAAACAGATCAATCAATGCTTTTTCCCAATGGTTAGTTGAAACTTATCCAAACAAAGAAGATTATGAAACTAATAATAAATCAGCAAAACAGTTATTTGGGGCCGATAAGTGGAATACAATTAGGAACTGGTTGGGAAACGGAAAAGATGGGAAATTTAGTGAATTGGGAAATCAAATCGAAAAGGAGATATTTGGATTATCATTAGAAGATAATGGACAAGATACTGAAAAAGATCCTTTAACACCTGATCAGCATATTGGGTTAAACCACACTGAGGATAAACCAGAATACAGTCAAATTGAACAAACAAGAAGAATGCAGATGGTTTATGCTAGATTTGCTTTGGCTGTTGCCAAAAAATATCCTAATTTATTTGAAGATAAATATGTTTTAGAATTGGCCAGATTGGAAAATACTTTGTTGGATGTTTTAACATCACAAAACATTGAACCAACAGATTTAGATTCTTTAAGGGCAAATAAAGCTTTGAAAACAAAAGAAGGAACATACGAAACAGATTACAATTCAAAATCTTTCTCTACTGTTTTCTCAGTTTGCTCAATGCACAACAACTCAGTTGGAAAACATACTGGTTTGGTTTTAAATGAGATGAATAGGATAATGATGCCTGGTGGAAAATTAGTAATAGCTTTCCCACTCTCCCATACTGCTGTTCAAAATTTTGATAAAGTTTTGAGAGAATATGGTTTTGAATTAAAATCTTCTCAAAAAGTTTGCCCATCAGTTGCATTCCAAAAGAAACTGGCCGAATTAAACGGGCGAAAAGTTCAATCCAAGTTTTGGTTTGAAGGTTTTATACATATTATTGAAAAGATTGAAGATGTTCAAAACCTAAATGATTTTAGGGGTTTTTATCCTGCTAAAAACATAACAGATGAAAGAGAATTTAATGAAGGCTCAATAACAACTATACCACAAGAAATATTTGATAATTTTGCGAAAGAAGATCTTGTTTTGGACGATCTTTCTTTTGAAACTTCAGATGATATTTCAATGACAGGGCCAGTAAAACTTATATTTAACGATGAATTTGCCAATTCATTAGGAATTTCAATGGAACACATTGAAACTGAAGTTTTATCAACTGAACCACATATAAGCAGTCATACTGGCGAAAGAACTACAGAAGCTTGGGAAAACGCAAGAAAAAAAGTTTCAAAACTAAAAAGGAAAATTGATCAAAATAAATTAGATCCGAGATTAGCTGTTTACGATATGTATTCTCTGGTAATGCACAGGATTGGATTAGACTCTAAATCGGGGGAAAGAAAAGGAGAAAGAAATTTACTTTATGTGGATGAAAGAAGAGAATATATCAATTTCCTGAATGGATTGAGGGAAAATATTGGGGAAGGGATAGAAGAATTACCCCCAAAACCCGAATCAATGCCAGGAGATGGATATACTAAAGGATGGGCAACATATCTAAGTGAAACAGGAGTTCATGAAATGCTTGAGAACTATGAGTCTAAAGGTGGAAAAGACTTTTCATTTAGAAAACTCCTAAACTTAACAATTGCTCTCATGGAGAATGCAAATAACCGAACAAATGTGATTGTTCCAACCAATTTCGGTGACGCCAAAAAAAGACGGGATAATAAAAGCACCACAAAAAATGGAACAATAAAAGGTTATAAATATTCAGTATAAATATAGTTTTATGATAAAATACGTATCTTTTGATTTGGACGGAACATTGGCAGATGAAACATTCGATCACTTAATGTGGAATGTTGAAATGCCCAATTTATATGCTCAAACTCACAACATAGATGTTAAAAGAGCAGAAGAAATTGTTTTTGCAGAATATTACAAGGCTTTGTATATTGAAAAAATAGAAAACTGGGTTGAAGTTGATTACTGGTTTAAAAGATTGAAAATAAATGATTGGCAAAGTATGATCAATAACCTGAAAAAGCATGTTAGTGTTTATGATGATACTTTTGAAATTTTGGATTATCTGAAAACAAAATACAAATTAATTATTGTTTCATCATCAAACGAACAGTTCATTGATATTAAATTGAAATCACAGGGTTTGGCACCTTATTTTGAGAATGTGTTTTCTTCGTCTTCAATGTATGGGAAAAACAAAAAAGACAGGTCTGTTTTTGAAGACGTATTAAACCAATTGAAAATAAAACCTAGTGAAATGGTTCATATCGGCGATTCTCCATTCCACGATCACAGCGAACCATCGACATTGGGGATAACATCTTATTTAATTGACAGAACAAAAAAGAAAAAGGGAGATTATGTTATTTATTCTTTAAGAGAATTGAAAGAGGTTCTTTAAAAGAAAGGTTTATATACTTTTATGTATAAAATAGTTACATATATGTAACTAAAGGTGATATATATGTCAGAAAATATTAATATGTCTTTTTCACATTCGCCAACTTTGAACACTGTTATAATGGTTGAAGAAACTCTCAAAAATATGAATAAATCAGTTGTTACTGTGGCGGAATTAAAGAGAAAACTACCAAGAAAAGTGAATCATAATACATTAAAGCTAATACTTATTTATCTAGAAGAAAGCAATAAAATCGCAGTAACTATGCAAGGAATTACATGGACCCATAATACAAATCCTAATTTAAGAAAAGCTATAAAAAAAGGCCTTGAATTATGAAACAAATAAAGGTTATACTTTCACCTGAAGCTGAGGAAGTTTACAAATATCTTAATAAACAATCTAAGAAATCTAAAATTGAAAGAAGTATAATTAATTCCTTATCTAAAAAAGTGGATTTAATCAAGGTCAATTGCCATTATGGGGATCCTGTACCTAAAAAGTTAATTCCTAAAGAATATATTGAGAAATATGGGATTAAAAATTTGTTTCGTGTTGAACTACCCAATTATTGGAGAATGTTATATTCTCTAGTTGATGGTGAAAATCAGATAGAGATCATCGCTTTTGTTTTAGATATTTCAGATCATGATGCATATAATAAAAAGTTTGGATATAAATAATCATTTAGCCATTTTCCACAATTGTTCAAAAAACTCTTTGAAAGAGGTGGCAGTATCTTCACTATAAATTAAAATACATGAAGTAGGTTCTTTGTAATTCATAATTAACACTTTATCATTCCCAAAAATATTTACAGTGTTGGGCGTTATCCCCTCTAAAACTTTTACGGAAACACAAGGAATTTTTTTTATCTCTTTGAAATACTTTCCTTTATCGGATATTATCAGTTTGCATTTCAATTTTCTTTTTTGATACTCAAGATTTACCTTTTTCCAAAATTCATTGAATTTTTTATTTTTTTTCTCCGTGACGCCCATTGCAAAAATTTCATCTCCTTCTCTCAACAGATTCACAGCCTCATAAACTGCAGTTTTCAGACCTTTGGGCCCATAATATGTTATCACTTTGATTTTTTTGGTATCCGCATTTCTCATTTTTTTGAGTTTAGGTATCAACACCCTTACTTTTTCTTCTTCTATATTGAGTTGCTCTCTCTTTTTTTCAATATATTCCAGCAACTGTTCTGGCGGGGCTGCTGTGAAGTGTTTAACATTATTTATTATTGTTTCACCCACAACACCTTTATTCTTCAAGGATTCAAGTATTTCATATATCCTCCCAGAATTTAATTTTGATTTTTTAAGTATTTCCCCTGTTTTAGATGTTCCAAGTTCAATCAGGGTTAAATATACGATACTTTCGTTTTTTGTAAGTCCGATTTTTTCCAATATTGCATAATCCATATGTTTTTATCTTAGTAAAACTTTTTAAACTTTATTATTACTCCCCACAAAGAGGGGGGATTTATTTAAATATAAGTTAAGTTATAATAAGTATTAGTATGTGTAAAAAACTTTGGAGGTGGGGAAATGACAAATTATTGGAAAGCAAGAAAAATGGGGGCTTCAAGAAAAGAAGCTTGGAAAATGGACAAACAACAAACTAAAAAGGATATGCTTAATGCAGCTCCAGTTGTATTGCCTGCAGCAGTATTTTTTTCATTGGCTGTAGCAAAACCTGCAATGGCTAAAGCACCAGCATCATTCAATAACGCAGCTGTTAAAATTAATACGGCAGGTTCCCTAGCGACCAAACCTGAAGGTCTCAGTGTAGGTTTTGGTATGGATGAATCATCAACAACAGGAAAGTTGTTTTTCAACAAGAAATTAGGTGTTGGTTCGGCAGAAGTGGGGGCATGCCCTTTCATACTGGCAAAGAATGGACCTGTTAAATTAAGAATACAGTCTGTTCATTTTGGGGCACAGATTCCTTTTTACGGGAAAATTGGCATAGGTTACGTCCCTCAACATACATCAGTGAATGATAATGGTTCATGGGATCATAGTATGTCTATGTGGCACAACTCAAGTTGGGGGGTGAATACGGGTGTACAAGTTGCAAACATGGCAACTGATCCTCAAGTAACAATATCTGCTGAAGGAGTTTTAGCAAATAGAATTGTTATTTCCGGAGCTTACAAAATTCAACAGGCACAGTTTATTATGGGTGCAGATGGCCAAGTTTGGGTAATTCCACTTAGGTTCTCAATAACTACAAAAGAAGGAGAAACAAGTCAGTTTGATCTAGGGGGAACAATACCCTTGGGAGAAGGAACCAGAATCAAAATTGACGGCAAAGATGTTACAGGCAAAAATCCAGAAATTTCAATTACAGTTGAAACTCCATTACCTTTCTAATTTTCTTTTTTTATTTTTAATCCAAGGATAATTTAGATAAGTTTATATATCTAATATATATTCTTCACATATGGCAGAAGAACCAACAGTGTTCTATAATGTTCAAACTGGGAGAAATAATCTTGGTGCAACTGGGGACAATGTTTGGATTATCAGGAAAAACGGAAAAAAAATTAAAATCCCAAACATGAAAACTATCTCTAAAAAATGGTCTGATTTTCACAAAACAAAAGACCGCAAGCCCCTTGATGATTTTAACGCCAAATTTCCAAAGGTGGAAGATGGAGACATTATCCGAACTGGGCCTGGAAGCACTGCGCGGATATATTCATCATATAATCCTGATAAGGGCAACTCGAAACAGGGGTCTTCATCAGTTACGAAAAGTTTGTTCATAGGCCCCAACAGTGAAGCAGCAATTTGTGGTGTCGAATCATGGAACAGGATTGACAAAAAATCAAAAACACGTTATTATGGTGAGTCATTAAAACGATTTGAGGTTAACAAGGGATTTTTCTGCGGTGGGTATTCAAATTGCGATGAGTTTATTAAAACACCTGTAGCAGTTATACGGTTTTCAGGTCCTGGAGGGTGGGGAGTTTTTGATCTCTACAATGGTGCACTTTATAGTTCTCCCCATGGAACTGAAAGCTTTGGAAAAAAAGGAACTGTTGAATATACTACTCTGAAAACAAAAAAGTCCTATACTGCTAAATCCAATACACCTGAAGAAATAATAGTTTCGGGTGGGAGTATATTCCGTAAGGGATTAACTAAAATGGATCCAATATTTAATAATTTGAATTTTCAATTAGCTTTAATAATGGAAAATACCAGTTCACAGTTTGACCCTTCAATGATTGAAGAAAACATCAAAGGCATGAAGGATTCGGGGGCCAATTTAGAATCTGCTATGTCTAGTATGGAAATGCTCAAGAATATGGCACCTGAAGATTTTGAGCGAATTGCGAAGATGGCTGTGGAAAAAGGGGGTGCAAATATAACTCCAGAAATGCTTGCTAAGATGAAGATGATTCCTGCAATGATGAAGGATATGGAAAAGAAAGGTGCGCTTGAGCAAATGAAAAAAGCCACTGCAATGTCAAAGGCACATGTTGAAGGGATAGGTGAGGAGAATATTGATAAATTGGCTGGTTTGTATGGGGATAGTCAGAGAAAATACAATGAGTATTTAGATGAATTGTCAAAGACAATGAAAATACTTGAAAAGCCGAGAGAATACGGTCCGCTGACTTCAGAGTTTAAGGTTGCATAGGTGTTGAGATGGTTAAAAAGGAAGAAGAGAAAAAGGAAGCATCTAAAACAGAAATAAAAACTCGCAACAAACTGAGAACTAAAAAAGTAAAAAAACAAGAAAGCGATACTGATTTTCTAAATAGGATGGCCAAACTCAAAAAAGATGCTGTTAAAAAAACTAAAAGCGATGTTGAGTCATATTCTAAAACTCCCGAAGCTGATGAAATGCGTAAAGGGGGAAAGGAAATGGGCATTATGGCTGCAGAGGTTGCAGAATGCAAGGAAATTCTAAAAACTTTTGAAAAAGATCCACCAGTTCAAATAACTGAAAAATTTAATAGTCGCACAATTAAGAGATATTATGAGCCAAAATTCCAAAAGAAAATTGATCTCTTAAAAAAAAGAAGATTTCCGTTTCTATCTGCTAAAAGAATCACAAATACAAATGCCCTTCTGTTTTCAACATTTGGAAAATGTTATGTTAGGCGCCATGGCAGAAAAATATATCTTCCTGAAAGTTCGCAAAAAAGCGAGTTCATAATTGAAGATGGGGATATATTGGGTGCAGAAGATAACTCGATTGTTTTAAATGTTTCAGAGGATGTGGTTAAACAAGAAGGCAGCACTGCAAAAATTGTTTATAAAAATCTAACTGTCTTCCCAAATTCAGAGGTATTGATTAATCTCAAAGTTAAAAAATTTAATCTTTCTCTGCCGTTTATGGATGCCAAAACGGTGCCCGAAAAAATTAAAAGAAAAAGTTCGAACGAGTCTATTCAATACTGTGTGCGTTCTTTTGAATTATTATCTGGTCTCTTTTATGTAAATATTCATTCATCTCCCAATACTCCCACCGATGTAACCTCTTTTCTCGAAATTTCTAAATCTTATCCTAAAATAGAATTTAAATCAGGGCAAGAGCACATAAAAGACATTTTTGAAAAATCAATTAAAAATATTGGAAATCTTCGCAATACACTATCCCCTGATGTGTTTGAAAAAGTAATGTCGCAATACAAAATGCAAAAAGGTAAAATGTCCAAAAATATTTGTGATGATATAAGGGGATATATTGATCTCATTGACAATTCTATAGTTTTATTATCTTCGAATCAAATTGTTCATAAAAAGGTTGGAAAATGTACAAAACAACTAACTGCAGGTTTCTTTTTGGGATTGGATGAAAAAACTTTAAATTCTTATACTCCTGAATGCCAACCTATAAAAGTAACTGTAACTAAAGATGCTCTTTATGAAACCAAATGTTTAGATAATCCTGATTTGCGTGTTAATGCAATACTCAGGTTTCATGGAACTGTTGCAAAATATATTTTTTCTTTGAAAACAAAAATGGAACTTGAAAAACAAATTGAAAAATTGCCAACGTCTGTTGCTGCTAAAAGAAGTATGGATTCTGCAAAAGAAGAAGCAAAGAATTCCTTGGAAGTAGCAGAAGAAATTGGGGATGCAGAGTTGATTGAAGTTGCCAAATTAAACCTTGAAAGTGCTGAAATGGTTTCAGATCCGTCCGATAGTTCAAATAGAGAATATTTAGAAATAAAGCTCCGCAATTGTATAAAAGAAATAAATTCTCTTAAAAAGAATATTAATCCTTCTTTCCCCAAATTTGCTCTGCCAAATCCAAGAGACAAACTTTAATTTTTTAAAAACTAATTAAACAAAAATCACTTTTATATTATCAAAATTTGCTTTCAAATGTTTTTCTATCTTTGATTTTGTTTCTGCCAGAATCTCTTTCTGCCCGATTATTTTCCCCTGGACTTTGAAAATACCTATGTTTGCGGGCACTACAACTTTTAATTTCACAATCGCGCCATTGTTTTCAAGTATTTCCATTGCAAATCCAGATTGAGGAATATTTTTCAAAAATTCTTCAACTTTTTCGGTTGTTGGAGTATTTTTCATGTTTTTTGTTTGGGGCAAAACGTTTATATAATTAGGCGTTTTCTAAATTACAGGTGAGAAAATGGGATTTTTAGATAATGTGGTAAATAAAGTTAAAGATGATTTATCCTGGAAAGCTGGCCAAGAAATATCTAGTGGTATTGCGGGCGGAGCCAAAAAAGCAGTCAAGGGAGATCCAAACGCTAAGAAAAAATGTCCTAAATGTAAAAAGCAAATAACAGATTCATCACTTAAATTTTGTCCTCATTGTGGTACCAAGCTTTTTGTCACATGTGGAAAATGCAACATTGATTATCCTGTGGGAACTAAATTTTGCACTCAATGTGGGGGGAAATTATAACTGGTTTTCCATTGAAAATTCACAACCACAATAAGTTTGCCTATAAAGTTTAATTTTTCTTGATAATACAATTGATCTATTGTGGCCGTCTTTTTTTCTGAAATTTTCATTAATAAATTTAATACCATATTTTTTTGCCAATTCCAAACCTGCATTATTGATTTTGTCAATAGGTTTCATTGGTCCCATGCCCAAAGTTGTGGCAAATTTATCAAAACCATTTTCTTTTGCATATTTCGCAGTTGCTTCTAGTCTAAACTTATAACAAACTTCACATCTTTTGCCCCCTTCTGGCTCTTGTTCCAACCCTTCTATCGTTTCCAACCATTTTTTGTGTTCTTTGTTCCAATCTTCTTCAGTCTCAATTGGGCTTATTACATTAACTTTGAAATGTTTGGCTAATTTTTCAACATTGTACAATCTTTCATCATGTTCTTCATATGGAAAAGTATTGGGATTATAATAGAACAAAGTAACCTCGTGATTTTCTTCTAAAAGTCTTTCCACTACTGATGAAGCACAAGGTCCGCAACAAACATGAAGTAAAACTGACATAAGCTGTTTTTGAGAAGAAATGTTTATAGGGTTATTCTAAAAAAAGAAAAAAAAGGGATCAACCCTTTATTCATAAATTTGAAATTCCTTCTTCCAAAGGATCGATATCCTCGCGTAGCCAATCTCTCCTAAGATCTGCCAAACAGAATCCTTTCTCACGTGCTTTTTTCCAGTAAGCCTCGACTGCTGCTAGTTTATTTTTTTCATCAATTTTTTTTATTAAAGGTAGCAGTTCTCTTCCTTGCCGGGTCTTCGCAGCAAGCTGCAAAACAGTTTTGCCATAACAGTCTTTAACTGTTTCTGGATCTGCCCCCATCTGAACAAAAGGAATAATCCTTCTTTTCCAGGTTTTTGTTTTAATTTCCTGGCCAACTAAAGAATCAACTACCTCTTGCAAACGTTGGGTCGGGTTTTTTCCTCGCAATATATTCATTTTATTCATATTCTCACCTTTCAAAGCTTACGCTGTAGGGTCCGCCAAATACACATATGTGAAACACCAAGTCTATCTGCAATTTTGCGACATGGTAGCTGATGCTCAACAAATAAAATTTTTACCAAGTCTTGTTCATTTTTGGACAATCTATTTGGTCTGCCACGTTTTCTTTGTTCAATAACCAAACCGCCAGACAAAACATTTTCCGACTTTTTGTTTAATAATAGAATTAGAGTTTAAACTAAGGTTCTGCTGCAAACTATCTTCCAATCCATTCCGATTTTTTTCATTCATTTCAATCTCCTCCGTACACCTAATTCAGATTAAAGTGTACATTAAATTTATGATTGAAGTTGTTTATAAGTGTTTGTAACGAATTACATCTTCTCTATTTTTGGAATTCCGCACAAACCCATAGTAGTCCCTAGGACATGAACTGTTTTTTCAACAATCTTTAATCTGACAGGGTTGATTTTTCCTTCATCAATTATCCTGCAGTTGTCATAAAACCTGTTAAAAACAGAAACCAAGTTCAGCATATAATTTACAAGTTCATTTGGTTTGAAAGAATGTGCTGCTTTATCTGCAACTGATTCAAATTCCATTAAATTATTAAGAATTAAAATTTCTTCATCGTTAAATTTGTATGTTCCTTTGATTTCAGATTTTTTATCTATTTTCCTTAAAATTCCCATACACCTGACATATGCGTATTGAATATAAGGTGATGAATCTCCCTCAAATTGCAATGCCCTGTCCCAATCAAATTCAATGTCTTTCTGTGGGGCGTATTTCAAAAGCGAGTAATTCAATGCGCCAACAACAATTTTCTCAGCATTTTCACCATTTTCTTTTGCTCTTTTCAAACCTTCTTCAAAAACATCATCCACAGAATAACCAATCCATGTTCCTTCTCTACCAGAGAATTTTTTACCTTGGCTTAAACTAACTAATCCATAAGACAAATGGTGATAATTGTCAACAATATCTTCATCAATTTTTGATAAAACATATTTCACTACTTTTTGCTCTAAGTCTTGTTCTCGCCCTATAATATTAACAATAATATCGGATTTTGGAGCTTTTAATTTACCGCCATCACAAGAATATTCAAGATCGATTTTGTTTGATTGTGTAAACCATTTTTTGAACGGCAATTCATTTTTTAACATGCCTAATTTCCACATGTGGAAAATAATATCTTTTCCAGCATAAGTTGGAACCCCATTGCTTCTTATCAAAACAGTTTCAGTGTTTCTATTGTTTTTGAATTCATTGCCCTCCAAATTAACCACATAACATCCTTCAAATTCTTCTTTTCCAACATAAACGTTGGGCAAATGTTTTATTTTCTCCATACCTTCTCCAAACAAATGATGAATAACGTCGCTTTCATATGGGGCGTAGTTGTGATGAATGTTTAATTTTGACATAGTTTCATAATGCGCCCTAACACAGTCATCTGCAATTTCTCTTGCTTTTTTAGAAATTTCATTTCTGCCTTTTTCAATTTCTTTCAAAATTTGTTCAACTTCTTTTTTCACTTGTTCATCTTCAAATTTTTTTGCAATATCAATGTATTTTTTTCCCAAATAAAAATCAAATTTTTCATCTACTTTGTAAGGATTTTTGTTCAAATCCCAAACAATCTGAGCAAATTGTAACCCCATATCATTTATGTAATTCATTCTAACAACATCATAACCTAAAAACTCGTAAATTCTTGATATTGATTCGCCTAGAACCATGTTTCTCAAATGGCCCAAGTGTAGGGGTTTGTTTGGATTGGCAGAAACAAACTCAATCAAAACTCTTTTTTTGTTTTTAGAGTTGAATTCCCATTTTAAATAATCCATATAAAATTCATCTTTCATCCATACATTAACATACGGGCCGGCTGTTGAAACTTTTTCAACCATTTTATTTTTCTCAACTTCTTTTTTTAGTTTTTCAGCGTTTTCTTTTGGATTACCTTTCATTGTGAAGGCTGTTTTCAAAGAGATATGTCCGCGAGATAAATCCTTTGGATTAATCACGATCGTATCACGGCCATAATCCAAGTTTTTCTCTATATAATCCATAAAGGTAATTTTGAAACCAAAGTTTAAATATTTATCTTGTATTCTTATCATATGGAACCATCTAACAAAGGAGCCTATCTGGCAATCATTTCTGCTTTTTTCATCGGAATGTCTACTATAATTGCTTCACAGGTAACAAAAAATGTCAACCCTGTTTTATTTGCTTCAATTTATTCACTTTTATCAGTTCCTTTTTTGATTGCAATATATCTTTTACAAAAAAACAATTTCAATTTAATTAAACTAAAATCTGCTTTTAAAGAGATTATGGGCGTTGTTATAACAAGGAATTTTTTTGGAAGTATGCTGTTGATGACAGGATTCAGCTTAACTTCTGGTGTTAGGGCGGTTTTTTTATTGGGATTAGATCCTGTTTTTGTCACTATTCTCGGAGCAATGTTTCTTAAGCAGAAAATAACCAGAAAACAAATTTTTTTAATAGCTGTTCTTTTGGCAGGAGTATTTCTTTTATCAACTAATTTGGATTTTGATTCTCTTGGTAAAAACCTTCAAATAGGAGATCTTTTTGTTATGGCAGGAGTATTTTGCATGTCTTTAGCATATTTTCCAAGTATTGGTGCAATGAAGAAAATATCTGCAATGGAACTGACAATTGTTTCCAATTTAATAGGGGGTTTGATATTGTTGCCGGTTGCTCTCTTATTTTTCAACGCACATTTTAACATTGCGATGGATATATGGGGCCTGGTTTTTGCATATACAATCTTATTTGCCGTTTTTGCACTATATGCTTTTTACTCTGCATTAAACTTTGCAAAACCTTGGATTGTGAGCTCACTTCTTCAGTTGGCACCAATACCTGGTGTGATATTTGCGTTCATATGGTTAGGTGATGTTTTATCCCCTGTTCAGATTGCAGGTGGATTAATAATAGTTATTTGTGCATATATCATCAGCAGAATAAAACATGATTAAAAAACAAATTCATCTCCTGCATCCGGACCAACAGCTTCAACACCAGTTTTTTCTTTTATCAATTCAGCAAATCCTTTTGTATCATCTCCATGCACAGTGAATACTTTTTCAGGAGATAACTTTTTGATAAATTCTAACATTTCTCTTTGATCAGAATGTGCTGAAAAATCAAATTTTTTCCAGGGTATATCTATTTTCAATTGAACATCTTGCTCCATTATATACCCTTTATTCATCAAGTACCAACCATTTGTTTCTTCAACACAATAACCTGTCAGGAATATTTCAGATTTTGGCGGCAAAGCATGCATATAACCTAATGCAGGCCCTCCAGTTAACATACCTGAAGTTGAAACAACAACTGACGGTTCTCTCAATGCTTTATCCCTATCTCGGGGGGAGGCTATAAGTTCAACTGTTTTTAATGCTTTTACTAGTTTTTCATATCCTGATACATATGCTGAGTGCTTAAGCATCATTTCTGTTGCAGTTATGCTCATACCGTCTAGAAAAATAGGAATATGTTTATTGTATTTTCTTATAATTGTCAAAATTTCTTGACTTCTATCGACTGCAAATGCAGGCACTAAAACATTTCCCCCATCTTCTGTAACTCTTTTTATATCTTCACCAAATTCTTTTTCAGTTTCTTTTCTATCAGGATGATTTCTATTTCCATAAGTACTCTCCATAACAACATAGTCAACATGTTCTTTAAATTTACATCTATTATGGAGCTGCGAATCTGTATGGTTTATGTCCCCTGTGTAAAGTCCTGTTTTACCTTTATGGCTTATTTTTACCATTGCAGAGCCTGTAATATGGCCTGCATCATGAAATGTCAATTCTGTATCGCCCAAAGTGATAGTTCTTCCATAGGGCAAAGAATAAAATTTATTTATTGTTTTTTTGTATGAATTCAAAGAATAAGGCAGATTCTGTTTTCCAACAATTTTGATATTATCCTCCAATAACATTTTCATCAAATCTTTTGTAGGGGGAGTTCCCATAACTGTTCCATTTGAGTTTTCAACAGCATAAGGAGTTCCGCCAGAATGGTCCAAGTGAGTGTGTGTTATCGCGATAACATCTGTATCTCTCGGAAGTTTTTGTGGTAAATACTCTCCTGTTTTTTCATCACGTATTTTTATACCATAATCTGTAACTATTTTTTTGTCTGTTGTAAACAAAACACCAGAACGTCCAACTTCATTACATGCACCCAAAAATTTAATTTTCATTTATTTCACCTTTTTTATTTACACATCCGCAATGTTTATATAGATGATAGTGTTTGATATTACGAATGTTAGCTGTGGTGGTTTAATGGATGGAGACATAAACTTTTTAGATGTTATCTTAATTTCAAGAGTAGATAATGAAACAACCTTGGAGAACTATGGTGGAAAAATAAATACATCATTTTTTGAAGCAGCAAATTTAATGGGTCTATTAAAAGTTAAAGGATTGGTCATGTTTGAGCAGTCAATAGGTGGCAAAAGTCCTGTTAAGTTAACCGACAAAGCAGTTACTGTATTAAATCTTATGAAAGAACGCAGTGAAGAAGGTATTACAAATTTAGATAAAGCAATTTTAAATGCGATAGCAGATGGGGCGACAAATCATATTGCAATCGAGAGTGTGGTAAATGTTGCATCTTTTGATGTTGCACTACATTTGTATAAATTATATACTACATCTAAAATTGAGTATACTATCAGCAGTGGAAAGTTAACAATTCGTTTAACTGAAAAAGGATATTCCGGAATATCAACCAAAAGAGACTTAGGTAAAAAAGAGGAGATAAAAACAGAGGATGTAGAGCAAGAAATATCTCTTCCTGAAGAACAATCTCCACCGACAGAAGAAGATTTCAAGCAAAAAATGAGGCAAAGCAAAATGGAGTTTTACATCCAGAAATATGGTTTAATATTTTTGGTATTTGTAATTATTTTGTTTTTGATCAGTGCGGCAGCAGTATTGTTGCTTTTTTTTATATGAGGGATGATATGCTTTCAATGATCGATACTTTTGAAATGTTGAAAAAATACAAATTGAATCTAGCACCTTATTCTATTGTTGATAATTTGGAAGATGCTTTATCACAGGCAAAAAAGTTAGGTTATCCTGTTGTTATGAAGGCCATCAGCAGTAAGGTTTCACACAAAACTGAATATGGCGTTGTCAGAACAAATTTAATGGATGATGAAGATGTTGAAGAAGCCTGGAGAATTATATTGAAAAAACTAAAAAAGCATAAAATAAAATTTGAACAAATATTGATTCAAAAACAAATGAAGGGTTATGAACTAATAATCGGTGGTAAAAAAGATGAACAATTTGGCCAAATGATTATATTTGGTTTGGGGGGGATATATGTAGAAGTTTTCAAAGATATATCTGCAAGGATATGTTCTATCACAGAAGAAGATGCTCGCCATATGATAAAAGAAATAAAAGCACACCCTATCTTGGCAGGATACAGGGGAACTAAACCTGCGGATGAAAAATCTTTAATAAATGCTTTAATACAAACAAACAAATTATTAATTAATGAAGATCCTGAAGAATTGGATTTGAACCCTCTGTTTGTAGATGATACAGGTTACTATATTGTTGATGCGAGAGTTGTTCTAAGTAAAGGTGATAATAGTGTCAGGAAATTCTAATATGATTAAAAAACTAAAATACATTTTCAATCCGAAATCCATAGCGGTTGTTGGTGCATCAAACAAACCAAATAAAATAGGATATACTATAATAAAAAATTTAATTGATGAAGGATATAATGGAAAAATATATCCTGTAAATACACATGAACAGAATATTCAAGGATTAAAAGCATATATGAAAGTTTCGGAAATACCCTATGAAATAGAATGTGCGATTATAGCAGTCCCTGCTAAATTTGTTCCAGGAATATTAGAAGAATCTGGCAAGAAAAAAGTAAAAAGTGCAGTTATCATTTCAGGAGGTTTCAAAGAAATTGGAAATATTGGTTTAGAAGAACAAATCGTTCACATATCTAACAAATACGATATGCCAGTTATAGGGCCAAATACAATGGGTGTTTTAAATCCCAAAGTGCAGGTTGACAGCATTTTTCTGCCCATCTACAAATTAAAGAGACCTCATATAGGTGGAATAAGCGTAATAACCCAAAGTGGGGCAATAGGGGGTGCAATCTTAGAAGTTGCTTCAGAATCTGAAATAGGTTTGGCCAAATTTGTTTCTTATGGAAACGCAGCTGTAATAAACGAGAATGATTTGTTGAAATATTTAGGGGATGATCCGGAAACAAAAATAATTCTCATGTATATTGAGGGTGTGAAAAATGGTAAGAAGTTTTTCAATACTTTAAAAGATATAACAAAAAAGAAACCAGTTATTATATTAAAAGCAGGCAAATCTGATATAAGTAAAGAGGCTGCCAAATCTCACACAGGTTCCATGGCTGGAAATTATATGGCTTATGTTGCTGCGTTCAAACAAACAGGGGTAATAATCGCGAACAAACTTGATGATTTATTTAATTTAAGCAAAATATTTAGCCAACCTTTTCCCAAGGGAAAAAAAGTAATGGTTGTAACAAATGGGGGAGGAAATGGAGTTTTAACAGTTGATGCAATTGTTGACAATAATTTAAAATTGGCTGAAATTTCAAAGGAAACAATTTCTGAATTGAAAAAAATTTTGCCTGCGTACGCTGTCCCTGCAAATCCTTTGGATTTAATTGGCGATGCGAACTCTGAAAGGTATAGGGCTTCTTTAGAGTTATTGAAAAAAGATAAAAGCATCGATATGTTTATCGTTATTGTTTTATTTCAAACTATGAGTATGAATTCAGATATATTAAACACATTGATTACGTTTAAATCTGAAATAGATAAACCTATGGTTGTTATAGCAACAGGTGGAGAATATACTCGGCTCCATAAAAAAATAATTGACCAATATGGAATACCCACTTATGATACACCAGAAGATGCAGTTTATGCTTTGAGAGCATTATATAACTATAAAAAAATCAGTCAAGATTAGTTTCTTCAACATATTCCAGACCTTTATCTACTGATTCTCCAATGCTTTCAAACAATTCGTCTATATTCTTAAATTTGAAATCAATATCCTTTAATTTTTCAAGAAGAATCGAATAGCCTATTTTTTTAGGATCTTTAAATTCTTTTTTAATATCTTTAACTTTGTTTATAGTTGATTCAATTGTTTGACCTTCAAACTGATTGTCAACATAAATTTTAAAAGCATTAGGATGACTGAAATTCAAAATAATATCTGTGGGTTTTAATCCTTTAACTAAATTTCCTTGTATTATAATTCTTATGATGGGGAAATTATGTTGATTTACAATTTCTTGAATTTCGTTTTCTATTTTTTCTTTAACCTCTTCAACCTTTGCATTTTCAAATTTTAGTTTTTTTATAACAAATGGCCGACTGTTTATCTCACGAAATTCATGTGTTTTTCTCTCAGTGTCATATAGAATATACCCCTTCGGATCTTGTTCTTCAGGTTTTAACTGTGTGATGACAGTGCTTCCAGGTATTATAAATTTCCCATCCAAATCACACATTTGTTTGTGAATATGTCCATTAACATACAAATCAAAATTTTTTGGTAGATTCTCATAACACAAAAATTCCTCTTTATGGATCGGGATCAATTCATTAAATGTTTGGTGCAAAACAAACATATTAAACATGTTAGGTTTTGGTTTTGGATCAATATATCTTATTGATTCTTTTGCCAAATCCTCTGGAACTCCCCCCATTCCGAATATTCTTAATTTTTCATTTTCTTTTTCAAATACAATTCCTTTATTATGGACATTAATCCAATATTTTGTTAATGTAACAAACTCAATAGGATCTGTTTTGTTTTTTTCAACACGCTCATGCGTTCCGCGAATAACAGCAATTGGCAGTCTGCAGTTTATTTTTTCTCCCTGATCGTCATAAACATTGATATTTTTGCCCCATCCTCTGTCTTCCAATTCCAATAATATATTCAACAATTGAGATATTATATCTATAGAAGGTTTTTCCTTGTCGAAAATATCTCCAGGTATGAGAAGAACGTCAGCTTCTTCAGCTGCTTTTAATATAGCCTCTCTGCCCTGTTTTAATGCATCTTCTGGCCACCTAGAATAGCCGAAATGTGTGTCGCTGACAATACCGATTATCATATTTAAACATTTTACACTATAGGTTAAAAAGTTTATGTTTGTTTATATTATTATGAAAATAAGGGTTTCAACAAAAATATACCCTTTGCGCGTTATTGCATATACCAATACATCAGTTGATGTTACCTTTTTTCTACAAAATCAATTGAACGAAATTTTATGGCTTGAGTGTGATATGGAAATTCCCGAAAATCTTTCTTTATCAAACAAATCTCGTGTTACCAAAGGAAGAATGAGAATAGGTATAATGGGGCCGAGGGATACAATTGAAAAACCAATTAAAATCTACAGTACTCCCATAACCTATCCTGATGTTTATAATATCAAATGTAATATCAGGGTTTTTAATAGATTTGGTGCAGAATTAGATTCTGTTGATCACAGGTTTAATATTAGGTGTATCAAGTCAAATGAAATGGAAAAACAAGAAATTGCTTCAAAAATTCAGTGATGGGTCCGTAGCTCAACTTGGATAGAGCGGCTGGCTTCGGTGAAATCCCTTTTCTTTCTGAAGAAAAGGTCTTTCGACCCCAAAAGAAACTTTTTAGAAAAAAGTTTCATCAAAAAGGTGAGGAAACCAGCAGGCTGAGGGTTCAAATCCCTTCGGGCCCGTTTATCTACTCTAATTTTAAAAAACAAACTTGCGGCCAATTATTGGAAAAATAGTTTATAAACTAACTAAAAAATTGCATATTCTATAATATTCGTTTTTATTTTGTATTCATTCAACTTTTCAATCATGCCCCCAAGGCATCCGCCGTAATATTCTCTGTTTAGGAAGCGATCTCTTTGTTTAAATAGAAAACCTCCTGATACATCAATTTCCACAACGTCTCCAACGCCTTCAGTTTTATAATACAAATTCATTAAAAAGATAAACGTACCAATCCATGAATTTCCATCATCTATTCCAGGGGATAAAAATGTACCTCCCCATTCCATGAAATATGTATTATCTTTTTTGCCAATTTCCCTGTATCTTTCTGCAGTTGTTTCTAATGTCTTTCCAAATTCAAATGTTAAGACTGCTCTCCCAGGATCGGCAATTAAATTTTCAAGTTTTTTTCTATATGTTGTATAATATTCTATGTTTCTAACTTCTCCTGCCCAATCTTGGTTGTCTTCTTCAATTTTGTCTTTGCTCGGTGTTTCAAAAACAAAATAAGGGTGCACAACTACCAGAGGTATTCTTTTTGTTGGGATAATTGCCCTATCTTCAAATTCATAAATGCCTCTAGATGTTTGGATTAATTTTTTATTGTCAGTTAAGGCTTTATTTATTAGATTGGGGGTTGCCATATTATTTATATAGGGCTTAATGTTTTTAAATCTATCGTAATAACACCAATTACCACTAAATTCTAACTTTGCTGTTGTAAATTATTTTTTATTTTCCATCATTCTTTTTCTTTCTTGAAGCATTTTTTTTCTTAATTCATTTTCTCCTATTCTCCCATAATGTAAAGAAGCGTAAACATAATAAACTCCTGCATCAAGATAGTTGCCCTGTCTTTCAAGTTGCTGGGCCCAAGGATAATATGTTGTTGCAGCAGCCAAATTAAATTCCATCAAAACATTTTCTTTTTTTGGCATATGTCCCATCATTATTTGATTTATGATATAATGGGCTTCTTCATATCTTTTTTCAGCAGAAAGTTGGTTTATACAAAAAATAGCTTCTAAATAACAGTCAGAATCTTGTTTTATTTGTCCAAGAAAGTGATATCCTCTTTCAAAATTATCTTTTATTGTTTCAAAAGGACTGTTTCTTTCGTTTAGAAAGGGACTTGAATAGATCGGGTCATGACCTTTTTGGTTTTGAAGATTTTGAGGTCCACTACACCCCAATGATGAAAACATATAGAACACTGCAAGAGCAGATAATGGCTTAACTGGGGCGCGAATTTTCATAGTTATAAATATTGTATGTATATATATTTAAAATTAACTAATAAAAAAAAGAAAAAAATTAGTTTTGTAAAATAGTTATGGCTTCAGCAATGTCTCCATTAGTTTCTTTTAATGTTTCAATTGCTTTATCTTTTGAAACGTTGGCCTGCTCCATTACTAATTTAACATCTTCATCAGGTATATTTTCTTCTGTTTTCACATCGCCCGCTATTTGATAAGATTTTTGGCCTTTCATATTGATTTCTGTAACAGAGGGGTTTTCTATAACAATATTCTTCCCCTCTGTTTCAATAATGACTTTTTTTGCGTCTATGTCTATACTCTGTATACCCATTTGTTTCATTAACTGAGCCATTTGTTTTGGATTCATACCATGCATTTCAAACCACCGTATTTTTCACATCAATTTTATGTATAAAAACCTTTTTTATAGGTGCAACTTTATGAAGATCCTTTTTTGTATCTTTTTCAAGTTTGTTTGATAAAATGTAATCTATTAGCTCATTCAATGTCATTTCAGCTGATTTTGCAACCAGGTAATCACTGATAATTCTTCTAATTGCAGTTTTTGCGGACGTACTTATTTTTCTCTGTGTGAATACAGTTGTTTTTAATTTTGCAATTTCATTATCTTTTGTTTTAACATCTCTGAATTCATTAATGACAGATCTTCTTCTTCTTGCCAGGGTTTTCAAAAATCCTGATGCGAGTGCTGTTCCAGTAATACGAGTGTGAGCTGTTTTTCCCTTGATTTCAACTATCCTAAGTTTGACAGTTGTGTACATACTCAACTCATCATATTTTCCTGACAGGTTTCCATACGGATATTCGATTACCCTATTCAAAAGTTGTTTTTCGTCAGTAGCAACAACACCAGTTATTTCTTTTTCTTCAAATAATTTTGGTGCGACTACAGTGTAATCTTTTTTCAATTTCCATTTGTCGGTTTTAGCTTTGCCGGTTTTTTTAACTGTGATTTTTCTAACCGCTTTTTTTCTTTTTTCCTTCTTTTTAGCCATTCATATCACCTACTTAACCAGCAATGCTGCAATTTTTGGATCATATCTCCATTTTGCAGGAAGATAGCCATTTTTAGCATAATATTTTCCAAGTCTTCTTATTTTTGATTCAACAAATATTAGCTTTGTTTTGTTGCTCGTGTCTCTTGTGTTGTCGGTCAAATGTCTTCTCATTTTCACTGCTTTTTTTATCAAATTAAGCAAATCTTCAGGAATTTCAGTTTTAATTCCATTTTTCTTTAATAATTCGGTCAGAGTTTTTTTACAGATCAGTTTAACATCTGGTACTCCATACTGGTCTCTGAGAATCATTCCAATCATTGCTGGTGAATTTCCTTCTTTTGAAAGTTTTACCACCATTGATTCAACTTCTTTTGGAGAGTACTGAACCCATTCTGGAGGAACCTTGATATTTGGTTTTCTAGAACCGGATTGGCCTCTCTTACGAGTATGCATTCTAGCCATTATTTTCACCTCATTTGTCAGATAACATCAAGCGACGGCCAATTTTCAATAATGAAAAATTAGGGGCCAACTTTCTGTCTCTCAAATAAGATATGTATATAGCACTATTTATAAATCATGCGCCGGGTTGTTTTTATAAATAAAGACAATCAAGCATTATTTTTTACTCTTCTCCAAACATAAGTAGGTTCACTAGTAATTTTTATTTCTTTAGGATAACTCAAAACATTCTCAAAATCTTTTTTTATATTTGCATATTCTTTGTCTGTTAATCCTGCGTCTTTAAGAATTTTGACTATTTCGGGATGTTCAATATCAACTCCCCCAATAACACTTTCTTTATTATTGCCAGTATTATACTCCCAATCAATTATTAACAAAGATCTTGCAATATCATTTGCTGAATAATCTGCCTCAACCAGTGTTTTCATAAGTTCTGGAACAGTTGCAAAACCTCTCCAGTCTTTTTTATATGGAGTAATATTTCCAATTATGTGCTTAAAAATCCAAGTCAGATGTACTTTTTTTTTCTTTCATACTCTTAACAACGTTAAGAAGTCCTTCATCATCTATTCTTTTTTTCAAATCTTCAGCAATCTGAATTCTATTTTTAGGTTTTTCATCTAAAAGGGATTCTTCCTTTTCTAAGAATTTTTTAACTGGAAGTTTTCTAGTACGCACAATATTTCTTTTTATCATTAATTAATTTTTATTATATAAATGTATTATAAGCTTTTGTTATTTTTTTTAAAAGTGATTATACTTACTTACCGTAAGTAATTTAAATCACACTAAACCTATACTAATCTATGATGAGATGCAGGTTTTCTGAGAGAAATAATTGGATGGAACTGTGATGATAACCTGGAGCTCTGATAATAGATGGGATGGGTGCTCAAAATATGTCCCTGTGTGAAGGGAAATATTTATAAAATGTTTCCCTATAAATATTGTTATGGAAAATGATCGAATTAAGCAATATCTGCTAGATTTTCAAGAAAGAGACTTTTCTTCTATATTAGCGAGAGATATTGAAATTAAACCTTCAAAAAAGATAAACACTATTGTTGGACCAAGAAGGACTGGTAAAACATATTTAATGTATAAACAGATAAATGAACTTGAAAATTCCAAAATCAAACGAAATCAAATGATATACTTAAACTTTGAAAACCCTTTGCTTTATGATTTAACTTTTAAACAAATTCGGGAGATAATTGAATTACATTGGTCTTTATTTCCTGAAACCACAAATAAAAAATTGTATGTATTTATTGATGAACCACAAGTGATAAAAAATTGGGAAGTAGCAATACGCGAAATCTATGATAATTTCAATTGTCATATTTTTCTTACAGGCTCTTCATCAAAATTATTAAGTAAAGAAATTTCAACTTCGCTTCGGGGTAGGGCAATCACTTTCTTGCTTTTACCACTTTCTTTTAAAGAGTTTTTAAGATTTAAAAGATTCGATGTAGATCTTAACAAACTGACTACAAAAAACAAGGCAAAATTAATTAATTTGTTTGATGAATATTTACATTTTGGAGGATATCCAGAAATAACGCTTGAAAAAAATGGAATTGACAAAATTAAAATATTAAAGGATTATTTTGATTTAATTGTGTATAAAGATCTAGTGGAGAGATATAATTTAAAAAATACAAAATTAATTAAATGGCTCATTGATTATTTAGTAAATTCTTTAGCCAAGGAAACCAGCATTAATAATGTTTATAACTCTCTTAAATCTAAACAAATTAAAATAAGTAAAAATACACTTTATGATTATTTTAGCATGCTTGAAGATTCTTTCTTTATTTTTCCATTAAGAAGATTTGATTATTCGATCAAAAACGAAAATTTATCAATACCTAAAATATATCTAAATGACCACGGATTTTTGAATTTATTTAGTGTCGAAGATTTTGGAAAAAGAATGGAAAATGTCGTTTATTTAGAATTAGTTAGAAAACAACAACAAAAACCACTTCAAAAAATAAATTATTGGAAATCCATTGACAATAAAGAAGTAGATTTTATTGTTAGGGAAAACAAAACTATAATACAAGCTATCCAGGTTTGTTACAATATGGACAATTATAAAACAGAGCAAAGGGAAATAAATTCTTTAGTACAATGTTTGAAATACTTTAAACTTAAAGAAGGGTTAATAATAACACAAAATACAAAAACTGAAAAAAAGGTAGAAGGTAAAAAAATAAAACTAATTCCCCTAATAGATTGGATTTTGAATGGGTGATCATGTCCTGGAGCACTAATTTCGCTGCGCTCAATCATAAACCAGCATTTGCTGCGCAAATCCTGGAGCACTGAACTTCGTTCAGAAACCAAAAATGCTTCGTGCCTGGAGAATTAAAAGCAATGGTAACGGAATTAATAAAATAGTTAGATAATTATTATGTCTTTGTTGCTTTTATTCATAAACGGAAGTAATAAAAATATGCGTGTACATAAGTTGATGAGGTGAAAAAAATGAAAAAAGTATTAATTATATTTGTTTTGATATTTTTGAGTTTTTCTACATTTATCTTTGGAACATTTTTAAATAATGAACCAATAATCAATAAAGCACAAATTAGATCTATTACTGATATATCACCTACTTCTTTATTAATTGAAAAACAAGTACAAGAAAAAACATCACAGGATAAACAAGTACAAGAAAAAACATCACAGGATAATTCATTTCATCACATACCTGAAAATGTAATTTTTAAGGAAAAAATAATTAAAGAAGAAAATTTAAAAGTCCCAAATAAAATTGAACATCCAACAAAGGTAATTCATGATTGTATATCTGAATGTACTGAAATAACAGAACCAGGATATTATGAGCTTTGTGGAGATATTGATGCCTCGTATTTAGTAGAATACTACGCGGTATGTATAGATATCTTATCAGATAATGTAGAGATAGATGGTAAAGGATATCTTATGACTGGACGTATATCTGGAAGACCAGAAGCAATAAGAATAAGAAATAGAAATTATGTAAGTATACATAATGTAGATACAATATTTTTTAGTGAAGTTATTGGAATTTTTAATAGTTCCAATATTCATGTTTATAACAATTTTTTTAATGAACCAGGGGATGGAATTATGTTAGCAGGACGTAATAATGTTATAGAGAATAATACAATACTCGACGGTTTTTGTGGAATAAATGTAATTGGAGAATCTAATAATATTACTAATAATGTAATTTTAAAACACACATATGGGATATATATCTATGGAGTTAATAATAGTTATGTATTTAATAATACTGTGATAGATAATAGATACGGTGCGATATTCTTAACGCACGGCGCATCAAACAATGTAATTTCAGATAATTACATTACTTCAAGAGGACAATATACGGGAATAAAAATTAGATTTTCATCTAATAATAATACTATAAAAAATAATGTAATAGATAATAACTATCATGGCATCACTATATCCCATGAGTCCAATTATAATAATATTACAAATAATTCTATTAAAAATAATAACCGAACAGGGATTATATTGTCAGATCTGGTGGAAGGTAACAATATTATTTCAAACGATATTCAAAATAACACAAATGGGATATTGATGGATCTTATAGCCAGATCTGTCTTTAAAAATAATATCATAAACAGAAATAAAGAAAATGGAATATATTGTGGTAGGGGAACTTATAATATTTTTGAAGAAAATATTGTTTGTTTTAACAACAAATCGGGAGACGGTTTGTATACTGATGTGTATAATGAATTAATTTCTTACACAAATGTTTGGGTAGGTAATACTTGCAGATCTTCTTTTCCGAGTGATTTATGTGAAAATATTTGTTTACAGGTAACCCCCGAATCAAGGAAAACATTAAAACCAGGCAGTTTTGACTCCTCTGCTTTTGGCTCAACCACAATCAAAGAGTGACGTATTATTTTAATAATATATTTTTAATGTGTTTTGACTAAAGTATACATATATGAAGAGACGCAGGTTTACTGAAGTCCCTTTTTCTTTCCCGAAAGAAAAAGGCCCTTGGGTTCAAAAAGAAAGGGTTTTTATCGAAGAATAAGAAAAAAGGACTCGTGATGAGAACCTGGAGCTCTGATAACATATGTGAGGAGTGCT
>JAHKLX010000074.1 GCA_020854835.1 Microcaldota archaeon
AAACTGTGATGCTGAATGCGATGCAGAAAACGATTGTGCAGACACGACCTGCGGACATTTAGATGGTTGTGTAGGAAATCATTATTATGAATATTCAAATGTACCAAACAATTGTTTAGGAGACTGTACATGTGAAGAAAATGAATGCACATCATTCACAGTTTATGAATATGATTTAAGATGTATGGAGATAGTTGATTTAGATAATCCAGACACTTTTGGCGATATGGTCGTTTTAGAAGGAGGAATATATTATATAAACGACAACACAGTTCTTGAAAATAAGGTTTATGATCTTGTAGGAGGGAACGAGGGATATTCAAAGATGGCAATCAAAATAAATTCTTCAAATATTATTTTTGATTGTAATGGGGCTTCATTAATTGGTGAAGGAAAGGGATTTTCTGATGCAAGATACTATAGTATATTTGTAAAAGATAAAACAAACATTAAAATAAGAAATTGTGATATTTCAGATTTCACAACTGCCATATTTTTGGATGGTTCCGAGTTATCTTTACTTAAAAATAATAGTATTTCTGAAATACATTATGGTATATCACTTTCTGGATCTTCTGCAAATTCAGTTTTAGAGAATAGAATATCTAGTCCCAAAACGGGGATAGGTTTACAAAGTAATTTTGTTTCTGAGTCTAATGATAATATCGTAAGGTATAATTCAATAACAGGAATTTCTGGAACAACAAATGGTGGAACAGGAATAGAAATGTTGTACGGTGCTAACAACAATTTGGTGGATACTAACGATATTGAGAATGTATGGAATGGCATAGTAATCGCGTGGCAGAATAATAATAAAATAAACCAAAACAACATTCGCAATGCAACACAAAATGGAATATTGAGTGTGGGAAACAACAATGAAATAACAAACAACACAATTGAAAATTGCAGAGTATTCGGGATACTTATACAAGCCAGCAGAAATGCGTTTGTTGAAGGAAACACTGCCAACAATAATTTGGGAGTTGGTATTGGTGTTACTGCAACGATGGACAGTCAATTCAACCACAATACTGCGAACAATAACTTAAAAGAAGGATTGTTCGTTTTTGATTCAAATGGTTTAGTAGATAATATTTCATTTACAAATTCAGATTTCTGCGATAATGGGGAAAGTTATGCTGACCTAAGAGAAATATTTTACTACTCAGGTACAAATACTTTTGCCAATATAAAATGTGATGTATCAGATCCTGATGGAATTTGTTCTAGTGGTTGTACTTCTAGAAGAAGACCTTTGTCAGAATACGAGGAAAACGAGCTGGAGATTATTGTCTTACCTCCTCAAAATGAACCAAACATCATCGATCCGGAAACCCAACCTTCTACAATCAAACCTGATGAAATTAAAGAAGAAATTGTTTATGAACCTTTACCTACCAACAAACCAATCTTGCCTTCATCCAACAAACCTATACAGAACACCAACCAGTCAATTGAACCTTCACCAATAATACGAAAGATACCTTCGAATAACCCTACCAAAATAGTAAAAGTTGAACCAAACTCATTAAATTCACTTTTCTTCTTTTAATTTTTCTTTTAAATTTTTCAGCATATCCTTTGTCATAGCCGTCAAATCATATTCTGGTTTCCAACCCCATTCTTTTCTTGCTGCGCTGTCGTCAATGGACTTTGGCCATGAATCAGCTATTTTTTGTCTGAAGTCAGGTTCATACGTGCATGTGAATCCAGGAATTTCTTGTTTAATTGATTCTGCAAGTTCTCCAGCAGTAAAACTCATTGCACCCAAATTATAATCTGCGTGATGTTTCAAATTTCCTAATTTTGCTTCGGCCAAATCCATAAGCGCTTTTATTGCGTCTGGCATGTACATCATCGGGAGCATTGTATCTTCTCTTACAAAACATGTGTACTTTTTTTGTTTAATTGCTTCGTAATAAATGGCAACAGCATAGTCTGTTGTTCCACCTCCTGGTGGAGTTTTCCAGCTAATTATTCCAGGGTATCTCAATCCTCTGACATCCAAACCGAATTTCTCAAAATAATAGTTCCCTAGCAGTTCGCCAGCAACTTTTGTTATGCCGTACATTGTTGAAGGTCTTAAAATTGTTTCGTTAGGGGTGTTTTCTTTTGGAGTGTCAGGACCAAATACTGCAATAGAGCTTGGATAAATCAATTTTTCAATACTCTGCTCTTTTGAAACTTCCAATACATTATACAATCCTTTCATATTAACATCAAATGCAAGCTGAGGGTTTTGTTCTCCAGTTGCTGATAGAATTGAAGATAGGTGAATAATTGAACCAACCCCATATTCTCTAACAATTTCTTCAATTTTTTTCTTATCCCTCACATCGCATTTTTCACTTGGTCCGTCTGCCAAATCACCTTCTGGCTGTTTATCAAACAAACCCATGATAACATTGTCTCTGCCGTATTTTTTTCTCAGTTCGGGAACAAGTTCTGAACCAATTTGTCCTGTTGCGCCTGTAACAAATATTTTTTTCATTTAATCACCTATATAATTTCAAGATTTTTTCCAATCTTTTCAAGTTTGTCCAAAGCAAAGTCTAAATCTGCAGTGCTTAATCCAGCATTTATTTGTAATCTTATTCTGCTTTTCTCTCTTGCAACCATTGGGAAAACAATTGGGAATCCCCAAACACCTTCTTTAAATAATTCATCACTAAGTGTTTTTGCTTTAACAGGTTCGCCAACAATAATTGGTATTATTGGAGTTTGAGAATTTCCTGTATTGAATCCTAATTTATCAACCCGTTTTTTGAAGTATTTGGTCAATCTCCATAGTTTTTTATTATGTTTTGGTTCTTTTTCCATAATATCAATTGCAGCAATTGCTGCCCCGAATGTTGCAGGTGTTGGTGATGTGCTCAAAAGCCAGGTCCTGCTTTTATTATAGGCAAAGTTGATAAGATCTTGGGAACCTGCACAGCTTCCGCCAATTATTCCAAATCCTTTACCCATACATCCGCCTTCAACATGAACTTTTCCTTGAAGTCCAAAATGATGGACAATCCCTCTACCTTCTCCTAAAACTCCTTCTCCATGGCAGTCATCAACATAAACCATTGCGCCATGCTCTTCAGCAAGCTTCGCAATTTCTGGCAAAGGCGCGATATCTCCGTCCATTGAAAAAACACCATCTGTTATAATCAATATTCTTCTTGGCACAGGTTGATTATTTTCTGCTTCATTTAGGACTCTTTCTAAATCTGCCATATCATTATGCTTGTAAATCGCTCTTTCTGCTTTGCTTAATCTAACCCCGTCTATTATTGAGCCGTGGTTCAATTCGTCAGATATAACTAAATCTCCTTTTCCTATCAATTGAGGTATTAATCCTGAATTGACAGCGAATCCTGTTGGAAATGCAACAGCTGCTTCAACACCTTTGAATTTTGCAAGGCGTTCTTCAAACTCTTTTTGAATTCTCAGATTTCCTGAAATTCCCGGAACAGCCCCTGCACCAGCACCCCATTTTTTAGTGGCAGCAATAGCAGCGCGTTTAACCTTTGAATTGTTTGCTAAATTCAAATAATTGTTTGAAGTCATCATAATAACTTCTTTACCATTCACAATACAATGCGGTGTACTTGGACCGTTTAAATGCTGAATTTTCCAATCCAAACTTTTACTAACCAAATCATCATATTCTTCTTTTAAAAATGCTGTCGGGTTTCTCATTTTAACACCTCCTAAATACAAGAATTATTTGATTTATTCGGATATATCATTTATAAACATCTCTTTTCGTCAATTGTTGAAAAAAAGGATTATTAGTGGTAGTTTGTATACAATCATAGAAAGTTTTATAAAGGATAACATGCATACTAATATACTAATGGTAGGAGGGAATTCTAAGAAAGATAGTGATAATGCTAAAGAAGAGCTTAGGGCTAGCTTTAAATCAGGTGATGATTTAGAAAAAATGGCTATTTTGCTTGAGGTAATTAAAGAGTATGAAGGAATCCCAACAATATTAGGAATAGCAAAAAAGGTTGGAGTTTCCTCCAATGCAATCTATTCAAAAAGGGGTAACGAACCACCAAAAGGTTTACTAGCAAGAAACCCTGAATTCATCCCTGTATTTATTGAAGCTTGCAACTCAAAAGGAGCAAATTACAAACCAGAAGATTTTGGAATTGGTGAAAAAGCCGATACTTTAGCGAACAGGTTTTTCAATGCAAATGATAAAGAAAAACTTGAGATTTTACTAGAGGCTATAAGGAAGTTTGATGAAATTCCAACAACAAAAGGAATTGCAAAAAAGATTGGAATTTCCGATGGATCAATCTATGCAAAACGATGTAACAGACCACCAGGAGGTTTACTAGCAAGAAACCCTGAATTCCAGGAACCCTTTAACCAAGCAATAATCAACAGAATACAAACAATGCCTAAAGAACTTTTACTAAAAGATATTTCAAAATCAAACATACCAGAAGAACACAGACAAGCCATAGA
>JAHKLX010000114.1 GCA_020854835.1 Microcaldota archaeon
AGTTATAAATAAGCGGGCATCGCTTTTTTTTGCGATGCCCGCTTATTCGCAGCTGCTCAATGCTGCATAAACCTGATAAGGAGTTAAGGATGTTTTTTATAAAATCAACGGCCCTGCGAGCCGAGACTCATCATACCTAAGTCGCCTTTCTGATATTGCAGAGCAGGCCTTTAAATTGGGGATAACCCATGATCGATTCGCGGCACTTGGCATCCGTCAGGCGATTGCAGTTTGCTTCTTCCGGCCAGCCATGGGGTACAAGAACCACTCCCTCCATGACACCTTCATCTACCTTTGCCTTCATCTTGATCCAACCCCGGTCTGTCTCGATAATCACATCATCGCCATTCTCCACACCATACTGTGCCGCTGTGTTGGGGCACAATTCGGCCAGCGGGTATCTCTCCTCCTCCTGCAGCGCTTTGATATTGTGCAACTGGCTATTGGTGTAATTTATGGACCTTGTCCCTGTGGAGAGGATTAAAGGATACTGCGCACCAAGCTTCTCCCAGAGAGGCCCCTGGGGACTCTTGGAAGGCTCCAGATAAGTCGGCAGCGGGTCATGACCGGCGTTCTTCACGGCTTCGCTGTATATCTCAATCAGACCGCTGGGCGTGGGGAAAGTCTTTTCGTCAATCTGGTAATTTTTATCCGTGTAATAGACCCCTTCCTTCTGCTGTTTGAGAGCCTCCAGGTTAACGCCGCTCGGCCCAATCTCATGCGCGACCAGATCCTCTTCCGTTTCCCAGGGAAACTTATCGCCAAAACCACATACCTTGGCAAGTTCACGGAAAAAGTAGAGAACGGATTTACTCTCGTACAGCGGTTCTACGGCCTGTTCTCTTAACATCATGTAGGGGAGACAATGGCACACATTATAATTGTAAGCCAGGGACGCATACTCCAGCTGACTGGCAGCCGGCAGGACATAATGGGCTTCTCTGGCCGTCTCTGTCATGAACATATCATAGACAACAAGAAGCTCAAGCTTCCTGTACGCTTCTTTTAACGCATTAGAATCGGGCATGCTGACCAGAGGATTGCCGCCGACAACAATTAACGACTTAATAAGGTCGGGCACATATTCCGGGAACATGTTTTGCACCCCATAAGAACTGGTTCTTCCCCAAATCTCATAAAACAGAGGATATTCTTCAGCACCAAGGGGCTTGCCGTCGCAGGGCAGGTTGAGATTGGCAAGTTTCAGCCTGGGACTGACCACCCATCCTCCCGGCACATTGATATTCCCCGTAAGGGTTTGCAGAATAGCAATCGCCCGGTCCGTCTGGGTTCCACTGGCAGTATGATCCTGCGTACAAGTCCCCTGAAAAATCCCCGCACCCCTTGTTCCGGCAAACAGGCGGGCCAGTTTGCGGATATCATCAGCCGGTATATAAGTAATTTTTTCCGCCCATTCCGGTGTATACTCCTGCACATGGGGCACCAGTTTATCAAAACCATAAGTCCATTTCTCGACAAACCCGGCATCATAAAGCTTCTCGTTTACGAGCACATTAATCAGGGCAAGGGCCAGTGCCCCGTCGGTCCCCGGCCTGATGGCCATATACATTTCCGCCTTGTCGGCGATAGGGATGCGCCTGGGGTCAATGACAACCACCTTCGAACCTTTGCTCAGGTTCTCCTCAATGGCAAGGGAAAGGGGAAAATCGGAGGCGTCAGGATTGTGCCCCCAAAGGATATAAAGGGGTGAATTCATTTCTTCGACCGGGTATTTCCCAAAAGTGACCTGCCTGCTGCGGATTCTCATGCGGTAGCAGATACTTTCCACAGAAAAGAACTGGGGGCTATCAAGAGCAGCCCGGAACCTGTGCGTGAGCGAAACCATCTCTAGGCTCTCCACTCCGATGGAACCGCAAAAAAAGGCGTTTGCCGAGGGTCCGTGCTTTTCCTTCAGCTCATTCAACTTTGACCCGATCTCGGAAAGGGCCTGTTCCCAGCTGATTCGTTCGAACTTCCCATCAACCTTTTTCAGAGGGTATTGGAGCCGTTCCGGGTGGTATAAATGGTCGATCATCACTTTCCCCTTGGGACAAAGTTCCCCCTTGTTGAGCGGGTGTTCTTTACTACCCTGCACATCCACAACCTTCCCGTCTTCAACCGTCACTTCCGTTCCGCAGCTGTGATAACAAAGGTAACAGCCCGTATAAAACTTTTCTTGTTTAGAAGTAGACATCTACATCTTTCCTCCCTCTCTTTAATTAATTTAAATCGCAAATCTGTTCTTATGTTAATTCAGTAGTGTGCATAAACCAAGCTTTTCAAAATTTGAAAAAATTTGATATCAACGAAAACTTGCCGCGTATAACATTTTGAGCTTTATCTCACGTTTATTAAGGTTACAAATTTTGGACTTACAATATCCCGATATACCATATTCCGAAGTAATCATAATTTGTTGATTCCTCTTTGTTATTAAATGTATTAACGTTTATTCATTCACTCACCTCTTTATTCTTTTATTTTTAATTAATTTCAAGCTATCATATATAAACGTTTATTCGGTTTATTCGTTTTGTTTGTATTTATTATTAGCATAGATGCTTCCTTTTGTCAATCATATTCAAACACATTCTTTTCCATTTAGTCCCTTTAATAATATTAATTCAAAATTTCGCCCGTTTAACAGTTGATTAACCGTTAATATAAAAAGCAAAGCATTCATACTACGCCATTAGGGCGTTTTTTTAATGTCAAATTATTTACATTTAGGTGTTG
>JAHKLX010000017.1 GCA_020854835.1 Microcaldota archaeon
CTTGACAGAGTCGCGCCTCCATGCTTGACCGGAGACCGGCAAGGGTGACGGGGCGGCAGGCGCCACCCCTTCACCTCCGGCGGGGCTCAGGCTCTGGGGCTATTTTTCAAAGAGCTACCCACAAATTCTGCGGACGAGGCGGATTTCCTGCTACAATACCATATCATGCTGATATTTCGATGCAAATCGACAATATTATTGCACTTTCATTGCACCTATTTTTCAAGGAAGCCTATTATGGTCACCAGTTTTATCGAGGTATCAAGCAGCATGCAGGAATTGGTTTCTCTAACTGTATAGATTTCAATATATTTAAAAAGATCTGTTCCTTATCATGAGCCAATAAATTGAGAAAAATCGCAGAA
Source organism: Microcaldota archaeon (assembly GCA_020854835.1). Classification (GTDB taxonomy): domain Archaea; phylum Micrarchaeota; class Micrarchaeia; order Anstonellales; family JAGGVH01; genus JAGGVH01. The sequence goes on from JAHKLX010000017.1 coordinate 366, forward strand.
GGATCCGGCAAATCTAAACCATAATTATTTTCGATTATTTTTTTTGTTATTGCTTCAGTAAAGATCAATTTATTTGCATGAATAATCGTTTGGTATGTTTTGTTTTCATTTTTTTCTGACAACGTTAATAATGTGTTACTATCAGAAATACTCAATATATATGTTATGTATTTCAGAATATAATGCTCAAACCAATAGGTAATAAGAGGAAAATTATTTAAACAAATAACATCAAACCATCCAGATGCATTGTCGGATATTTCCAAGAATTTTTCCGGCGATGCAAGAGCGTAGGAATCAATTTCTCCGATTTTGTGCAATTGTTTAACTAGTTTTAAAAATTTATTTTCCTGCATATAGCTATTGCCATTAATGATCACGAGTAGGCGAAGACCTGATGCTTTGGGTGCACTATAGCTAGGCTTGAAAGGAAGGGGCCAATTTCGTGCATTGAGTACTGTGCGTGGAATTTCGGAGAGAGAGTAGTTAGCCCTATTCAATGTCAAGTTAGGATTATAGGCAGGATCATGATAGAAGGAATTAGGCCAACGTTTTTTTAATAATGAAATTTCATTCCAGAAACGTTTTTTCTTTTCAGGCGTATCCTCTTTTCCACGTGATACGGATTCATGATGGAAAAGCATGGCTTTTGGCGTCCAAAGATTTCTGTATCCATGTGCCCTTAGTTTAAGGCAAAAGTCGACGTCGTTATACCCAACAGCTAGTGAAACTTCATCTAGTCCTGCAACTTCTTTATATATTGAAGTTTTAATTGCAAGGCACGCAGCGGTTACCGCAGTGTAGCCTCGAAGTAGGTAGAGATTTGCAAAATATCCGTTTGAGTGTGCAGGTTCTCCTTGGTATATATGACCAGCGCATCCACCCAATCCTAAAATAACTCCAGCATGTTGAATTGAATTATTACTATAGTAAAGCTTAGCGCCTACTGCTCCGACACCTGGAAGTAAAGCAAGTTGAACCAATTCCTCCAACCATTCAGGGTTAATAACTTCGGTATCGTTATTGAGTAATATCAATATATCTCCACGAGCTCTCTCTGCAGCCCGGTTATTCAAACGTGAGAAGTTGAAAGGAGCAGTGTCCTCTAAAATCTGAATTCTTTCATCTGAAGTTAGGGTTTCAAGATAGGCGAGAGTCTCTGCATCGTCAGATCCATTATCGATTATGATAATTTCATAGAAAATATTTATAGTATTATTTATTATGCTATCAATACAATTTTTTATTAAATGTATATTATTTCGTGTTGGAATGATGATGCTGACGAAGGGGAGAGAGTCTTTAGAATGGAAAACAATTTCTTGGCCAGTGATAGGGTTAGCAACAACTTCTGCGTCAATATTTCTCCTTTTTAAATGTTCACGTACAGTTTTTTCAGCCGCTATTTGAGCATATGGTTTTTCAGATGGATCTAATGCTGCACTTCCTTCAAGAATCCTCCAATGATATAGGATGCGTGGAATATGTATGATGTTCTTCGATGAAGCTTTTTCAATGCAACGTGCAACGAGGTCGTAATCCTGAGAGCCTTCGAAACCAACACGAAATCCCCCGACCTGCTTTAATAAGGACGTTCGGTACACTCCTAAATGACTAAAAAAATTCTGGCCTAAAAATAAAAAAGGATCCCAATCGGGCTTGAAATATGGCTCTTGGAGGATTCCGGCCTCATCAATTTTGTCTTCATCAGAATAAATGAGATCAGCTTCTGTATGTTTTTGGAGGCATTCTGTTACCCAGAATAAAGCATCTTCCGTCAGTAAATCATCATGATCTAGTAAGGCGACAAAATCGCCCGAAACAAGTTCAAGAGCAGAGTTTGAGGCTTTTGAAATATGACCGTTTTCTTCTCTGAAAATGACTTTAATACGTGAATCTAGCTTACTGTATTCTATTAAAATTTCATGTATCTGTGGATCGGTTGACGCGTCATCTGCAATACAGAGTTCCCAATTGGAATATATTTGGTTTCTCACCGACTCAATAGCTTCGATTAAGAAGTTAGCGGGAGGATTATAAACAGGCATAAGCACAGACAAAAGTGGAGTATATGCGAAATCTTCGATATGATCTTGCATGACAATTTTATCCACATCCGTCAGTGCAAAAAAACGTTCACGCCAGAGCGCATATTCAAAATTTTTATTATCAATAATCCCGTCCGGATCACGAGTTAGTTTACCTTCTTCCCTTCCTTTCTGAATATAGTGAAGGAGAGGAGGCAAACCGGTTTCAAGAGTCTCTGGATATTGGGTTAGGTACCAGTTAGTGTCAAATTCTGGATATGGGTCTCGACATTCAAAAGAACCAAATTCAAGGAAGTGCAAAAGCGGATTCATGCCGCTTTCTTTAACATCGGGATATTTATTCAAATAATAAGAAGTATCAAAATACGGTCCGGGGTTTCGATGCTCATCCGCTCCGTGCAATATATAATGAAGGAGAGGGTCCACTCCTGTCTCTATCACATCAGGGTATGTTGTACGATACCAATCAGCATCAAAGTATGGATTAGGATTATAATCTCCAGTCTTAATATGAGTTAAATAATGAGCAAATGGATCCGATTCTTCGTCTAATATTTCAGCATATTGGTTTTTATACCAATTGGAATCGAAATACGCATTTGGTTCTGTTTTTTCCACAGTGCTAAAATAAATATAATGCTGCAATGGATGCATATCCATTTTTTTGACCCAAGGATATGTCGACTGGTAAAATTCCGCATCAAAATATGGATTGGGATTAGTTTGAATTTCTGATGTTTGTTGTAAAAAGTGAGCGAAAGGCTCAGAGGGTGTATCTACTGATGTGAGATATGTATTGGAATACCACAAAGTGTCAAAATACGGGTTAGGTTTTACTATCCCCTCTCTATAGTTATCAAGATAATGCCGTAAAGGATGCTCTTCTGAATATTCTGCTTTCAAATAGGTTTCATAATACCATTTCGTATAAAAATATGGATTAGGGTTTCTTGCTTCCTTGAGGCCATACATAAGGTAATGAAGCAATGGATTGATTCCACTCTCAACTACATCTGGATATTCAGCCAAATACCACTTCGTATAAAAATATGGGCTTGGATTTCTACCTTCAGCTGCCCCAAAATAAAAATAATGCCAGACAGGATCTATTTTTGATTCTTTTAGCGCAGTATCACTATTTACGTAGAATGAATAATCAACAAGTCCTAATCTTTCGTTTAATTTTTTTAATTGCTTAAGCTGTTGTCTATTGTTCTTATTGTTTCTCCTTAGAAAATTTCCAATCCGATTTAACATCCTTTGAGTATTGTCTTGCTTTAAGAATCCTTTTTCTAACCATGAAACCGCTCCGTCTCTTTGGTGTTTGAGCACATTAGTGATTAATCTTTTTTTATTTATTTGCAATTCGTAAGGTGTTTGTAAGTTTTTTACTTTATAATAGTTTACGGTTTTTTCTAAATTATTAATATGTATATAAGTATTGTTTAAATCTATTTTAGTATTGTTTAAATCTATTTTAGTATTGTTTAAATCTATTTTAGTATTGTTTAAATCTATTTTAGTATTGTTTAAATCTAGTTGTATATTTTTTAATTTTTCCTCTTTCTCTTTTAATGATTCATGTTGTATGTGGTAATTTAATGGTAATTCTAAGTCCCATTCAAATGGATCCGTTGATTCGTATCCATGGATTTCTGCCTGCACGTTGATTTCCCGAAACCAAAATTTTTTAATTTGTTTTTTATTGGTAGTCAATCCAGCATTATGAAATGCGGATACAATAAATTCCATCCTTGAATATATAACACCATTCTTTTGAGATGAAAATCTGCTTATACTGTTAATTAATAAAAATAGAGTTCTAAATATTAACCATCCTATTTTTATATCTTTATTTAATGTCCACTCTTGATCAATAATATAAAATTTTCCGTGATCGCTTAATATAATATTTTGAGGAACGATGTCAAAACAAGATCCTGGAACATTAGTATCTACTGATATATGGTTTATTATGTAATTGTTTTCTTTGGCGAATATTTTTATGATCTCTATGTATTTTTTTAAAAACCTTCCAACTTCATCTATATGCCAACCGTCACGAGTGACAATCCGAATTAATTCTAGGTGAAGCACCTCTCCTTTTATATATAGAGACTCTTTTGGGATATTAAACCGCACTAATTTTTCAACTGTATTTTTTGTATCATTTGAGTTTAATAAATTGTATTTAACAAGTATATTGTTTGCATCTAAAACAAATAAAGACTCTTTGCAAAACGCAGCATGTCGACCACTCGTGCTGTAGTGATAAGCCATGATCGAGTTGCCCAAAGGCATATCATTTGAAACACTTGCTGATACCAAAAAAGAATTCGCAAGATCTAGTGTAAGGCTATTGGCTTCGATAATTGGCCAAGCAAGTTCCGGTGCAAATACAAGTGGCAATCGTAATTGGGGGTCACGATGAACACTTTGCCAGCACAGGGCTGCAGCATCAAATGTGTCGCAGTTCAACCCTTGTTCTGTGATGATTGAGACAGGAAGTTTGTAGTCGGGGAACGGGGCCATGAACTGCTGATTAACAAACCCTGCCTGTTGGAGCATTTTGGTTAAAACTTTTCGGCCAAAGGTTTGTGGGCCTTTGGTGGAGTAACGCCCTTCAATGCCAAGCATTGGCTCGCCAGTGTGGTCTTCTGCAGCACCAGCAAAATATTTAAGCCCGAGTTGGTTCTCAATAGCCAGGATCAAGCGTCCTTCGGGTTTAAGCAACTCGCGAACCCGTGTAAGCATGCTAACCACAGGGTCTTCATCATCCGTAAATAGAGCTGCATATTCCAGCACCCCAATCAGCGTGATGATATCAAAGCGCAAATCCAAATCACATTGAAACTGGTCGAATTTGTCGGCGACTATAGTCACATTTTCTAGGTCTCGCGTTCTTGAACGGGCAATGACCGCTCGCCTGGGCGAGCCTTCCAACGCAAGCACGTTGGCTCCACTCTCTCCTAAATATCGAGTGATAGCCCCGCAGCCGGCTCCTATTTCAAGCACATTAGCCTGCTTTAAGATTGAATGAAAAGGACGCAGAATATTGGCGCGCGTGCCAGAAAGATGATACAAAGAAGGCCAGTCTGTGCATTGAACTGCCAGTTCTCTGGAAAAGATGGAAAGATCTTGTGCTTCAGCAATTATGTTTGCAATGCGATTTTCTGTTTCATCACCGTCACTGTATGCAATACCTGCATAACCGGGTTTCATAAAGATAGAAATTTTGTCGGCCAGCGTATAGCCGGAATCTATAAGCATGGAAGGGAAGTTCATATGTTTTGTACTTGTCTAGTTTTGAGTTCAAGATGTAGATTAATTAAGCCAAAAAAAGAGGTGTCGGAACGAACCTTGAGATAAATTGAATCGTAACGTCGATCATGCGGGATAATTTCCTCACCTTGTCGCGTAGCAACACCGAGCGATATAAAATAATCGCCTTCAGCAAGCCTACAGGGGAAACGAGCAACTGCAACGACTACTGTACCTTGTTTGCCGTATTGTTTGAATTCATCAAGAGAAAGTGATTCAGAATTTACTCCGTACAGGGTTACTCCCTCTTTGCTTTTGATAGTAATGCCAAGAATGGGGCGTACAAGATCTGCAAGGAAACGGATGGAAAGGGCAAGTGTCAGATGTTGTCCGCTGTTAACGAAGGATGGATAGGCTGTTTCCTCAGTAGCGAGATGAAAATCAAGAATCTGTGCAGCACCATCACCCCAGCGATATTCATAGGGGTTGTAACCAGCACGTTTGCAAAAAATGTCCTGACTACTGCTCAGATCATAGCCAAGCTGCACGTCTTCCTGTTCTGCATTATGTGCATCTGCATTGTTTACATCTGCATCATTTAATACTGTATCCGTTGGATTTGACCGCTTTTCCTTGCCAAACAGAATGTCCATGTAGCGATTCACCACCTGCCTTGGTTCGCCTTGTTCGACTACGGCACCATCATTAAGCAGGATGGCCTTGGTGCAATGGGTGACGATTTGCTCGCTGGAATGGGTAACCAAAAGAATGCTTGTGCCGTTTTCCTTGAGGAGTCTGAGGCGATCGAAGCACTTTGCTTGAAATTTAACGTCTCCTACTGCAAGGGCTTCGTCAACGACAAGTATATCTGGACCAACCATTGCTTGCACAGCAAAGGCCAAGCGCACAATCATGCCGCTGGAATAACTTTTGATCGGCTGATCGATGAAATCACCTATATCAGCAAAAGCGACTATCTCCTCATAGCATTCGTCCATTTCTTCATGGGTGAAACCAAGGACAGCGCCGTTCATGTACACATTTTCTCGACCAGTAAATTCAGGGTTGAAGCCTGATCC
>JAHKLX010000130.1 GCA_020854835.1 Microcaldota archaeon
GCACGATTGGCAATCTTTGAGTTCATCGAAGTTTGGTACAATCGCCAGAGATTGCATTCATCGTTGGGCTATTGTAGCCCTGTTGAGTTTGAACGACTTTCAGGACATTAAATATGTCCACTTTTTTTGAACCATTCCAAAGGCGCTGAATCTGTCGAAGGGAGGGTCTTTCCCTTCTTTGTCCGTTGCACGCAATGTTGGATTGCTTTTTGATTTAGGGAGCATGGACAAAACTAACACCATTTGCCTTTAACGTTTCAAATGCCGAAATTTCTCTTTGCATAGCATCTTGAATTGTATCTGCTCTTTTTTCCAATAAATCAACATATGCGTTTTCATCCGCATAAGGGTTGGTTATTTTTATATCAAGAAACAATTGATACAGAAGTAACCAATACTGATCTAATAAGAATATGTCTGTTTTGTCCAAACTATTGCAAAAAGTGATTACTTCATTATCATATTGCTTTGAGAGGTATAACATCAAAATTGCTACACAATCGTATGATGCTATGATGGCATTGGCTGTATAAGGTGGAATTTTCTGTGAGAAATGGTTTAAGTAATACAATATCCAAGCCATTGCATCTGACCGTTTGTTGATTGTGTGTTCATCCAAAATTTTTATTAATTGCGAAGTGTAAACAAAGCCGTTGGTAGTATCCACTTTTTCGAACAGAGTATTTAATACAGGTATTAATATTGGGTATTTGATACAAAGCCCTAAAAGATATTTCAATACTATACCTACTGTCTTATCATTAATTTCTCGTACAATAGTTTTTGCGGCATACTTTATGACACTTCCATCAGGACTAATTGCTTGCTTCTCAACAGCGTAATCTAAAAACCGTATCAGGTTTGATGGTAAATCCTTGTCTTTTGGGACTCTTGTCGTTAAATCCACAACCCATTCAGGGGATGATGGGCAAGGCAATTGCTCAATAACAGTTTTCTTTGCGTTTAACAGCAATTTGTACTTTGATAATTCTTCTCCAAGCCTACGGATAAATTTCTCTGCTTCTTCATAAGTATCAAAATATGCTGTGTAATCATCAATAAATCTTACAAACACAAAGCCTTCGGCTTTCAAGATTGTATCTATTCTTACAAGAATTGCTTCGCTAATAATATTTGATGTGGCTGGTCCAATGGGAACGCCATTGGTTTCGTCCCTTTTCATCGCTCTCACACACTTGTCAATTTGGTTAAACCATAATTTGTGGTCACGTTGTTTCTTTGCTTCATCAAAGCCAACTAATGCCCAAGGTATCGAATGGGAATAAATGCTTGGGAAAAAATTTGAAATATCGGTTTCTACAAAGAATTTTTTACTACAGGTTAAGTCAACATGCCGTTCAATCTTTTGTTGGGCATTTTCATAATCCATTACTAGAATACGCCCATCGCTATGTGGTTCGGGTGTTATAAAGCTGTTGGTGGATTGAGTGATGTACTCAAACTCTTTCCAATTATCTTGGATTGCATAACATAACTTGGAATATGGAACGGGATGGGGAATGGACAACGATCTGGATACATTATTAAATCTTGTTGACCTGTATTCAACTTGGTCATACCCACCTTTTCGGGAATGTAAATTTCTTAATTGGTCTGCAATAGCAGGAGTCAAGGTTGCAGAATTAATTATTGGTGGCATTTCTCCTTCTTCCTTTTTTTGAGCAGGGAAGAAGTTATATTGAATTAATCCTGAAAGCAATGCTACTTGGTCGATTTTGACGATTTTCATAAATTCCTATCTCGTATGCGGCAAGCCAATGGCAAGCGATAGCGGTAAGGGTGGAATTTGGCGGGAAAAACCACCAGGCGTCGAATCCGTCGTTGGGGCCGCTTCCCTGAAAGAATAGGCGAATGCCCGCACTTGTCCGGTGCATGCATTGTTAGCCCGCCGCAGGTTCATTCTTGATAGATTTCAATTGGCGTATAAACTCATCTCGGATTTCTTCTGCTGTGGGTATTCTGTCTGGATCATCTTTAGTGAGCACATAGAGTGCCATTATATAGGCTTCTCCAAAGGCAAGTGTCAGAGTACTGGCTACGCCAGCACTTATTGCTCCGCCTGCTGTTGAACCAATTCCAGGTATTAACTTCAATAATGCTCCGGCTGTTGCACGCCCTACTAATGTACCTGCAGAACCTGTAATAGCTCCACTAACCAGGGTGCCCAGAAACGCAGTTGATATGGGAAGTCCCCAAGCCGCGCTTATACCAGCAAGCATGGATATTTGAATAGGAATAATCGCAAGTGCATCAGAGAAAGGAAGAGGAACAGCACCTGCACCACCCGCAGTTAGAGCTGCCCCACTTACTACTGTATGCGCTCTTTGCAGTTTGTGATTGATACTTACCTTTTGAGCCGCAGCAAGTGCATCTCTTTGAGTTTCTGGAACAAGGTTCATTGTAAGTTCCACAATATTATCAAGTCCCATTGCTGGCATAGTATATCCGCCATCAAACACCGTTTCTTTTGCGCGAACTCTAACCACATTTCGAGCTTGCGGTAAAAGGTCTTGGACGGTTTGCCGAAAACCATTGTCCGACACGCTTTTTGTAATCACTCCGACGACCGGGATATATTTATCCAGCATTTCCACAAGTTTAATTTCAGCATCTTCAACACGACGAGAGTCTTCCATCACGCATACCCAAGCGATATGAATATGCTGGTTGGGATCTTCGCTTTTTCTCTTGTCCTGTATAAGCTTTTCAAGGTCTTGAACAGTATTTTTGTACTCGCTTATTTCCAGACCGCGAGTATCGAATATGCTGAGGGGAATTCCATCTTTCTTGATTTCTCTGGTTGTCTTGGTAACAGGGCGTCCATCTCCAGTCTCAGCTAAATTACCTTGAAAGACCGCGTTAACAAGCGTGCTTTTGCCAACCCCCGTTTTACCAGCAATAACGATATTTACTTTGCCACGTTGCACTAATGCTTCTTCTAATTTCTGTTTTAGTAACTCAGCAAAGTCATTCTCAAGTTTCACGCTCATGACCACTCCTATCAGGATTAATAATTTTCAAGAAAGCCGATGATTGAATAAGCGGGCTAACTAATAATTTAGTGGACTTACACTACGCTGCAATTATGCCGTATAACCAGCTGAAAGAAATGAACGATACTGCAATCAGGTTTGATTACCCCAAACAATTAGTTGCGAACAAATCTTAAAATATTATATATCCAACTTTGTGAAGTCAAACATCCATAACCGGTCAATCCCCTCCAAAACCTAAAAAACTTCTCGACCTGGCTCTGGTTTTGATGGGTTGCGGGGCGGCGTAAAGGAAAATCCCGACGAAAAATTTTTGCCGCCCCTGCACCCAACCTACGGCTGAATTGCTGTCATCGCGAGTGAGCGAAGCGCCCCAAAGGGGCGAATAAAAAACATTCGAACGTGGCGATCTCACGAAAAGGAATGGGATTGCCGCGTCGGGCTGACGCCCTCCTCGCAAAGACGAGAAAAACTTTGCGTCCTTTGCGCCCTTTGCGGTGAACAAATGAAAACCCGGCAGGAGAGCGAACTCCCATGCCGGGCTGCATTTAACCAACCAACTTGCTAACTGCGCAACTTTGCACCCAACGCTTCTTCCAATCGGCGGATGATGCGCTGGCGGATTTTGGTAGCTTCTTCGTCGGTGAGGGTGCGGTCGGGCGCCTGGTAGGTGAGGCTGTACGCCAGGCTCTTCTTGCCGGCGCCGAGCTGCGCGCCGCGGTAGATGTCGAACAACTGCACAGCGGTCAGCAGCTTGCCGCCGCCTTCACGGATGGCAGCCACCACCTGGTCGGCGGGGGTGCTCTCATCAACCACCACGGCAATGTCCTCCAGCACGGGCGGGAAGACCGGCACGCCGCTCACTTCGTAGCGGGCGGGCACGGCGCCAAGCAGGGCGTCCAGGTCCAGTTCAGCCGCCAGCACGGGGGCGGCGCCCAGGTCGTAATGCTCTTTGACCAGCGGGTGCAGCTCGCCCAGGTGACCGATGACAGTTTCGCCGAGGGTCAATTTGGCGCAGCGACCGGGGTGGAAGCTGGGGTGGCGGTCGGGGGCGAAGACTGCGCCGCTAATGTGCAGCTCGCCCAAAATGCCTTCCATCACGCCCTTCAGGTCGTAGAAATCCAGCGTCTGGGTGTCGCGCGTGTCCCAGGTGGGCGGGCGGCGCAGACC
>JAHKLX010000084.1 GCA_020854835.1 Microcaldota archaeon
AGATGCTACTAAACCACGGATTATCACTTTTTCCCACCCAGTTTTACCGGATGAACAGAACCTTGGCAATATTTACGTGGCTACTGATATTAACGGGGATAATAAAGTTGAGGGGGTAATCGTTGCAGGGGTACCCGGCAATAACTGCCAGATTTCGGTTAAGCCTCCTGATGGCCAATGGTTAGCCGGGGCGAGCTACTACTTGATACTGGAACCCGGCTTGCAATCAGCTTTAAATAAAACCCTGGGTATAAGGACGAGAATGAAGTTTACCGTGGAATAGGATTAAGTCGGGACTTCCCTATAGGGAAGTCCCTGCTTTTTTTGCGCCCAGCATGGGCGCTGTCTCTAGGGTGAAAGTCCCGAATGGCGAAGGTGGCAGTAGCCATAGCTTAAGGCAAGGGTGTCCGCCGCGAGGCGTAATCTGAAGGAAGCCAGCGGCAAATCTCCGGCCCGATGAACAAGAACCCTATACGAGGCTCTCAACGACTGGATCTTTGACCCAGACTTCTCCCAATAGACTTACTTGTGTAACCCCCAAAAAGCCTGCCCTGTAATATTGGGGCAGGCTTTTCCATGGAATACAAATTACAAAGACGTGAAACTGTTAATTGACACAAAAAAATGTATTTGTATAATCAGAATATAATACCATGTTTTATATTTGATGGAACCAAATCCAATATGTCACTGAAAAAGTTTATAAAATGGAAAAATATCAGGGAAAAACTGATGGTGAAGAAGGGGGTGCCGGGTATACCTTGGATATTGAGTTAAGTAACTGGCACCTGATTCTGTTCGATACACGGCGGCTTATGGAAATAGACCATTCCTATGATATGCTGCGAAATCTGGAGGTTCTTCCACGCCCTTCTACCGATGGGAAAAGTATTTTTTGGCAGGATGTTCCCATGATTGGGTTGGACGAAATAATGACTATGTTGAATCGGCAGGAAACTGTTTTAGAATGAGGGGGTAATAGGTGTAAGCCCTCTATTGATAAATAAAAATTATACAAGGCGGTGGACTTTATGAGCTACTACCCCCACCTAAATGATATTTTTATAACAGAGAGATTAAAGCGTCGGTTAAACGAAATCAGTATGTATCCTATTACTGCGGTTATTGCTCCCATGGGTTTCGGGAAAACCACAGCGGTAAGCTGGTGGGCAAAGCGTCAGGTGAAAAGTCATGGCGATGCCGTTATTCTGCACCAAATGATTGTCACGGACAGCATCACGGATTTTTGGAGCGGATTTTGCAGAGCCTTTAAAGATTATCCCAAATTGGTCGAGGAGATGAAAGCTCTTGGCTACCCCAAGGATGCAGGGGCTATATCCGTATTGGCGGAGCTTTTGAACGATGCATTATCCGATAGCAGCAAACAGATTTATTTTATTCTGGATGATTTGCACATTCTGACGCAAAAGCCGTTGACGCCGCTGCTGCTCTTTCTCTCCCGCAGCTTGTCGGACTCTGTGCATATTGTTCTTTTGTCCCGCAATCAAATTTTCAACGAAGAGGAGCGTATGCGTCTGGGCAATTTGCTTTGTGAAATTTGGGCAGATGATTTGCGGCTGGAAAGACAGGAGATGGCTGTTTATGCACGACATTGCCGACTTGAGGTATCTGGCGAAGAACTAAATCTTCTTGCGGTACTCAGTGAAGGATGGATTTCCATGGTGTATCTTAATTTCAAGTCCTTCGCCCAGAACGGCCGCTGGCTTTCCAACTCTTCGGATATTTATATCCTGATTGATCAGGTGCTGCTGGAGCCGCTGACGGAGCGTCAGAGGGAATTTTTGATACTTATTGGCATGACCGATGAATTTACCTCCAAACAGGCGGCATATCTGTGGCAGCAGGCAGACGCGTCGGCTTTACTTAACTCTCTTTCAAAGAACAATGCATTCATTACAAAGAATGAAAACGGAATTTACCGATATCATCATATGCTTCGCCAGTGTACCAGGCAGAAATTTACTGAAAAGCCCTTGGACTATAGGAGGGAAAACTATTCCAGACTTGGCAGGTGGCATTTAGACCACGAAGATTATATTCCTGCATATTTTGCCTTTGCAGAAGTGAAGGACTGGGAGGGGCTGCTCACCACACTGGAAAAAGACAAGGCGAAAAGCCTGAACACTGAGCACAGTCAGGCGTTTTTTGGATGGGTAAAAGAATGCCCCGAGGAAGTTTTTTTGACGTATCCTTTGGCACTTGTGGTATGTATGGTCAAGATGTTTTCCTTTCACAATATTCCGGAAATCAAACGGATGAAAAGTCTGCTTCTTAAGTCATTGGAACAAGATAAGACTTTGACTATGCAGGAGCGGGATGATCTTTTGGGAGATGCGGAGGTGGCAGAAAGCTTTCTTTGCTACAACGATATATCCGCCATGAGCGCTTATCATCGCAGAGCATGCTCTTTGCTCAGCCGGACATCCCTCAGCGTGGACCCCAAAGGCTCATGGACATTTTCTGCACCGTCTGTTTTGATGATGTACCATCGCAGTATAGGAGGCGCAGACACTGAAAATGCTGAGATGAAGGAGTGCATGCCTTATTACTATCAGGTATCGGATGGGCATGGCAATGGCGCAGAGCACACATTTGCCGCTGATTTGTTCTATGAGCGCGGGCTGCTGACCGATGCCGATATTGCAAACCGGATGGCACTGTCTGCGGCAAAGCGGAAAAATCAATTTAGCATTATGCTGTGCTGTAATTTTCTCTTTATGCGCATGGCGCTTTTTCACGGAGATTTCAATAGGATGAAAAAACTAAGTCTTGACTGTCGGGAATGGCTGCACAAAGAGCGGCAGTACACACATTTAAATACACTGGATATGTGTCAGGGCTTCCTCTATGCCCTGCTGGGTCATCCCGAGACAGCCCCCAAATGGCTGGCGGAGGGACGGCTGCAGGAGGCTCTTGTCATGTTCCCTGCTGTTCCTATGCTGCATACCTTTTATAACCAGCTGCTTCTGGCTCAAGGGGAATGGACGCAGGTTCTGGCAAGGCGTGAGGAATGCGAAAGGCTCTATGGCGTTTATCACAATGTGCTTTGTGAAATCTGGCTCCATATACAACTATCAGCTGCTTTGGAGCAGATCGGCCGTCATGCGGATGCACTCGAAGAGCTTCGCACAGCACTTTCTATGGCGTTTCCTGACGGTATTATAATGCCCTTTGCGGAAAGCGAAGCCTACATAACAAACCTGTTGCAGGAGCTGGGACAGCAGGGTGTATATCCCGAGGAGATTGAACGCATCCTGACCTTGGCGCAAAGCTTCCACAGCGCAAAACAGAAAATACTCTGGGAGCACTGGAGCGAGCACGAAAACTATGGGCTGTCCGATCGGGAACTGGAAGTTGCCCGACTGGCAGCCCAGCGGAAAACTAATCTGGAGATTGCTGCGGAGCTGCATCTGGCCGAAGGAACGGTACGCAATCAGCTCTCGCGTATCTTTGATAAACTCAACATCTCCGGCAGCAGCAAAAACAAGCGCCTGGAATTGGAGGATTTACTGAAATTAAAAAAATAGTGACAAATGGTCACACTACAAATTAAAAACGTCACTGTACAATGAAACGGTACAGTGGCGTTTTTTTATTTAAGGGGGTGAAGGCATGAAAGGGCAGCCCATTACCCGGGTGGAGCCTATGAAAAACGGCATCCTGCGGGTGACCTTTGACACTGGTAACTCTGTAACAGTGGATATGAAACCGGCATTTGGCGGGTTTCGTTTCGGAGTTTTGCAAAAGCCGGAGGTCTGGCAGACAGCCAATACAGATGGAGCTTTTGTGCACTGGTACAAAAACGGCCTGGCGGTAGCAGAGCTGGCCTACAACGAGATCATGAAAATGACCCTGGGAGAATCTTATTAGAATGGAGGAATGAAGTAATATGAAAAATGCCTTTCAATTTTCAGGCAAAAAAATCGGCAGCCTGTTGCTTGTGATATGCATGATGCTGACCCTGTTGCCGGTGGCGGCATTGGCGGCAAGCGATATCACCGGCAGCTTTACCGATGCTAAGTTCCTTGCAGCGGTGCGGACAGCGCTTGGCAAGGACGTTTCCGATCCGATTTACGATACGGATGTCGCTCCGGTAACCATTTTGAATGTATCTGGCGAGAGCATCGAAAGCCTTGCAGGAATTGCACACTTTACGGCGTTGACAACTCTTAATTGCAGCCTAAACTGGCTCGAGGAGCTTCCGGCGGAGCTGCCAGCAGGGTTGACAAATCTTGATTGCAGCAACAATTCGCTCACGGCGCTTACGGCGCTGCCAACAGGGTTGCAACATCTCGATTGTGGAGAAAACGATCTTACGGCGCTTACGGCTCTGCCCACCAATCTGACATACCTTAGGTGCAGCGGCAACGAGCTCACTGCGCTTACGGCTCTGCCCTCCGGCCTGACAGACCTTAATTGCTCTAATAACCGGCTCACGGCGCTGGATTTGAGCGGCCTTGGTTCGCTGGCATATTGTAACGCTAACTCCCAAAATGTATCCCTCACCCTCATGGGCAGCGGGACCAGCTATACCACGGCCATTGCACTGAACAACCCAACCGACCTCACCTCCGGCCTGTCCTATGCGGGCGGTGTTCTCACCAGCAACAGCGCGGCGATTACCACCTCCAGCTTTACAGTGGCTACGGGAAAAACCGGCCACCAGCTGTCGGGTACGCTGAATCTGACCTATCAGACAGATGGTATACCGCTGACCTTTTCCAACAGCGCGGCGTATAATATACCCGCGTCCACAGTAAACTCGGCAATCACAAATATCAACGCAGCCCTCGGCGTGTCCGGCGGCACAACTCCGTACACCTTCAGCGCGACCGGGCTACCGGCAGGAATCACCATCAGCTCGGCGGGCGTGATATCCGGCACACCGACCACGGCGGCAGACGCGGGAACGGCCACCATCACCGTTACCGACAGCGCGGCACCAACGGCAACGAAAAGCATAACGATAAACTACGGCGCGGTTTCGGCTGAACCGGCAGGCACCGACATCACCGGCAGCTTTACCGATACTAACTTCCTTGCGGAGGTGCGTACAGCGGTTGGAAAGGGTGTATCCGAGTCGGTTTACGACATAGATGTCGCTTCGGTAACCAGTTTGAATGTATCAAATAAAGACATCACAAGCCTTGCGGGTATTGAGTATTTCACTGCTCTGAATGAGCTGAACTGCAACAACAATCAGCTGATGGCGCTGGATGTGAGCAGCAACACCGCTCTGACTCACCTGTACTGCTACAGTAATCATCTTACGGCGCTGGATGTGCGCAGCAACACCGCTCTGATTGACTTGTACTGCTACAACAATCAGCTGACGGCGCTGGATGTGCGCAGCAACACCGCTCTGACTCACTTGTACTGCAACAACAATCAGCTTACGGCGCTGGATGTAAGCAGTAACACCGCTCTGATTGACCTGTACTGCGACAACAATCAGCTGACGGCGCTGGATGTGCGCAGCAACACCGCTCTGATTGACCTGTACTGCGACAACAATCAGCTGACGGCGCTGGATGTGAGCAGTAACACCGCTCTGACTCACTTGTACTGCGACAACAATCAGCTGACGGCGCTGGATGTGCACAGTAACACCGCTCTGACTTCGCTGGACTGCTACAGTAATCATCTGACGGCGCTGGATGTGCGCAGCAACACCGCTCTGATTGACTTGTACTGCTACAACAATCAGCTGACGGCGCTGGATGTGCACAGTAACACCGCTCTGACTTCGCTGGTCTGCTCCAACAATCAGCTGACGGCGCTGGATGTAAGCAGTAACACCGCTCTGATTGACCTGGTCTGCTCCAGCAATCAGCTGACGGCGCTGGATGTAAGCGGCCTTGCTTTACTGCAAATTTGTGAAGCTAATAACCAAACGGTTTCCCTCACCCTCACGGGCAACGGGAGCAGCTATACCAAAACCATTGCACTGAACAACCCAACCAACCTTGACCCCGGCCTGTCCTATGCGGGCGGTGTTCTCACCAGCAACAGCACGGCGATTACCACCTCCAGCTTTACAGTGGATACGGGAAGTGCCGACTACGAGCTGTCGGGTACGCTGAACCTGACCTATCCGACAGGCACCAACATCACCCTGAATGCCAACGGCGGCAATGCCCTCACCCCCGGCACGCTGACCACCGGCACAGACGGCAGGCTAACTGCTCTGCCCACCCCGACCAGAAGCGATTATCGTTTTGACGGCTGGTTCACGGCGAAAAATGGAGGCACAAAAGTTACCACAGAAACGGTATTTACCGTAAACACTACAATATATGCTCACTGGACTTACACCCCGTGGTACCCGGTAAGCGGAGTAACTCTTAATAAAAGTAGTTTAACCCTGGAAGTAAACGGTCCTGCTCAAAAACTAGCAGCAACGGTGCAGCCCTCCTATGCCAGTAATCGCTATGTCTACTGGAATTCCAGCGATACTGCAGTAGCCAGGGTTGATAATACCGGACTGGTAACCCCGGTAGCCCCGGGGCAAGCCATAATTACGGCAACTACTGCAGAAGGGGGAAAAACGGCCAGCTGTACGGTGACGGTTATGGCAAGCATAACTGCCACTGCAGAAGAAACCATAGTCTTGCACGATGTACCGCTAAATATCAATGTTCCCCCTGAAGTCGAGGCTACGATTGAGGTTACACCGGGCAGCACAATGCCTCAGGTAAATATCAACAGTTCCACTACCCTGGGTACAGTAGAAATACAAATACCGGAAGGAACTATCGCCAGCGGTCCGGATGGCTGGGATGGGACTTTTCAGCTGCCTACGATAAACAGTCAACCCAGTGTTAACATAAATGGTGCCAGTCAGGTTAATACGGTTATTATACTGGGTCTGGAGGAAGAGCAAATCAGCTTTTCCCAGGCGGTAAGAATACTTATTCCCGGTCAGGCTCAGCAGCAGGTGGGCTATATTAGAAATGGAGTATTCACCCCTATTACCCGTATCCTCTCTGCCGATAGGCAGGATGTTGCGGATAGCGAG
>JAHKLX010000118.1 GCA_020854835.1 Microcaldota archaeon
GGGTTTACTGACTTTCTTGTCGAGAAAGGCTACACCCACGACATTACAAGGCACTACAGGGGGACAATCAATCTGCTGATCCGCTTTGCGAATGCAAACGGCTATAAAGCATACACCCAAGAAATAGGCGAGAAATTTCTGAAGTCTGAAGAGCGCCTGATGTATTTACAGCAAGCTGGTTATCAGCGCCAGCGTTTGGTCATACGTCGATTTAATGAGTACCTTGACGACGGTAAGTATTCATATACGTATCTTCGAGTGAATTACGAATGCCCGGAAGCTTTCGAAGAGGTGCTTGAGCATTACCTCAAATCATTGGAGACAGCAAATTTGAAGCAATGCACCATTGACAAACATCGTGTATTTACAATAAAGCTATGCAGGGATTTTGCGAGGAACGGCATAGAATCATGGGATACCGTCGATGCCAAAGCGCTGGCGGGAGCGTTTGATCGGGCTACAAGCAAAGCTCAGTTTGCGGCATGTATACGGAAGCTCTTTGGATTCCTGGTCAAAGAAGGAATTGTCAAATACAATTACGCGGGGATAGTACCGCAAATGCATTATTGGAAGCGTATCCCCTCCGTGTATAGCAGCGACGAAATTGAGGCGATACTCGGAAGCGTCGATCGTTCAA
This sequence comes from Microcaldota archaeon, assembly GCA_020854835.1. Classification (GTDB taxonomy): domain Archaea; phylum Micrarchaeota; class Micrarchaeia; order Anstonellales; family JAGGVH01; genus JAGGVH01. Next base: position 638 of record JAHKLX010000118.1, read on the forward strand.
ATGAAGTGGGGAAACGTAATTATGCGATTCTTTTGTTGGCAGCACGATTGGGCATGCGCTCTTCTGACATAAGTTTCCTGCGCTTTGAAAATATTGATTTTGTCAAAGCTATTATTGAGTTTAAGCAACGAAAAACAGGGGTTGCAAACCAATTAACGCTTTTACCAGAAATAGCGGAAGCCTTGCAAGACTATATCAACAATGCGCGTGGCGACTCAGTTGAGCCATATATATTCCTTACTTGCCGAGAAAGCTTGCGGAAAGGCGTGCTGCCGCAATTGAGCAGCGGGGCTATATGCCGGGTTGCCGCAAAACATTTTCGTCAATCTGGAATCGAGTTTGGCGACAGGCACCATAGCGCACATGCCCTCAGGATGTCACTCGCAAGCGGTCTCGTAGCAGAAAATGTGCCTTATGAAGCGGTCAGAACCATTCTGGGGCATGAAGATCCTAACGCCATAACGCATTATGTGAAATTTGACACAGAAAGTCTGCGTTCCTGCGCCCTTGACGTCCCAATGGCGAGCGGCAGATTTGCCGAATACCTAGCCAGCGGAAAGGGGGCGTTGTAATATGCCTAAGCAATATGGCAGCTGTCTGGCCGCTGAAATGAATGATTATTTGAAGCTGCTGGAAAACGCAGATAAAGACACTAGCAAATACAGAACTACGTTTAACAGCCTTGACGCATATTTATTAAACAGCAATATATCTCAAAAGGCACTGACGGAAGCGGTTGTTTCCGGGTGGCTGAAGACTCTTTCGTGCAAACCAAAGTCTAAGAGGAATTACGCAGGCAACTTGCGCAGGTTTGCACGATACTTGTGTGCGCTTGAAATCCCTGCGTATGAGCCGGAATTGTTTCGGACACAGTCAGATTATGTTGCGTACACTTTTTCAGATGAAGAGTTTGCAGCCATTATTGACGCAGCTGACAATTTTGCAGCAATCAAAAGCAAAGAAAATGAGACATCATATGTCTTTCCAATGCTGCTCAGGATTCTCTACGGCTGCGGATTGCGGCTGGGCGAAGCGCTTTCGCTCCGTTGGCGTGACATAGATTTAGATACTGAAATTATCACAATACGGAAAGCCAAAAACCACAAGCAGAGAATTGTCCCAATTAGCAGCTCATTGGCAGAGGTGCTCAGATTATACAATAGGCGCATGATTGGAGATGATTCGGACGCTAGTTTATTGTTTGAGAGCGTCCGCATAAAAGGGCGTCCATACCTGCAAAACACGTTTAGGCTCTGGTTCTTGCAAATCTTGGAGCAAGCCGGTATCCCAAATGTACGCAGCGTGCCATCAGAGCGCATAATATCCCCCCATACCTTAAGGCACTACTTCACGTTCAAATCGTTTTTGAAGTCTGAAGCGGCAAGGAGACCGCTGGAAGAATCTGGACCACGACTGGCGGCATATCTTGGGCATGAATCTCTGATAGGAACTGAAAAATATATAACGACGAATTATGTGCTATACAAAAACTCGCACGCCCGGATGGAAGAGAGCATTGGAAATCTGTTTCCGGAGGTGAATTTCGAGTGAAAAGCAAACCTGGTGAGCTAACTCGTCTGTTGTCAGAGTTCTTTACCGAATACCTGCCTACTACCAAGGGGCTGAGCGCAAACACCATAACAGCGTACCAGTACGCTTTCCGGCTGCTTTTTGGATATCTTGATGATGTAAAAGGTATCATGCCGACCAAGGTGTCGTTTGAAACGCTCTCAAACGGCGTTATTGACGAATTTCTTGTCCATCTCGAACAAGAGCGCCAGTGTACCGCTAAAACGCGCAATGTTCGCCGCTCCGCGATCATTGCGTTTGCAAAATATGCCGCCAAGAAATCCTTTTCCGCATCTTTGCCATTTTATTCCGAAGCAATTACTTCCACAAAGAAAAAAGAGCCGAAGAATAATATCATACCGCGGCAAAAACGCAAGAATTCAGAACCCAGAATTCAGTATTCAGAATTTAAAACTCTCTGACAATATGCCTCCAGTAATTTGCTAACTTCTTCTAAAAGAAGTTTTGCTTCGGAAATACCGCCATATTCTAGCTCCTTCGTAAGAATAAGATAA
>JAHKLX010000062.1 GCA_020854835.1 Microcaldota archaeon
AATTTGAACACAATGCATCTGCCCTTTACGGTAGCCCCGGACCTGTAGCAATCGACCATAGAGGAATTTGAACCGATTACAGGAATGGCAAGTCTTATACAACATCATCGTAGCAATCGACCATAGAGGAATTTGAACACACGGCTCTATCTCTATCAGATACAGGGATATAGCGTAGCAATCGACCATAGAGGAATTTGAACGGAGAGTAGGCAAAATAAGTTAGTTTACTCTTACCCGTAGCAATCGACCATAGAGGAATTTGAACGGAAATGCCCTGGAGCACGGTAAACATGTAGTCTTTGTAGCAATCGACCATAGAGGAATTTGAACATAGCGGAAGCCGAAGGATACTGTGTAGCTTTCACCGTAGCAATCGACCATAGAGGAATTTGAACTGCCTACACGTGCTGGAAATCAATTGCCGTTTTCAGTAGCAATCGACCATAGAGGAATTTGAACATAATGCCAAATATGAATCCTATAACGCACTAATAGGTAGCAATCGACCATAGAGGAATTTGAACTCGCCCTTCTTTGTGCGGAATACAAACTCGCTTTCCGTGCTATTTTATAGTTGCCGGACAATAGTCATGTATAATATTTTCCTTTATACCTATGGATATTCCACCGGTTGAAGGGGATTGTTTTCCAGAATCTCTTCCACTTCTTCATATCCGGTCGGAAAGGCATAGTTATAACGCGCCGGTAGAGCAAAAACATATTTTGCATTGCTTCCAAGTTCTTTGGGCCCGATAGGTGCGGCACCGATATGGAATTTATTTTCTTGAAGCGAGTTCCACTGACTGGTGGTAAAGACCATAATGGGAATATCCTGTCGGGGGTTATCCGCGGTCCATTGGGGATGCCGGATAGAAATCATGGGACCGGTTTCAACTATTGCCGCTCCTTGTGCATCTCCCGAAGCCAACCCCTCCCATTGGCTATTTACAATAGTATAGCCTTTCCAGTTTTTTGGCAGAGAAAAATTAAAACCATAAAAGGTATTTTTATAGGTAATTGAATCCGCATCCTCATAATCACCTGGAGTGACAGAATCAATCAGCCAGCGTTTCTCAAACTTTTTGGCCACCAGAGTAATTGGACGCTTTGCGGCAAACCCGCCGTTTTCCTTCTCCTTGCTCGTAACTTCTATGATTTCGCCATTAACTTCGTATATACCCTCTGAAGTTTTTTTCATTTCCTGAATTTCTATACGCTCCGGCCACGGGCTTGAAACCAAACGACCGGGCGCATTTTGGGGGTCGTTTTGCCATATTTCAAGCAGAGTCGGCGACAGAAATTCGCTGTAATTTTCCTGCATGCTTTTTTTCAAAACATCCACTGGGGCTTGAAGTGATACTTTTTGCAGTTTGCTGCCAAAGCTTCTTACCAGGTTTGCTACGGCGGCTTCATCACTTTCTTCGGCTGGCTGTTGCTGTTCCTCTTTTTGCCCTGGATTTTGTGGTTGATTCCCTTTTACCCCGCAAGCAAAGAGGGAGAAACTCAGTAATAGGATTAATGAAAGTATAAGTGCTTTTTTCATATCCATCCTCCTCTCCTTATTTATACGCATTGCACGCGAATTCATTTCAGTGGTATTTCAACTGCGGAGCCTAAACCGCTTCCAGTTCGGGTCCTAAAGCTCGGTACAGCCAACGCTTGCGCTGGTACACGATAATGAAAACCAGCGAGCGCAGCAGCCAGTCGATAACGAATACCACCCATATCCAGGCGATAGAGAGCCCAAGAACCTTAATTAGCAGGTACATTATGGGTATGCGGAAAGCCCAGGTAGCCAGGGTAGTGACATACATAGGCGTCCGGGTATCCCCGGCCCCTTTTAAGATACCGGCCAGGGTCATGCTCAGGGCAATGGTCAGCTGCTCAAACGCGGCAATTCGAACCAGACTGCCCGCCAGGGTGATAAGCACCGGGTCATTGGTAAATATCCGGGCAATGGCCTGGGGGAAACAGAAAAACACTACTCCCAGCAAGCCCATTAAAAGGACTGCTAATTCCAGCGAACCTCGGGCCATCTTCTGTACTGCCAGGCGATCCCGCGCACCTACCGCCTGTCCCACCAGCGCAGTAGCGGCAATAGCCACCCCAAAGCCGGGCATGATGGAGAGGGATTCCACCGCCAGGGCTACCTCATGTGAAGCATAGGCGGTAGTACCCAGAAAGACGATTAGGAAGACAGAAATCAGGCCGGATACAGTTAAAAAGAACTGCTCCCCCATGCTGGGAAGGCCCAGGCGGAAAATGTTTTGAATGATAGGCCAGTTCAAACGCTCGGAAAGGCGAAATTTTACCTTTAAGCCACCCCGCCCGCCGAAAAAATACCAGCAGGCCATCAGCAATCCCACCACATGTGCCAGGGAAGAAGCCAGGGCCGAGCCGGCCACTCCCAAGGCCGGTATCGGTCCCATTCCGTAAACCAGAATATAATTTGCCGCGCAGTTTACTATATTAACCACGAAAGCAATAGTCATGGGAATGTCGGTGCGGCCCAGTCCCCGGTAGACCGAATTAATAATATAGAGGGTCAAAGCCACCGGCAGTATGCTAAAGACGATATGGATATAAAGCAGGGCCAGGCGCTCAACTTCCGCTTCTACGGCAAATAGCCCCACAAAAGGCTCTGCCAGCCATAATCCCAGGACAGCCGCTGCTATTCCCACTACTACTGCCAGCATAAAGCTCTGTCCCGCCACCCGGCTGACCTCCAGGCGCTTGCCGGCTCCTTTGGCCTGAGCCACCAGAATTGCGGCTCCTATACCCAGCGACTCCAGCAAGAGCACCAGTCCAAAAAATATCTGCGCTCCCAGGGCCACCGCCGCCAGCGGTACCGCCCCCAGCCGTCCTACAATGGCGATATCCACCACCCCAATAAGCATGTAGAGGATCATTTCCATCATGGCCGGCAAAGCCGTCTTAAATATTCTCTTCCTGATAAGCGGTTCTTTTATAATAAGCAGAGATAGCTTTTTCATCCGGTTCTTCCCTTATTTATAGTCGTTATCCGATAACTTAGTATAGCCGCCTGCGGCAAGACTGTAAACTGGGATCCATGTTTATACCTAAATGATATTCTTGAATCAATTACCACAATACAACAGTAGACTAGATGCAATCGGCTTTGATGAGCTAAAGAAATTCGTGTATAATATCTTTAGGTTAGATGAGGAGGCTAGTTTTATGCCAAACATTAAATCCAGTACGGACTTAAGGAACAATTACAATGAGATCTCGACATTCTGCCGTGAAAGCAGAGAGCCCGTTTTTATTACTAAAAATGGGCAGGGAGATTTGGCTGTTATGAGCATTGAGACCTACGAGATGCTTAACGGCAAACTTGAACTTTACCGTCTGCTTGATGAGGGTAGAGCCGCAGTAAAAGAGGGAAGAAAGCGCCCGCTGGAAGATGTAATGCAAGACATCAGGCAGGAAATAACTGATGGCAAATTATAGGGTTGACGTATCGGAACCTGCCGAAAAAGATCTACGTGACATTGTCCGATATATCTCTGCGCAACTATCAGCACCAATGACCGCATTGAAGATGATGGACAACGTTGAGAAAGCTATTATGGGTTTAGCAGTCATGCCGCAAAAATGCCCTCTTGTGACTGATGAACGGCTTGCAATGATGGGATATCGAAAGCTATTCGTAAAGAATTATATTGTCTTTTTCATTATAAATGAAAAGTCAAAGGTTGTTGATATTGAGAGAATCCTTTATGCAAGGCGCGACTGGCGTCATATCATTTGAGGTTAAACATATTGTGAAGACAAGGGACGAACTGGAAGTCTATTGAGGTCAGAATTGCCAATTTTAAGGTATTTGCCAGCTTAATCTCATGTTTGCTTTGATGGGATAGAGAATATTAGCTTCTATAAATGATATAAGAAAAAATATGATGCCGAGATTGCTGAAATGACAAGTAGGTTAAGGGCTTTGAGTGCAGAAGTTAATAACATTTCCCTGGTGACCAGCGAGAATTAAACGAACAAGCCCAGAAATTTTAACTGAGTGGTCTAAAGCCACGACCAATCAAGAAAGAAACGCTTTATTTAGTTCAATAATTGATAAAATATGGTATAATCGTGACATTGTAACAGGGGAAATCGAATTGGAAATTGAATACCTGTAGATACTATTCAAAAATAGTACGGGGGTATTTTAAATGTCAATTCCAGATAAAGAAACTCGCAAAGCTAACCGTTTGATTTATGAAAAATCACCATATCTCTTACAACACGCCTATAACCCAGTTAATTGGTATGCATGGAGTCCGGAAGCCTTCCAGAAGGCCCAAAAAGAAGACAAACCTATCTTTTTGTCCATAGGCTATTCTTAGC
>JAHKLX010000046.1 GCA_020854835.1 Microcaldota archaeon
GTTTTATAGGTTACGACATTGTTGAAGTCTTGCCTTGCGTGGATCCGTCACAAATAACAGCATTTCTGGCAAGCAATATAGTTTTTGAATTTATATCCATTATTGCATTGCAAAAAAAGTGAGGAAAGGAGAAGAAAATGAAAAGTTATGAAAGTGTTTATAGCGAATTAAAGGGGAAAACCGGTTTGGATGAAGAACTCGAAAAGGAATTATGTAAAAGAGTAGCCACCATTGAAGAAAAGGGTGATATTGTTCCTCCGCTAAAAAAGATTGACTGGGCATTTATACTTGCATTGTTTGTCTTGGCGGGTTTATTGCCTGTATTTATTGAAGCTTTTAGGTTGAGTATCGGTTAATTGGAAGGAGACAGAAATGAGTAATAATAGTTTTGATGCTAATAAGGAAGCTCAATTCGGAATGCTTCCTGTAATGAAAGAAGAAAGAGTATACAGCTTATTTGACAACAGCTGTATAAATATTGGCTTTGCCATTGCTACCTGGTGTTTTTTAATTGGTGGTACGGTTTCGCTTTTTGTTGATTTTTGGCCGGCTGTTATAGCGACCCTGGCAGGCAATATGGCAGCGGTGTTATTGATGGCAATGGGTACATCAGTGCCCAGTGCAAAATACGGAGCAGACAATTATACGATTTCAAGTAGTTATATGGGAAATCGGGGAAAAGCAATTGTTATGGTATTTATGTTTGTATTCCAGGTGGCATGGCTTATTATACTATCAATAATGTTTGGAAGAGCTGTTGATAATGTTGTCAGTACAGCTGTAAAAACGGACACCATGGGGCCTGGATTTGTTGGGGTAATGTCAATAGTTTCTGTTGCAATAGTGTTTCTCGTTGTTTGGAGAGGCCCCCTTGTAATAAGAAAATTTAATATAATTGTTGCTCCATTACTAATAATTACAATTATTGCATTATTAATCATATTATCAAAGGACGTTGGATGGGATGTTATTGTAAATGCTCCTCCAATTGCACCATTTGACAGTGAATGGGTTAATTTTCTGCTGGCTTTTGAATTAAGTTTGGGAGCAGGTTTGTCTTGGTGGCCAAATATGGGCGGTATGGCAAGGCTCTGCAAAACTACAAGGGCGGCATACTGGGCAAACCTTGCCGGATTAATATTGGCGGCATCTTTGGGGACAGCTGTTGGCTGCGCTGCAGCAGTGACAATTGGCAGCAGTGACCCAACAGAATGGATGATCCCATTGGGAGGAGTTGTACTGGGAGTTTTGGCATTAGTATTTATTGCAATAGCCAACATTACATCTAATGCAATCGTTACATATGGGATATGCTTGGGATTAAAGAATTTTAAATTTTTTCGAAATAAAAAATGGCCTGTAGTCATAGCTATATTCTGTTTGCCCGGAATTATCGGATTAATCTTATGGCCATCACAAATATATGATAACTTTTATATTATGCTTGGTGTTACATGCACATTCTATTGCCCTATGGTAGCAATTAATTGTGTTGATTATTTCTTATTAAGAAAACAAAGACTTGACGTTGTAGGTTTGTATGATAATACCAAGACATCAAAATATTCTTTTTGGAAAGGATTTAATTGGGTTGCAATAGTATCCTTTGCGGCAGGAATGCCTTTTTATCTGTTGTTCCTAAATCCTGCCACATTAGTATATCAAGAGCCATTTAAATATCTTACTGCATCCGGCGCTTCTGTAATATTTGTAGCAATTTTATATTTCATACTTGCAAAATTAATATTAGTCAGAAACAATATCGGTGGATACAGCACTAAAGCTTGAGAGGTTAAAAAAATGAGTATTAATGAGTTTTTTCACAGAACAAAAATTGTATATGGAGCCGGATCGGTTTTGAAGGTGGGCCAGGAAGCTGTTTCGCTTGGAGCGAAAAAAGTATTAATCGTTACGGATTCCTTTTTATCAGAGACTTCTACAATGGACAAAATAAAAGAAAACTTGTCAAAAGAAAAAATAGAATTCGAAGTCTATAACGAGGTAAAATCCAATCCCCGGGACGTTGATTGTATGAAATCTGCAAAAATGGCACTGGATATGGAGGCTAACGTAATTATTGGCATTGGTGGCGGGAGTTCTATGGACCAGGCGAAAGCCACTGCCATTTTAGTTAAAAACGGAGGTACGTGTCAGGATTGGGAGGGAGTTCCCCTAAAAAATGGTATGTTACCGACAATCTGCATACCTACAACTGCAGGCACGGGAAGTGAAGTTACATTTGTTGCTGTGATAACAGATACAAAACGAAAACATAAAATGAGTCTCTGGGAACTTGGGACGATAGCTGCAGAAGTGGCCATCGTCGATGCGGAGCTATTGATTTCTTTACCGCCATCATTGACCGCCTCGACAGGAGTAGATGCTTTGACGCATGCCATTGAAGCATATACCTGTAAAATCGGTCAACCTCTTACTGATGTTTTAGCATTGAGGGCAATAGAATTAATCAGCAAAAGTATTGTTACTGCCGTTGAACAGGGAGACAATATAGAGGCTCGCGAAAATATGATGTTGGGAAGTATGATGGCCGGTATAGCTTTTGGCAATGCGGACGTTGGTGCAGTGCATGCTATTTCCGAGACAATCGGAGGATGGTACGATACACCTCATGGAGTCGGGAATTCGATTTTTCTTCCTTATGTAATGGAATACAATCTTCCTGGTAATAGCAAGAGATATGCTGAAATAGCCAGGTGCTTAGGTGTTTATACGAAGGGAAAAACAGAAGAGGAAATAGCTTTGGAAGGAATATCGAAAATTAAAGAACTAAACAAAAAAGTAAAAATACCAACATTAAAAGAGCTTGAATATATATCTCCGGATAAATTTGATGAGATTGCTGAAGCTTCTGCCAGAAATATGCTCTCGGAAAATAATGCAAGAGCCATTGACAAAGCCGGATATATGAAAGTGCTAAAAGCTGCTTATGAAAACAATTAATTGTTGACATATTTTGAAGATATTATCTTAATTCGGCAGGAATTATTATATATAAAAAATAATTTCTGCCGAATATGATTGCCAAGAAGTGTATTAAGAAAAAAGGAGAGGGCAGAAAGCATGGAGAAAAAACAATTAGAGAGATTTGGGCTTGACTGGTCAGGGTTGTTAACTGATTCCGATAAGGAAGCCGATATATATATAAAGGGAATTCCTTTTGACAATGCTGCAAGTGTTGGAAAGGGTGCGGCAAGCGCGGCAGATAGAATAAGGTATTTATCAAGAGTTTTGCCTCCGTCAAACGAAAATGGTATATTTTTTGAAGATCTTAAAATTAAGGATAATGGAAATTTCCAACCCGATTTAAACTGGGAGCGTTTTTTTAATACAATTGAGAGGGAAGCCCAAGTAATTATGGGAACCGAAAAGTTCTGTATTTTCATAGGGGGAGATCATTCAATTACAATTCCTTTGATGAAAGCGTTTGGGCAAGTACATAGGAAAGAAAAAATCGGATACATTCACTTTGACTCACATAGTGATTTATGTGATAATTTCGAAGGACATATTTGGTCTCATGGATCTCCGGCTAGAAGAGCCATAGAAAACTGCAATAACTTGAATGATGAGGGAATGACATTTGTTGGTATCAGGGCTTATGAAAAAGAAGAGGTTGAATTCTATAGAAAACATAAAGATATATTGGTGATAGAAGCAGAGGAAATTTTTGAAAAAGGTGTTTACAATGTAATCGCCAAAATAAGTGAAAGATATGAAGGGTATGACACAATCTATCTTACTCTTGATATTGATGTCCTGGATCCGGCATTTGCCCCCGGAACAGGAACCCCAGAGGCAGGAGGGCTAAGTACTAGAGAGTTGATGAAAATACTTAAAGAATTAATCGCAAATCTTCCCATAAAAGCAATGGACTTGGTTGAGGTTTCCCCTCCTCTTGATTCTGCTGATATTACATCATGGGCTGCATTAAAACTAATATATTCTGTTTTTGGGCAAAGAAGCTTGTTAAAAAAATCATTTTGAAACTCAAAATCATCCCTTCGTATTCCATTGACAAACCCGGCCAATTATAATATTGTAAATATATTAAAAGTATAATGCCTTGGAATACGAAAGTTTGAGAGGGCCTATGAAAAGAACCGTATCTGTTTTTTCAGACAGTTTTTTGCATTTGTGATACTGGCA
>JAHKLX010000027.1 GCA_020854835.1 Microcaldota archaeon
CGAATCCCATTATATATATAAATAGAGCAGGCAAAATGCCCGCTCTATTTCTTTGGCTATTATCACTATTCAGTCGGTTGTTCGTTTATTTCTGTTTGCATGCTATCTTTTGGTTTTTGTTTTCTTTGCGGCGGACCAGGCTGAATAGTATTTTGTCGAACCGACTTTCTTGTAAGTTCTTATTTTGACATAATATGTCTTTTTGCCTTTAAGCTTGCTTATTGTCTTTGATACCTGTGTTGCTTTAGATACCGTTATTTTCTTTGAATTTGAAAACTTGGATGATGTGCTGCAGTATATCTGGTATCCGCTGACCTGTGCTGTTTTCTTCTTCCACTTAACGACTATCTTCTTGGATCTTGGTGTGAGTTTTGATATGGAAGTTTTCACGGGGCTTATTTTGAATGTTTTTGTGGCTGTGCCGCTGTAAAAGTCTCCCTTGAATGTGACTTTGACACTGTAGGTCCCCACATTTTTGCGTCCTTGTGAATAAGTCAAGGTATAGTTTGACGCAGCAATTGTGTTACCCTTTGTATCCTTTACTGTAACAGCCGGTGTTTTGACATAACCGTTATAAACATAAGCCGTAGCCGAAAGGTTTATGCTCCCGATCTTGGGTATAGCCAGTGCTGTCAGGGTCGTAATGTCTTTGTCCTGTCCGTTGGGATCTGTATAAAGAGTTCCGCATTCGATACATCTCCAGTGTTCTCTTGTTCCTGCAGCTTGCTGGGTGGCTTTTACTGTACTTATTTTTTCCGTTTCATGGGCAGTTGCTATGATACAAACCTTATTGGGAGCAATAGTGAAGGAACTGATTTTTGCATGTTCACCCAGCAAATCTTCGGTTGCGAATGAATTGCCGTATATGGGTTCGTTTTCGCTAAGCGTAGCGCTGTTGCCGTAAAAAATGCCTTCATGGATATTGATTTCTACATTTTCATGAGAAGTGTTTTCAAGGTCATTTTCATAAAGTCCGTAAAGACCGGCGATGGTTCCTCCGAAAATGTTCACTGACAGGGGAAGATCGGTCGTGTGCTGTGAAACAGCGATACCGGCACCGGTTACTGTTGAACCGCTGGGGTTACCGTCCGCATCTACGGAAAATTCGTTTGCCGTGCCAAGTATGAATCCGTTGAAGACATTAAGTTCTCCTGCTCTTATTTCAATTCCCGTACCGCCTGTTATAACTCCGCCATGTACATTGAGCTGACCTTTCCCGGGGTGATAAATGCCGAGTACATCAGACTGGACTTCTGCTCCCGGCCAGATATTTATGGTCGTAGGTCCGTTTCCCCATGTTCCGTTATTGTATATGCCCGCATCTGCTCCGCCGTTTATCTTGCCGTATACATCAAGTGTGCTGTTTTTGCCGGCAACAAATACAGGACCGTTCACGGTTACGTTTTCACCTATTATGACTTTGGCATTCTCGCCTTCAAGACTTTCTTTTACGCCAATGGCCAGATTTGCTGTCGTGGCATTTATGGTACCTCCGCCCAACTCGGAACTGTCTATTACTTTCAGCGACTGATCAGCCGTTAACTGGAAAGCGTCAGAGTTACCTGTGTATGTGTAGCTCTTTCCGTTAAGGTCAAGTGTGAAGTCCATTGTCGGACCGTTGATATATGAACTGTAAGTGGTGTCGGCAAGCAGTTTCAATGTGCTTTTGGGACTTGCTTTTGCGGCACTGAAAGCAGTCAGTATGTCGGAATAATAGTTTGATGTTCCGTCAGCACGGTCTACTCTTGCGATCTTGGAGGCTTCAGTAATATCACAGGTGAAAAGACCGTTTTCACCTGTTTCATTCATTTCATATGTGCCGTCAAAGGCTTCGCATGTGAATGTACCGGTGTTTGTGCCACTTACCTGTACCTGTGCAACTTTAAGTTTTGCCAGACCGTCCAGTTTCACATCCTCAGCCAGGTCGAAAGTCAGCTTGTATTCTGCTCCCCCTATTGTAGTTCCGAAAGATGCGGGGTTATATGTTGCATCAGCTAAAATATCCACTGTTGTTCCTGCCGGAAGTACTCCGAATTGTGTCTGCAGCAAACTGATGTCTCCGTCAACAAGGTAGTAGTTCTGACCTTGGATTTTTGCTATGTAGGTATCGGGTGCAGTATTTTTGACTTCAACTGTATCGATTGCCGTTCCTTCGCTTGTTGCGTCAAGACTGATATGCTTGCTTGACGGAACAAACGCATTTAAAGATGAATTCCAGTAGCTCACATCAAATGTGCCGCCGTTTATAATGAATGATGCGTTTGTCCCGCTGCTGTAATTCAGGGAGTAACTCTTTGTCGATTTGTAATTACCTCCGTTGAGGATTATGGAGCCCGCATAAGCACCGGAAGATATTGTCTGTTTTGTTATGTAGCCGTTTCCTTCCAGAGATGCATCATTTATCTCCACATACGGTTTGTAGACTGTTGATGCATTGTTGTGCTCGTATACAACGGACGAACTTGTTGATGTGGATTTGTTTTCTATGGTTACTCCGCCATCGACCTTAAGAAAACAGTCCGTTGTTGCATTCGGATATTTAACATTAAGATATATTGTTGCTGAACCTTTGTTTAATGGATCTGTATTTATAATGCTTCCCTTGACTTCGCCCCCTGATGTGTCTGTCAAAGTGAGATTTGAGCCCAGAATTGTAAACATGCCATTTGATGTTGACGAATAGTTACCTGAGATCGTCTTCCCGTTCAGATCAAAAGTAACTTTTGTGCTGCCTTTGTCAATAGTTAAAGCCGCACTTCCCAAATCAACATCTTTTAGCAGTTTGACCGTGGTATCAGCTCCGTTTTCCGGTATTGCAGCAAAAGCTCCCTCAAAGGTACTATAATTTGTGTCGCCTATTTGTGCGGCATATTCCGTCGGTTCCGGATCATCGCCGCCAACAGCGAATGCCATTGTGGGTGTCATGCTGAATATCATTGCGATACATAAGATTTTAG
>JAHKLX010000141.1 GCA_020854835.1 Microcaldota archaeon
AGCACGATTGGCAATCTTTGAGTTCATCGAAGTTTGGTACAATCGCCAGAGATTGCATTCATCGTTGGGCTATTGTAGCCCTGTTGAGTTTGAACGACTTTCAGGACATTAAATATGTCCACTTTTTTTGAACCATTCCAACTTAAAATTTTTGAAAAACTCTTTTGAGGCATCCTCTCCCCCCAATTGTTTTACAACTTCTTCCTGAATATCAGGTTCATGAACTTGATCAAAAATTATGTATCCATTTTCAAGAGCTACTTCGAGCTCGGTTGCGGCCCTCCGGTTACTATAAACGCTTGCTTCAAAGATTGACCATTGGTTTTTTATTTCTCTTAGAGATGATGCCCATTTTTGCAACAGAGATAAATTCTGGTTTCCGTTTTTTGTTTTTGATCGCTCAAGGAGTTTTTCCCAGGTCCAAGGGTCATTTTGCATATCAGGATTGGTGGAATATTTCACCTGCAAAACTTGGATTCTGCCGTCCTGCCTAAGCGCAATAACATCATCGAGGAAACCCATCTCATCAGCTTCTAGTTTTATCCATTGATATCGGTCATTATGCTCTATCCAATCGATTATTAGCTCTAAAGCGACGATATCTTGATAGGCATCACCAGCCCGTCTGGCCCCGGTCCGTGAGTATTGGCTATGAGATCTATTGGTAGGCATAGGAAGTATTATTATACAAACAGAGATTATTAATTATTGGAGCTTCAGTTCAATCATTTAATTATATCCACAGACTTACAATAGAGATACCAAGATTGATTTCGAGTGTGTTGTCGGTAACCATCCTCTATTTATATTTCTCTACCTGGAATTAGTACGGGAACGCCCTGGCAGGGTGTTCTTGGCAGGTAGTTCCCGTAGAGTCTTAATGGGGAACGGAGTAAATGCTTAAGAATTCGTAATCTTCAAATAAATTGATGCATTCATTTTGAGGTAACCATGCCTGCCATAAACCATTATTTGATGACCGTCACATAAATCACAATAAATACCACGATAAAGAATAATAAAAAGGCCCTTTGCATCCAAGTCATGTAACGCCAATCATAACGTGTTTCATTCAGCCATTTAGCGATCATCCCAATAGAAGCGCCAAATAATACGCTGATCACAGTAAGGATCACTAATACTAAGTTTTCTTGTGCCCGAGATTCAATGGCTCGAATTGTTGCCTGACTGCTAATAAAACCAATGATTCCTCCGACAATCGCGCCGATCCAAATCGATGGAGGATTGATGATCTCCTGGCGGTATAAATGCTTTAACTGCTGAATCGTAATTCCATCTCTTACACTGGCTGGAAATACATGCTCATCATGGCGCATCAGAACCGTGTGTTCTCGGTATGTCCCGTTAGGCGTATTTAACTCACGAGTTGTCTCGTGCAGATCAAAGGTGGGCGGAATTGTGATTACAAACAAGAATTCGCCCTTGTATGTTACCATTTCACATTCCAGGCCAACTACCGCTGGAGAACATGCTTTGCTCAACCATTTTGCTATATCGCTTTGTGTCGGAGCCTGGTAATTTACACAGTATCGAACACGCTCTCCATTCTCATCGAATTGTTTGTTGTCGGCGCCAATAATTATGTATTTAGTTTTACGGATGGTATGACTGTTCCCATTAGCCAAGGCAAGAATATCTTTGATGAATTCATCACGAGCTTTTTCTGCAACTTTACCTTCAGAAAACAACTTGAGTTCTCTTTTATACTCAAGCCAATCTTGTTCATCAGCCATTTGAAGCATTCTTTTCAGCTTCTTCTCGTCCAATTGTTTACTGCTCGACAATTTCACAGCTGATTACCTCGCCAAAAAAATACAAATATCAACTATTTAAAACTATAGAATGCAAATCCATTCCTACAGTCATTGAATGACGTCAGGCTAAGGGATCTTACCCGATCTGACGATACGAGTAATTATTCTTTATGTTTTGGTGAAAATACTTACCATGTGACACTGCACTCATAAGCCCTTGAAAAACACCAACAGGCACATTGAAATATTGATACACCCCACCAGAATTAAATTCTATTTCAAGCGTTTGGGTCTGTGAATCATATCCAACTGATCGCAGGTCACTTGATGCAACAGATGTTCGTAACATTTTTTCTCCTTTAGCCAACTCTTGCTATTTCTCTTGCCCTATTGAAAAGGTGAATAACTCGTTCTGGAATCATCTCGAGTGGACAAATACTGGCTAGTTTTTGCCCGTAGACAGGCTTAGTGTTTGAAATATCACTTTCGCTGTTTTGATAAATTAGTCCCATTAATCGATCTGAGAATTTCTTATTCGGTTCACTTCTGATATCCGTCAAATGTGCAATTGTCCAAGGTTCGTTGTCAGTCCGAGGCCATATTTCGTTAAGGCATAAGCAAATGGTCTCATCTGAAAATGCATCTTCGAATTCCTTTTGGCCAATTAATATCAAATAATCATCAGCCCGATCTCTGGTGAAACCCGCACCAATGAAATCCTGGTTGGTTTGTGTATCACTATCCAAAAATGCAATAGTGAGCTGTTGTCGATTTTTTCCAAGTAGTTTTAGAAGACCCTTTTTACCTCCATTACCTTCTATGTTGATCAAGCGGATGCCATCCTCAATCATGCTATGACCAAATAAACGGTGGTAGAAGATAGGTAGAGCATTTTCTTCAGTTGGCCCTTCTATGATAATATAGCAACGTTCATAAAAGAGAATAGAGTTTGTGATGCCTAATTCTGCGGCAAGATTAACAAGAAAATCCTCAACATCCTGATCCTCTAAAGTATCGAGATAATTCACATCTGTCATGCCACATTCACATAAACGCAACAAGTTAATGCTTGTGGCTGGAGCATGGTCAATCATTGTCAGGCTATGAGTGCAAACAATTGCTTGAATTCTAGAATTTTCCTGGTAAACAATATCACGGATCGTACGATACATATGTCGTTGGGCTTCATAATGAAGATTGACATCCGGCTCGTCGTAACCACGTAGCAGTGGACGAGTTTGTTGTTGGCCTAGGATTTCTCTCTCCCAGTCGAAAAAAGCCATTAATAGCCGTCTCTTTGTTCCATCACCACATTTATTTAACCAATGAAATCCCCGCCCATCATCGATCGAAAATTGACCACTTTTCAATCCTCCAGAGAAATCTATTGTGGGATTGAATTCCACTCGTTGAACACGTTGGTTGTACCGTTGAACATAACCCAATAACTCCGATACCTTTTTGTTTAGCTCAGTTTCAATGTCAGATTGTAAATCCCTTAAAGATGCAATTGGTTGACGCGTATCGTTTTCATCGGTTTCAAATATTTTCGATTCATACACGGTCCGAAGAGTTTTCATCACAACATTTGTCGGATCTTGATAGTCTAGCGATCGGTAACGTTCGAAGCGGGGAAGAAATTCTCGTAAAGCAGCCTGGGTAGTAGATACCCAATCCAGATGAAACGATGCGTGCTGCTTATAATCTTGAATACTCTGAATTTTCTCTTCTTTATTCGGACGTCCTTCCATGACAACACCGATTTCCTGGATGATTGCATCAAGGTCAGCTACTCTTAATGATGTCAAATCTTGATTGAGGACTTCCTGGTCAAAACAGCGGCCGTTATACCAGGTCTCTCCACTTAGTCTTGTGAACCGTTTCTTCAAACGGAAAAAACCATCAGGAGATAGGTACTCTTGTGATATTGTTTGATCACTGTACGGATGAAAGGTTAGAACCGCCTCAATTTCATCTGCTCGGCTTTCTGGATTTCCATTACCATCATCGAAATAGTAATAGTCGCTATCTTCCGGTTGGTGTTCGCTCAAAATCAAGTCTAATAAATCCAGTACGGTGCTTTTTCCGGCATCATTTTCGCCAATTAGGACAGTTAATTCGCGAAAAGGTATCTTTACATCTTTCAAACAACGAAAATTTTTAATCTCAACTGTGATGAGTTGCATGCCCCCTCCGGGTTATTTGACTAGTTTATGGTTTATATGATTAAGTTTTTCATTCCTAGTTAGTTGAATATTCCATATCTCTACAGATTTTTTATTAATGCGCATTTTCCCTGGAACTTGAGTTTAGAAATGCGAAACAACGCCCCGAAAGGCGTCTGAACCTTAAAAACCTAAAACAGTAGACCAAAACCAAACTTAAGGGCTTTGCGAAGGTCGATCTGAGGCAGTTTTTACCTTTTTTACGACCGGGAAGCG
>JAHKLX010000104.1 GCA_020854835.1 Microcaldota archaeon
CTTCATCATATACATATCCACTGTCTTTAAACCATTCCTCAAAGATATATTTCCATGTCTGCTTAATAGCTTTAGGGAAGTCCTCCATGTTTGCCTTTCCGTTTTTCCCTCCAACCGTTACATCGACAGGAGGAGTTGAGAATACAGCATAGGTTGCTTCCGGAACTTCAAGAGTAATCATATCTTCAGTCACCTTATCAAAACTCTCAACTATAACACCAAGGAGGTAAACAAGACTTCCACTGTCTTTAGACTCCGGCAGACAAATACCAACCTCCCCATGTTTCGGCGGATTTAACTGTTGATACATCTTACATTCCCAACCATTAGTGTCATAGTTATTCCAAAAAGCTGCAATATCTTTGGTGTAGCTTCCATCTGCAATATTTGTTTTGATACCATAACCGACCACTTTAAATGCCGGCTTTTTTATAATAACAGGATTCATAAAAATACCTCCAAATTCAAATGTTGTTTTTTCTCCGGATACAAGACCTTTTAAAACTGCCATTCTTGCAGCATACTGTAAAGGACTGAATCCGTACTCCTTCCGGAATGCTTTCGCAAATCCACTCTGAGTTTCAAACTCATAATCAAACGCTATATCAATGATTCTTCTGCCCTTGAATAATTCAGTAGCTGCCAGTGATAGCCGTCTTTTTCGGATGTATTCCATTATAGGCATATCCATGCATACTTGGTATACTCTGCAAAAATGGTATAAAGAGTACCCTGCATTAGAAGCGACCATTTCCGGCGTGAGTTTTTCTTTAATATATGCTTCTATATATTCAATGCTACGCTTGATATCCAGGCTGTAATTCAATCTATCACCTATCCTTTCTCCGTACGGTGATACTATTATATCAACAACATTTAAATAAGGATGTTCCTGCTTTGCTGTTTTAGCTAAAAAATTAAATATTTCATGATGTGAATAATCCGTTACTAAAGCCGGATTATTCTTTCAAAGTCATCTGGCTGTAGACTATCCTCTGCTATTTTATTCACCTTCTTTGCTCCGCACTTTATGCATACATGCACAATCTGATACCCCTTTCCCGGCTTATATTCAAGTCCAACAGGTTTCATCAGCCCCTTACATCTGCTAAGCCTGTCTCCTGGCATAGTATCTACATGCTTTGAATACAAGCAAAAGGGACAGTGATTGCGGTAGCTGCCATTTGTCAGCGGCAGAACTTCCTTTCCACAGTACTCACATATAAAAAAGCAATTCTCATCTTTCCTACCCATTTCCATCCTCCTTGATTTTTCATTGAAAAATCAGGAGAATGGGTTCCGTTTACTCTTCATTCGGGATAAAACAAATCTATCCGAATGTTTACGGGCTTGAACAGGGCATTGACATATTCACCGCACACCTCTTGAGTAAGCGATTACTTCTGCTTCCAGCTTCATTGCAGCGTATTTCATCTGCAAATCCGTACCACGACCAGCTTTGTATTGTACCAGTCACTGTAAGGCGGGTCCCCCCACCTTCCACCAGTATGTGTGCACCTGTCTCACCGTCAAAAGCGTCGTCCCCAATCAGGAAAGGGTAGCTATCATTTTAATAAAAGTTAAATAGTCATTTATATCAGCACTTAATAACTCAGTATCGCATCCTGATGCATACCAGATGTTTTTACCATCCTCGACTTCACATGCAAGCTTAACATCAGCAAAACTGTGCCTTGACCAATGATTCCTCCACCACTTTGCGGAGTGGAATGTAAACATATCTTCAGAAAAATAGCCTTTCAGTTCTTCCGGTAATCCTATTCCGAATTCACGCATAAGTCCCGGAACAACAATGCCTATTTCGCTGCCAGGCTTTAGTAGCTTTTTCAAATACCACATCAGATATAAATCGCAGGTGCCAAAATAGTGGTATGCGTCGACGCTGACAATAGCATCAAAAAAATTATCCGCATATGGAAGTGCATGTGCTTCTGCTTTTATTGGATAGACAAGGTCCTCTACCCCGGCATCGCTTATTCGTTTAAAGTTTTCCTTCGGGTTTATCCATAAATCTGTAGCCCATACCTGTACACCAAATTCCTTCGCCAGGAATATGGAAGTGATTGCTTTACCGCATCCTAAATCAAGAACCTTCATGCCTTTTTGCAAATTCATGTGTTCACAGAGTTCTTCCATCAGCCAAACAGGGTTGGGCCCCATTTTATTTTCATTAATCCATCCCATATCATATTTGGCTGAACGTTTGAATCGTTCTATCATACTTCTAACTCCTTTCTCGCATATATGATTTCGTTCATATTGCTTAACCTCCAAAAGATCAAATAAATATAATTGTTTTGTCTCTATTTCAAGACATAAAAAAAGCACGATAACCTCTACCGTACTGTATGGACCAATAAATATATTATCAGACTTAAGGGTTATTACAAAATGTTGCTGCAAAAGGCATAACGACTAAACCATCTTGAGGATGGATATCTTATTTTAAGCCTTTTGCTAGAATTCAGTTATTGAAAGGCCACCTCAACGCTCATGATTTTCATATAACAACACTCCCTTCATGCAGATATAGTCCAACAACCATTATTCTATTACAGTATTTTACAACGGGTCAAGAGAAAGAATCGTTATAGTTATTTTATGATTAATAAACACAAAAATATCAAATAATATTCAAATATGTTCATTTTTTCCGATAAAATTTTTACATTAAAAGGATGGGGTCAAAAGACCATGTAATATATTAAGCATTTACAGGTAAGCCTTTATTATATTGAAAACAAGCCACAAAAGTCTGACAATAGCTAAAAGAAGTCCTGAGACAGAACCAAGCATCTGCAGCAGGACTTCCTCATTTTTGGTAGGCAAATAGCTTAATATAATACTATGGTTTTCTCCCACCATATATTGC
>JAHKLX010000096.1 GCA_020854835.1 Microcaldota archaeon
GTTTTCACACATGGATGCAAACTCAGATCTTTTTGTAGAATCAGTTAACAAAAGATTAAGATTTTCAAGTGTAAGCTCATCGATTGATGTGAGCAGGTGAACTGCATAAAAAACAATTCTTTCAGCATATTTGTTTTCCTGTCCGATTGTTGCAGTTATTGTGTTTGCAATGAGTTGAACTTGAAGAGGGCTTTTATCCCCTCCTGTATCGAGAGGTTCGATATAGTTGTCTTTAAAATTTACAATTTTAGCTTTTGGAAATATTTTTGCAAATTCGTCATGTGGATCAATCAAAACAATGTTTGCATCTTTGTATTTTTGTTTTATTGCTTTTATCTGCATTTCCAAGTATCTGCTCTTACCGCAACCTGAAGTACCAACAATCAGCCCATGCTGGAAAGGGTCAAAAGTATCAACCCCTATTTTGGTGCTGTCATATTCAAATAAAGGATATTCTGATGTCAGATTCATCATCTTTGGGACTGGATCTAAAATTTTAATATAAAACGCAGGGTTTTTTTCCAAATCAATTTCAAAAAACTTGGAGGGATTTAAAATAAACACCATACTTTTTCTTCCGTCTTTTGTGACCATTGATCCAAATCCGTAAAATCCTCCAAGAACCCTGATGATCTTTATTCTAAATTCTTGAACTTTTTCTTTAACTAAATAATCAAACATATTTCCAGATTTAATAAATTGCATTCCTGTAGGTATTCTCCCATTAAATATTTCAACATCTTTTGGTTTTTCAAGTTTAAAGGGAAAAAGTAAAGGTGCTTGAAGGTAGAGGTTTTTTCTATCGTTTACATACATTTTGAGTGTGTTTCCTTTACATTGTATTAAGAGATCAATTCCACGAAGTGAAAGTATTTGTGAAAAATCAATCAATCCAAATATGGGCGCCCTTGTACTAATTAAATTATTGAAAAAGTTTTTATTATCATCAGTTGTAACCTTTTCGGAATATATGAAATATTCAATATATTTTTTTATTTGTTTTTTCATCTTCTTCAACCCCCATATTTTTATATTTTACCACACACTACATTAGTAGTGATGGTCAGAGTATATAAACTTTGTTTGTAAATGGTGTTTTATAGGGAAAGATATATGAATAAATTTGTCCATAAAACAAATTTTTTTTGTATTTAAGAGGATGACTTTAACACTTTTCATCAAAATCAGTTTATTAGTTTAACATTATAAAACTTATAAGGAATATTATTCAATTTTTAGAAAGGTTTATATATTTTTTTATCTAAAAAATAAGATATGGTTAAAAAAAACATTAAACCTGCGCAAAAGCCAAAAACTCTTCCAAAAGCCAATCCAAAAAAGAAAAATTACTTGGATAAGCTTGATAGCAGAATTATTGAATCTATTGTTAAAGATCCTCGAATCAGTATCAAAAAGCTTGCACGTTCTGCGGGGTGTTCTGAGCAGGTTGCATCTTATCGTTTAAATCGTTTAATTAGTCGTGGCATTATTGGCATGTTAAACGCAGTGGTTAATATGAATTATTTGGGTTTTGAACATTATCGTATTTTCTTTAAATTAAAAAAAGTTGATCCTGACTCAATAAGAAAAGTATGTGAATTTTTTGAAAGCTGTTGGGGAGTGTACAACGTAACAACTTTGGGAGGAAAATACGATTTGTTTGTTAATGTTTTTGTAAGAAACTATTTGGATTATGATGATTTTATTGATTCATGTTACACTCATTTCCCTGAAATAATTGGAGAAATAGACGATGTTTATGTAAAGAATTACTATATTTATCCATTCAAACATATGTTGCCAGAGGGCCAAGGAATTGGTAAAGCAATTTCAATCCCTGTGAGTTATAAAACTGTTACAATAGATGAAATAGACAAACAAATTTTAGACAACCTTTCCTCTAATTGCCGGTTAACAAGTGTTGATCTTTCCAATATCATCCGTGTAAATTACAAGACAATTCTTTATCGCATAAAAGGTTTAGAGGAAAAAAATATTATCAAAGGATATCATGTATTTGTTGATGATAAAGTTTACAAACAATATTTTGTTGTTTTTTCTTTGGGTTCATATTACAAAGAAACTGAAACAAAAATTTTCAATTATCTTTCCGTACATCCGTTAATCTGCTCAGCAACAAAACAATTTGGAAAATGGCAGTTAATGGTTACTGTTAATGCGCGGGACGAAAATGAGGTTAAGGCTTTTATAATTAATTTCAGAGAACAGTTCAAAAATGTTAGAGATTATGAAGTCTTGCCTGTTACAAAAACATATTATGTTAATATGTTCCCGCATTATTAATCTTTTCTTTCATATGTTCCTTCCGGCATCTCTTTTAGTTGTTCTCTAGTGACATATATTATTCTAGTGCTTCCGCTGTTTTTTCCAGGTGTTTCAATTCTCACAATTCTTGATTTATCAAAGACAGAGTTCCATATTCCCTTTATCCTCGCTTTTAATTTTTGCAATGGGCCCAATTCTTCGTAATAGTACCCATAATCTCCAGAGGGCAATCTGTATCGATAATCCACCGAACAATCGTAAACAGTATCACAATGAATTTCTCCGTTTTGTATGGCTCTTTCCCTTTCCCAAGGATAATAATTTTCCACCCATAAATCTGGGTATTGTTGATTGTCTGCGATCACTTTCATCATATGGGGGGAAAGTCTAGGGGGTAAGAATCTATATGCATATACAATAGTATCTCCTCCTGATCTATAATAATGAATACTTGTATCAATTCTTTCTGTATTAATTCCGTAGTCATTTAGGAATTTCATATATCCTGCTATTGATAACTCTCCATATTTCTCAGTGTAACGTTGTTCAATATATCTTAATGATATGTCCATACTTCTAACTTCTGATATATCCTCTTTGTTATCTAATGTCATAACCATACTATTTTTTTGGTATTGCTCGTATAAAATTTGTTCTATTACGTAATCCTCTGCATCCTGCATTGCAGTGAAATTATTTTTATAGAATGGTTTGTAGGCAGACATTCCTGCTACAAAAAGAACTACTGCTGAAGTGATATAAATGGCAGGTTTAACCCACCATTTTGGTTTGATATACATTTTAGGGTTAACACCTTTACCTGTGTTGATAATCACAACATCATCTTTATCTTTTAAATCTATTTTCTCAGAATTAAGAATTTTTCTTGCTCCTGCGAACGCAGCAACACTGGCAGGTTCAACATTGTATTCATTTCCAACAACTTTCATTTCATTTTCAAGTTCTTCTTTTGAAATACATGTGATTTGTAATTTAGAATATTTCAACATTAATTTTTTGATTTTAGACCAGAATGGTGAAGTGGGCGTTTCCAGGCTAGGCGCGCCTGAAGACTCTTTTGTATGCACAAAGACTCCACCATCTGATCTATATTCTATGTTGAGTATTCTTTTTCGATATTCAATGTCAGTTTCATTTTTTAATCTCTCAAAATTTGAAAAACAACTTCCTTTTGAAGTCACTGCAACAATTTTTGGAATAATTTTTCCTTCTTTTTCACAAATTTCAATTATTGCTGATGCAGTATTGTAAAATAACTCTCCACTTCCTAATGGCAGAAAAATCATTTTAGGGTTTGGATGTTCTGTTAAAATTTTCTGAGCAAACAAATTATATCCTTGTTCTTTTTCTGCAATACCCCCAATGATTTTAATTTGACTTAAAGAAACTCTTTTTTTAACTGCATCATGAGCAATTTCTTTTAAATCATTTGGATGTAATTCTTTGGATAAATCCACTTTTTTAACAATAACTGCACCATGTGATTTTCTTGCCAATTTCCTTAATTCTTTGCGCGCTTTTTTATTTGTATTTTTATCTATTATAACAACTGCAGTTCTTTTTTTATTTTCAATTCCGCTTAACCTACAGTTTCTCTCCCACTCTTTGCACATTGAGCCTAAGGAGAAACCCGAATTACCAGAGGTTATGTGCACGTAGATCTGTTCTTCTTCTTTATCAGCATCCTGTTTCAAAACACTCAAATTTCTTCTGTCTTTGAAAGTTCCAAAAGGATTGTTGCTTTCATCAATAATGTGGACATTAATATCTAATTCTCCGTACATTCCGCCGAACTTGGGATTGTTTTCAGAATAAACAGTTTCAATTTCTCTAATCATTTTTTTGTTGAGATATAATGTGTGGGCATCTTTATTTCTATCATAAAATTCAGTTGTTTCAGCTTTCTTTTTTCTTCGTTCAGCCCTCTTATCTTTAAAGGTTTGAATGGTATCGCCTATTTTGTCCACTATTCGCCCTTTGTGCATGTTATATATTATGTATATGTGTGTTTATAAATGTATTGTTGTGGATAAAGAAACATCATATATTTAAAATATTCCAACTACTATTTTGATCAGACATTCCTTACTTTATGTGGTTATGCCTGTGCAGATATGTTTATAAACATTTTTAACCACAAACAAGTATACACCCAAACAACAAAGCTGTGATCACGATGACCCATATAAGAAAATTCAGGCCAACCCAAAAGGTTCCTATTCACATTTATGATAGACCTTGGCCCATCGATAAAAAGTTTTTAGGTCAAGCTTTTACAATTGGATACCACGGCGAGTTTTCAAAATACCCTGTTTTAGTTCATTCTTTTTATCCGCATTCCCCTGCTTTAGCAGATTTTGAAAGAAGAGCTGCTAAAGAGTATTATAGAGTTTCTTATAACGGAGATGTGAAGATGGATACCATCCTTACAAATGAGATACAAGCGATGATAAGGAATGATATCCAACCTGTTTTAATTTTTCAAACAGCCAAAAAAGCAGAGTTTTTTTATAATAGATATAGAAAAAGATTCGGCGACAAAGTAAAAATGATATTTTATATGAATTTAATGCCGGAAACTAGTGGTTTTGTTTATAATGGAAAATTGACTAAGAAAGGTGAAATTTTTGCAAGTTCAGATTATGATGCATACGTTGCGGTAAGTGGTGTGGCTCAAGAAGAATACTTAGATTATGGTTTAGCACCAAAAGGCAAAATAGAAGTGATTTCAAATGGAGTTTCTATGAAAACCTATTCTCCTTTGCCCCCTACGGAAAGAGCAGTATGGAGGACAAGACTGGGCCTGGAAACAGATTATGTTATTGCTTATAGCGGTAGAGCTAATGAGGGGAAAGGTGTAGATGTATTGTTAGAACTTATGCAGGTTTTCGAGGATAGAAATTCTTTAAATGAAAATAAATTTAGTTTTCTATTTGCTTTATCTAATGGTCCTGAACGTGCAGAATTTGTAAATGAAATGGCTTACCGTTTTCCCAAACTTACTAAAAGTAATAGAATAGCAGTTGTTATTGATATTGCAAAATACACAAATGGATATTCCAATCTTCTCGATGCCCCAAGGGGTAGAATCGAAGTTTTGGATGATACAAGAGAATATTTACTTGAGAGAGTAGATCTGAATCCTGCATTGTTTAAAGGAATTTGTTTCAAACCTGTTCAAGGTATTGCAGACATAACAGTCCAACCTTCATACTCTGAGTCTTTTTCAAATGTGGTTTTAGAATCTATGGCTATTGGAACACCTGTTGTGGCATTAGACTCTGGGGGTCCTGGTGAACTTATAAGAAACATGGGAGGATACCTTATTACGCCAACAGGATTTGTTCAAAATGATGTTGTAAAAAGAGTTTCCCATAAGGAAGTCAGAGGGCTAGCAAACCAATTTTTAGAAAACATAATGATCGCTGTTGACGATGTTTCTGTTGATCCTGGTCTAAAACAAGAATTAATTTTGGCAGTTAAAAGAACCGGAAGAACTGCAAGAGATATGGTAAACTATATAGATAATTTAATTTGGAGATTATAATCGCATTTTTATACTAATTATAATTTTTTATTAATTGCATTTTAAAAGAATTTTTTTAGGTTATAGTTTTTTGTTTTATATTCCAACATATACACACCCGAAACAACTTAAACCTTTTTAAGCTTTTCGTAATAATGTATTGTTTAGTAGGGGGAGAATTAATGAAAATTAATCCTACGTTTGCAAACTTAGAGGTGTTATAATATGAACTATAAATTAGTTTTAATTTTGGCCATAATCGGCATGATTTTAGCAACTAGCACAGTGAGTGCATGTCTTCTTTTTAACGATCCTACCACGTGGGACCAAAATGGAAATGGCATTCCTGATGTTGAATCATATAACGTTTTATCTTATCGTATTGTTGAGGATACTTCCTTATGTTATGGTCAGACTTTTATCCAACTAATTGTTGATGAAGATATCTCTGTAACGTGTGGTGCAGTTAAATCAAGAGGAGAATTAAAATCAAACCCTATGTATGGGCACGCTGTTATTATAATGCAGGAAAATTCAACTATGCAAGAATGTACTATTGTATCTTTATATGAAAATCAATCCACCATTTTGGTAAACGGCTCAAATGTTAAATTAATTGGAAACACCTTTTCTAAATTTGCAGTTTATATAAACAACACAAATGCTCATGTTGTAGGGAACAGTTTTCTTGAAACCTATGGAGTGTCAGTCAATGATTATGGTTCTGCTTTAATATTTGATAACAGATTCAGTGGATTAAATTCTCTTGAAATGAATAATGGTTATGCACATTTTTCATGCAATGCAGTAGACACAACAAATGGTGTAATAATTGAAAACGGTTATGCAGTTGTTGAATACAATACAATCACATCAACCAATGCAGTTCAGGTATCTGGTGGAATGGGTGATATTTTATACAACAATATTCTGAGTTCAATACATGGTTTGGTTGCAAGCGGTTCTTCAGATCATCCTGAAATTTATGATTATGAAGTAATTGGAAATTCTGTACTAAATAGATATGGAACAACAAGTATTGACTGGACTGGGATCGACGCATATTTTATGGATAATGCTTTTTGTTCGGGATCGGTTTCTGCTGATGGAGAATGGGGAACAGGGAATTATTGTGATTATTCTCTGGACTGCACATCTTGCGAGCTTTACGATGAAAGATACACTGAATTAGTTTGTCCCTATTCTTACAATGGTGAATTATTAGAGGCATATATTGGTGAGCCAGACGATTATGATTATACAGAGTTTTTACCAACATATATATACACAAGACCTATTTATGTAAAAGAAATTTATACTACTGATAATTTAACTGTCCACGCAAACAATCTTGAAAATAGAAGATATTCTAGATTGGGTGCTATAGGTTTATTCAATGGAATACCTGTGGACGAGGACGATCCATTATTTTCATTTAACAAGGCGCAAGAAGTTGTTGATTTAGATTCATCTGAAGTTGATTATTATTATACATATAATTCAGAATATACTAGAAAAGGAAATGAATATTTTGGACTTATATGGTTTCCAAAACTCTATACTACTCTTGATTCACAATTTATATTGATGAAATTTATTGTTTTAAATTCTCCACCTGAAAACATAACTCTCCATCCTGCAAATGAGAGTACCTTTTTGCCCGATCATATTAGCGTGTGGGCAGAAGCAGATGATGCGGATGGCGACGAACTAAACTTTGAATATCATGTAATTTATCCTGATGGTCTAGAACTTCTGAGCAACGACGATATTTACACAGAATTTTATGGTCCTGGAACTTATGAATGGTATGTAATCGTGAGCGACGGAGAGGCCTATGTTGAATCAGTGCATTATTTTTTTACTGTCAACAGAACATCTGGAATAGATGAAATAATTTTTGAGCCTGTTGGTTCTGGTGCAGTTTATGACAGAGTGGATACAATAGATGATTTGATCTGCAGTGTCAAACCTTCAGGAGTATTTGATTTGGATTATGAATATGTTCAATTCAAGTTTTTTGTAAATGATGTTGAAGTTTATTCAGAGCTTAGTTATGATTATGCAGATGGTTGGTTCAGTTCTACATTGGATTTCTCACATACACAAAAAGATGATGTGGTGGAATGTAGGGCATACACTATTTGGGACGAATCAAATTATGATTCTGATGAAATCGTTTCAGCATTTTTAACAATTGAGAACACACCACCTACAATTGATGGTATGCTTCCTGAAAACCATACTTCAGTTAATGATTATTTAGAAGAAGGAATAATATCTTTCTTAGCTGAAACAAGTGATATTGATGCTGATGAGGTTATATGTACATTATATATAAGTGAATATATAGAAGGCCGTTCTCTACCAGATCCTGAAGAATTTTATTCTGAAGATTGTGAATGGGATATAGATATGGAATATGGTAGATACATTTGGTATGTGGTTGCAACAGATGGTGATGATGATACTACAAGCGAATTAAGATATTTAAATATCGGCCCACGCACCCCATATATAGAATCTGTTGATTTAATACAAGTCAATGGTGTAAGAGAATACTGGGAAACATATGATGATATGCTTGTAAACATCAATTTCAATCCTTATTCATCAACAACAGTTGCCCTATTATTCATAGGAGTTAATTGTACTTTAGAGGATTCTGGTTTTGTATGTGACAGTGAATTAGTCAATACAAGTCTACCTTGTGGAACTGGAAATTGTGAATATGTTTTAGATAATATATATACTAACAAACATGACAATTTAACAGTTTATGTTGAGGGATTAACACAAGGAATCTGGGAAGTTCCCAGCCTTAACAATTTCACAGGTTATGTTTACATAAACAACATTCCTCCAGAATTCGAGGAATTTTATCCTTTGAACAATACTATAATGTCAGTATACAATGTTGTTGATTTTGAATTCCCTGCAGAAGATTTAGATGATACAATATTGCATTACACTATGTATATACACAAGGAAGATATACCAATTCTTTCTTATGAAGGAACAGAACCTTACACAAGCTTTGATCTTTTACCTTATCACGCAGGTAATTACACATGGTATGTTGAAGTTACAGATGGTGAGGTTGTTGTAACATCTGAAGTTTATCATTTTGAATTAGTTGATCCCTACCCAACTGGTGAAATTGAAATTAGTATTTATCCGAAACCTGGAACGGGTTATACCGACGAAAGAGTTGAGACATTTGACGATATAATTTGCGAAATTACAACAGAAGGTGAAGCAGATGCAATTTTATTTAAGTGGTTTGTAAATGAAGAGGTTGTTTATACCGAACACGTTCCTTATGGGGATTTTACAAGAGAACTGTCTCATGAGGAAACATCAAAACATGATAACATAACATGTACTGCACAACCCTATAACGACAGCCCCCATAAGATGATTTACTGGGGCGATTTAGTTAATGATTCTTTATCAATACAAAACATCAGACCAGAACCACCAGTTCTTATTGCCCCTCCTGATGGATCTACAATAAGGCACATGCCTGTTTATCTTGTTGTTGAATACGATGATACTGATCCAGAAGGAGATTCAGTAACTGTACATTATTATTTGAAACATGTATTGGATTCTGAATTTGAAGAAGTAAGCGATGTTGTTGTAGTTCCTGTTGGGGGCTATGAATGGTATGCCCTAACCTTTGACGGAGAAGAATATTCTATAGAACCTGAACATTGGAATTTCCTTGCGCCGTCTGCAATAATCATGCCTTTAGTAGAAAACTTAACAATTGAACCAAGACCTGTTTATCCTGATGACAACATGGCATGCTCTGGCTACATAAAAAGTTTAGATGAAGAATACAATGTAGTTTTTGTATGGCAAGTTCGCAACAATTTGGGAGAATGGGTAAACACAGATTATTCATGGAGTTTTGACCTTCCAGAAGGGACAGAATGGAACTATTATGAAACAGAGCCAATAACTGGAATGGCAACTGATGAATTATGGAAATGTGTTGTTTTATTTGAAGGCAGAGAAATCGATTATGATACAATCATAATTGGGGATGTTGCTCCCACAATAAGATTAATATCTCCAGAAAACAACACACTTGTTGAACCACCTACAACTTTAACATGGGAAGGTTATGATCCTGGTGAAGATGATTTGATATACACTTTATATATAAATGATGAACCTGTTTATTTTGGTTCTGAACAAGAATACATTTTCAATGCATTAGACAGTATTTCAGTATATCATTGGTATGTAACAGTTACTGACAGCCGTTCAACAATTGAATCAGAAACATGGATGTTTACAACTTTGAATTTCCCCTGCCCTGATGTATATATCTCTCCTGATGAACCAACCAATGAAAACAATTTAGTTTGTCATGTTTCCGGAAATGTAGATGAATTAGTTGAAGTATTTGGGAATGTCAGAGCAGATATAAGATGGTATAAAAACGGTGTTTTCAGTGAGCAAGGAGATAATTTAGACTGTACTTCAGGTTCTTGTACTAGTGTGTTGGATAGCAGTTTCACATCTCCTGGAGAAATTTGGGAATGCAAAGCCAAATACTATGTGAGGTACAATGATTTATCATATTTTGGATGCACAGGAAATGACAGTGTTTTAATATACTCTGAAATTCCAGTCATTGTTTTAATCAAACCTGAAGATTCTGAAAATTTTGATTTTGAGAATAACAATTATTTGATTGATTTTGAATGGATGGGATCTGGCATACTACCATTAAATTATTTGCTATATATAGACGGTTCTCAAATTAATATGGCGGACAGCACAACCTATTCAACATATATTGCTCCTGGAACTCATGAGTGGTATGTTATTGCGTATGATGAAGAAAATTATGCAGAATCAGAACACAGAACATTCACAGTTTCAACAATTTATCCTTGTGAATTAACAGTTAATATGCAAAGACCAACATTTGGAAGAGAGCCTATCACAGTTGATATAGATGTAAGTCCAACCATCAGAACTTTATCAATAGTGTGGGGAACACCAGTTGTTGCAAATTTGTATTGCACAGATGGTACAGACTTTTTAAATGAAATTATGGATTGTTATGATGGATGTGAATACATTATTTCTGGAGAACATGTTAATACTGGAGAAAATTGGCATTGTTCAGCTTATTTACAAGAAGATTTTGAAAATTATGCTGAAATGAGCTGTTCAGTTTATGACAGTTTAACTGTGGGAAATAATATTGACACACCCCCCGTAATAGATTCTGTAGAAATTAATCCTGTAGAAGATGGAATAGTTTGTGATGTTATCGCAAATGATTTGGAAAGCGAAACACTAGAAATCACAGTTATATGGTATCACAACAACCAGCCTGGTGAATATTTGGGAGGATCACAAGATTGCGAAGCTGGAGAAGTTTGCAGTTTCAATATACCCGTTGAATTAGATGAAGACGAAGAATGTGACCAATGGATTTGTGAAGCGAAAGCATTTGATAACAGAATCTCATCAGATTGGATAAGATCAGAACCTTATGGTTCTTTCTCAGAAGATTGCGAATGTGAAACCTATTATGACACAAACATTTTCAATTTCTTTGTGCATTTCCGACCTATTGGTCAAACATCAAAGATCTATCTTTCAGATAGTTTAGGAAATCCTGATTTCGCAGGAGATTACTACACATTGTATTATCACAATTATCCCGTTTATCTAAATCCTGTTCCAACTCCTTACACAATCTCATCTGGTGAAAGTTTAACATTTGCAGATGTGGAATATACATTCTATTTTGATTTTGTTAGCGAAACACCTTCTTGGGAAAACGTTGTAACTGTTTGCAAACATGGTAATATTGAAGAAAATATTCCTCCTGAAATTTTTAATGTGGGCATAACACCTGCAGGAATGGAGGAAGGAGTTGGATGTGCAGTTTTAGTTGATGATGTAGATAATGATTATGTTGATGTAAATATTGAATGGTATCACAATGGAGAACATATGTCCGAATATGACGAAATCCGAACATGCGAAACAAATCCTGCTGAACCATGTATAGGTTCTGGAATTGGTATTCCCGGACCAAACTTTGATGATCCGTGCGATCAGTGGGTATGTGAAGCTCAAGCATATGATGGAATTGATTATTCTGAAATAGTTGCTTCTAATCCTTTAGGAAATTATAATGAAGATGAATGCAACTCAGAACCAAGACCTTGCATAAGCGAATGTACTACTTTAATACAACCAGGTTACTATGAACTCTGCAATGATATAGATGTTAACAGTGTTGATGAATTAATAGGGGGAGTTAGGTGTATAAACATTGCTTCAGATGACGTTCATTTAAATTGTAATGAATATGCAATTAGAAACCTCTTTGCTCCTCAATCTTGGATGGGAATTTATGTATACCAGCAAGACAATATCACACTTGAAAAGTGTCATGCTGAAAATTGGAATTATGGAATAATGATATGGTCTTCAACCAATTCAAATATTCATTCCAATACTGCTGAAAATAATAAACAGGGGTTAACTGTTTATGCATATTCAAACAATAATATATTCCATAATAATATTTTAACCAACAATGAGTTAGGTTTAGTTCTTAATAGGTATTCATACAGCAACGATTATGAAAATAATATGGCGTGTGGAAACACTCTGCGCGATATTCGCGTAATTCAAAACGAAGATAGATCGTTGGGAAACACTTTCCAAGAAAATACCTGTGACAGTGTTGATTCTGAAGAATACAACAGAGAACATTATTGTGATTATTACTGTACAGGACCTGAGCCCAACACTCCACCCTCAATTAATCTAGTTTTACCAGAAAATGATTCAAGTCTTCATTTAACAACTGATTACCCCGATATAACATTTGAATGGGATGGCAATGATGCAGAGGGTGATGTTTTAAGCTATAATCTCTATTACGCATGCGATTATGAAGAATATAATTTATTATATTCTGGAATTGATGAATCCTATACAACATCTAATTTAGATGGATGCAGACTTGTACAATGGTATGTAGATGCCAGTGATGATGAATACACAACAACATCAGATGAATGGATTTTCCACATATCATACGAATATCCATGTTCACAAGAATTAACTTATTCGCCAAATCCTGCTTATGAAGGCAGAGACATTACTGTAACATTGGCTATGGATTCTCAAATGACCGACTGGTATGATTATTGGGGTCTGAGTTACGAAGGAAGTATTTTCTGTGAAAATCATGATGCCGAATATCAGTTAAGCGAATCAGTTGACTGTACAGATGGAACATGCTTTATTATTTTGGAAGACGTTCCCCTTGGTGAAATGAGCTGTAGCGCATTTGTCGGAGACGATATTTGTGTAGCAAATTTAGATTTTGAAGTTTTAGAATACACAGAAACATATTTGCCAGATTTGATAGGGGTCATTATACATCCTACTTTGGTTAGTGAAGACTATATTACATGTATTCCTTTGATAAATTATATAGACTATGAATACGTGGGCGTTTCAATTGAGTGGTATCACAATGGGGAATATATGCCAGAATATGACGAAATCAGAACATGCAGGGCAGATGTAGTGACTGAACCTTGTAGAAATGATTCTTCAACCGTACCCAATCCTATGGGTGCGCCTTGCGACCAATGGGTATGTAAAGCAACCGCATTTGATGGTGAAATTTATTCGTCTACAAAAACTTCAAGTCCTTGGGGGCATTACAATGAAGATGAATGTGGGGACGAAGTTCCAGAACCCGAGCCCAACATTCCACCAGAGGTAGTTGCAATAGTTCCTGAAAATATGTCGCATATGTGTACTTATGAGTGTGAGGCTGTTGATTTTATGTGGGCAGGTTATGATGAAGATATGGATGAAGTAACCTATACTTTGTATTTAACCACACCAACAGATGAACAATCTATTAATATGGGAATTTTGACAGAATACTATGCCGAATTCTGTGATGCAGGTGTTTATGAATGGTATGTTGTTGTTGATGACGGCACAACTACAACACAAACAGAAAAAATGTATTTCGAAATTGGATACTTGCCAATGATTTATTCAATCAATCCTCCTGAATTTAGTTTGGTTGAAACAGGTCAGATGATTCAATTTGAAGTAGATAATACAGTTGGTCCAACATCCTTTACTTTTGAATGGGACAATGATGGTACAAGCCCATACAAAAATGCACTTTGCGAGCCAGCCGTTGAAGGTGAAGATACTTTATTGTGCCACGACGTACCTGTTTTACCAGATGAACCTGGAGAGCATAAAGTTAGAGTGTATTTTGGAAATCCTGGCGATTATGGAGAATGTTATTATCAAAATGAATTTACATTTTATATAGACGAACTCCCAAATGAGGCTCCTGTTGTCAATCTAATCTATCCTGCAAACCACCAATCAATACAATGTGGCGCAACAGTTGATTTCGAATGGGAAGTAATTGATGAGGATATCGTTGACAACAGATTATACATCAACAGTATTTCAAGAACTGGTGAGGTTTATGATTTGGGAGAAAGTACATCATTCAGTTGGACAGCACCAGAAAACGAACAAAGCTATGAATGGTATGTAGTTGTTAACGATGAAGTGAATTCACCCGTTGAATCTGCTCCCTGGATATTTGATGTAGTATGTCCTGATGAAGAAAGGGCATTTATCACAACTCCCTATCCAAATCAATTATTTATTCAACAAACATCTGGTACGGATTTAGAACTGAATGTTGAATGG
The DNA here is from genome assembly GCA_020854835.1 of Microcaldota archaeon. Lineage (GTDB taxonomy): Archaea > Micrarchaeota > Micrarchaeia > Anstonellales > JAGGVH01 > JAGGVH01. The sequence continues at coordinate 14,585 of JAHKLX010000096.1, forward strand.
ATTGGAGAACCTGGAACTTATGAACTTTGCATATCTGGAACATCAACCAAATGTTCAGATATCTACGGAAACAGTGGAACTGTAACATTAAATAATACAATGGGCAGAACATATATAAATTATGAAATTTCCCTAAATAAAGACAGTGTTTTCCAAGACTCGGTCACGGTTACCTATGCAGACGAATTAAAAGTAATATCTCCAAACGTTAAATTCATCGGAATGCAAGGAAATAAATTAGTGTGTCAAGGAAATGTAATTGCACAAGACGAAAGAGTTGTGGGTGAAACAAGAACTGTAACTGTTGATCTGTTTAAATTATATGATTCACCAACTAGGATAGTTGAAAGAAAAACAGATACTTTAACTGTTGGAAGCGAATACAGTTATATCGAGGTTTCAGGTGAGAACTTAGAACCGGGAACCTATAAATGTAATGTGATGCACACAACTCTGTATGGCGGAGGACATTCATTGGCCTCTGCAACTTATGTTATAGAAGAAGGAACATTACAAGAATCACAAATAATTCCAATTCCACTATCCCCTGATACTTTAATTCCAATAGGCATAATAAATCCTAATGCCCAAACAATCAATCCAACAATCATCACACCACAAATTATAAACCAACCACTACCTCTGCCACCACAAGCAATAAATACTGCAATAATACAAAAACCAAATGATTCTAAACCTCCATTTAAACCACCAAATGGGAATACTATTACACCTTCATCATCTTCAACAAGTAGTGGTGGTTCATCTTCAGAGACATCATCAGCAACTAATCCTGCCCCGATTCCAAGCAAAAACACAATTATTTCAAAAGCACATATAAGGAAAAACTAATTTTTCCTTTTTCTTTTTATTATTAAAATTAATCTAGAATCTCTCCAAAATCAGTAATTATACCTTTTACAGCAGAGGAAGTTTCACTTTGTATAACTGCTTTGTAAATACTTTCTTCAAAACCTGTGTTTCTAACTATATATGTTCCAATTACGTTTCCTATTTTATCAAATTTAGGTATCAACGACTCACCTGTCTCAAGAAATACAGATGGTTTTTTTTCATCAATATCTTCAATTATTTCTCCTAAAACTCTCAGAACTCTATTATCGTGTTTAAACAAAATAAATTTTCTTATTTTTGTATCGTCATCAATTATAACATTAACTATAGAACTGTTGTTTATTTTTGTATTCGATCGGATGGATTCCTTAAGAATTCTAAGGGTTTCATCATCTCCATCTTTAACAATATGTTGAAAATTTTGATGTGAAAATAAAGTATTCATATTCTCGGGTGCTTCTGCAATTATGCGAATAGTATGTTCTCCAATCCTTGTAACAAATATTCCCTTTTTCATACTTTCACCTATGGTATTTAATGGTTATGCATGTATTTAAACATATCGTTTCAATTAAAATCAAATAATTTTTTTTGTTTCAATATTTCATCTTTTTTCAAATATTTATTTAAATCAACTTTAAGAAGGGGTTTGATATATTCAATTACTTCATTTAATTTATCAAATACGGCGGGCATATTTTGCATAGCTCTTCTAACGTTTTCCCGAACCTGCCAAACTCCCACAGGGATTGAATATTCCGAATCAATTTCTCTAAATACAATTGCTTTTGCTTGTTTTCTCCTGAGATATAGATGTTCAACAACCCCGTATCTTGCAGCATAATAACCTCCTGCTTGAGAAGACGCATATTTTTTTCTGCCTTTGAAGGGTTCATATTCATGGTTAAAGCCCCAGTTATCACCATGCCAGGGAGATCCCAATGGCCATGCTTCAAATTGTTCATATTCCCAGGGTCCAGGTATTAGAACTATAACAAACCTGTTGTGTAAAAATTCATTAACATAAACCTCATATTTATCAATTTGTTTGAACTCACGTATTTCAGTTAAATTATTTTTTACTATAATATCATCAACAGATGTTATGGCCCACCTACTAGGTACTAGCCTGCGATTTTTTTCTTTTCCCAGAATTCCTGCACTCATAAGTCTTGTTGTGTAATACACATCAGTTTTCAAAGAAATTTTCATAACTGATTCATTTGCAAGAAGGTCGTCATTCAATACACTATATGTGACGCGAGGAATTTTTGGATTGTCTATCAATTTAATTCTTTTTAATGGTGCACTAAATCCTGAAGGTATAGTGTACTGGCTGAAAACAGGATTGAGGAGAGGCTTATATTTAAAATCTACTTCCATGGAGACTGGGGCGTAGGACAGCAAACTATCGTTTATGTCTTCATTCAATTGGTTTTTTACAAATGATTTTCCAATACCCATCATATTCAACCCAAATTGAGTTATTATTTTTGAATATGTTTTTCCATACATCAAAGATGGGTTTGCAGAATATTCCGGACTATTTAATGAAAACATACTACCTATTTTCACATTGGGATATCCATAAGATCCAATTAACAGATTTGGAGGAGTGGGCCCATAGAAACTATCAGAAAGTTTTATGTTTTCAGTTGATTTTTTTAAAGAGTAATAGTATTGTTTTTTTAATTCATCGATTCTTTGTTTTGATAAAAAATTATCCATTATTTTTCCCCAACTTCATTCCTAATTTGTTCAACTAATTTTTGTACATCATATTTGAGTTCTTCTATTGTTTCTTCGTTAATTATTATATAATCTGCCACTTCTACACAATCTTGTATTGATTGTTTATTGGGGTCTGTATTTTTTCTTTCTAAATTTTCAATTCTAATAAATTCTTCAAAATTTGAAGCATCTTTTTCTCCCCTATTTCTACCTATGAGCCTTTGGTATCTTATTTTTTCATCAGCTTCAACATGCAAAACTCTAAAATTGGAAAAGCGCTCGCGCAAAAGTTTTATTGTTGTTGGATGTCGTATAGATGTTATAACAAAATCTTGTTTTTGATTTTTAATGTCTTGTTTTATTGTTTCAGTTATTCTATCTGCCAATACTTCTATTCCAAATTCTTCTCTCAATTCCACTCCTTTTTTTATCAAGTTTTCCCTAGTTAGTTCTTTACCTTCTTTTTTAAGTTCATCCCTAATTATATTGGAGAGCGAATAATGTGTGAAACCCATCTTCTCTAATATTTCGGCAGCAGTGTCTTTTCCAGATAAATTATATCCTACAATTCCAATAATCATGATATTCACCTTTTGATAAATTTTCTGGCTCAGCAGTTACTCCGGTCATCACACTATCAGACTGGGATGGTTTCATCATAGCCGTATTTATTATTCATGATAGCGTATAAAAATGTTTCAGTTGTTCCAATGTTTTCAACATTTCTTCTCGTCTTTCATCTTCGCCGAGTCTTATTGTTTGATTTTGAATGATTTTTACAAAAAATTCAAGAGAAAGCGTATCTGCATTCTTAAAGTTTTTCAAATAATTCAAATCCTTAGCCAAATTTTCCTTTGTGTATGTTGCGTGATCAATTCCATCAACCACATTATGCAAATGGAAATGTTTTATTTTATCAATTATATTGGGATTCAAAAAATCTTTTTCTTGTTTATTTCTTCTCAAGTGGCCTATATCAAGAGTTATTCCATCTAAATAACATTCTTCCACTATTTTATTAAGATTTTCTGCAGATGAAATGATTGGATTGGAAGTATTCTCCAAATAAAGTTCCATACCCTCATTTCTGCAATAATCGTTCAATTTTATTATTCCATCGATATTTTTTTCAAGAAGAGTTTTGATATTCATATCATGATATGTTGGATGTATTGTTATTTTTTCAGCCCCAAGTTTTTGCAGTTTTACCAGTTCCCGATAAACATCTGATGTTAAATTGGTCATATCATGATTAAACATTAAATGGCCCATAACTGGAAAATCTATCGGGGGGCTTGTTTGGTCGCCTAATGTTATTTCAACAAAATCAAAATTTTTATTTTTTGCAAAATCTACCATATCTTGGAAGTTTTCCGTTACCCACACAACAAATCCCAACCTCATATTCCAAATTCGTAGCGAAAATTAATAAACCTTGTCTATTTAACAAAGAATATGGATAAAAAACAAGAATGGTCAGGTATACTTGGATTTTTGATAGCTGCTATTGGTTCAGCAGTAGGTTTGGGAAACTATTGGAGGATGCCTTATCTCGCTTCACAATATGGGTACATTCCTTTTTTCATAGCATTCATAGTATGTGTTATGTTTGTGGGTTTGCCGATAATGTTTGTTGAGCTTACGGCAGGCAGAATATTCAAAAAATCTTTTATTGAAACATACAAAAAATTGAAATTTCCTTGGCCGGGCTATATATCTTTTATCTTAATGGTGATTTTGTGTAGCTATTATATGGTTATTGCAGGATGGATTTTTATGTATGTGGTAACTTATCCTTTTATTGTTTATAATTTCAGTGATCTAATAACACACAATATCGCACCTGTAGGCTATATTTTTGTACTTTTATTATCGGCAATACCTATTTATTTTGGAGTTCAAAAAGGGATAGAATCATTTTCAAAAATAATAATGGCCCTGTTAGTCATTCTTACAATATTGATTCTTGCCATTGCATTATCAGAAAATCCCATACCTCCTATAACTCTCGAACTGCCAACAAATTTGGAAATTTGGATAATGGCCCTTTCGCAATCATTTTTCTCACTTTCAGTAGGATTTGGTATTTTATTTACCTATTCAACGTATATAAAACAAAAAACTTCAATAATGAAAGATTCGATTGTAATTGGATTTTTTGATGTTTTAATTGGTTTAGCAGCATCATTTTTAGTGTTTGTGTTGTTAGGGGGAGTCGTAAGTACTGAAGGCCCGACTTTAGTTTTTGATGTTTTATCAGGAGTTTTTAAAATAGCTGCGATAGGCTGGTTGTTTTATTTGTGTTTGTTAATCGCTGCGATTACATCTGTCATATCTTTGTTGGAATTCATAGTTTCAAATCTCCAAAATTATGGATTCAACAGGAAAAAGGCATTGTTTCTTACAGTTGTTTCATTTCTTTTCCTATCCCTCCCATCTGCTTTAAGCTATTCCTCGCTCAATCTTAGTTTTATGAATATTCCTGTTTTGGATATTTTAGATAGATATGTTATAGGTGCAACTTCATGGGTAGGTATTTTCTTTATTGCTTTCTTGCTTCAGCATATCAAAGAGGAGGATTTTGTAAAACATTTGGATGCGGGCAGATTGGGAAAACCACTTTATATATGGTGTAAATACATTCTTTTGATATTTGGTGTTGTAATGGCAGTGGTAAGCACTAAATTCCTTATAGGGTGGTAAAATTATGTTTCCAGTAGCCGAAATCAAAAAACAACCAGAAGATTTTATAGTGGAAGAAATAACGCCCGACGGCAAAGTTTTAGAATTGGACACTCCTTTTTCAATTCCTGATGAAGAAGGCAAATTTTTACATTTTGCGATGCAGAAAAAGGATTGGGACACCAATTCTGCAATCAGAAGAATTTCCAGAGCTTTAAGAACATCACACAAAAGATTTAATACTGCGGGCACAAAGGATAAATTTGCTGTAACCACACAAAGAGTTTCTTTTTTTGCAGGAAACAAAGAAAAAGTTTTGAATTTAAAATTGCAAGACATAAAAATCCTTGGTGCATGGATAGCAAAAGACAAACTAAAATTGGGAGAATTGGGAGGCAATAGATTCCGGATAAAGATTTATGGCGATGAAAAACCTGATCTTCTACCTTATTTTTTCAATTTTTTTGGTCCTCAAAGATTTGGGGCCACAAGAGCAAACACACATTTAATTGGAAAGTATATGATTATGAAGGAATATGAAACTGCAGTAAAAGAATATCTTTTAAATTATGAGGGGGAGCGTTCTGAAATTTCAGTATCTGCAAGGAAAAAATTAGCAGAGGATTTAGATTATAAAAAAGCCTTTGAATATTTTCCCAAACATTTGAAATTTGAGAGAATACTTTTATCACATTTGGCAACACATTCAAATGATTATATAGGTGCATTAAGAAAACTTCCAAGGACAACAGTTTTGATGTTTATACACGCTTATCAGTCATATTTATTCAATATTGAATTATCTGAACGAATATCTAAAAAAATATTTGACAAAATGGAAAATGAATACTTTTGCGGCGCTGATGAGCTTGGATTTCCAGATATATGTCTAAAACAAGATAAGGGGTATTTAGCATTAAATATAATTGGTTATGAAACCACAATAAATGAATTAGAAAAAGAAATACTTGAAAGAGAAGGAATAGATTCATCAATGTTTAAACTACATTCAATGCCTGAACTAAGTTCCAAAGGGAGTTTCAGAACTTTTTTCAATTTTGCTAAATATCCAAAATGGGGTGGGGAGTATACAGTTTTTTCTCTATCTTCGGGGGCGTATGCATCAACATACTTGCTCCACCATTTTAATTTGATTCAACAAGATCTACCTGGGTTTTTACCTCAACATGTGCATAAAAACAAAGAGCTTCTCGTTTCTTTATTCGATTAAGGTATTCAGTTTGCAATTCTTTAAATTCTAATTCTTCATCTTCGTTGTTTTCATTTATCTGACTTTTTGCAGTGAAATATTGTATTCTATTCATAGTTTTTTCAATCTGTAATTCATTTTCATCAAATTCATCTGCTTTATTGGGTTCGATCCATACTTTTTCATTATTAACCCATTTGCAAACTAAATCAGTTTTATCTTTTTTTATTATAATGTTGTTGCCATCATTTTTTAACATATACCCAAGTCTTTCAATTATCGGAGTTAATTTATTTTTAACATCTTCAGACAATTCAAGATTCGCTTCTTCTTTCATGCCTTCAACAACTTCAGTCAATTCATTGGAACTTAGGGGTGGCATCATCGTATTGATTATTGTCAATGCTGCAAGTTCTTCTTTGTACTCAAAATTCTTCTTCGCCAGTTTTCCCCTTTTTCTGAGTTTCTCGTACAGTTCTCCTTCTTTTGAAGATGCAACTTTCATAACTTCTTGAACAGAATATGTCTCTATTTCTCTATTTAATTCTTCAAGTTCTTTTTTATTTAAAGTAAGTGGTTTAAGTCCTGCCAATTTCATTTTTTCTTCTAAAGGTGCTACAGAATCATCAATATTTTGAATTGTTGTATTAATGGCGGCAATATGAGAATCTGTTGCTGAAGCACCATTAACTACGAGATGATTTCTTTTGAATTCAAGCTCGTTTTTTCTTCTACTCAAGATTATATAATCCAGTACATCTTTGGATGATATTACTATTTTCATGGTTTATTCACCTCATTTTATTTACGAGGCATCAGGGGAGGTGAGGGGGAAACCCCTCACAATTTCTGATCTGATTTCTTTATAATTTTCTGGTCGCCCCGCCATCTTTTGCGAGCATGAAATACACTTTTCTACCAGCCTGTTTTTTTGTTAATAAACTGATATTGCACAGTCTATTCAACCTAGCTGATGCAGCGTTTGTTCCTTTATAGTTGAATTCTTTTTTCACATCTTTTGCAGTTACCTTTCCATTTTGTGATATGAAATCAACAATGTTTTGGTCAATTTCTGGAAGAATCAATTCTTCATCCACAATTTCTTTTTCAAGACCATGTTTTTGAATCACATTTTCCAGTTTTTCTAATCTTGCCATAAGGTTTTTGAGTATTCTATTGGTATTTTCCCTTTCTTCTACTAATTGTGCGACCATAAGGCCCAACACAACAGGATCGTTAAGTTTTTCAATAACTTCACTATGCTTTTCAACTATGGCATGAACGAAAGTTTCTTGTTCTTTTCCGATAGGTTTATATTTTTTTTCCATGTTACTACCTCATAGAGTTTTTTTGAACTCCATTGGTTTTTTGCTCACAACAATGTTGTGACCATATTGCGACAAAGTCACAGTATTGTCATGACATAATCATGACATGTTTATAAAGCTTTTGTTTATCAGAGGTTAAAACATATTATTTTTCAACACACAAAAATTCATGATTTATAATTTTAACACTAAAAAATGTTTTTTTGTACCCCAAATGTTTTTATTCTTTTCTTGTGTAGGTCATATAGTGGTGGGCTGCGGTATGAGAAATAATATATTTTTTAAAAAAATGCTTCAAGAATTATATATAGGTTATAAATCCAAAAATTTCAAGAGAATAAAAGCTGTTGAACATAAATGTGCAAACGAATTGGTTTTAGCTTTTGATAGAGATTTGTTTAATACTTGTTTATTATGTTTCATGGTCGGAAAATTAATATCTAAAAAACGTTTCGAAAAACACCCCTATTTATTGAAATTTGATAGATTGATAAATGATTTAAAATATCATATGAATTCAGATGATTATATAGGGATGAGAAAAATTGTAAGCAAAATGATAACATTGATTGATTCATTAGATTCATCAGATAAAAAATTTATCAACAAGTTGGCATACAATGGAAAGATAAAAATAGCTTCAAAACTATATGCGCAAGGGATTTCTCTTAGCAGATCTTCCAAAGTGACAGGTGCAGACGAATATGAGATTCTAAATTACATTGGAAAAACGATGATGGCAGACAGAATTGAAACATACATGCCCATTTCAAAGAGGCTTGAGAAACTTGAAAAAGTTTTTCTAGGGTGATGTCATGGAATCTGTTGTTTGTGATGCCAGCTCTTTGATTTCTCTTTCAAGTTCTTGTTATTTGAACGTTTTAAAACTATTCAAACAAAAAATTCAGTTTATAATACCCAAAGCAGTGGAATATGAGTGTATAATAAAACCTCGTTCAATCAAACAATTTTCATTAAATTCATTTAAATTAAGTCATCTTGTTAAACTTGGCATTATAACCATAACCGAAGAAGATCAGAGTTTTTTAAAGGATATTATGGATACTGGAAACAATATATATTACAAACAAGGCAAACCCATTCATTTAATTGATAAAGGCGAATGCGGAATGATCGCTTATTGTATTGATAGAAAAGTAAATTATATGTTGATTGATGAAAGAACAACAAGAGCTTTGATTGAGGCACCGCATGTTTTGAAAAAACACTTTGAAAAAGAATTCAATGTCCATATAACTACTAATATTGAAAATCTTGAGAAATTCAGAGAAATGACAAAAAACATAAATGTTTTAAGGAGTAGCGAACTCTTGATTCTTGCATATAAAAAGGGGTATTTCGATGATTATGAAAATCCTAAAAAAATGTTGGAATCTTCATTGAATTATTTGAAATATTCTGGATGTGCATTAAGTTTTGAAGAAATAGACCAATTCATAAAAACTTTGAAATAATTTTTATTATCCTGATTTCCGTTGTCTTTTTATACATTTCGTGATATACATACATACTATGGGGAGAAATGTTGATATATTACACAAACCTATTCCAGATGATGGTTTAAAAAAAATAGATATGCACCTACATTCGCATTATTCCTCTGATTCTTGTATGTCTTATGATGAAATACTCGAAATGGCATCATATTTTGGAATAAAACAATTGAGTTTTACTGATCATGATATTTTGCCAAAAATAAACCAAATTAATAATCTAAAAATAAATAATGGACTTGTTGTAGTTATGGGGACAGAAATCTCTGCATGGATCTATGAAACTGATACAAGTTGTCATATATTGGCATACGATTTCGACCCAACAGAAACAAATTTTTCAAATATGATGAATACTTTAGAGGATATAAGGTTTCAAACAATTCAACTCATCATACCCAACATAGAAACAACAATGAATATTAATTTCCCCTATGGCAAGTTTGATTTGGAAGAACTAGTACGAAACAATTCTACTTATGAAACATTATTCAAAATAGCTTATGAATTTACAGTACATAATTTGAGGGATTTGTGGTTTGGTGGTGAAAGTTTAAGTCATATTCAAGCAATGATTAGGGATAGATATTCTCGAATGATTACTGCAACATCTAGATTGGAGGCAAGAAAAGTTGTTTCAAATATTTTGGGGGCAGGAGGCATTCCTGTTTTGGCACATCCAAAAAATATGGGTAAAGCAGAATTTGATGCTTTTGAGGATATGGGAGGTAAAGGAATAGAATTATTCCATAGGATGTTGACCCAAACAGAAAATGAAGAGCTTCTTCTCCAATGCCGTAATAGAAAATGGGGATATACTAAAGGTTCAGATTTTCATGGACATTATTTTGCTGTTTTTGATAACGAAGAACGTCTAACAAAAAAGGAAGAAAAAGAACTCCAAAATTTTTTTGGAAAAGATATGAATCAAATTGATAATCCCAGAGAAATAAATGAATTGAGATCAAAGGCAAAGAATTTTTTAATGTATCTTAGGGTTCTTGAAAGACAGAATAGGATGATAAGTGCTGGCAAAAAATTCACAAAAGAATGGAGAAATGGGGGCAATGGTCATAATAATCACCGCCCCTCATCCAAAAACAGTTTCAAATTTCGTCATTAAACTATTTTAAATTTGTATCCATACTGTATCAAACCTTCTTCCCCATCTTCCCTCATTTTTCTAAATATAAATTCAACATTTGAACCTATTTTAATTTTCTCACTGTCTGTTTCAACTAATTGGCCCAATATTGATGGACCTTCGGAAAGGTTTATTATTGCTAAATAATATGGGACCTCTAACTCTAAACCCGTTGGTGCAGTGTATACTTTAGTATAAGTTTCAATTTTTCCTTTTCCACAAAATATCTTTGTTTTCAATTTTCCTTGCCTTCTACATTTAACACACACCACCCTTGGTGGAAAATATGCTGTTCCACAATTTTCACAATAATTTCCTTCTAATCTATACCTTTGGGGTATATTCCTCCAAATTGATGCAATTCCTTCTACCATATTTATCACCTAATTTACTCTTTTCATTATATGTACAATTGCTGTAGCTCCAGAACCGCCGACATTATGTGTCAAACCAATTTCTGCATTGTCAACTTGTCTTCCCTTTCCTTCTCCCCTTAATTGCCATGTTGCTTCAACTGCTTGTTTAACGCCAGTTGCTCCGACAGGATGTCCACAGGCTTTCAAACCCCCAGATGTATTAATAGATATCTTGCTGTTGAGTGCTGTTTCTCCTTCTTGTGTTGCAGGTCCGCCTTTTCCTTTTGGGAAAAAACCTAAATCTTCAACTGCCAACAATTCTGCTATAGTAAAACAATCATGAACTTCTGCAAAGTTAATTTCTTTTGGAGTTACACCTGCTTGTCTGTATGCTTTTTCTGCTGCAACTTTTGTCGCATTCAATTCGATAAGAGAAGCCCTATCATGCAATGGCAGCGTATCGCTTGCCATACCCACTCCTGATATTTCAATTGGCGTGTCCGAGTATTTTCTTGCTATATCTGATGATGCCAGAACTAATGCAGCAGCCCCATCTGTGATTGGCGAGCAATCTAAAATTTTTAAAGGTTCTGCAATTGGTTTAGATTTCATAACTTGTTCTAAGGTTATTTTATTTTGATATTGTGCGTATTCATTTTTTGAGCCGTTTTCATGATTTTTAACGGCAACTTGGGCCATTTGTTCTTCTGTTGTTCCAAATTCTGCCATATGTTTTTTTGCCAGCAATGCATATACTGCTGGAAAAGTTGCTCCTGAGAAATATTCCCATTCAACATCTCCTGCCCCTGCCAATGCAATTGTTGCATCTCCTGTGCTAACATCAGTCATTTTTTCTACACCGCCCACAACTACAACATCATGATATCCAGATGCGATTGCCATATATGCTTCTCTTAAGGCCATTCCTCCAGAAGCACAGGCAGCTTCAACTCTGATTGAAGGCAGAGGATTCAATCCCATTGCATCTGCCAACAAAGCACCAACATGTTCTTGTCCTACTAACCTACCTGCAGCCATAGTTCCACCATAAACTGCTTCAATTTCGTTGCCAGATAAGTTTGAATCCACCAATGCTTTAATACCTGCTTCAACAACCAATTCTTTCAATGATTTATCCCAACGTTCGCCAAATTTTGTCATTCCTGCCCCGATAATCGATACTTTCTTCATATTATCACCTACATTTTTAATTTTCTTCTGTGTTTTACATATTCCCCGTAGGATATGTATTTTTTATTGTCAACAAAAGTTTGTACTTTTGCACCTTTTTCTCTTATATCTTCAATTTTATCTGTAACTTTGATATCAAATGCGTCAGAACCAGCCCCGGACCCGAACGAAGCAACCAAAATTCTTGATCCCGGTGATGCTTTATCCAAAACATTTGCCAAACCAACCATTGTTGCCCCAGAATATGTGTTTCCGATAAGAGGAGTCATCAATCCCGGAAGAACTTTCTCTTTTGGGATTCCCATATCTTTTGCCAATTTTATCGGAAATTTAGCATTTGGTTGATGAAAAACAAAAAAATCATAATCTTCAACAGTTGTATTCATCCTTTCCATCATTCCTTTTGCACCAGAGCTAACGTGTTTGAAATAAGCAGGTTCTCCTGTGAATCTGCCACCATGAGAAGGATAATCTTTTCCAGGCCTTCTCCAAAAATCGGGGGTATCTGTTGTAAATGAATATGTTCCATTTATCTCTGCAACTATGTTTTTGTTTCCGATTATAAAGGCACCTGCTCCTGCTCCTGCAGAATATTCTAACGCATCGCCAGGTCTCCCTTGGGACGTGTCAGTTCCTACTGCCAAAGCATATTTTGCCATGTTCGAATTAACCAACGCCATACCAATTTGTATTGCAACCGTTCCTGCTTTACATGCAAATTCTAAATCTGCAGCAGTCATGTGTGGTGTTGCTCCAAGTGCTTCGGCAACAATTGTGGCCGTGGGTTTTACAGCATAGGGGTGAGATTCAGAACCCACAAAAACTGCATCAATATCTTGAGGATCTATATCGCCTCTTTTAACTGCTATTTTTGCTGCTTCAACAGCTAGTGTTGCAGCATCTTCATCCATATCAGGTACACTTTTTTCCAATATCCCCAAACCTTGAGTTATTCTTTCAGCATCTTCTCCCCATACTTTGGCAATATCTTCTGTTTTGATTCTATATTTAGGAACATACGCCCCATATCCTACAATTCCAACTGTCATCTAAACACCTCATAATTTGTGCAACGCATCCTTAATCTCATCAACTTTAAGATTGGTGATAAGAACAGGTATCATTTCTTTTTCTGCAATTTTTAATGCAAGAACATCAACTTCTTTTATTCCGTGAAGAATAACAATACTGGGTTTCAATGCCGAAACTCTAATGACTACCATTGGGCTTCGGCCACTAGAAACTTCAGTGAATATAAAGGCTCTTTCACTCATGGCCCCATATAATCGAGGGTATTGCGAATAAGGTAAATCCAATATAACTTTTAATGAATTAATTAATGTATAACCATATACTTTTTTAGTATCCAATAAATCCTCATTTATAATTACCTTTGCTTCCAAAAGTTTAACCAATTCTTTTCCTGTAAAACTAGTGGCAAATTCATGAACCTCAAAAAATTCTTGTTCATTTATAAATTCTTGAGTTAGTTGTGTTGTTATTTTTCCCCCTTTTGCTAAATCAATATCAATTATTGCGTTTATAAATCGTTTAATTATGTTTATTCCAGGAGATGCTCTCCTATCAGATTCATAGTCACTAACTGTTGAGGGAGATACATCCAAATAATCTGCAAGTTCTGTTTGAGTTATATTGAAGATTTCTCTCCATTTTCTCATTGTAGCCCCTGATTTTACAGATAAAACTACTTCTCCCGCAATTTCTTTTTTTAATTTTTCGATTGTGCTTTCAGTATTTGATTTGGGATATCCCGTATCCATTTTAAATCACCGTAATTCTTACAAATAAGTAGTTGAATACCTTTTTAAATCTAACGAAAGACTTTACGACACTTAACGAACTTTAAACTTTATAAACCCTTTTTTGAAGTGTTTTTCCCTTTACAATCAAATCTGTCTGTAAACCACCTTCTGCGGGCGAGTAGATTACTTGGGGACCTATTCTGAATGTATTTCTCAAATCCTGAGGGGAAGGTCCAACATAGTTTTCTCTGTGGACAATTTTTTGGCTATTGGGATGATGGTGAAACCAAGCAAAAAATCTTTTGTTTGAATCTTCCAGAAATAAAGATCTATCTTCAAAAATAGTTACGTCATTTGCATAGGATATTTTGAAAACTCCTCTCAAATATCTTTCCAATTCCTGTGTAAGTATGCCTAAATGTAGTTTTTCCATATCCATTATAACTTTTTCATACATTTTTCCAACTTTGTTTGGGGCAAACATTTTTTTTGCTTTTTCAATTTCAAGTTTAACTCTTTCAAAAACAATATCATAATCTTCTTCTGTCATTTGCCCTTCTTTAACTCTTTTTATTATTCTATCCAAAATTCTAACAGATTCATTTTCTTTGAATTGTATTTCAAAATTTCCATTTTCCCAGAATATAAGGCCTCCTTTTTCTTCATCACAACCATCAAATTGTTTATAAAGAAAAGGTGCTTGCTTTTCCACAAATTCAAAAAACTCTTCGGCCCTTTCTTCTGCCAATTTACTTGAAACAAATATTTTGGAGGTGTGTTCAAGATGTTTCCCCATATTTTCAACATTTTTTTCAAATGCAACGTAACTTAGCTCTATTACTACTTGTAAGGATTTTGGAAGTTTTAATTCACCAATTCTTTGTCTGCACCTATCAAGGTTCCCTCGATATTTTTTCTCAACATTCTCCCAATCCAAACTTAATTCATATAATATATAAAGCAAATTTTCAGATGGGCGTTCTGCGTATTCAGCTAAATCCATACATGCTATCATAAGATCATAGGGTAATTCAGGGTTAATATCTTTTTTAAGTTCAGGGTACCTCTTAAGTAACAAGTCAAATTCCATCATCCCGAGTGCTATTTCTTCTCCGTTCATATTTATCTACTCCTTTTTTGAACTTTTTTCAAGCAACCAAGTAAATGAATTCAATGCGTATGCTGTGACATATAAAAGTGATGCAGGGACTGTGATCAGGCTTGATAATATACTTGGCGGGAGATTATTTAATATACTTTTTGTGAAAGAATATGCTCCAACCCCTCCAGCAACTGCAATGCCTATGCCCAAAATTAAAGCACTCGGAATTCCATAGCTTCTTATATTTTCAATTTTTTTCGTAAAACTGTCAGGTCCACCAAACTTTTCTTTAACATTTTGAAGGATTTCCTTTAATTTTTTCCTTGCTTGTAAACTATCAATTAAATCCCGAATTCCTCTTGCGATAGTGCCACTCACCAGCACAATTCCTAAAACCGGATTAAGCACTATTCCAATCCCTGTATAAAATGGGGTAAAGACGTTTTCAGCAATTTTCCATACTTTTGGTTTTTTAGGTTTAATACTTCTTTCCATTAAGTGAGAAGTAACATTTTTCCAGAGTTTATCGCGTGTAGACCATGTGTATCTATTTTTCATTCTAAACATTGCTTCAGCTATTTTTAAATGTGCTTTTTCACCATATCTTTTTTGATACCATTCCCAATGATGATCAGTTATTTTGTCTATGGCATCCCTTGCTTCTACAAAATGTTCGTAGCATTCTTTATGTTTTCTAAAGGGCAGGGGTATAAATGGATAACCTTTGATTCCTTTTTTGAAATCCGTAGTACCTAAAACAGTTCTTCTATGGTCTCGCCACTTTCTTCGTTTTATTGTAGAAATAATTGATTCTTCACCATCTATGAAAAACTTATCCATAGCTTCTTCAGCTTTCAAAACCATCCCTTTATGGTTCATTTTTGGTTTAACAACAGTTTTCATCTTCATTTCACCTCATTAGTTTTATTTTTCCAAAATTCATTTGACAATTTTGCATTTGCAAATATTCTAATCATTTTTTGAATTTCAACTTCAAAGTTTTCAACAGTTATTGGAACCTGGAATTCTTTTCCAAATCTGCAAGGCATAATATGATAATCAGGAGATAAAATCGGACTGTATAAACCTTCTTGACAAGGAAAACAATTGCATTGTCCACAGATTTCATATGAATATCTTGTTCCATATTTAGAATCTTTAATAATTACGGTTATGTCTCCCAAATTATAATTGTTCATTGGCATTCCATATGTTAATGTGTATCTGTCTTGTTCAATTGAAACTATTTGATCTTTAAACATTTCATAAACCGTTGTCATATCTACATAATATTGTTCCCAATACTTGTTTTTTTCTTTTTCAGAGTACAGGTCTAAAAATTTCAAATCAATTTTCCTTGCTCTACAAAAATCAATCAGCAAAGGAACTTGATTTATGTTTCTTTTTGTAACAACACAATTTATTCTTTCTATCAATCCATTTTCCACTGCCAAATCAATGCCTTCTATTACATCATCAAACTTATATGTTCTACAAATGCCATTGAATTCATCTTTTTCTAAAGTGTCTAAACTAACTCTAATTTTCAAACCTTTTAATTTTTTCAAAACTTCAATTCTTTCTTTTATTAGAGAGCCATTTGTATCTATATAAATTTCAATATTCTTTCCCTCACAGTGAGTCAAAATTTCTTCTAAGTTGTCCATTAACAAGGGTTCTCCGCCAGTAAGTCTTATTTTTTCAATCCCTAATTTTTCCAATATATCAATCATTTGCTTTAGATCTTCTGTATTAAATTCTCTGTGGGGGCTGCTATTGTATGCTTCTCCTTTATTTGGACAATATTCACAAGCAAAATTACATTTATTATTCACCGCAATAGTTACATAAGGCAAAGGTAATTCTGAGGATATATTATTTTTTTTGGGTATCTTTGGAACTATTAATTTTTGCGGGTGAATCATACAAATTTATTATGCCACATTGTATTTATAAATGTTTGTATAAGTGTTTTAATGTGTTTAATCTATTCCACAATATTCTCTGTACTGGCAGTTTTTGCATCTTTCCCCTGGACATTTTTCAAAACTACACTCAATTTTCTCAATAGTCGAAGGTTCAGCAGTTTTGACCCATGTATCGACCTTATCAAGTTTATCAAGTCGTTTCCTGATTTCATTACGAGTTTGAATAACAAGGTTTGCAGCATCTTTTTTCATTTCAGGAGTAATATCTAAAATCTTAACATCACCATCTGTTAAATAAACAATCGCGCCTTTATCAATAGGATTACCCCATCTTTTCTGCACTAAAACACTATATAGTGCAAGCTCAAATTCAGACCAGGGCCATTTTTTTGACCATTTATATTCGACAACATACAACTCGTTTTGAATTCTGTCTATTCTGTCAATTATAGCCCTAAGTTTTGTTGACTGATCGCTTATGGCAAGTTCTCTAAACAGTGGTCTTTTAAGCGTAAATTTTTCCATTATCTCTGGAAAATTATCAAACTGCGTTTTAAATCTTTCATAATCTTGATGTGTTTTCAAGCATTCATATATTTCGTGTTTTGAATCAAATGCATCCTTATCAAGTTTAGAATAAAGAAAATCAAGTGCTTCGTGAACTGCCTTCCCGTTTTCCAAAGCCTCAACAGGTTTGGGTTTAATTCGTTTTATTTTATTTAGATACCACGCATAAGGGCACTCGCTAAATTGTATAACTTGGGATTTACTCAACCATCCTGACCAATACATAACACTAATTATATTTGAAAATATTTATAAAACCAAGGAGACCATATTTCCTGTTAAAGTTTTGTTATAATGGCTCACTAACAAATATTCTTTCTTCCAAACCATTAGATTTTTATACATATATGATTACAAATTATAACATGACACTCAAATCTACAACCCCTAAAAAAATCACATTTTCCGATACATGTTTAAGTTTAACTAAACCAAACCAAACTTTTATCACTATGAAGGATTTTTTCGATATGCATAATTTACCAAGTATTGAGGATATCCCTAAAATTCCAAATATAAAAATGTCTTTTGATAATGCTTGTCGCATACAAGAAATATTAAAACTTATTGACCAAGTTGAAGAATTGGAACAGCATTCTCATCTTATTATACCAGTCATTATCCAAACAAATACTTATTTATCTGATGAAAGAATATCTTCTGAGGAGTTCGATCAAATTATCAAAATAATATCAAAACTTAAACATGATAGGTATGATTCATTTTGTTCGTTTTTTTCAATTTACAACTCCAAAACCAAACTATCATTTGATAATCTTCAAAAGGTTTCTGAAATAGTTGATATTTTTGATTCTGATTCTCAAGCAGACATTATGCGTTATATTGTTTCTATTTACAATAATGAAAATTTTGATCCAGCACGTGTACCAAGCATAATCAATTCTCTACTTGTACATTTTTCCGGAACAAATCTGTATTTTGATCAAGAAATTCCCCTGCCCGGTTATATCTTCTTTGATAACTACTGCCCTTCCACCCCAATCCTTTTCCATAAAGCTATTCAAAGACGTACACTTTTCAAAAGATTTATCAAAGTTAATGGAAAAAAATATGATATATACATAAAAGGTGCTTTCGGAATAAATACAGGTTCTACATTGGGATACTGTCCTGAAATCAGCAGACTTTATGGCATTCGGATCTTAAACAATAACGTTTGTAACTATAGGTGGAAACGAAATGCACAAGAAAATTTTGAAAAGTGGGGAGTTTCCGCTACTCTAGAAAATTCATTCTACAAAGCAAAACTATAAGTTTGATAATTATAAAGATAAATAGGAGGAGGTACACCGCAAAGCGGCTCCTCCTCACCTCCCATGATGCGTAGTAAACGCTAAATTAGGCATCGCAGATAATGTTTTTAAATCTTTATCTCCGTTTTTTGATTGTATCTCATAGAATTTTCCAACAGTATCTGCATACCAAACCATATATTTTCACTTCTATTAACTTAATTACTGTTTTATCTCTATTTCCAGTGTTTTTTCTACCGTTGCATCATCGCCTTTGGAGACACTACATTTAATTTCATGGGTCCCTTGTTTTATGCCTCCACAAACATTACATCTTGGGAGAGTATAAGAAGTTTCAAATTCATTTATTCCGAAGCTCAAATTTACTATTTTTGAATACTTGAATCTGTTTTGAATACCACTGCAAGCCAAGCTGACATTAGTGGCATCAACATTTGATTGAACATCAATAACCAAATTCATTTTTTCAGCAGAATGATAAAGAGATTTATCTGCTGATAAATTAATTTCAAATACGATCTCGTCAGTGAATGTGAAAGTGTTTATTGTAGGTTCCTTGTTTTGTTCGTTATCCGAGCTTATGTTTTGCTCCACGTCTCCATTCAAAACCAAATCTTCTGTTGTTGCATCAACTGTAGGTGTATCATCTACGCACCCCATCACAGCAACAAATGCCATCAAAGTTATTATCAAAATCCATTTATTCATTTTATCGCCTCACATTGAACATCCAAAACAACTTCAACAATTGTTGGAGAATATGCCCTAACAACCCTTTTAAATATAAATTTAACTTTATATCCATGATTTTTCGCAATTAATTTAATTTGGTTTTCGACTTTTTTATAGGGTTCTTCTTTTTGGGTAAAAGCATAAAGATGGATAACACCCTTATTCTTCAAGGCCCTTAACATGGGGCCAACATATTCTACAGCATCTTTAGGAAGGGGCATAACAATTCTGTCTGCCCAGTTTTCAAAATGTTCAATTTTTTCTCTTGCATCTCCTTGAAGTATCTCAATGTTTTTTAATTTATTTAATTTTATATTTTCTTCAAAATATTTGACAGCATTTTTATTTAACTCAATTCCCACAACTTTTGATTTGGGGAACATTTTTGCAAAAAGGATTGCAAAAGGTCCATATCCTGCAAAAGGGACCAAAATATTTTCTCCATTTCTTATTGTCCCGGCAATCCGCAATCTTTCATTTGAAAGTTTTGAGGAATAAAACATTTTTGAAACATCAACTTTAAACCCACACCCATTTTCCTTGTAAATGGTTTCAGTTTTTTCTTCACCCAAAACATGCTTCATTTTTCTAATTCTCAAAACTCCTTCCATCCCTCCTTGTTTTTTCAAAACAGTTTTTACCTGTGGATGGACCCTGACGATTCCGTCAGCAATAGTTTTTTCATGTTTCTTAAATTCTTCAGGTATTTCTACAATTGCGATATCTCCTATAATCTCAAACGCAGAAAATTCAAGTTCGATACCATTTTCTTTTAGATACCCCTTTAAATTTGGCGGTTTTTTACGTTTCTCAAAAAATCCTTCATCTACTTCAATTATTTCCCCGTGCCCCATATCTATGTTTTCATTTATTGGGAAATACACATAATTTCCTTCATTTTTAATTTTATAATTAGACACATTAATAAGCTTCTTTTTTGTTTTTTCAGCAAATATTTTTTTAACTTTCAATGCTTTCATTGAACATTTTAAGTTATCAAGGCTTATAACATTTTCTATTTTATTATTTTTTTTCTAATGCTCTTTGTATGGCTTTAATAGGTAAAAGGGCAAAGGGTTTTTTTCCTGCTGAGACATCTCCAAATCCGATTTCTTTCAAGATTTCATCTTTTTCTTTAGTTATATCTTCTACATTTTTTCCTTGAAAATTTTTCATTTTATCAATAACTTTTTTTGTAATTAATGATAAGTTCTCTCCTTTCAAGAGTAATTTAGTAATCTTATTATTTTTAATTTCCACATCTGCAAAAACAACTTCGCCACATTCTTCTGCTAAGCCTTCCATCATAATCCCCTAAGTATTTGTATCATTTTATCAATTTCTTCAATTGAATTGTACATATAATAACTAGCTCTACAAGTCCCACCTATTCCCAAGTGTCTGTGAAGGGGCTGTGCACAGTGGGTTCCTGCCCTAACTGCAATGCATTTTTTGTTTAATTTATCGGCCAAGTCCCTAACATTCCATCCATCAAATGTAAAAGAAATAACGCCCGATCTATTTTTCAATGGGCCATATAATTTGATTTTATTAATTTTTTCAAATTTCTGAAGGGTGTGTTCAATCAATTTATTTTCATGATTCATTATTTTTTTCAAACCAACTTTTTTTAGATACTTAACTGCTTCTTGAAGACCTACCACTCCAGCTACATCAGGTGTTCCTGCTTCAAATCTTTTAGGTGTCTCTGCCCAAATGGAATCATAAAAATCAACACTTTCAATCATCCCTCCTCCATAAAGAAAAGGATTTAAATTTTTTCCAATTTCTTTTTTCATGTAGAGTCCTCCGATACCCATCGGACCTAGCATCTTATGGCCTGTGAAAGCAAGAAAATCACATCCAATGTCCCTTACATCAACAGGCAAATGAGGAACTCCTTGACTCGAGTCAATCAAACTAATTGCACCTTCTTTTTTTGCAAGCGCGCAAAACTTTTTAACAGGATTAACTGTACCTAAAACGTTTGAAACGTGTACAAGTCCAACAAATTTAGCTCCTTTTATTTTATCATACTCTGATTCGGGGATAAGTCCCTCCTCATTAAAGTTCATATATTCAAGCTTTGCTTTTTTAATTTTACACAAAACTTGCCAAGGAATTAAATTGGCATGATGTTCCATTTTAGAAACAACAATTTTATCTCCTTTTTTGATGTTTTCCATGCCCCACGAATTCATGACCAAGTTCAAGGCTTCAGTTGAATTTTTAACAAATACAAGTTCATTTTTTGTAGCATTAATAAATGAAGCAATATCTTTTCTTGCTTTTTCATACATATTTCCTGATTCATCACTTAGTGTGTGGGCGCCCCTATATATATTTGCGTTATGATTTGTATAATAATCCACAATAGCATCAATAACCTGTTTTGGTTTTTGTGAAGTTGCTGCGTTATCAAAGTAAACAATTTGTTTTCCTTTAACACGTCTTGAAAATATCGGAAAATCTTTTTTTATTTTTTGAGTATCCATAAAATTACCCTGCTTTCTTGATTCTTTTTAATTCCATAAGTTTTTTAACTGTAATATATATCTATAATGTGTGAAAAAGCTTACACCTACACAAAAATTGGAGGGAAATGTTGCAGTTGTAACATCAAAGGCTGGACCTGTTTTTAATGGTTGCACTGTCGCGTGGATAACTAGGTTTTCCATAAATCCCCCTTTAGTTGGTGTTGCATTATCAAAAGATAGATTTACTTACTGGGTAATAAATCAAAGTAAAAATTTTGTTCTTAATCTTTTAACTGATGATGCTAAAGGAATTTCTCTTGCAAAACATTTTGGAACCACGTCTGGCAGAAATGTCGATAAATTTACAAAAATAAAATACTTTTTGGGTGCAACAGATAATCCTATTTTAAAAGACGCAGCGGCATACATGGAGTGTAAAGTTATAAAAAAATGCACTGTTGGGGATCATATTCTTTTTGTTGGCCAAGTGGTTACTGAAAAAAATATAACTGACAAAACAGTATTGAGCAGATTAACTTTAAGAAAGAAAAATTTATGAATCTAGTTCTTGCCAGTATTTTATTACTTCAGAATCAATTGAAATCAAGAAAATATTTAAGTCAACATATCTCTTGCAGATTTTGTATATTATTTCTGCGCCTCTTTTTTTGTCGAATCCAAAAACTCCACAGGACACTGCAGGCATGGCCACAGTTCTTGCGCCAAGTTCTCTAGCTTTTTCTAAAACATTTCTAATGGCTTTTTCAAGCAATTCAGGATTCGTTCCTCTGGGCCCTACAACATGTATTATTTTGGAAGCATCTAGTTTTCCAGCGGTTGTTACTGCAACTTCACCTACTTTTAAAGGTCCATGTCTATTGATCCATTCTCTACTCTCATCTTTTATTTTATATCCCCCTGCTCTAACTATAGAAAAGGCGATTCCCCCTCCATGATCTAAAAACTCGTCTGCCGCATTCACGATTATATCTGTTTTTAGTTGAGTTATATCACCTTTTATTATTTTTATCATACATCAATTAAACAATGTTAAACATTTAAACATTGATTTTTACAGAACAAAACATTTAAATTCATTTATTAACACATTGTACTCATGACATCATTGAAATATCTTCCAGTATATCCTAACAACCAACCGGAAATGCCCCATAATTCCAAACTTCCTTCAGAACATCCTTCAAAATCAATATGTTCTCATATGATAAAAATTTTGATGGACTATCCCAAAATATGGCAGGAGGTTAATGACTACTGTCCTGAAAACCCCCCATGGGGATTTTTAATGATGTATCGAAAAATAAAAAAACCGAAATTCGGCCACGATATAAAATTTAAAATATTTTTATTGGATCCAGATTCTTTCCCAAACGCAGAACTTCCTACAAAACACTGCATTTACCCTCGTTTTAGGCATATGTTGGCAAGTATTTTAGAGCACTTAAAAATTTCAGATTATCTAGAAAATGACCCGCTGTCTCTCCCTACTGCTATGTTCAGCAAAAAACACTTTGTTTGCTCTAAATTTAAAACATTGGGGGAATTGATTGATCACATAATCAAACTTTCCCAAAATCCTTTTTCAAAAGAAAGTATGACTTATTTGGGTTATATACCAGATAGAATATTTTTTTATATCCCTATTGAAATCCAAGAGCAATTAAACGAAATAATACAAAATAACCAAGGACCAAATGATGAAATGAAAAAATCGAAACAAAACTTTCGATCCCTTGGAACAAGGATTTGGCCGAGGGATCCTGAATTCAACAAATTTTTAAGAGAAACTTATGCAGATAGAAAACACAAAGACCTTCACTATATATCTTATTCGGGTGCAAAACTAATCCAGGAATTTCTTGCAAAAGACCTATTTGAAGAGGTATTGGCCGCTGCTTTTTCATTTAAATATTTAACCAAATGGGACGCCATTATTTTAGCACTATCTTACAAAGATAATCATTATGATAACAACATAAGAAAACTTATGGAGTTAACTTATTCGAAAGATGTATCTGAACTAAGAATAAAAGCTTTAATCGGCTTGAATAATTTTTTCAATTCCACTGAATTTAGGCAAAAATTCTCTACGTAAAACTTATAATACTTTTTTTTATTATATATCTATGCGCTTTATCAACCAAATAACAATTTTATTAATTCTTTTTAGTTTTACAAATTTACTAATGGCCGAAAATAATACAGTTGGTGCCATACAAAATTCTGAATTAACATCTGATGAGACGTCAGATGAATATATTAATTATATGGCCATATCTTCATTTTTAATTTTAATAGCAATATTAGTTTTTATAACCGTACATTTAATAAGAAAACATTATTTAAAACACCCTCATAATATAGATATAGGTGATGTTGTAGATCTCAAAAAAACATCAAATTATGTATGTAAATCAAAATCTAAACGAAAAAAGAAGGCGAAAAAATGAACACTAAATTTATGTTTGCTGTATTTTCTGTCACAATCGGCTTATTCATATTGATGTTTTTATTTTTTGGAATGGTGGCAAACCTTCCTTTAGAGTGCAATGCTTCAGTATGTTGTTTAAGTGGAATTTTTATTTTTTTAGGATTAACAGGAATGCTCGCATACTCTCTGAAAAAAGCCCCAGGGGAGATTTGAACTCCCGACATCCTGTTTACGAAACAGGCGCTCTACCACTGAGCTACTGAGGCAACAATTTATTTAATTATGTTACCTTTTTTAAATATTCACACTTATGATTTATTTATGCCACCAGTTAAAAAGCACCCAGTCACTGTTCCTGGTTACAAAAGAGATATGAATTCTCTAGGTAAAGATGTAGGTAAATTACGTTATGACAAATTAATTGAATTTTTAGAAAGTTTATCAGAAGAGATCAATTCCCAAAGTTTGTCAGACTATGCAAAAGGTCGCACCCAGGTATCAGAAGGTTTGGGTGTTCTTCATGATAAATTAGATGAAGCAAAAGATTCTGCAGAAAAAGTATGGAAAAAATGTAAACCCCATATGAAAGACGAGCTTGAAGATTGATTTATCCAATTTCATGGTTTATCATTTTCTTTTTATCCGTAAACAATCCTTCAAACCAAAAATGTCCTTTAATCTTTTTTCCTTTTAGAACTTCAGGAAGCCAAAGTTTATCATCAACCCACATTTCATCGTACGGTATTTCCTTTTTATCAAACCATTTTGGTTTCATTTCCTCGCTTTCATTTGGATTTCTTTCCCATCTGTTAATAAAATAAACTTTAACCAGAAAACCCAATTTTCCACTATCGTAAAAAGCCAAATCTGCCACATGTTCCATTTCTAATGGTTTAACATCAATCTCTTCTTCACATTCTCTTGATAAAGCTTGTTCAAAGCTTTCATCAGGTTTTATTTTTCCGCCAACGCCGTTGTACCAGCCTTTGCCAAAGCTTCTTTTTTTCATTGCCAATAAGATTTTGTTTCCATCAATCAAATATCCTAAAGTCCCAATTTTCATTTTACCACGTTTTTATTAAGCACATTAAATTTAAATTGTTTTCAAAACATTTAAAAACATTTTTAGAAACAATACATATATGGTACGACCGATACACCCAGATGATAGATTTAATAGTGATTCTGAATTTTGGAAATTTAAAAGAGACAGAATAACGCGTAAAAACAACAAATGCTTTATTAGGTGTAAATATGATGATAGATTCCCCTCTTATGCAATTATCAATGCTAAAAAATATATATCTCGGGGAAAAATAACATCTGCAATATCTTTGCTAGAAAAAAGCATTAGTGCTAATCCAACTCCTGCTTCAGTATCAATGCTAATTTCAGCTTATGGCAAAGTTGGAAAAACTGATAAAGCAGAAGCTGTTTTTGAAGCGTATAAATCTAAAATGTTGTCAAAAGCATTTTCCAATTCAATTTTTTATGTTTTTATAAACCATAATGATATTCAAAAAGCAGAACAATATTTTTTAGAATATATTGAAAAAGGCCATAATCTATGCCCTTTAATGGTTTCTGCATTAATAAATTTGTATTACTTAAATGGAGAGTATGATTTCATTGAAAATTTCGTTTCCAATTTGCCCCACGATCTTCATCAATTTCCAGATATTCAACGTATTTTAGCAGAGTCACACAGAAAGAATAAGAAATATGGGGAGGCCATAAAAATATTTAATCGTATTATACGGGATTCAGATGGTAGAGTTGATATTAATTATATAAACTCGGTTTGCGGAAGAGCATATTGCTTGCACAATCTTGGTTTTGATGAAATTGCTTTTGATGAACTTACAAAATTAGAAAAAAATGTTAAAACAAATAATCCTGCATATTATAGGATAATATGTGGTATTGTTTACACAAATGCATATGATGAAAAAGACCGACAACGTTTTCTAATGATTCTATTAAATGCACAAACCAACAATCTGGGGAATAAAGATGATGTTGAATCAGCAATTAGGTATCTATCCAAATAACTACCCCAACCACTGTTTATACATTTCTTCAAATTCATTGTTTTTAATTGCTTTTCTTATTTTTTTCATTAAATTAACAAAGAAGTAAATATTATGATAAGTTGTGATTCTCATTCCTATCAAAGGATCGTTTCTAAAAATATGGTGGATGTATTCTCTTGTAAATCGTTGGCACATTTTACAATTACATTCTGAATCAAGAGGATTCTTATCCTCACCAAATTCTGCGTTACTTATTTGTTTTCTGAATTTGTTTTCTTTTTTTCCTCCTTCTTCAGGAGATATATAAAAATATCCTGCTCTTGCGATTCTCTGTGGGCCCACACAATCAAACAAATCCACGCCCCGTTTAACTGATTCAAAAAAGTCAGTTATGGTGCCAATACCGAGCAAATGCCGCGGCTTTTCTTCTGGAAGTTTAGGTATGATCCATTCCAAAACCTCATTCATTTGTTTTTTTCCAAAGGACCCGCCAATTCCAATGCCATCAAAACTTTTTCCATTAACATTCATAGATGAAATAGTTTTTGCACTTTCAATTCTCAAATCCTTATAAGTCCCGCCTTGAATAATTCCAAATAAAAGTTGGTCTTTTTTTGTATGTGCTTTCAAACATCTTTCTGCCCACCTATGCGTTCTTTCCATGCTTTGTTTTGTGTAATCATAATCTGCAGATGGGGAGGTGCATTCATCAAATGCAAATATCATATCTGCCCCCAAATCTTCTTGGATTTTGATTGATATTTCTGGAGTAAATCTGTGAGAATCCCCATTGTACACAGATCTAAAATTCACACCTTCTTCATCGACCCACGCATGTCTTTTTTGAGATTTCCTTTGTCCTTCAGATGACTTCTTTTTTTGTTCAGTATCATACTCAAATTTGCTTCTCCCAAGCTCTGATCCTGCACCAAGGGAAAAAGCTTGAAAACCACCAGAATCTGTCATAATTGGTTTGCTCCACCCTACAAAATTGTGCAATTCCCCTGACTCTTTTATTTTTTCAGCCCCTGGCCTCAAATACAAGTGATATGTATTGCTCATCAAAATTTGTGCACCAATCTCCTCCAAATCAAATTTATCAAGAAGTTTTAATCCTCCCCTAGTTGCAACTGGTGCAAAAGCAGGAGTTTCAACAGTTCCATGCTTAAGTTTAAGTTTTCCAGTTCTAGCCAAACCTTCCTTAGCAGTTATTTTAAACGACATCTTATTATTGTCAGTACCATCATATTTTTAAAAGTTAGACTCGAATAAATTTAATTAAAATGGTGTTTTTGTAATTGATAGGTGAGGCAATGGAGTATTCCACGGACGTTAAATCATTTTTGAAGAAGAATAAGACAAATATTTTAAGCAAAGTAACCATATGTTTGAAAGATGGACGCAAGCTCTCAGGAGTTATAATGCCCAAGGGAGACGGTGACAGCAATGTTCTTGTTTTAAAGCAAGATAATGGCTACAATGTTGGTTTTCATATAAAAAATATTGATTCAATGGTTTGTGGGGGGCCAACACAACAAACCAAATTTTCTATTAAAACCGAGCCTAAATCAGATGGGCCGCTAATATCTATAATTGGTGCAGGTGGAACAATTGCTTCTAGAGTTGAATACAAAACTGGCGCTGTGCACCCCATGATTTCACAAAAGGAACTGCTGAATGCTTTTCCTGAAGTTTCAAACATTGCAAAAGTCAATGTTTCTCAATTATTTTCGCTGCTTTCTGCAGATATGGTTCCAGAGCTTTGGATCGAGATAGCCGAAGAAGCAGAAAAAATTATCAAAAAAGATAAACCAACAGGAATTGTTATAACTCACGGGACAGATACAATGCATTATACATCTGCTGCACTTTCTTTTATGCTCCAGGATCTTCCCTGTCCAATCATTTTGACAGGGGCACAGAGAAGTTCGGATAGAGGATCTTCTGATTCAAAAACCAATTTAATTTCTTCAATTATGGCCGCAAAACACGATTTTGCAGAAGTTGCTGTTTGTATGCATGCATCAATGAATGATGATGTTTGTTATGCCCATAGGGGTACCAGAGTCAGAAAAATGCATACCTCTAGGAGAGATACGATGCGCACAATAAACGACCTCCCTTTACTAAAGATAGACTGGAGAAAACAAAAAATATCAGAACTCTCAAAAGTCCTAAAACCAAAAACAAAATTAAAATTTAATAAAAAATTGAATACAAATGTTTGTATGCAGTATTATTATCCGGGTATGAACCCAAAGGAGATTTCAAGATTATCAGAATATGAAGGTGTTGTTCTTATGGGTACTGGTTTGGGGCACGTATCAACCAATTCAGAGCATAAAAAATCACAACCTCTATTAAAAGAAATAAAAGAGCTACTTGATAGCGGAACTGCAGTTGTGATGTCATCTCAATGCATTCACGGCAGGGTAAATATGAATGTTTATACGTATGGGCGTTTGCTTAGGGAAGCAGGAGTGATTGGACATTTGTGCGATTGGACTCCTGAAACTGCTTATGTAAAACTTATGTATGTTCTCGGCAACACCAAAAAATTAAACAAAGTGAAAGAACAGATGGAAACTAATTTAGTTGGCGAGATTTCTGAAAGATCTGATATTTTTGAGGAGTTTGAAAGCTATGAAATTTAAATGTGGTTTAGAAATCCATCAAAGATTGGATACACACAAACTTTTTTGCCAGTGTTCGTCTCATGAAAGTCAGGATTTAAACATAAAAATAACACGAAAACAATATGCTGTTAAAAGCGAAATGGGAGAAACTGATCAAGCAGTTGCATACCAAGCTATGCAGGATAAAGAGTATATCTATCATGTCTATGAAAATTGTTGTTTGGTTGAGCTTGATGCCGAACCTCCACATGATGTAAATTCAGAATCAATTGAGATAGTTTTACAAATTTCAAAAATGTTAAACTGCAAGCCTGTTGACGAAATAAACGTAATGAGAAAAACTGTTGTTGATGGTTCTAACACCTCAGGTTTCCAGCGGACAATGGTAATTGCAACAGATGGTTATGTTGAAACTTCAAAAGGTAGAGTTCGCATAGATCAGATTTGCCTTGAGGAAGAAAGTGCAGGAATTGTAAAAAGAGAAAATAATACTGCAGAATACCGATTGGATAGGTTAGGTATTCCTTTAGTTGAAATAACAACTGCTCCAGATATTATTGATCCCGATCATGCAGTTGAAACTGCTGAAAAAATAGGAAGAATGCTTAGAATGACTAAAGTTATGCGAGGCATAGGAACAATAAGACAAGATGTCAACGTTTCAATTCCTGAAGGTGCCAGAGTTGAGATGAAAGGTTTCCAAGATATTAAAGAAATGAAAAAAGTTATACTCAACGAAATCCAACGTCAAAAAAATTACAATGATATTATAAATGAATTAAAAAAAAGGTTCAACAACAAAATTGAATATCCCTTTGAAGTTTATGAAATTACAAGTATTTTCGATTCAACAAAATCAAAACTTTTCTCGAATATTAAAAAAGGCCATAGTGTTTTTGCCTTAAAAATGCCTAATTTTCAAGGTTTATTTGGTAGGGAACTTTGTCCAGATTATAGATATGGTACAGAATTAAGTGATTATGCAAAACCTGCAGGAATCAGGGGGATAATTCATTCAGATGAAAAACTTGAAAAATATAAAATAGAACCTGAAGTTGCTGATGAGCTTTTAACGGTTTTAGAATTTCCATTTGTTATGGTTGTTGCTCAAGAAGAAGTTTGTTTAAACGCACTAAAAAGGGTTTATGATAGAAGTTTAATCGACAAAGTCCCATCAGAGACTAGAAATGTAGATAGTTTGATAAATCGTTATATGCGCCCAATGCCGGGTGCAGCAAGAATGTATCCTGAAACCGATGTCCAGTCAATATTAATTGAAGATCTTTGGTCCCAAATCAAAGAACCAGAAGATTATGAAGACCGGCTGAACTCTCTTGAGAAGAAAATCGGAAAAGACCTCGCATCAAAGATTGTAATTCATCCAAAATATCATATATTTGAAAAATTTCAATCTGATCCAAAAACTACTGCGTGGGTTATAACAGAACTACTTCGTTCTTTATCTAGGGATGAATTTGATGTTGGTGATGAAAGATTAGAAAGTGTTTTAGGATTTTATGAAAAAGGGACAATTGTTCGTGCTGCAGTTGAAGAAGTTTTGAAATATGCGATTAAAGAAGATGTTTCTATTAGTGAAGCAATAAACAAACTCAATATTGAAAAAATTAAAGGCAAAGAATTAGAAAAAATTATAACTGAATTAAAAACAATACCTAACATAATGCGCGAATATAGACTAAGGGTTGATCCTGCTGATATCCAAAAAATATTAAAAAAGAAATAGATTAATCCATGAATCTTTTATAAACAACTATTGTTCCGGCGATTTTATCATGCCATGCTTGTTTTTTGCTGTCAAACGCTGGCCAGATCCAACCAATTCCCAAAACAAGAGTGTCTAAAATACATTTCCCAATCAAACTTCGCATTATCCAATTATTTATTATTCCTGATGGTCTCATTGTTTTCTCACTAACAACCCTTATGCCTAAAAGATATTTTCCAACTGTCCACCCATACAAAGGTTCTGTTATTAAATTAACAATCATTCCTATTCCAAAAGTTATCGATACAAAAACTGCATCAATACACTGAGCAAAAAATCTTCTCCAAAAACCGACATACATATTTCGCTTAGGTTCGTATTCGACAGTCGTTTCTTCAATTTCTTCTTTTTGATTTTTCACAACCTCGAATTCTTCATCAGGTTCTTCAACATATTCTTCGATAATTCGTCTTTTAACTTTTCTTTTAAACTGTTTCTTTACAATTTCATCAGTTTTTTCTGGTTTTTTTTTCTTTGTAGCCATATTCATCCCCCCAAACTAACAATATATAGAAACAATTCAAATATTTAAAGTTTTTGGTTAAAAAAATTAAAAGGGAATTATTGCATTCCCTGTTCTAATTGCTTGTAACATCTTGCTTTATCTGCAGGATCTGTGTATATTTGACAGGGATCTTCAACAACAAATCCCCCAAATAATTCTTCAAATTCACAAATGTTTCCAGATGTTTCAAATTTTTCATCACCAAAAACATCCAAGGCACAGTTAAAATTCATTTGGAAGTCTGTTTCATCTATTTCAGCCATATTTCCAAAATCTTCATATTCGGAAACAGCTTCATCTTCCTGTGATAATACTACCCAATCACAATCAACTGCACCAAAACCTTGTTTTATTGTGTCATCAAATTTTATGTAGGCTTTATTGTCTTTAACAACCACTTCTGTTTCATACTGTGCTGATTTTAGGGTGTGGAGCATGTATGCTTTTTCACCTTTGAAATACAACTCAGATACCATCTCATCGTTTTCCATAACACATTTTATCGGAACCCCTAACGTTTGTAAAGCTGCATATTCCATGCTGTTGTAATCAAGTGTTGCTGGTTGATCATCAGGTTCTGAATCTTGTGTTTGTGTTGGAGGAGTTGTTTGGTTTGAAGTTGTTGTTGGAACATCATCTATTTTTTCTTCTTCCCCACCAATACAACCCATTGAAATTAGTAACACACTTGCGATTGCAAGAACTAACATCCATTTCATATTTTTCACCTCAAAAAACTATTTTAAATAAAAATTAAAAGGAATATCTTATAAACCTTGGGAATTGAATTGCACGTTCAAAGTAATTATACCATATTTATCAATTAGGTAATATAAATTATCTAAATTGGCTTCCATACTTTCTTTTTCTTTGTCTGCCTCTAATCGCAGGCTATCTTTAAAATTTTTAATAATCCCACAATATTCCTCGTCAGATCCACTCTCGATTAAATATGTCACTAATACTGGAAGTTCTTCCTCAGAATAAAAACGGCTTAAGACAACTACAATTTTATCTGGCGCATAAATAAAGGGGGGAAAATTTTCTTGTTTAGATAATGTAACTAAATGTTCCACGATATTGCTACTTTTTAATCTCATTCCAGGATCTAAAATACAACCTTTGCTTTCACCCGTGGTTATTTTTACAAAAGCATGACCCTCCCCAGTTCTTTCACCCACTGAACCAACCACAGGGGGTACAAATATAACTTCACACCCAACACCCAACGATACCAGATATGTTGCCAACATAACTGATTTTTCCATACAAACACCTTTCTTTAGGGAAAAAATTATATCTGCATTGATTATATTATTTTTGCCATAATTTGGATTGCCATTTTCCAAAACATAGTTAAAAAATTCAAAAGTTTCATCTATGCTTTTCCCAAGAAGATAATCAAGTATTATATACCTGGGATCAGTTTTAATAATATAAACATTTGGTTGTTCTTTACTACAAGCCAAGGAATAAAGGATGTTATTGACCATTTTGAAATCAGCAGACATTGTGGAATAATTTGGAAGTTTCAGTGAAAACTTTTTTTCAACCATCTTTTTGATTTGCATATATTCTTCAACATATTCTTCAGTTGTTTTTGATTCATTCACAGGAATTGAATAAAGATAGTCTAGAACTTTTTTAGCAGTTTCAAATTTTTGGTTAACCTTTTTTGTTTGATTTTGATGAACAATTTGAGTATTCAATAACATGTGTTTGTTGTAAAAATGTGCCCCTATTCCAAATCCAATGGCTCCAATAGTAACTAAACATGCAATTTTTAGAAATTTATTTTTTATTTTCTTTTTTGGTTTTGGAGTTTCAAAATCACTTCTATCTTTCAAATTTTTCATGTTATATATAGTATATATCTGTGTTTTTAAGTATATCTATAAAATAAGTGTGCCCCCGCCGGGATTTGAACCCGGATATCAAGCTTTTTGTAATTCAAATTTGTTTTTAAGAATTTCCGCAAGCTTGCGTTCTATCCAAGTTATACTACGGGGGCATTCAGATCTTTTGGATTTTTAAACACTTTTTTAGGTATTGATATAATTCCACTGCCAATATTTTTAAGGTTATCAGATTTTTCAATTGCCTGGTGAACACCCAAGAATTCATTATTTTTTGTAAAAATAGCAATAAGCTCTCCCCTCTCAAAATTATCATATTTTTCAACTCCTGGCCTAAAAAGAGGGGAGCCATGAGTTATGGGCTCTATAGTATTATCGCTAATAATTATTTTTGGAAAATCAATAAAATCTTGAATAGGATGTATAATTCTCTCAAGTTTTGAACTATCTTTCTGAGTTTCATATAACCAAAAAGCATCAACTAGATCCTGTAATTTAATTGAATAATTATCAGTAATTTTTCCAACACCAATTCTTCTTAATTCTTCGAGTACGCAATAACCGAACATATAATTCAATTCTCTTGCGATGGATCTTATATAAGTTCCAGCTTCAACTTCTGTTTCAAAAAGAACCCTGTTCTCTTTGATTTCTAAAATGTTTAAACCATATATCTTTTTTTTTCGTTGTATTCTTTTGACTGCGCATTTTTTGGGAGGGAGCTGCAAGATCTCCCCTTCAAAAAGTTTAAGCGCTTTTTCAATTTTTTCTACATTCTGGCTTTTTCTAAATTTTAAAATACCGACATACCTTTTTTTGTCTTTTGTTAAAAATTGTAAGAGTTTTGTTGCTCTGTTTAAGGCGACAGGTAAAACTCCAGTAACGTTCGGATCCAAAGTACCAGAATGTCCGCTTTTTTTAGTTTTGAGAATTTTTTTAACCCATGATGAAACTTCGTGGGAAGTGGGGCCTGGGGGTTTGTCTATTATAACAAGCCCTGTTTGCATAAGTTCTTGAACAGTTGTTTTGTCCATGATTCTAAGTTGATGAGTAATAATTAAAAACTAGATGGCGTTGATTATCTTTTAATTCCCCTTACTCAGCAATTCTATTTTGTTTCAACATTTTTTCAATATATTGTAAACAACTATAACTCGTATCCTTTGGAATACTAGGAATGAATCTATTTCAAAACATCTCAATAAAATGTTTCATCTTTATTTAGATTTATAGTGTGCATATAATAATTTAACAAATGCGCTAACCAATATGACTACCAAAACTATTGCCCCTATTATCAATGGTGCAGTATCCTTTTTATCTGAATCTTTATTTGTAGGGGATACGGGGGTTTCTTCTAAGGGAGGAGGATCAAAAGTTTTGATACTTGAAAGCACTTGGACTGAACCCATATAATTCAAAGATCCTTTATATCTCATTTTATAAATTCCTTCATATTCTGGAACAAATATTACTTCACCATTTTCATCTGTTTCTAATGTTATAATCATGTTAAAAGGAGTAATTATTTCAATAATAACTCCTTGTGCAGGTTCGCCAGATTCCGAGAATACAGTTATTTTTATAGGGTCTTCAACAACATTTCTATATTGATAAACAAATTCAAGCAAATTTTCTTCATAAGGTTGTTCTGGCAAGGGTTTTTCAGGAATAATAATGGGTGTCAATTCAATATATTCTCCCTCAACATCTTCATCTTCTAAATTACTGCTTGATGTTCCAACTGATACAGATCCCCCTCCACTTCCACCACCCCCTGAAGAACCTCTGCCTCTGGGCTCATCTGGAGTTTTTTCTTCCTCTTCAGTTTGATAATCAATAGTAACTATCCATGTTTCACTAACATTAAAATTAATTGAATCATTACAACCAACATTCCATTCATAATCCCCGTTTTCAAGTTCCACTTCATAGTTTTTTTGTGTCGAATTTGTTGTGTTTATTTCATAAACTGTTCCATTCACATTTAA
>JAHKLX010000139.1 GCA_020854835.1 Microcaldota archaeon
GCCTTTGACAATCCCGTGGAAATATATAAGGGGAATTTGTTTTTGCATTGCTTCACGCAGTCCTACATTATCCCTGTGGTTTATGTCGGTTCCGCGATAACGATAGTTTAGAAACCCTTCATTTGTAAAGAAATCATCATATGGACCACCGGCGACCGTGGTAATAGAAATAGGAATTCTTTGAAACACTCTGGGCTTCCATATACCCTGAGGGCCTACAAGTGTAATACGGTGGCTATTAAAGAAGAAGCCCTTTTCGAGAACAGTACGTGGCAGCACTTCACCGTAAATCTGCACCTGTTCTTCTATCCATTTGAATGTGGCAATTCTTATTTGCTCTTCCATAACTTTCACCTTCTATTTAGTGATAGCCGTTAGTAGAATGCGGAGTAACCATACATCTGAAACGACCGTGAAAGCTTTTCTTTTCTGTACGATTCTTTTTTATATAAGACTTAAAGTAAAAAACAATAGTTTTGGAATAGATTAACTATTGGTGTAATCTTACAGCTTAAGTAAAAATGAAAACGGATTTGTTCACAATCAAAAAGATTCTAATTAAACTCGTTTGGTTTCTATTACTTCTATAGTTTTATTTAAATTGTTCAATTTCACGTAAAACTTGTTCTAACGCCTGCATTTCTGTGGATGTATTAATAGTAGCTGGTTTTATGTAAGAGTATTCTTTCCAGTCCTCAATAGCTATCATAAGAATTATGATAAATAACTAATTTGCATAAATATCATCTTTATCACTCTCAAAATTAACAATTATAATACAAAATCACATATACCTGAATGACTGAGGTGGTGTCATATTAAAATCATCTTTTAATGACAACTTCTGTTTATACATTCTTGTTTTCTTTATTTTAATTGCATAACCATGTTCTCTATTATTAAAATACTCAAAAAAGTAGTCCTCAGATATGCCGGAATAATATTTTGTTCTGTTCCATAATTCTTGTAAGTTGTCATTTAAAATTGTATCAATTTCAAATTCACCTATAACTCTCTGAATGGGGGATGAAGCATATACAACAACTATATTTACATTTTTATCTTTAAAGATTGTACGTCTAAATTCATATTTTTTGGTTCCGTTAAAGATCATCTCAGCGAATTCTGGTTTAATCGACAATAAGACTTTCATTTGTATCAGTCTCCTTCAATATTATTTCAAAATCTGATTTTGTTATCTTCTTTAAACCTCTTAATTCATTATCTTCACCCGAAATTATACCTAGCTCAAGAAGTCTTTGCCTATTCATTCGTTTTCCTGCGGGAAATGAATGAATATATAAAAAGTTAATAATAAACGGTTTCAATTTTGAGTTCCAATTCCAGAACTCTTTAAGCTCTTTATCTGTAAACACACTTCTTTTTCGACATTTCAATATAAAATCGTTTTCATCTTTGATATAATCAATTATTCCTTCTGCTATTGCTATCGTTGTAATTACGCTGCTGTAATAAGCTGGCTTGTTTTTTGCTGCTGTTCTATAAAAAATAATAATATCTCCTTTTTCAATACTTCGATCTAATGATCGGGAGACATATACTTTACTTATTGCATTTCTATGTGGTTGGTTCTCTACAAATTCATATGGAGATTCCGTCGTTAATATTGAATCGGGTAGTAGTTCTGTATGGTATTTTGGGTATATTGGTACCATATAGATATTAGTGTTCTTAGAAAGATAGGGGAAAGTTAATTTTGGATTCTTTTTATTGAAAGCTGGAGTGAAATCACGCACATAAACCAATTCTTTTCCAGTAATAGTTATTTTCGAACCGTGCCTAACAAAGCCCCAATCTTCTAATAAACTAATTAACCTTTTCTGTTCATTTCTCTTATCGAATATTGTAACATAAATCTCATCAACTTTATATTGTATTGCATTATCAAAAATTATTTTCATAAAACGCTCACCTAAACGAACTCCATTACTTATAACCTTAAAAGTACCAATTTTAAGTCGTTTTTTCGGCATAAAAATTGGTATAATGTCTGAATAGTCCTCATTTTTGCCCTCTACCTTTAAGTATAAAAATGATAGCAAATTACCTTTGCTCATTGTAATATATGCAGTTTCATCAGATTTTTTTAAGAACCAATTACAAAAATCTTTATAGTCTTCTTTAAAACTATCAAAAAATTGATCGTTAAGATTTATATCACCGAAATATCTCTTCTTAACTGAAAGAACTTTATAGTCCACCAAATCAGGATTCTCAGAAACAACTTTTTCAAGAAATGAATCAATTCTAAATACTCTATCATTTATTCCAAGTATCTCCGCTTTTGTATGTATATTTCTATCTTCAGTAATGAGAAAATCAATTCTCCCACAATATATTTCATTCAAAATAATTGTATCATTTATATCATTTTGATTTTTATCTATTTTTTCGGATATAGTCTTTACTTCATCAGATAAAGGTGTTACGGTTTTAAGCACCTCATAGCTTTGCAGTTTAATATCGAAAGTATTAGCTGTCTCTTCATTTCTGTTTTTTTTGATTTCTTGAATAGTAATAGGATGAACACATTTAGTATATTTTCCCTTATCAAGCCATCTAAATAGTACTCCAATATCTTTATTGAGGATTCGGTTTGCTTCTCGATGAATCACAATATTAGTATCCAATAAAGTTTTCATAGTTTAACTCCTACTCTTCAATATATTATCTAACCAACAAAAAGCAGCTAATAGTCTTGGCCAGGTAAAATATAATAATATGAACAATCCAACGCACATGCAAAAATAAACCTCATATGGCAAATTCATCCATAAATCTCTCGAAAACAAACTTAGGTTTTGGATTTTGTCATAATTAGGTATAAATAGCAGAATTCCGCATATTAAGTTAGCCAAAACTGCTAATGCGAAGTGCCCTGTACCAATTCTTTCTTTTGAATAGATTGAAAAATAGGAATAGCTCTCCTCAGATTTCTTTTTATAGAACACTACGACTAGCTCATTTTTTCTAACACGTTTATCCCCTAGATACCTCTTAAAGGAATCACATTCAAGTGTTCGGATATTTTTTAATGCTCTGTTATCAAAGAAAGATAAATCAAATGAATTAGGTAAAATATTGAAAAAGAAGCAGTTATGTATTTTACACAAATTTTTATCTCGAAAACTGATACTAGAATTTTGTGGTAAATTCCTTTTTTCATTAATTTTAAAATCATATATAATCGTAGAACGACTTATTCCGGCTTTTCTTATTGTGAGGTAATTAATATCAGGTTCGATGAAAAACCTGAAATAAATATTTGCTTTCCCTAAAGGATCTCTTTCTAGAAGACGAGCAAGTTCTATGATTATAGTTACAATCCTATTTTTTTTATCGATACTAGACGCTATTGGCATAATACAAAGAGGGCTTCTTCCTTCAAATTCCTGTATCACTCCGTTCTTTTTTTGCCCATCGTCTAAGAATTTATTACCTAAGACAGAATCATTGAAAATGAACCGGCAGTTTTCCGGTTCCTTCAATTTATCATATAGATCAATAATATTATGCTTTTCTGTTATCCATGGGATATAAATATTTAATATAAGTCTTCCATCTTTATATTTCTGTATATTTTTAATTTCTCCACCAAATTCAATTATTGCAGAACCATTCTTGAATTCCCATGTACATATATGTAATCTTTCTAATTCAATTTTAATAGATTCGTCTGTAAATATAAAAAACTATTTTCCATTATGCCCTCCTAGCATAACAAATAAATCTTAATCGATATAAGGCCAATTTGTATTATTAGCTCCTTATTAAGTATCATTAATTCAAACCCGGATAATTGCAGACTATCTTTCGAAAAATTAAAGCGAGCAAAATGTGACAAATGAATAGGTTTACAAGAATTAACTTGTTCAATATTTTATAGTGCCTTATATATATTTACCATTCTACAAATATTGGCATTTTCCTGCCACTTAAACAATATTTTCCTATATTCCCTTAAGCAGGTTCAGTTAATGGGGTAGAAGCAATATTTATAGCAATGCATTTGCTTATTATGCGCAAACAAAAAGAACCGTCCTCTATGTTTGCTGTGTTGTGCAGGCACAGTTGAAGGTAATGGGTATAGGATGTAGAATAATTCTAATAAATAGCTTGCGCATGTGTATTAGGAGGCCACAGCATGAAGCGGCAATATTCAATAATAAAGCTATTCATTAATCTAATCATATTCGCATTTGCGCTGGCCTTTGAGGGGGCTTCGCCGGAGCGGACTGCCCTTTTGGTGATGCTATTTACAGCTTTTGCTGCGTGGGGGCTTATAAGGCCAAGGCTGAAAACGGGCAGCGGGTTCTGGTATACGGTGGATGCAGCCCTTATATTCCTCCTTGAATACCAGTCCAAGTACCTGGTCAATTACTTTTTCCATATACTTTACATATCTGCCATAGTCGAGGCGGGTATTAGCCTTGACAAAAGGAAAGGAAATATTGCGGCGGTCATACTTTCTGTGGCGGCTCTGTCAAAATACGTCTACGCACTGCACTTTGGAGTTAGCGCATCAATACTCTCGCAGCTTCTTTTCAACCTGTTTGCGCTGGTCTTTCTCATCACCCTTATTAACTTTGGCAAGCTGCAGCAGGAGGAGCGGAACAAAAGCCAAAGGCTTTACCGGGAACTGGTGGAGGCGTACCACCGGCTGGAGGAGCTTTCCGCCCAGAAGGAAAAAGCGGCAGCCTTTGAGGAGAGAAACCGCATAGCAAGGGATATGCACGATTCCCTGGGACACCGGCTCACCTCGCTAATAATGCAGATTGAGATGGGAAAGGAATACCTGAAGAAGGAGCCGGATAAAACTAACCAGTACCTGGACCGGTGCGCAGGTAATGCCCGGGAGGCCCTTACCGATACCCGGCGGGCACTTAGGGCCCTCGGTGGCATGGGTAGCGGCGAGACGGGCAGCGCCGCGGATAGAAGCAGTAGCGGAACCGGCAGTGTTACAGACGGCACAAACAACTCTGCAGGCGGTAAGAACAGCTGTGTGATGGAAGGCGGTACAGTCGACATGGAAAGCAGCATAGCCGGGACTAATGGCGCCACAGACAGGGCGGGTAATGATATCGCAGACGAAATGGAAAGTATAATAGACATGATTGAAGAGTTCAGCAAAAATACCGGTATTGAGATAAACTACACACTACCGGATACCGAACTGGCCCCGCAGGAAAACACAGTCCTGTACAGGGTTATCCAGGAGGCCATTACCAATGCAGCCCGCCACGGCAGGGCCACCAGGATAGACATCGAGGCCGGTCGGGACGATGACGGGATCTGGTTTTGCATACAAAACAACGGGGCGGCAGGCGGCAGTTACACAGAAGGCTTTGGCCTCTCAAGCATGCGTAAAAGACTTGAAGATATGGACGGAAGCCTTGAAATAGAGACCGGGCAGGGCTTCAGGTTGGCCGGAAGGTTTAGAAAAACGGGGGGATACAAATGATAAGGATTGGCATTGTGGACGACCAGGAGATATTCAGGCAGGGCATGAAGATGATACTCTCATCCCAGGACGGCATGGAAGTGGTGGGGGAGGGGGCCACCGGCCTTGAGGGTTACCGGCTGTGCGAGGAGCATGCCTTGGACCTTCTTCTTATGGACATACGGATGCCGGTTATGGACGGCGTGGAGGCCACAAGGAGAATAAAAAGGGACTTCCCCAACGTAGCGGTAATAATACTTACCACCTTCGACGAGGATGAGTACATATTCCAGGCGCTTAAATACGGCGCATCCGGTTACCTCTTAAAGGACGCCCCGCCCGCCAAGATAACCGAAGCCATAAGGGAGGTCCACGGCGGCGGAGCCCTTATGCAGCCGCAGATTGCCGCCAGGGTGGTGGAGAAGTTCCGCAATATGGACAGCGAAATCGGTGAGGCCGACCCAAAGGTAAAATCTCTTACCTCCAGGGAAAGGGATATTGTAAAGCTTATAGGCGGGGGCAGGAACAACCGCGAGATAGCCGAGGAACTTTTCATCACCGAGGGCACCGTCAAAAACCATATATCCAGCATCCTTATAAAGCTGGACCTCCGGGACAGGACCCAGCTTGCCATTTTTGCGGTAAAAAACAGACTTCTATGACTTTAGTCATGTATAAAAGCAAGAAAACATTACCTTTAATACATACTGCCCTTCTTCAAAATGTCTACAATATAGATAGACACACGAAGGAGGTTTTGTTTTATGAAGAAAAGAAAAGCTGTACTGATAATAATAACCCTGCTGCTGGTGGCATTGGCATCCGGCTGCAGCGGTAAGAGCGATTACGAGGTCTACATGGAAGCAGCCGAGCGGACCGAAAATGTGGCAAGGGGCAAGTCGGAAATGGCCATGAACATGAAGCTTAAGTTCAACGAGGAAGGACTGCCCCGGGAGGTATCCGAAGGCCTTGAGATGT
This sequence comes from Microcaldota archaeon, assembly GCA_020854835.1. Classification (GTDB taxonomy): domain Archaea; phylum Micrarchaeota; class Micrarchaeia; order Anstonellales; family JAGGVH01; genus JAGGVH01. Next base: position 6,440 of record JAHKLX010000139.1, read on the forward strand.
TCGGGGACATGACCTTTGAGATAAGAAACGAGTACGATAAAGAAAAGGAGGAGAGCCTTAACAAGATATTCATAAAGGCAAAGGATACCGGATTTGACGCCAAGGTATACACCAAGGGCGATGTTGGCTATGTAATAACGCCCCTTA
>JAHKLX010000131.1 GCA_020854835.1 Microcaldota archaeon
TAGTAGAAAACGGAAAATTACATGAAAAGAAGAATCTGGAATTACCGGAAAAACTGACTAATGTGATACGATGTCACAATCCGAGATGTATAACTTCCACGGAGCAGGAAATAAAGCACACCTTCCTGCTGGCCGACAGGGGAAACAGGATTTACAGGTGCATTTACTGTGACGTTGCCCACAAAGAGCAAATGGTGTATTATTAATAAAGAAATCTGCTAAAGTAATTCGAAAATAATAGATATTAAATTACTTATGCAAGCCATTGTACTATATGCATTGGAGGTATGAAGTGGAACATCTAAGTGAAAAGGCCCAAATCGAAATGTTCAAAGCTGCATTTGAATTTTCTCATGATGGCATTCATATCTTGGACAAAGACGGAAGAACATTATATTTAAATCAGGCATGTACAAGGATAGAAGGGTTGACTGAAAAAGAAGCAAAGGCAAAAAACATAAGGGAACTAGTTGAAGATGGTGTATATTCCGAGTCGGTCACACTTATAGTATTGGAGACAAGTGCACCGGCAACAATAATGCAGACTGCCAAGAACGGCAAAGAGATACTTGTTACAGGAACACCAATTTATAAAGAAGGATCGGTTGACAAAATAATTGTTAATTCCAGAGACATTACTGATTTAAATACTTTAAAAAAGCAACTTTACATAAAAGAACACCAGACTGCAAAATATAAAAAAGAGATTGAAGTCCTCAGAAAAGAGCAATTCAAAACGGTAGATATAGAATCAAAAAATACTGTGATGCAAAAAGTAATTAAACTTGCATTGACAGTTGCCGAAGTGGATTCTACAGTCCTTATCACAGGAGAGTCCGGTGTTGGGAAAGGAGTGTTGAGTCAGTTTATACATAAGAGAAGTAAAAGACAAAACGGACCATATATAAAAATTGACTGCAGTGCTATTCCCGAGACTCTTTTCGAGTCGGAATTATTCGGATATGAGAGAGGCGCATTTACCGGGGCAGAAAAAGAAGGCAAAGTGGGTCTTTTGGAATTGGGTAACGGAGGGACTGTTGTATTGGACGAAATAGGAGAAATGCCTTTGTCAATGCAACCAAAGATACTGCGAGCGATTCAAGACCGTGAAATTGTTCCCGTTGGCAGTAAGGATCTTCGAGAACTTGATATAAGGATAATAGCGGCGACAAATATGAATTTGGAAAAAATGGTTGAAGAAAAACTTTTCAGAGAGGATTTGTACTATAGATTAAATGTTGTGCCAATCCATATACCTGCTTTGAGGGAAAGACCTGAAGACATTTTATCTTTAATAAGTGTTGTTGAAAAGAAAATAAACAGCAAATACGGGTGGAACAAAAAAATGAGTCCCGAGGTAATAAATAAGATGATCAGATATTCATGGCCGGGTAATGTAAGAGAACTTGAAAACTTGATAGAAAGATTAATGGTCAGTATTGGAAAAAGCAGTATAGAAACAGAAGATTTACCCTTTGAAATATTGGACGAAAACGTACATTTCGGTGAGTTGGAAAACTTCAATCCGGAAAATTATAAAAAGATTTTGGGACAATTTGACTGTAAACTTTTAAAGAGTGTAATTGAACAAAAAGGTTCTATTGCAGAAGCGGCAAAAGAAATAGGAGTGAATGTCACAACAATAAGAAGAAAACTAAACAGATATGAAGAAAAAGGGTAAATGCAAAAATGCATTGTGTAGTGCATTTTTGCATATGAAGTATTGACTAGAAATGCTATGTTTTTTAGGAAAATAAAGACGAGATAAGTGCATTTTTGCATTTGCCTCGTCTTTTGATTTGCCTGAGAAGAAAAAAACGTTGAAAAACCAAAGGAAAAGCAACTGGCATGATAATTGCTTTATAATAAAAGTATAAATATATCAATTAAAGTGCATTCAAAAAAAGGAGGCAAGAATGAATAAATATGTACCGATAAATTCATTGGAAGTTCCACGATTTGCAGAGATAAAGACATTCATGAGACTTCCAAATATCAAAACAACAGAAGACATTGATTACGCAGTGATTGGTATTCCTTTTGACACCGCATCTACTTACAGAACAGGATCTCGTTTTGGACCTTCGGCAATAAGAGATATATCCTCGTTGATTAAACCTTATAATGCTCCTCAAAAGGTAAATGTTGTTGAAAAATTGTCAGGGGTTGACTATGGAGATGTTTCTGTTAATCCCGGATATATTGAAGACACATATGAAAGAATAGAAAAGGAACTTTTACCAGTAGTTAAGAGCGGTGCAATTCCAATTTGTCTTGGTGGCGATCATTCAATTACATTAGGTGAGTTAAGGGCAATAGCAAAAATTCATGGACCGGTGGCTTTAGTTCATTTTGATTCTCATTTTGACACCATAGATTCATATTTCGGAAAAAAATACAATCATGGAACAGTTTTTAGAAGAGCTCTGGAAGAAGGACTTATTGATGTAGAGCATTCCATTCAAATTGGTATGCGGGGAACTTTTTATTCCGAAAAAGACTTAATTGAATCAGAAAACCTGGGGTTTGAAGTCATAACAAGCTTCGAAATGAGAGAAATTGGGCTGGCTAATACCATTGAACGTATTATTAATAGAGTTGGAGATAAAAAGGCCTTTTTTTCATTCGACATTGACTTTGTAGATCCTGCTTATGCACCGGGAACAGGAACCATAGAAGTAGGCGGATTCTCAAGTATGGAAATACTTGATATGATAAGAAAACTAAAAGATATCAGTTTTATAGGTTACGACATTGTTGAAGTCTTGCCTTGCGTGGATCCGTCACAAATAACAGCATTTCTGGCAAGCAATATAGTTTTTGAATTTATATCCATTATTGCATTGCAAAAAAAGTGAGGAAAGGAGAAGAAAATGA
>JAHKLX010000134.1 GCA_020854835.1 Microcaldota archaeon
ACGGCGTGATGGGATAAATTGTAATGACTTCACTAGTGGCATACGCGACATGCGTGCACGCCTGGTTTCCGTCAATTGTGACCATTTTCCGAGACATAAGCTCAATCTCCTTCAATGCTGTTTTAGGTTGACCGGCAGTCGAACTGCGGCAGACGTGAAACAAAAAATACAACCAAGGTGAAATCGCTCAACATAAGAAACCGTTTCAGACCAACCGGACGGTGTTTAAGCGCGGCCAGCCGATCGAGCGATCCATCCCCTTGAAGAAACAGGAAGAAATGACTTTCACCTTGAAAGCTTAACCGAAATACTCTTGAGATGCAATCCTAAAGCGCGCGTGTTTTTCTGGCCTCATCACCACTTAGTTGGCCCAGGGGGGTGCACCGTAAGGCCACCACAGGGAAACACCATCCAATACAATTTATGTTTATCATCATTTTTTTGTGCAAAATCAGATCGATAAACCAAAAAAAGCTGGATCGCCCATTTAACCCGGGTCAGTCTGGGCCATGGGCACAACAGGTAAACAATAGAAGATGTGCAGGGTAATCAATTGCCAACCATAACCTGCAGGGCGAATGGAATTTCACGTCTGTTTTTTTGCAACAATGCGTTTAAGGAGCTGGGTCCGCTCAGACACCAGGAAATTGATGGTCCCGTCAGCCCACCTGCCGTACATATCCAGAATGGTTGGAATGACGATGGCTGTCACCATACAAAGGGGGCAGACGGCAAAAAAACAGCTCCGGTAGATTCTCATTGCAAGTGCACCACTAACAGAAGCGCAGACAGGTAAAGGAACACGGCGGGATTCAGGTAAAGTTGAAAGCGTCAACAACCAACCAGAAAAAATCCGTCATGTTCTACACCCAGCTGCTGCCTTCTTGTCAGTGTTCTGCCAAGTGCCTTGCTCAGTGTTTTGATTCCTGCTGTCTGCGCCACTCACAAAGAACCGTGTCAATAGTCTGCTCAGTGGCCCTTGCAATTTTCAGCATGCCCTCGGAAAGTTCCGAAACCGTTTCTTCGCATGCATTGCCAAAAAACCGGCTCAAGGTCTTTTCATCAACCCAGTTTTGATATGGGTCTGCTGGTATATAGTAGGGCCACCAGTCGTTACTTCTGCCGCTACAGAGGTGGCCCTGCAGCGCTGTGCTAATACGGCCAGTGTCCAGCCGCTGGCCAAGTTTGTCCCAGTTATTCCACACTCCAAGAACAAACCCTTTCGCATTCATACTCTGCATCTCTAAGGAAATCCGGTAAAGATCCTCTTTTCTCCATTCCCTTTTAGTAAGATAGAGCTGCGACCAGCGCTCAAAAGGATTCGTTGTAAGCTCGTTGACTACTTCCCAGGTACCACCAAGTTATCTGGCCCGCAGCCACAAACCAGCCTCAAGCTTAACTAAAAAATCCTTGATAATACGCTCACAAACACTCTGTCGGGCAGCCAGAATACCCAGAGCGAGTTCCACGTGCCTCTCACTGCTAAAGATGAAACGCAGAATTCGCCTCCTGATTATCATGGTTGAATATAGCCTTCACAATCTTGATCCTCCCCTATACTGCTGCCTTTAAGGTTCATTCGAACATAGTTTGCAAAATCGCCAAGAAAATGTCGAACCTTGTCAGCTTGGCATTGTTGCTGGCACTCGACAAGCCACGTTAAAAACTGAAAATATGGTCTGTTGCTCTACTGTTGCACCAAGGCTTATGCCGGAAGCGAAAACGTTCTGGTGATCACCCACATAAACCCCGACAATTCACGGGCAATGGCCGTCACCGCAACCTGGCTTTGCTTCCCCCTGACGATCAATCCCCTGTAACGGGCACAAAGGCGAACCTGGGCTGTCCAGGCGATCTCCCAAACCGACTCGGGCAGGGTTCCCTGCCGATCCCGCAACCGGCGGCTGACCCGCGCCGGAAACCGGTAAGACCAGGCCGCCTCGACAAGCATTCGCCGGGCGTGCCTTTTGCCAGCCTTAGTGATACCCCCGCGTTTGGTGCTCTCACCATTGCAATGTTTCGAGGTATGTTTGCAAGGGGCAGGTTCTTTACTTCCAGCTGTCAACCATTATGGCCAAGAAAAAAGCCGGATTTTCCTGCAGGAAAATCCGGCTTTTTACGTACAAGCAAACTAACCATCAATCTGCAACCGTCTCTATTCCCTCCAACAGCCAGTTATCAGTACCCACCGGTCGAGCCCAGGTCCATTCCTCGGCAAATTTAACCGGCTCGGTCATGCTGCCCTCAATCAGGGCACCAGTGTGTTCGTCTACCGTATAGTCAAGCAGATTAGCGGTAAAAAGCACGGTGATATAGTCTTCCTTACCATCGCTGCCAGCATCCACAATCTCAACCTTGCGGATGGCAATGCTCTCCATCTTGCTGAGCTGGCCCTTTTCTTTCATCTCCTTAAAGTGATTTGCATATTCGTTGCTCAGTTGCTGGCCAAGCAAATGTCCGTAGGAACTCAGATCACGACGCATCCAGCCGGCCTGCACCTTGAAAAAAACATCGGAAGCCACTTCCAGAAAATGTGCCTCGTCAAAACCCGGATCTGTCCGACGCACTGCCGCCAGTCCCTTATCCGGTCCAGGGATATCTTGAATGGGCGTGTACGAGTTTACCTCTGTCTGGGAGGAAGCGAAACCACCACCAGCACTGGGTGGTGGTCCGTAACCTGTGGGGGAAGAGCCGGCTGGTTTACGAATAAAACGACGGTAGAAAAAAAATCCCGCCACCCCCAGAAGCAAAAGCGGCAGTAAACCCATGCCGCTACCGCCCATGCCAAACATGGAGCCAAAGAGCATGGCACCCAAGGCGCCACCCAGTAAACCGCCCATCAGGCCACGGCCAAAACCCGAACCTTGCTGCTGTTGCGCACCACGGTTCTGTTGCATTTGGCTCGGTGCCTGTTGCTGCGGAGCTTGCCTCTGTGCTGGTGCACGGAAAGAACGGCCTCCGGAACGCGAACGGGCATCGGCATCGCTTGCCAGCATACTCCAATCAACCGCAGCAAACAAAAACAACAGCATGAAAAAGGGACTCAATCGTTTTACCCAGGCTTGCATATGCATCATTACCTCGCAGAATTTAATTTGGGAGTACCCGTTGTTGGGGATAGTTCTCGACACACCGGAACTACTGTATTTTCTGTTGCCAGTTATTGAATGATTCCAGCGTACTATACGCTGATGCTGAAACGTAGTGCACGGCTTTATGCGCGTGTGGATGACAAGGGTATCAAAAAATGATACAGGCGTATCTTCCTGCTGCACCAGCATGCGGCTTTCAACATAGCCGAGGATACCTATGTTTTCATCCTTTCCAGCACCCTGGGCACAGAACACTCCTAGGCACGATAAGGAAAAAAGGGCTGCCGTCAAGAAAATCCGAACTGCAGCAGCTCCCTTTGATCAGTCACCAGTAATTGCGGCCACCACCGCATCCAGCGCCTCTGGCGTGTCTGCCTGCAGACAGCGCGCCTGGGAATCTTTGGGCAGAATTTTCTTGATCATACCAGTAAGCACGTTTTTAGGCCCAAGTTCCACAAAGAGTTCCACACCATCGATCAGCATAGCTTCTACAATCTCAAGCCAGCGCACCTTAGAGGCGATCTGATAGGCCATAAGTTCCCGAATCCGTTCCGGATCCCATTCCAAACCGGCACTCACATTGAACAACACCGGCACCTGGGGCGCCTGAAAATCGATCTTGGCCATGAAATCAGCAAAATCCTCCACTGCACCAGCCACCAACGGGCTGTGATTGGCCACGCTCACCTTGAGTGGAATAATTTTTGCGCCTTGTTTCTTATACAGCGCGCCTGCCGCAGCCAATCCAGCGGCATCTCCGGACAACACAATCTGTTGGCCCGTGTTGTGGTTAGCCACCACAGCCACCCCTGCTGCAGGCTTGTTGGCAGCAAGCACCTCTTCCACCGCAGCCAAATCCAGCCCCAACACTGCCACCATACCTCCGGGATGGCGTGCGCCTTCGCGCTCCATCAATTCACCGCGCTTGGTCACCAGGGCAAGGGTCGCTTCTAAAGAAAGAACGCCTGCCGCATAGAGGGCAGAATATTCTCCCAGGCTGTGACCCGCGACAAACCGGGGCTGCCAGTCGGGCAGACGTTTATGCAGCTGCTGCCAGCAGATCAGATTGATAGCGCAGAGGGCCGGCTGCAGGTAGAGAACGCGGGTCAACTCGTCCAAAGGACCATCAAAGGAGAGTTTGCGCAGGGGAAAGCCCGAAATACTTTCAGCCAAATCCATGATGGATGCGGCCTCGGCATCTGTCTCGACAAAGGCTTGCCCCATACCCAGGTACTGCGATCCCTGTCCGGGAAAAATCAATGCTGTTTTTTTCATGGTTGTTATGCAGAAGATGCGTGTATGCGTGTTTTTTTATCGCGTCGGGGCTCCAACACCAGCGAATTGAGAAGAAAAAGCGCCACCCCAACATTGATGGCCGCATCGGCGATATTAAAAGCGGGCCAATGGGCGGTCCCAATATATACATCCAAAAAATCGACTACATAAGCAAAGCGTAGTCGATCAACCATATTGCCGGCAGCCCCACCTGCAATGAGCGCCAGGGCTGTGGTATAAAGTCGGCAGCCTTGGCCGAAGCGGCGCTGGGCAATCCAAATAACAACCAGGGCAATGGCGTTGACAGTCACAAAAAAGACCTGGCGCCACACAGCAGGCTGACCTGCCAAGATACTAAAGGCTGCCCCGTTATTGGTGAGAAAGGTAAAATTGAAGAAACCAGGAATGATCTCCCGGCTTTCGTACAGGGCAAAATGGCTGATGATCCACCATTTGCTGAGTTGATCCGCAGCCAGAACGAGCAAAAAAATAATCATAAAAAGCAAGGACGGCATGGAATCAGCACCCGGCAAGCTCGCTCACCACTGCAGCACATCGACTGCACAGGGTTGGGTGGGCAGCATGCTCGCCCACGCTTGGGCTGATGCACCAACAGCGCTCGCACTTTGCCCCAGGTGCTGGCTGCACCGCAATGCGCACTCCTTCCACCCCTTCGACTTCGGCAAAGGATACACCTTCATCTGCAGAGACAAGGCGCAGAGCGGAGACAATGCACAACTCCTGCAGCAAATCCTTGTTGTTGGCTAGCAAATCCTGCCATTCAGGCCCTGCCTGCACCAACACCTCGGCATCCAGGGAAAGACCGATGAACTTATCACGCCGGGCACCTTCCAGCACACGGGTAATGGCACTGCGCAGGGTCAACAGACGCTGCCAGCGTGCATCCAGCTCTGCATCTAGGGGAAAATCATCCAAGACAGGCACTTCTGCGAAGAAAACAGAGTTTGAAAAATCATCCGATTCTTCCTGTCCATAGAGGTGCTGCCAGGCCTCCTCGGCCGTAAAACAGAGAATAGGCGCCATCAAGCGCAAAAGACCATCGAGAATAGAGTGGATCACGGTCTGCGCTGCCCGTCGGCCCACACTGTCAGGGGCCGAACAGTACAACCTGTCTTTCAGCACATCCAGGTAGATACTGGAAATAGTGGTCCCACAGAAGGTGAAGAGCGCATGATAGACCGTGTGGAACTCGTAGCGTTCATAAGCCTGGCTGACTCGACGGGTCAGTTCGGCAAAC
>JAHKLX010000028.1 GCA_020854835.1 Microcaldota archaeon
TCGGATGTATGTGGTGGATATGGAAATATTGTTAATTTTGGCGTGGAATAGAAAAGGAAGGGGTTTTGGATTTTAAAATCCTTAAACCTATAAAAATGATGGTTAAACTTAAAAATTAATCACGGGGTTTTATCCCCGGTTGTTTGGAGGGGATGAAAAAAAGAGGGGTTAGGGTGTTGTGATAGACCCACTATCACCAAGGAATGATACGGCACCCGCAGGAACCCCATATAGTTTGGGGTTTCTTATCAGCGCCTGCGCAAACGCATTGCGCCTGCGCTGAATCCTTAGGGTTTCCCCTGGAGAAACGGTAACCGCAGGGGATACCGCGAGGTCTACCCATGTAGTGCCAGTAATGCCTAACCATTCGGTAAGCACCGTATCAGAACTATCTATAACCCGATAGTCTGATATCCCCGATGCATGGTTGTTGTTTACCTCCGCACCGAATCCGATATGCAGAGCCCCCATAGCACCATGTGGTGTGCCTGTGGGAATGTCAGGAGTTACTATGTCGTACACGGTCTCCCACACCCCAGTGGTTGCCGGCCATGTTGTATATTCGTGCGTCAGCTCAAACAACAGATTAGGAACAAGTGGGTCGTGGGTGATAAGGGGAATGTTCAACCCAGACCCACCCAGCAGGTTGCCGGCATTGATATCTCGGGTTGCTACAACGTCACGGGCGCCAACTATATCAAAACCTGCTAAATCCAAAACCGAATCCACTATAAGGGTGCTCATCCGTGCAGCCCCACCGTGAGAGACAAACGAATAACCCATCAGTCACTCCTCTTTTCTTTCTCAAGGTCAAGCCGAGCGTTGATGTAGTTCCATGCACTTTCCTTGACACGGTCAAACGCATGGTCTATCGCAATAACTGCTGCTGCAAACCCTGCACCGATGAGTGCCGCCGATACGGCAATTGCACCCGCATCTATAACCATCTGTGGAATCTCTATCATGACTGCCATTTTTTAAACCTCTCTAAATGCGTAATTCTGGTTTCATGTCCGTTTACCTTTTCGATTAACCCGCCTAGTTTGCCATTGATCGTCAGCAGGTATCCATACGCAGGGAGAAAAAGGACGAAGATTGCTGAGATGAGAACCTCACTGTCTACCACCCAAAGAGCCCCCCGATAGCCGAGCCGATTTTCGATACAGTAGAGCCTATCGCAGATGAAACCGCACCTGCACCGAGACCCGCCTTTGCTGCTTCGGTAGCCGCGGAATCCTTCTTGGTTGATGGGGAATCAGCAACCATCGTAACACCCGGTGCAATCTCCCTGCCAACGTTGACATTCGGAGCGCCCACCGATATTGCAGCAGACTGTGCAGCCTTTGCTTCGGACAGTCCGGATGTGCCATAGGCATAGGTTGAACCACCGCCGGGAGTCGATACCGAGACACCGGTAAGGGTAGTGCTTGACCTATCGCCACCACCGCCACCGCCCCAAGTGCCGTAGCTTTCAGGAAGCGATGGCAGCTGTGGGTCGGGCATTGCCATCATTGTGGGAGCTGCCGGAATCTCCGGGAGTGCGATAGTATACCCTATGTTTGGAACACCGGTACCACCAACGGCAGCAGGAGCCATGGCAATCCCCTGACCCGGCATATATACACCGCCACCACCTGCGCCACCGCCACCGGTGCCGGATGTCTCCTGAGACCCGCCACCGGATGAAGCCATGTATGCAATGCCGAGAAGTGCAATCGCACCGCCTGCCAGCAGAATCGCTTTCTGATTCATGACAGCACCCCATATGCAACAAGACCGCCCGCTGCAATCAGAGCAACGAGAAGGATGGTTGTGTTTGAAATGCCCGCACCACCATCACCGCCCGCCGAGCCCGTCTGCTGTGGGTATGATACAGGCTGTTCATAATATGGATACTGCCTGATGTCCTGTGATGGTGTCTGCGCCACATCAGACCGCTGTGTAGCATGTGGTGAATCTATCGCAATCTGATAACTCGGATAGACGATGGATTGCTGTGGAGCGTATAGGGTCGTTGGTTGATACTGTTCAAATGGCGCATGATATACATCCGCCGTCTGTGTCGATGTGCTCACCGATGTAGATGGCTTCTTCTCTCCGGTAAACGCCGATAGGAGCCCCTGCCCGAGCATACCGGCACCTACGCCGGCAGCAATCGGAATAAGTGGTATTGCCATTACTTCACCTCCTCATAGCCTCATGTAGAGGTATACCTGCCTGCATTGCATATAGCAGGTTTTCAACGGTCGGCTGCAGCTGGTATATCACCTCAATTGGTTCACTGGTTGCCGACCCACCAACGTTTTCTATCCGAATCTGGTCGATACCCGGCTGGTCAATGCCAACAGATGCACCACCCGGTACCCGAATCTTCCGCCCGATGCCATACTCCACTTCCAATGGCTGAGAATCGAAGTTCTGAATAAACAGCCGGTTGAAGGGTGCATATTTTGCAGCTGCGTCTCTGTGGTCAAGCCCACCTGCACGGATGAGCACGAAACCACCGGCAGGGATTGCATCCTCATGCAGCACCCGGAATGGTGGGGAGTGAGTGTAATCCATGATGGATTACCTCCTTAGAGCGTATAGATCGTAACAGGAACCCGGAAGTCTGAATCAGCATCAGAGAACGCAGTTGCCAGCGTCTCTGACGGACGAACCCGGACAACGAGGTAGGAATCCTGCCGTGCACCCGGTGGCATTTCTGCAAGTACATTGTTTGCCATCCGGTTTGCCGCCTGCGATGCATCGTTAATCTGGTCGAGCCTGCCTTCCCAGATGGGGATGAAATTTGTCTGGTTTGCGTTCTCATACCCGAGCTGGATGGTTGCGTCTCCTTTCAGTTTGGCTGGAGTTGTTGCATCGTCTTTGATGTCGATCATCAGAACGCCCCGGTTATCCACGCCGTTCATGATTGCTCCGGAGCCGAGCCTTACGACCTGCTGCGCAGGCACCCGGTATCTCCATGTATACCAGACACCGGATGTGACTGTCAGCCCATCGGGTGTGTCATCTGAAAATTCCGCCAGACCAATGGTTCTCACCCAGACGTTTTTAAACGCCGGAGCCTGCTGTCTGTTGCCAAACAGTGCCATCAGAGAGCACCCCCGAACGGGTCAACGACCTGACCGCCCATACCGAACACGCCGCGCATAATATCTTCGATACCATCAACAGCGAGCGCAATTGATACGGCATCCTGCACGGTGCCCCTGCCTGCGAACTGATTAACTGCCAGACCGCCGATGGTTTTCACTGCACCGGATATCATGTTCCCATCACCAATGATCGGTGTAAGTGCCGATTCGATGAAGGGTTTTGATATCCCTGCGAGAGCGAGAACAGTAATGTCTACGCCCCCGGTTTTTCTGCCTACGATTGTAGCCATACACCCTATTATTACCGTCAGTAATATTATACCTATCGGTAATGTTCACGGAAACGGGTTTTCCGGGAGAGTTTCTGCCGTATGCCTCTGATACGACCTCTCCCTATCGAATAGCAGGAACTCATGCTGCTCATAAACCAAATCCTTAATTTCAGCGTCCGAATCGATTTTTAACGCCCGCATGGTTTTGAGTGCGTTATATCCCACCTGCTTAAAGACGATCATGTAATCCGAGGTATCCATCAGGTATGCATTCAAGTCTGTTGGTCGCCGGCTGATGAAGATTATATCGAGCTGCAGGTGACGCGACCGGACGACCAAGTCGCGCAATGGTGCAGGGATGTTTGTTTTTGATGGTGCGATAAGATCTGCCTCATCGAAAACAACAAGTTTCAGACGCTTTTTCTTAGGTTTTTTCCCTTTTTCCAAATCTTCAAGCGATTGTGTGTTTGGAAGAATGATTTTGCGGATGAATAACCCGAGCTCTTCCTTTATGCGCCGGTCGTCTCCTGTAAATTTTGGGGTGTATCTGTTAAACCCCGTATATTCCCTATTTGGGTCAAAAACGAGATATTCATCCCCATAGTTTGGGATAACCTTTGTTTTTACCAGATAGGTTTTCCCCGACCCCTGCAGCCCGAGAACTACCAGCCTCATATGTCAAGCCCGCCCATGTTTGCGCCGATAACAGAGACCACCGTCTCTTTGTTCTCAGACATGAAGGTTCTCACCTCTGAGAGCTTCACATCGCCCATGATGCCCATGAGTTTTCCGAGCGTATCGTAGATTGCAGCATAGACCTTCTCAGGGTCTGGTTTTTTGGGTTTCTCTGGTTCCCCCCCCGATGGTTGTGGGTTCCGTGCAGGTATGGCGGCAGGATGGCTGACATGTGTCTCTGGTTGGATGATGCCCGGTGTGTTGTTAGCACCACCCTGTATGCCTTTTGCGTTTGCCATCAGCTTATTCACCTCACTTAGCAGGGTAGTTATTCCTTTGATGTCAATACCGCCGATACCGCCCGCCTGAGACGGAACCGGAGTACCCGTAACAGTAGCAGCAGCCTTACGAACTTCGGCTGCGATAATATCTTCAAGCGATAGTTCTCTCGCATCCATTATCACCACTCCAAATCACTTCCACATTCAGGACACCGCGCGAATGCACGGGTTGCAGTAAACCCACAACCAGGACACTGGTATACATCCCCACCATCGGCTGTAGCGGCACCACTACCAGCATCTACATCATCATCATCGAAGAGCGCAACCCCACCATCATCGATATTGGATGCATCATCCGTTTCAACATCAGGACGATACTCACATTTTGGAAGATGTAACCGTAGCCCCTTCTGTGTCTTGTATTCTTCGCCACAATACTTACAGGTGTATACCCGCGCTTCCTTTGATTCGTCACTCTTTTTTTCAGTCATATATTACCACAATTCATATTATATTCCCCACAGTGATAAAATCTTGTCTGATGTAGCGGCAGAAGTGCGTAGTTTGATATGTGCGCACATTTTAGTAGTATATGGTGACCGGGTGAGGTCACCGGTGTATACAGTATGGAAGAGACGAAACCAAGCACGCAGGAGATAATGCGGGTGATAGATGACCATGAAAGGTATCGAAACGCCTATTTTTGGAAGCCATCGCCAGATGCCAGCCTGCGTGAAAAAAACGGGTTTGAAAGAACCTATGAATGGATAGAAGATGGTAAGCACTACCAGATTGAACAAACGTATCATGAGAGCACGAAACGGTGCCACTACAGGATTTGTGTGACTGTAGACGGAACGAAAAAGGATATTCGTGCACTCAAGAAGTTAGTAGGAAACAGGTGAAGAAAATGGATTGGAATAGTATCAGAAACGAACTCAAGAAGAGCAAGGAGAACGCACAGAAGCCGCTCCCCGAAAAGCTGCGCGGACAAATCACCGATATTGTAGAAACCACCGCGGGAGAGGTCTATGGTGAATATGCCAAAGACCCCGATAGAGCCGTAATCAATGTCAGGGTCGAAGTTTGCGAAACCGGGGATAGATTCCGGTCTGCCTTCACCCTGCCACAGGGTAGAGCAAGCTGGATGAATCCAACGTTCAAACTCAGACAGTTTACCGCAAAATATGGCGATGTACCCGATATAGGGATGGTTGTTGACGTTTGCGTATCCAACGATGGTCGGTTTGACATCGACCTCTCATAACCACCCCAAACACCTATTTTATGGGAGTGATTAAGATGAGTAGAAAAACGCAAAGCCGGAAAACATCACACCGTGCAAGCAAACGTGAAACCCGGCTTGACTTCAAGCTATACCGATACTACCACAGCCGCAAGGCTGCCGAGCGAGACCTATCGCGACTGGTTTCAAAAGCCCGGTATATGGCAGGATGGTCGCAATTCTTCCTTATGAATCGAGTATCCAGAGACTCACCTGCAATCGGTATCGAAGAAATGAGCAAGAGCGCTGCTAACGCCCCACCCGGTGCAGATTATCAAAGCATATTAATTTCAAAGCCCGCACGCTCGGGTGCAGTTGGATATTCGCGTGAGTATGTGCAGGATAGTGATGGTGACCTTAGCGAGGTCAGGGGGGGGATTCATGTTGCCGAAGACCCGGACGGGTTCGAAGCACCACCACCGCCCCGAGACACCCCTGTATCCCCAAGCACGTTAGCCGATGATTACACACCGTTGAAAGTGGTATCCCCGAAGACGGGAAAGCTGATAAACCACCCGTCACGGTCATTTGTTCACAAAGAGACCGGAGAAGTCATCAGCCGAAGGCAACATATGAAACTCAGGGGGATTATCCCCGAGATACCAGCTGCCGAGCGTGATAAATATATCCGGGTTGTTGTATCGTATGGGGTTGATACTCATGAGTGAACACAGACAGGCATACAGAGCCTCACAGATTACATTAGACATCGATAACCCAACGGGTGTTAGGATACTATCGGTATGGTATAATATGCAGATTATAGGTTCCGTAGAGGGTCGCATAAGCGCTTCTGGTAATGGGGTGCATATCCGATGCACCACTAAAACCCAGTTGACCTATGCAGAAATGTTACTCATCCGGCAGCAGCATGCAGACGATGCACTACGCATCTGGTACGACGAAACCGCACCGGAATCTAAACCGGTTATGATTTTGTTTGATTCAAAGCATGGGCAGTCTGCCGATGATTGGTTATCAGACCCAATTCAGCTGATTGATAGATATGGAGCAATGTTATGAAATTGAGTAGTGCTTACACAAAACACAAGACGTATGATATCGAATTACCGCAAGAGCGAGCAGCCCGCGCGGAGCCGTCAAAGGAATATCGCAAACTGCAAGAGAGCCTAAGACGTGCACAGGAGCGAACACAGCCAGCCAGAACGCCAGACAAAGACAGGAATCAGTTCACCCTCTTCGGAGATAGAGTAACGATGAAGGAAGTGCGTGAATCCAGAAGACGTGCAGGTGGTGTCTAACATGCCAGACCCAATCGACAAAGCCTTTTACTCCGACATGGGTCGAGCAGGTCAAATATTGCCAGCCTTCATCAGGATTGTGTGCCGCGCTCGGCTTGAATGTGTTCCTATAGAAATTCTCGATGAAGCGCGAAGGATAGCCAAGCGTGACGTATCCAGAGTGCAGAGGATATACAGCTATTCGTTTCTTGATGATTACGCCAAGGTGTTATCAAACCCCATAGAGCGAATTGTAGAGGTTGTACGTGAGCGAACAAACGAGCAGGGAAACACGCCCCGGTTTATATACACATCAGGGAAGTGCCGAGTCGAAAGCTCTCAAGTGAATGGAAAGAGTGCGAAAACCCTATGTTGGTCGTGCCCCATCATATCTGAGATAATATCCGACCTAAGCACCCTGCCAGACATACCACCGGAAGAAGACGCACCAAAACCGAGGAACACAGGAAAGATAGACAACCTTTTCAAGCGCAAACCGGGGATAAAACCCCGTGATTAATTTTTAAGTTTAACCATCATTTTTATAGGTTTAAGGATTTTAAAATCCAAAACCCCTTCCTTTTCTATTCCACGCCAAAATTAACAATATTTCCATATCCACCACATACATCCGA
>JAHKLX010000108.1 GCA_020854835.1 Microcaldota archaeon
GAAGAGGCCCCGGCTAATCTCTAGGTCAGGTTCGATCTCCTCGTCGAGATCTAAAAGCCTCAGTTTCAGGCCGAGGCGTGCGCCCCGTCTCTCCCACCACGACGGGAGGAGGACTCCAAACCCGTTCTGTTCCAGGAGGGGCGCTGATTCCCGAAGGAACCTGTAAGCTTCTTGGGTTACGAGCTCCAGGCTCGAGGGGCAGGCGGCCATCAGACACCGTTCGATCTCGGGGGAGATCCGGGACGCGGTGCCGAGGTCTCTTAGAAGGTGTTCCTGGGGGTTGTTGATCTTTCTTTTGAGGAAGGTGGCGGTCACTGACCGGGCTTTCCAGACCTCTTCTGCCGGGACGAGGAGGCTTTTGTCGTCTTTTGCCTGGAGGAATATGCGCAAGTGCCACGGTCCGTCGTTGCCATCTTCGGTGGCCGGGGGAGAGTCCAGCCTGAAACAGGTCCGGAAGGGCGCGTTGGGGAAGGGGGGTTTCAGCGAGGATAGCCAGCGCTGGATCTTTTTAGAGAAGGCGTTCAGCTCTGGGACGGTGGCCTTGAGGCTGGGGTCTTCGCCGGCGAGGGCCCGGAGGAACTGGCGGGGGAGGGGCGCGGCTTTGGATCGTCGGCCGGCCGGGCGGGGATCGAGTTTGATCTCTTCGGCGATGAGGGATCGGCGGACGAAGGCGTCGGTCGTCAGGTCGATGAAGCTTGTGACGAGGTGGAGGGGGTCGGGTCCGGCTTTTCGAGGCTCCTTTCTCGAGGAGGTCTCTTTTTCGAAGGCGAGGCAGGCGGGTGGAAGGGATTTTGCGAGGGTTTGAAGCCGGGTTTGGTCGTCTTCGTCGATTATCGGTCTCCATCGAGCTCTCCCTTCGTTTGCATCCGGAGCAAACTGTTCGCGGGCGACCAATTCGAGGGTGAACCTCGCCGCTACTATCCAGAACCCTAAGGAGCTGGCGAAGACTATGCCCGGGGGCGGGTGGACGGGCAGATCGAGGAGGGTATCGAGGGCTGAAGGGGGGTCGAAGGCGAGGGAGTCTATGAGCCATGGGGATAGGCCGAAAGGCTCTTCAAAAGCTCTATCTTCCCTGATGAGCTCTGGGGATGGGAGGGGGCCCTTCTTGGTGGCGGGCAGCCTGCATATTATCGGCTCGGCGCCGGAGGGGTTCATCCCGAAGATCGTCGCCATCTCGTCAGTGAGCATATCTTTCGGGACGGCGAAGGGGTGGGGTCGCGGCTTCTTCTTCGATACTCTTCCTCGCGACGGCTTGACCGCCGCCGGAAGGGCCGACGATTCTGCCCAGAGGTGAAAGCAGGAGCGATCCCAGATTGCGTGCAAGACCAGCATCTTGGGATGGGGTTTGATGCTCGCCTGATATTATGCTTTTGTGGAGGGAGGGGGGATGGCGGCCCCGGTTCTTGGATAGTCTGATGGCGGGGCCGCGGGTTCGCGGCCTTTCGCGCCGCCCTCCCTATTGGTCGGGCGGTTTTGCGGGGAATCGTCGCCGTGGACCCTCTTTTTCAAGCGGCGGATATCTTCCGCCGTCGGCATCTCTCAATTCGATCACGTTCTCCTCCGGGGATGGCGAGGAGGGCCATAGTCCTTCAGGCGAAGGGCGGTCAGCAGCCCCTTTCTGGGGTGGACTATCAGATATGCCTTACGAGGAGCCAAAAGGTTTATTTGGAAGATCGTAGGGAAGTAGTTCGAAGACCCTTCCAGATCTCAGCTGATCTTGGGAAGGGCCGGAGAAGATGCCGCCGCCCGAACTGACCCGATGATGGGAGGGCGCGGCTGAGATGGCGTAAGCTAGATCTCGAAAGCATTTTTGGAAAATGTATCTTTGAATCAGAATAATTTCTGGCCGTCCAGACTCCATCCCCTCTCCGGCGAAGTAGAGCACCCATCGACCAAGGATCCATCGACCATGACCAGGAAGTACGCCATAACGGGGGGAGCCGGGTTCATCGGCTCGAACCTCGTCGAGGCCCTGGCAGAAGAGAATGAGGTGGTGGTGGTCGACGACCTCTCGGCCGGGAGAAAAGAGAATCTGGCGGGGCAGAACGTCGAATTCGTCGAGGGGAGCATCCTCGACCTCGATCTTCTGAAAGAGGCCTTCGAGGGTTGCGATTGCGTCTTCCACCTGGCTGCGATCGCCTCGGTCCAAAGGTCTGTCGAGGATCCGATATTCACGAGCCGGGTGGGGGTCGAGGGGACGCTGAACGTCCTTGTCGCCGCCCGGGACGCCGGAGCCGAGAAAGTCGTTTTCGCCTCTTCGGCGGCGGTATATGGCGACTCGCCAGCTCTTCCCAAGAGAGAGGATATGAGGCCGGAGCCGAAGTCTCCCTACGCCGCGGCGAAGCTGGCGGGGGAGGGGTTCTGTCTCGCCTTCAACGAGGTCTACGGGATGAAGAACGTCGCCCTGCGCTACTTCAACGTCTACGGGCCGAGGCAGGATCCAAATTCGGAGTACGCCGCCGTCATCCCCAAGTTCGTCTCGGCATACCTCGCAGGAGATGCGCCGGTGATCTTCGGGGACGGGGAGCAGACGCGGGACTTCGTCTACGTCAAAGACGTGGTGCGGGCGAACATCCTGGCGAGCAAGGGATGCGTCCCGGGGGTCTATAACATCGCCAGCGGGACGAGGACGAGCCTCAATGAGCTCTCTGGGCTCGTTAAAAAGATCACCAGGTCGGAGCTGGAGCCGATCTACTCGGAGGCGAGGGCCGGGGATATCAGAGATTCGGTGGCGGATGTGAAGAGAGCGATGAAGATTGGGTATTCTCCGAAGTTTACCCTGGAGGAGGGTCTGCGGGGCATGATCGAATACTCCTCCACCAAGATCAAGCCTGTTGTTGTGTGAGCGGACATGAGCGGAATTGTGGCGATTTTGCCTGCCTTCAACGAGGAGGTCTCCATCGGGAGCGTGGTGCTCTTAGCAAAGCAGCACGCCGACCGGGTGATCGTGGTAGATGACGGAAGCTGCGATCGGACCGCCGAGGTGGCAACGCTCGCCGGAGCCGAGGTGATCTGCCACCCTGAAAACAGGGGCAAGGGAGCCGCCCTGAAGACCGGCTTTTTGGCGGTGAACGGAGCCGAGGCGATCGTCACCATCGATACCGACGGACAGCACGATCCCGCCGAGATCCCCAAGGTTGCGGCCCCCATCCTGGCGGGTGAGGCGGATATGGTCAACGGGAGCCGCTACCTCGATGGGCAGGATAAAAATACACCCTTATACCGCCGGGTGGGCCAGATCGTCCTGGACAAGGCCACTAACCTGGACAGCGGAATCAAGGTCACCGATACCCAGAGCGGTTTTCGGGCGTTCGCACCTCACGCGATCCCGATCTTCAAGTTCAGGCAGAACGGCCTTGCCATCGAGAGCGAGATGCTGGCCGATGCGGGCCAGGCGAATCTGCGGATAAAGGAGGTGGAGATCGGCGTCCGCTACGACGTCGACTGCTCGACAGAGAACCCGGTGAGCCACGGAGTGCGAGTGTTGGTGAAGATCCTCCACGATATGGAGCTACGAAGGCCGCTATATTACTTCACCCTCCCCGGCCTGGTCCTGGCTGGCATAGGGGTTGGCATGGGACTACTATTTCTCAAAGACTTCTATCACGGGGCGCCCCTCCACTTCGGGCCTACATTGCTGATGATAATGCTGACCCTGGTGGGGTCCTTCTCGGCGATGACCGGGGTGATACTTCACTCGATATCCAGGCTGATAAGCGAATCGAGGAGCGATCGCGTAATGAGTATGGAGGAGGGGTTATGAAGCTGGCTGTCATCCTCGGGACCCGCCCCGAGATCATCAAGATGTCCCCTATCATCAGGGAGTGCGAGAAGAGGGGCATCGACTACTTCACCCTCCACACCGGCCAGCACTACTCCTACGGGATGGACAGAATCTTCTTTGAGGAGCTGGAGCTCCCCCACCCCGAGCACAACCTGGAGGTGGGGTCGGGGAGCCATGCCGTTCAGACAGGGAGGATCATGGCAGGGGTTGAGGAGGTCCTCGAAGAAGAGAAGCCCGACGTGGTGCTGGTCCAGGGCGACACCAACACCGTCCTCGCAGGAGCCCTAGCTGCCTCCAAGATGCATATAAAGGTGGGACACGTCGAGGCGGGATTGAGGAGCTTTGACCGGAGGATGCCTGAGGAGATCAACCGGGTGGTGGCAGATCACATCTCCGACTACCTGTTTGCTCCAACAAAGACGGCGAGGGATAACCTCCTTGGCGAGGGGATTCCCGAGAATAAGATCTCGATCACGGGAAATACCATCGTCGACTCAGTATACCAGAACCTGGAGATATCGAAGAGAAAAGTGAACCCCCTGCGAGATCTGGGCTTGAAGGAGAATGGGTATTTTCTGGCTACAGCTCATCGAGCTGAGAACGTGGACGATAGGTCGAGGCTGAAGGAGATCTTGAAGGGATTCAGCCTCATCTCAGAGGAGTTCTCCCTGCCGGTGATATTCCCGATTCATCCCCGGACGAGGAAGAGGATCGAGGAGTTCGGCCTTGACCTGGACGGAGTGAGGGCGATCGATCCGGTGGGATTTCTGGAGTTTCTCCAATTGGAGGCGGGGGCTAGGTTGGCACTCACAGATTCGGGAGGCGTACAAGAGGAAGCCTGTATATTGAAAATTCCTTGCATAACCTTGAGATACAGCACTGAGCGTCCAGAGACGATAGACATTGGTGCAAACCTTCTCGCAGGAACTGATGCAAAGAGGATACACGAATGCGTGCGCAAAATGATAAAAGATGATCAGAACTGGAATAATCCATTTGGAAATGGGAAGGCGGGAGAGAGAATTGCTGAAATTTTGGTGAAGAAATGAAAATTCTAGTCACTTCACTCGTGGATTTAAAAAAATCTATGCACAATCGACCTCACCAATTCGTTAAATATCTTTCAAAAAAGCATGAAATTTCAGTCATTTCGATTAATGACTGGTGGAAGGGTAGCCAGTCAGATTCGATATCGTATAGTAAGGATTTTAGCGATATATTTGATAAGATAGACTACCACTATCTTACCTATAAGAAAGTGACCCCGATAGCCCAGGAAGTCATTTTCAAGAAAAACCTGAAAAAACTTGTAAATCGAGATTTTGATGCCCACCTCAATTACAATACGCTTGTTTCGGGAAATTATGTTTCCAAAAGGATTCCAACAGTTTTCGATCTTGCAGACGACTTAGACGCGATGATACGTCATTCTCCTCAGATTCCCGGTGTTTTGCGTCCAATAGGAGCCAAAATCGGCGATCATTTCATAAATAGCAATATAAGGCAGGCAAGGAAAGTCACAATAACGACTGAAGGACTGAAAGAATCCTTCAAGATACCCAAAGAGAAAGCTGTGATCATCCCGAACGGCGTTGATTTAGAATTATTTAGAAACTATGGCGATACGAAAGAAGAACTTGGCATAGAAGGTTTTGTGGTTGGATATGTTGGCGTTCTCAGGGAATGGGTTAATCTTGAGCCCGTTTTTGGGGCACTTTCAAAGCTGAACCGCGAGATTTGTATGGTCGTTGTTGGAAAAGAAGGTAATTTTAACGGTAACGTCGAACTTTCACGGAAATATGGGGTTTCAGATAGGGTGAAATTCATAGGAACGGTACCTTACAATCAAGTTCCAAAGTATATTTCAGCGATGGATGTCTGCCTAATCCCGTTCAAATCGAATGCGATATCAAATAGCGCGCTTCCACTAAAACTTTTTGAATATATGGCTTGTGAAAAGCCCGTAATTTCCACAGAAATGCCTGGTGTGAGAATTGTTGCTGGCAATAAATTATTATATGCTGAAAATGATTCGGACTACGAGGCTCAGATAATGGCTCTTTATGAGAACCCTAAACTAAGAAAAGACATGGGCGCATCGGGAAGGCTACTTGTAGAGGAGAATTACGAATGGAAGGGAATCGCTGAGACAATGGAGAGACTTTTAAAAAATTTATAGGTGTTGATATGTCTAGAACCAACTTTATTTCAATTATCTTGCCAACATATAACAGGACAGATAGTTTAAAGGATTGTATCAAATCTGTAGTAAATCAATCTTATAAAAATTGGGAGCTCTTAGTCATAGATGACTCAACAACAAAGGATGTAGGTAATTTTGTGAAAAAACAAATTGAGATAGATCAACGGATTAAGTATCACAAGAACAATGTGAGAAAGGGGCTACCGGGGAGTAGAAATGTTGGAATTGATTTATCAAAACACAGTTATATTCTTTTTATAGAAGACGATATAATCATGAAATCGGATTCTCTCGAAATACTCGTGTCTGCTATGATGAAGCTGAAAAATGTAAAAAAATTGGGTGCCATAACACCAAGTCGTCCATGGGTCGGAAGGTGCGAATTTTCAGATGATATTTTAAAATTTGCCATTCGACATAAAAATATCAATCTCGCGGTTCCCTCTTCGCGTAGCGCGTTGACAGGAATTGTTTACAGTAATTTCGTTCCCGAATTCGCGACTTTGCAGGAGGTACCCGATGTTCACGCATGTTCTATGTATGCTCGAAATGTGTTTGAAACAGTTGGGAAGTATGATGAGAATACTTATAAAGGAAATTTTCTATACGAAGAAACCGATTTAAATTATAGAATTGCGAAGTCTGGCTACAAATTCTTTTTCGAGCCAAAAGCAATCTTATATCACAAGTCAACACAAGATGGAGGATGCAGAGTAAATGTAAATAAATATGCTTATTACTATATTCTAAATCATGCTAAATATGTAGGTAAAAATTATGGATTTCGCTCTTTTTACATGATTCCGTCATTCCTAGTTATCATGGCTTACACGGGAATAAAGTCCGTACTACTAAATTCTTTAAATTCGCAGAGGCGTGGTTGAATTGAAGATATGCCTCATCGGGCACTATCGAAATAATCCCGACGAAGGGGTAAAAAACGTCGCGTATAATTTGTATGAGGAGTTCTCTAAATGTGATGATGTTATTAAATGCGATGTTTCCGATATTATTCAGTCGTTGCCAGATATAAAGAAATTCAATCCTGATACGATCCACTTTGTCGTTGGCCCCTCTAGTATAATCGGCTTTATTCTATCAAAATTTACTTCAGTAATGTTTCCACGATCCATAGTCGTTATGTCAGCGCCACAACCTACAAAATTTCGTTTTGAATGGCTTATTAGATTTCTTAAACCAGACGAGATTTTTGTCCATTCAGATAAGGCGGATGAAAGGTTTCGTAAGTATTCGTGCACGACGAAGTTTTTCCCTGCTGGAGTTGATGTAGATAAGTTTTTACCAGTTAGCACATTAGATAAAAATAAGCTAAGACACAAATATGAGTTTGAACCTGACGAGTTCTTGATTCTTCATGTGGGCCACATCACAAAAGGAAGAAATCTTCTTGTGCTGTCTGATTTGGGAGATTTAGGGAGAATTCTAATTGTCGGTAGCACA
The DNA here is from genome assembly GCA_020854835.1 of Microcaldota archaeon. Classification (GTDB taxonomy): domain Archaea; phylum Micrarchaeota; class Micrarchaeia; order Anstonellales; family JAGGVH01; genus JAGGVH01. Next base: position 7,449 of record JAHKLX010000108.1, read on the forward strand.
ACAACTCGTCCAGATGAAGAGACTTTTAACGAACTCAAGGCGAGTGGCGCATCAATAATCATAGAATTTCTACCGAAAATTGAGGAGATTTACTCGATAGCTGATTGCTACGTTTTTCCTACCAGTAGCGAATTTAATTGCATAGAAACGCCTCTGTCAGTGCTCGAAGCTATGTCCTGTAATCTGCCGATCGTTGCGATGAAATTTGGAGCTCTGCCCAAGATGTTTTTTGAGGAGTGCAAAGGATTATATTTTATTGACGATGAAAAGGACATCCGCTACCTTATTAAAACCATAAAAAGCTCAAATGATGTAATATATACTCGGGATTGCGTCATGCGCTATTCATGGAGAAATATGGCAAGTGATTTAAAAAAAGAATATTCGATGCTTATTGAAGAAAAGCGGAGGCATTAGATGCCTAAGACGAAAATAATTTGTTTTATCGGCCCAGATGGGTCTGGGAAAAGTACTCTTGCAAGACATTTGCTCGATGAGGCCAGAAAGAACTACGAGCATGTATCTTATCTTTGGTGGTTCGAAGGTGAGAATTCAACATTTAGAAAAATAATACGCAAATTTAGAATTCGGAGAAGCAGCGGAGAATCCGCGACAAAAGCCAGAGTTACCGCTGGAAACAAAATAATTCGTATCTTCTATCCTCGCATAATGCTTCTCGACTACATATATTTTGGTATAAAGAATCTGACTTTGCCGAAGATTTCGGGGAAATGGGACGTTATGATTTTCGATAGGTTCATTTACGATCCAGTTGTTTATATGTCGGAAGAGTTCGGGTACAATGTCAATAAAAAAATAAAATTGCTGAAGTTTTGCAGCGGTTTACTTCCAAGACCAGACATCATATTTATAATTGACGTCCCTGCCGATGTTTCGTACTCAAGAAAAAAACATGAGATTTACTCGGTTCGAAGTGCCAACAAGATGCTTTTAGCGTATAAGGAAATATATCCTATACTTGGTGATTTAGCAAAAGATCACGTGGTAAAAATAGACAATACAAAACGCTTGGAAGATACAAAAAATAAAATCTTGAATGAGTCCGGGCTTTTCGGCCAAGAAGTGGAGTGTGAAGATGACCAATAAAATTGCAATAATCGGCATCGATTCTCTTGATCCTCACGTACTGAAAAAATATCATAATGATCTTCCAAACTTTTCTAAGCTAATATACGAAAGCCCGACATTCATCTCAAAGTCCGTATTTCCTGTGGATACGATTCCTGCATGGAGTAGCATATACACCGGGTTTAACCCAGATAGACATGGCATTCTTTATGTATACGATATCTTCGATCCAAAGCTAAGCGATCTAACGAAAGTAGATATTGAAACGCTGAAAGGCAAGACGTTTTGGGATCGCGCTGGTAAAAATGATCTTCGATCCGTTATAGTATATCCGAACCTGGTTTACCCAGCTTGGAAAATAAACGGGGCGATGGTGAGCAAGTCTCCCTTCGACAGAAGAATCGGAACTATTGAAACTGAGGTTGATATTGACACATATCCGAAAGAATTATGTGAAAAATATCACATCCCTACGAAAATGAAAAGCGTGTGGGGTGGATTTCCTGGGAACACCCACCTTAATAGTTGGGCGGAAAAAGCGATGGATTCGCTGGAAGAGGAAAAAAACATAGCGCTTAGTTTGTTCAAAAATGAAAATTGGGATATATTCTTTGTTTATTTCAGCATATTAGACATAATACAGCATAGACTATGGCGTTTCTTTGATGAGAGCGACCCAACTTACATACAAAACGAGCTTTCAAATACAATTCCAAATTTTTATAAGAAATTTGATATGATTATTTCTGAATTCTTAAATTTAAATCCTGAAGTGCAATTAATAATAATGAGCGATCACGGCCATAAGATAAGGCCGACAAAGACCGTAAATATTAATGAGCACCTAAGAAGAAATGGACTCTTGATATCGAAGAATGAAAAGAAGTTCATACTAGGCGTCTCGCGAAAAATAATACTCAAAACAATGAATAGGTTTAAGATTGAGCATTTGATGATTCACATCATCTCTAAAAATAAAAGGCTTATAAAAGCAGGCAAATCGATTTATTCTTCGACTGGCAGTATAGATACAAGAAAAAGCTTAGCGTATCTTTCTACATTTGCTGGAATTAAATCATACTCATACGGCGGAATCAATATTAACAGAGAACGAATTCCTACTGATGATTATGAACAAATACGGGACGAATTGATGAAATCAATCTCAAGAATAAAAAATCAAGATGGCAAGCCCATAATAAAATGGATTGCACGTAGGGAAGAAAAGTTCAAAGGAGAATATGCCGAAAAGATTTATCCTGAGATATTATTCGAACTAAACGGCGAATATTGTGTAGGTTGGGATTTGAATTCTGATGTTTTCGGAAAGGCGTATGACCATACGGTTGCTTCCGGCGGCCATGCGAAGGAAGCGGTTATTCTAATTAAGAATATTTCTCATTATATTAATAGGCCTGATATTAACATAATAGATGTTGCGCCAACAATATACGATTTGTTTGAAATAAATTATCAGGATTTCGACCTCGATGGCACTTCTATATTAGGATAAATACAAAAAGATGCGAGATACATGCTAAGAGAACAAATTATAGCAACAGCTTGTATATGTTTATTTATTTTTATTCCTGGCCTAATACTACATTTGAACGGAGTTATCGATCCCTATAATTTATTAACAGCAGTTTCTGTTGAACTCTCTTTAAAACAAGGGGTTATGACTCCGGTTTCTATTGGTAATTATTATTCAGATCCTAGAGAAATGGGATTTCTTGGATATCCTATTATTTTGGGAATACTTGTAATAGTAACCAATCTAGATATAATGCGTTTATTGACATTACCTATTGGATGTCTAATGGTACCTTTTGTCTATTTCGCCTTGATATATAGATTATTTGATTCAAAGATATTAGCCCTATGTTTTGCCATTTATATGGGATTCGATCCGTCGTTAGCACCAGGACATTATAACGTATTTGCATATACATGGGACAGAACACTCTTATTTGCATTTTTTATTTGTTTTATTGAAATCTTAAGTGGTAAAAAGAGCAGTCAGACATTCAAAATATTATTAATGGTCATTTTTATAGGAACGTATAACATCTATTGGACGACACCATTTTTAATGATAATTTTTCTGGTAGTGGCTAATATATTATATTACACAAATTTTCGTAATATAAACGGAGCTAATAAAACGATTAACATTCAAAGTTTATTGATGTGTATAGTTATTGTTTTATTTTTTAATAATGTTATCTATGCAGAATTCATTCCTTCTGTTTTGGACGAGAAATATGGCACTTATGACGATGCGATTACCAAATTATCAAAATGGATCCCATTTAAAACAGCCAGAACTGATGAAATATCTACTGTAACCGCTTCAAACGACACATCTTCTTATGAGTTAATATTAATCTTAAGATATGTTACCATACTGATACCTATAATCGCATATATGTTATTAACAATAATAAAATATATAAAAGATGGGGCATTTGGTCACAGGGTTGATAGCTATTCTTACTTGATGTGGGGGATATTAGTGTCGGCAGTTTTGCAGACGATAGGTTATTCTCTTAGAGGGCATTTAAGCTTAAGATACATCTGTATCCTGTTTCCTATATTGGCCATGATATGTCTAATCAGAATGAACACAAAGAAAATTTTTATTAATATATACTTACTTATGTTGGTAGCTTTAACAATAACTGGATTCTCCTATTTGGCATTAGATGAGTTTAGTTCGCTCAATAAATCCAAAAATTCCGAAATAGGTTTGAAATTTTTATTAAATACGTCGTCTGAAGATCCTGCATTTATCACAGAAATCAATACATATGGAATGTATTTGTTGCTCTCTGCGAAGGAAAATAAAAATGTATATATGTATAGATATACTAACGAAATTTATGATGCAGTTATCAACCCCAATTCAAGACATGCCGTAAAGTTATCATCACAAGCAGATTATATCACTATTAATAGAAACAATATACGATCCCCAATATCTGTCGGTGGGTGGAGAAGCTATGAAGCTCTTAATATACATGTAGCCAATATAACGAATAATGGCAAACTGAATAAAATATATGATGACTCAATCATATGGCATTATGAAATAAAATAATTGTTGGACCATAAAGGCTGTATCGAAGGAGTCTCTATACATGCTAAGACTGTGCACGGAGGATTGAAAATAATGAGGGAAGTACGGTTTTTTGTTGTAGGGGTAAGAAGTGGAATGAACCTTGGAATAATGGGGATAGTTACCTCTTCAATAAGGCAACTTCTTACGATTTGCGATGGAGAATTTTCGATAATCACGTTAACCCGCGAATTTGACGAAAGGCTTTATGCTAAATCATTACCCGGCATACCAATAGAATTAATCGGTATTGACACTGTACGTGGTCCCTATATATTTCGTGTTTTCGCCCATATAATAAAAGCTATTCCAGAATTCCAAAGAGCTGATATTATCCTTGATATGAGCGGTGAGGTTCCTGCAAAAGCATTTCCAGCAAGAATGTTCGAACTATCTCTAGCGAGAATATTTCGAAAGCCCGTAGTGATAGTAGCTCAAACATTCTATGAACAGACTAACCCTCTATTGAAGTTTTGTGAGAAATTTATTCTCAGCAAGGTATCTTTGCTAATTGTGCGTGAGCAAATAAGTTATAACTATCTAAAAACGTTATCATCTAATAAAGTACACCTTACCGCAGATCCTGCTTTTTTACTTCCAAAATGTTCTCAAGAACGCCTAAATGAAATTATAGATTCAGAAAATTTGCCGAAAGATTCAAAGATCGTAGGTATTTCTCCTACATTAGGGGCGCTAACTAGATCACCATCTCTATTGGAATCTATACGTACAATATGTAATTATGTTATTAATGATTTAGATATGCATATAGTGTTCGTCCCTCACGTAGTAGGACCCGTAAGTAATGATATCGATGGAATAGAAGAGATATTAAAGAAGGTTAAGAATTCTGACAAAATCCACGTCTTGGCGAACGAATACACCCCTGAAGAAATAAAGGGAGTAATAGGCATGACACACATATATATATCAATGCGTATGCATGCCGCCATAGCTTCTGTATCAAATTGCATACCCACCATTCTCATTTTAAACTATCATAAAGCTAAGATGCTTAGCAGATTCGGTCTTTCAGACTACATATTTGATGAAAAGCAATCAGAGAGTACATATTTAAATGCCGTTAAAAACTTATTGCAACATCATGACATAATGAAATTAGAATTGACTAGATCAATAACTGATGCTCAAAAAGAATCACTTCAAACATTCGAAATAATTCAAAAGTTTCTGGATGGGGAGGATTAGAATTATTTTGCTGTAAATTGGTCAAGACGTGGTGTAGTTGCATATTAACATGATCAGAAAAATATATATTAAGAAAAAGGATGGCGAGTTATCGAAGATAATCAGAGATCCACTTTATATAAATTCTTTTTTTTTAATATTGACAACACTATTTAGTGACGGTTTCGGATATATATTCTGGTTATTAGCAGCCAAATATTATTCCCAGACTGAGTTAGGAATTGCTGCAGCGTTATTATCTTCTATGGGACTAATTTTACTTTTATCAAGATTTGGCCTAGATAGTTCTTTGATACGTTTTTTCCCTGAAAGAGACAAAAGCAAAATATTTAATACTTCGATTATAACATCATTAGGTTTAGCATTGTTTTTGGGATTTATTTTTGTTTCTGGTGTAGATATTTGGGCTCAAGAATTAGAAATATTAAAATCTCCACAAGGAATATTATACATACTTATTTTAGCAGCAGGCACAATAAGTTCATTTACTGCTGTTGCTCTAATCGCAATAAGAGAAACTAAGATCCGATTAATACAAAGCATAATTATTGGTTCGAGGGTAATCTTTCTAATACCACTCTCTTTTCTTGGTGCTCTGGGAATTTTTAGCTCGGTCGGTTTATCTCTTGTATTCTCTGCATTTTTTGCATTAATATTTTTACGTACTGTAGGAATATTTCCAAAAATCGAGTTCGATAAAACATTCATGAGAGACTCCATCACATATACAACTAAAAATCACATATGCAATATATTAATTATAGCTCCTAACTTCGTTCTGCCAATTTTAACATTATCTGCTCTAGGACCCGATGAGACTGCTCAATATTATGTATCGTTTATCATTGCTAGCGCATTATTCATAATACCAAATTCGATTAGTACGTCACTTTTTGTAGAGGGTAGTTATGGAAAAAGCATAAGAAAATCTGTATTGATGTCGTTCTTTGCAATATTATTAATATTAACCCCTTTAGTAATATTTTTTTGGTTCGCAGGATCTTGGATTTTAAACACTCTAGACGAAGAATACGGTCAATCGATCGAGCTATTAAGATTGATTGTCGTTTCAAGTTATTTTGTTACTATATTTTCATTATATGCCTCTATACGGAGAATACAAAAAAAGATGGGCATGTTAACCGCGATAAGTCTCGTATTATTTTTAATGATTATGATCTTAAGCGTATTATTTATGCCTCTCATGGGAGTGAATGGCTTAGGATATGCGTGGCTGGTAAGCTACTTCACAATATCAATAATTATTTTGTTGGATTTGGCAAAAGAGATATAACAGTCAGCAGTTAAGGCAAGAATCGCGATGTGGCAGCAATCTCGGTAGGAAGTCCAATTAGGACGACTCGATATTCTTAAAACCGAACCGCATCTTTGCAGCGCATAATAAGCGTGAACGGATCAATTCGGCCCGGATGGCTCCGCCCCTCGGAAAGGCAACCACCCTCTCGATGGCAGTGGTTCTGCGCCACAAGTCAAATACGTTTCCATTCGTGTCCGGTTAAGGAATTGTTAATGATTTATTGCTGATTTTGATTAGAGATATACCTTATTTTACTGTATAATTAGTTATTTAATTTATAGAATGTGGTATATTTAGTGGCGAATTTTCTTAACCGATCACATATGAATACGTTTCGATCCAAGGGAGAAGGTGTACAGTCCCGATCCCAGCGCGAAGGTGTATAGTCCTGATCCCAGCGCGAAGGATCGTATTCCCGGTCCAGGCGCCCAGGATCCTCCGGGCGGACCGGCTCCCCCGAGGGCGGCGGCAGAGGCGGCGGGGGCCCCCGAATAAGACGGCCCGCCTTTTTGCGGAAGAGCGGTGGCCAGCTATCAGTTCTGCCGTCCCGAGGTCGAAAGAAGCGAGGCCGAGGCTGCCGATCGGGGTCGAATATGAAAAGAGCCTATACCCCAGCTCTCAGATGATCCCCTTCTCCTTCAGGGCCGTCTCGATCCGCTCAAGCCGCATATCGATGTTGCCCTTCATGTCGGTCCGAAGCCCCCGGACCTCTCCCGTCGTCTCGTCCTGCTTGTCGATCATTATGTCCTGCTTATCGATCATTATGTCCTGCTTGTCGAGCATCTGGTCCTGCTTATCGAGCATCCGGTCCATCTTGGAATCGATCCCCTTGATCGCCGTTATGGTCTCGTCCTGCTTGTCGAGCATCTGATCCTGCTTGTCGAGCATCTTGTCCATCTTCTGCCCCAGGTCGGAAAACCCGAACCTGGTGACGTCTATCAGCTCTTTGAGGAGCTCGGCGGACCTGTCGAGCCTCGAGTCCGTCTCCCCTTCATCCACGAGCTTTGAGAAGGCCTTGAACTCGCCGGTTGCGATAGACCGCACCACCTCGACATCGGAGACGTCGATGAGGGTGTTCTTGACCTTCAGGGCGGAGGCGAACCTGTCTAGGGCCGCAGCATCTGCCTCGGCGACGACCTGCACCCTCCCGTTGGGGAGGTTTCCAACCCACCCGGTGATCCCCATATCCCGGGCCAGGGCTATGACCTTCGACCTGTAGCCGACCTTCTGGACCCGCCCCGAGACGGAGATCACAAAACGCTCCATAGATGGAGGTCTGGGGCTTATTTTGATATAAGTCTTCTCGTCCCCGGCAGGAGAGGGGGGAGGTGGCATCTTCTAGCGTCGGGTGACGTGCCGGGGAAGGTGGCGGCGAGGGGAGACGGTTGGGAAGTGAGAAGATGCAAGGATAAGGGAGAAGGAGAGGCGCCCAGAGTCCTCCGGGCGGCCGGACCGGCTCGCCGGAGGGCGGCGGCTGAGGAGGCGGCGGCCCCTTTTTGCGGAAAGATCGGTGGGTCTAACGGTTCCGCCATCCCGAGGTCGAAAGGCGGTGAGCAGAGGCTGCCGGTCGAGATCGATTATGAAAAGAGCCTATGCCCCAAGCCCTCAGATGATCCCCCTCTCCCTCAGGGCCGACAACACCCTCGCCGCGGTCCCGCCTCCATCCGGTCGAGGCGGACGTCGAGGGCGGAAAGGCCGGTGGGCCCCGACCCCGCCCGGCGCCCCCGATCCATCACTATAATTGGAGCCGTAAGAATGCCTTCCGATCCTGGACCGCACTCACGAAGGACGGCTTGATCGCTGGGACAGAAGCTCAGTCGAGCATCAGCGAATCAAATCGGCCTTCTCCTGTACCGCCCCAATTCCACGATCACTATAGCCTTTGTCAACTTGCCTTTCTCGATAGAATTC
>JAHKLX010000047.1 GCA_020854835.1 Microcaldota archaeon
AAAGTCGTTATACGGGATATTACCACGATTCAAATGACGATCTTAGAGTCACTCTGGCCAGCCTTAGTGTGGGAAGGCCTGAAACTGGAGGTATCTATAATACTATCACTTTTACACTTTTAGACTTACTAAAAGCCGAAGTTCTGTCGATCGAAGAAATCTTAAATGCAAGTGATCCTGTGAATTATCTGTGTAAACTTACAGGGATAAACGACAAAGTCTTTTTCCAGGCTATTATCGACCAGCTAGATAATCGCGACCCTAAACTCGACAAAGAGAAGGCAATTGCCCTGAAAGCGTTCCCTACTTCCCGTGAAAGAACCAAAAAACACTTGAACGAGAAAATAATCCTGATCCTAGACTGCTTTGATATCACCCAAACAGACCTGAAGACGGCGGTAAACAGTTTATTAAGCGATTTGATGAACTCGAAAGAAAAGGGAACAGGCCTGGTTGTAGACTCCTGGCCCGAAGCGATGAATGACACCAAAGACTCAGATTCGAAGACGGAGGATTACATTAGAATCGCCAAGAGCAAGGAATTCAATGTTATGGTTTTCGTAGCAGATAACATATTTAGAAACAAGAACAAGACTACTCATTGGAAACTCACCTGGCAATTCCTTTGTGGCAAACTTAGCTGGTTTAAGAATAGCTACCCTGATTTCGACTTGCATTCCAAAAGGAAGCTTCAAAACTCTTATCTGGCCGCAAAGAAACAGCTGGAAGATTTCTCTCTCTTGAGTTAGGAATATTCTTTTTCGGAAGGGATACCAGAATTGATTATCGATTCTGGTATCTGTTTTTTCTTTCTCAAGTAAGCTAAAGTCTTGTTAGAAGCTAGAGCTAGAAGAAAGGAGGAAAGAAAGATGGAACCAAGAGACCTTGCTAAAAAATACCGGATTCGCATCAATGTGATCTACAAAATTATTTATGATCTCGAAACCGTTCAAGGGTTTGAGTTCACAAAAAGGAACGGGAAGTACCAGCTGGGACCCACGAGTATAGATTTGATCGAATCTGTTCTAAGGGATCGGGGATATACCAGTTGTGTAGCAACCTGAAGTTGAATCCGAAAATACATTGAAGGAGGTAATTTTTAAAAGCAGTGCAGAAAGTTTATTGTAATACTTGCAATGCCTCAAGCAGCAGCAAAACTTCCATTTAAGCGCCTTACGAATAATTACAAAACACTGCGATCAAAAGGATCCAGAAAATCTGAATCACGAAAATTCAAGGAGGTAAATTATGGAAACTATCGAAAAACAAGCGTTCAAAGTCAAAGAGCTCTTAAATACTCTCGGATACAACGACATCGCCATCGAAGAGCACACTGACAAAAGTTGTGAGTGGCAACCAACAAAAAAAATCAATATAACAAGTCCTGGCTCCTCTCTAGAAATAAGTAGCAAAAATTCTTGCTGGGAGTTTTACTTTAGCGGTTCTTTCTTTCAGACTTCTGACAACCTTTTCCAGCTCTTTCTGGAGAACATCGTCCTTTACCTCTCCAAAAATAAGCAATCATCAAATATGATCCTGGCGGAGTTTGGAGAGGAAATCACGGAGATTGAGACCATCGATTTCTTCCTTGACTCAGCCAGAGAGATCTTTGGAAAGCTTCGGATTGAAGAGACGCGGATGAAAATCTGTGCCGATGATTTCGTTGCTATATACGGAAAATCTATGGACGATAAAGTTGAGTTCTCGGTATTTCTTGACCTCAATGGCGACAATCCCGATAACACCGAGCTCGAAGTTTGTCTGCAAACGCAAGTGTTTTATTGCGACCTGAGGCGAAAATTGTCAAAAAATCTGGATAAAAGCGATTTGTCGCAGGCATTAGCGGATGTGAAAAGGGCTCTATCTGCCTTCAATGATATTTGTACGCAACTAGAGGATGAATCCAACTATTCTTTGAGTCTTGTTGAAAGTTCGTCTGCTGAAACTACACCGATATGGGTCTTGGACAACTTCAGAGAAAATATGGCAGTGTACGGAAATGCGGTACTCCCGTTCCAGGCCGGCATTTCTAGTCGTCCCGAGTATCTTAGCGACAAACACGGCAAGTTTATTGAGTTTTCTTCAAAGGTTGGATGCTTGAATGAAATTGTAGAAGGGTTCCCTGACGCACAGTGGCGAGTCGAGATTTTGCAAGACTGGTTCTGCTAAAAAAAAAAGGAGGAGAGGTATGAAAAAACCAGAAATGGATATTCTAAGAGTTCAGCAGCTTCTTTGCGATCTGGGCTATGAAAACGACTTATTTCAATGTATTGAAATCTCAAAAGGCGGTGGAATCGAGTTCACAGCCGATATCGAGACCGGAAAAATCAAGATTTTTAATCAGGGCAGGGAGTGGATCTTCAAAGCTTTTTCGAATGATGACAGAGAAAACCCTGCAATATCTTCGGCCGTGCCTGTAGACGATATCGATTCGCTTATGGCACTTGTTGTTTTTGTCGATGGTCGAAACTTCGAAGGGGAAGATTTCTCGGAGATAATAACTCCAAATGAGCTGGTTTTTCTCGTCGATGAAATCAGGAATGCTCTAAAAATTAAAGGCTTCGAAGAGACGTATTTGACTTTTTTTGGGGATAACAATATTTTCTTGTTTGGGCAAAGTTTTGACAGCGACGAGGAAATGTCGGTTATTGTTATTGTGGATACTTACTCAACAACAATTGAAATCCACCTGGAAGTTGGCAATTTCCACAGCGCATTGGCCGGAGAAATTAGCGGGATTGTCAGGAGTTGGCAAGTGGAGAATTTAATAGAAGACTCTCTTACAGAGTATTACAGCTTCATAAAATTGCGCGATGAGCTCAAAGAGACGTTGCGTTTCGATTACGAGATTTTTGATGAAGCCGATCACGAGGGGGCCAATAACAAAAATGATTCAACAGAACTAATTCTCAATACAATAGCCTCTTTACTTGCGGTAGGCGACGAACTGACCATACCTTTAGGTGCCTCAAGGGCTGGAGAGGAAGGAACGAAGATCCTCAAAATCACATCACAACTTAGTTCGCTCAAAGAATCGATTTCTGAAAAGCACTACGTTGGTTGGAATTTCTTGGCAAAAAATCTTTTAAAAGCACCGAGAAGGGCTGTTTATGAGTACTGATAAAGAAAAGGCTCCCGTCTGCAGCGGGAGCCCCTCTAAATGTAATAATCATCAAGTTAATTATACCAATTTTCTGGTTTTTGTTGAAGAGGTGTTCCCTGAAGGCGGATTCATCGAGTTCAGGACGTTTGCGCCCGGGAAGAATCCGGTCCGCGATTTCTTCCGGACCGGAGATTATGAGGGTATCGAAACCTACCTCACAGATCATCCGGTGAATACGTTCTTCGGGGTAGCGGCCCGTAAGACCAAGGGGGGGAAGAAAGATGATGTGGCTTATTCTAGGGTTGTGTGGATCGATAAGGATATCGACAAAGATGGAGATATTTCAACAGAAGAATTCATACGCAAGCTGAGTAATTTCCGTTTTCCTCCGTCTTATATTATCAGTTCGGGCCACGGGATCCACGCGTACTGGCTCCTCAAGGAGCCTGTTGAGACTCCCGAAGACCTGACCAGGCTAGAGGAACTAAACAAATCACTCGCTCGATACTTCTCTACTGATTTCAATGTTTGCGACTATTCGAGGATAATGCGTGTTCCCAGCACGATAAACCAGAAGCCTGGTATGGTACCGGTAAAGTGCGATTTCCTGAAAGTAGATGGTCTAGTACAGTACAATTTCGAGGACTTATGTGAAGAATTCCCAGCAGAGAATAGTGATACAGGCCCGGCCGGCGACCACGCCGGGCTTTCTTCTTCCATAAAGCCGCAGAGTTTCTCCGAAGAGATAATCGACAGGGTAATAGAGGAGTGCGCCTTCTTAAGACACACACGTGATGCTGCAGAAAAGCTTACTGAACCGGAATGGTTCAGGATGATTAATAATTTAGTCGCTCTCGGTGCCCGGGAAAAGATACACGAGCTGTCCAGGCCTTATTCTGGATATAGTCGGAAAGAGACGGAGAGAAAGATCGAACATTGCATCAAGGACTCACATGGTCCAAACACCTGTGAGGATATTCAGAACTACTACGCTGGTTGTGATAACTGCATTTGGAGAGGGAAAGTGAAAGCCCCTGCAGGGATAGCTTGGAAACTCACTTCAAAAAGTAGAATCGCAGTCTTTCGTGATGAGAAAGGGGAACCTTACAAGTCCTCGACGATCATACGCAGAATGGTTTTGAATGACCTCTTTCCTAATATTTACTATGAAAAAAGCTCTGACAGGTTCTTTTCTTGGACCGGTCTCTTCTTCGACGAATTATCCAATCTGGAGGTGAAGAGATTGATTCAGGTAGAAGCGGATAAGGAAGATTTCGTGGTCCTGGACAACACTCTGAATAACATTCTGGCTACTTTGAAGACACTTTCTTATTTGAAAGATGTTCCGGAGATGAAAGGCGATCGCATACCTTTTAAAAACGGCTCGCTTGTGGTCTCGGGGAAAGTCCAGCCAGAGCTCGAACCACACTCACCAGAAAACGGGAATAAGTACGTTCTCCCGTTCGATTATGACCCGCAGGCGGAATGTCCGATCTTCTTCGCTTTTCTGGACTCTTTAGATTTCGATGAGGAAACGGAAGCCCTGCTTCAGGAGGTCCTAGCATACTTCTTCCTACCTATGAAGGCCCTGAACCTGCAGAAATGCGTCTTCTTCTACGGGCCCGGAGCGAATGGTAAGAGTACGATGGCAAACCTTTTATTCCATATGCTGGGAGGCACGAAAAACTGCTCCACCCTTAGAGTCGACCAGCTCAACGGTTTCGAACTCGCTGCTGTGTTGGACAAGCCCGTTAATATTGGTGCCGAAGTCACGTCAGGCAAGAACTTCATAGACACTCAGGTTTTTAAGTCAATCGTGAGCGGAGACCCGCTGACGATCAACCGGAAATATAAGGATCCAATAGACTATGTCCCTCAATGCAAATTTCTATTTACCGTAAATGCCCTTCCTAACGTCTCTGACTCCAGCCACGGGTTCGCGCGCCGACTGCTGGTGATAGAGTTCAGCAAAATCATCCCTGTGGAGCTTCAGGACGAGCATCTTCTCGAAAAGATTGTGAAAGAAGCTTCAGGGATCTTCAACTGGGTTTTAACGGGAGTAGCGCGTCTGTTGGAAGACAACGCTTTTAGCAATACGGAAAAGTCGGATCTCATTGTAGAAGCTTATTATACCGAAAACAATCCAGTATATTTGTGGGCAGCCGGAAACCTTTCATATGAACAA
>JAHKLX010000095.1 GCA_020854835.1 Microcaldota archaeon
AAAAAAACTAATTCCGGCTAGGGCCTGCCAGCCCTGCCAGAAAAACACCGTTGCAGGTGATAACAGTATGAACAATGTAGCCTTAGCCAGAATAAATACCTTTGGGCCTTCGCCTAAAGCCGGTTTTGAATCGCCTTCAGAGCAGCTTATCGTTTTGTCCTATGCCCAGCTCCAGGACCTCATCAAAGGAGCCATAGAGCAGGCCATCCAGCCCTTGCAGGATGAGATTGCCCAGCTCCGAGAAGAGATAGACCAGGACCGCCAGGATATAGCCGCCTTGCGCCTAAAAACGGCTTCCCTAGAGAAAGACAGGGATACTCTTTCTGAGAACCAGCTCATCCAGCTCCGGCTTATTCATGAACTGAAAGAGAAGGTCAACCAAGAATCTCCAGCTCCTACTAAGAAGACCACCAAGAAGACTGAAGACCACATTCAGAGCATTGTTAACGCTCTCCATGCCAAAGAAAAGAAGCTGATCGACTGCCAAGCTCCTCCAGGATACTTAAAACGGTATAGAAGCGAAGGAATGACCTTTTCTGACATAGCCGGGCTGCTCGGGGTGACTGTGGACAGGGTTCGCCAGCTCTCCAGGATTGCAGCCACAGATCAGAGACTGGTGGTCTCCTGGCATCCCCGAAAGAAGAATACCAAGATCTTCAGGTTATCGAGATGGGATTTTCCTGGGCTCTGAACTTGCTAAAATATTATAGCGGCAAAAGCCTAAATTTAGGGTTTAGGGCTCTTAGGAGATGAAACGGGACCGGTAAGCAGGATAATAATTACCTAAAATCTATAAAAGAATGAAGATCTGAGATATCAGATACTTCTGATATTACCTTAGCTTAAGAAAGAGAAAGAATAACAAATAATGTATATAAATAAATATCTGCTGAATAAAATAGATTTTGCGAAATCCGTGATTTTTTCGGTGTATATAAAGATAAGGCAGAAAGCCTAAATCCTAAATTTAGGGTTATCAGGCCACCCACAAACTACATAAACTTAGACTGTTATATTCAAGATTGGCCTGAAGGTCTTTGCTATTCACCCTTCGGGCCTCACCTTTTGTCATGGAAGGCAAATAAGAATTTATTCAATTTCAGGTCTTCATCCATCCTTTGTATCTTAATCGCTTATCCCTCTCATGAAAAAATGGTCGCTTGATATTGATTTCAGGCCAAAGTACTTATTCCCATCCAGCCTATTTATTCATCATGGCAGGAGTCTTTGAGCAGCTATTCAGGCCACAGCAGAAGACCATATACCAGGATCAGAAGGCTATGGAGCTGGAAGCCGCCAAAGAGATCCTGGCAGAGGTCTTCAGGATCAGGCTATCAGAGGTTGATGAGATGATCCGGTGCCGCTTTGAAGCTGAGGATATAGGCTCTATGGGCTCTGAAGATGGCCTATGGCCTCAAGAGTTCTGCCTGGAGGGGTGAGCGGATGGAGAGATCCTAGACCCTCTTGATTTCCTATAACATAATCTCCCCGTCAACTCTTGATTACTTTGCAACTTACCGCCAGAAATATCACGTGCCCCTTTTTGGCTTCTTCTAAGAAGGAAGATATCGGGATACATCAATGGACATCATTGATTTTTTCATATCTTCCCACTTATCTGTTGGACTTTCTATAAAATAAGCTGAGACTATTGTTTTTGGATCGAGCCAATAATATATAAAATACGTAGTAGCAGGTTCTCCACTTGCCCAAGTACCCTTCTCTTTTACAAGAATTCCAGCTTTACCATTAATCTTTATATTTTCTATCGTCATTTTATCATTTAATTCTATGAGACTTTTCAAAACCTCTCTTGAATCCTGACTATCTTTATACATTTGATTAGCGTAGTTATCAATCTCAATAGTCATAGATCCTTTATCGTTCTCCTTCAGGAACGTTCTATCATATCCCGTATACGAAACCCCGGAATCAACTTTAAACGTTGGCCCTGACTCTGGAATGGCATGTTTGTATTCTTCAATGCCATCAAAAGTTACTATATAAGGCCCTATGGTGTAGTAGCTCGAAGCACAACCAGTAAATGCTAACATTATTATGATCAAAGCTATTAAATTCAAATTTTTTATAATTTTCATGCTTATTCCTTCTTTGTTTGATTATGTTAGTCCATTTCCTCTTTTACCTTCCGGAATAGCTCAGGATACTTTTTCTCCAGGCCTTCCTCTAGGATCGTCCTGGCTTCTTCTGAGATAGAGAACTCTGGAGTTGTCTTCTTCAGGTACCACATTACAGCAGAGATCTTAGGGCTCCAGATCGCTATAGATTGCCTATTGCTGTTTGCTCCTTCCACGGCTTCGCCTAAAGCCTTTGGGTTTAAGCCTTTAGCCTTAGAGTCTAGTCCTTTATCCTTTAGGTCTAAGGATTTAGGCCCACTAACTTTAGGCTTAATGTCTAAGGCTTTATCATTTAGGCTTAAGCCTTTGTCCTTAGGGTCTAAGCCTTCAGGTTTGGATGTCTTGGATTTCACGCCGGCCATTAGGTGCTTAAGCTCTTCTCCAGCTCCAGGATTCATAATGCTATCACCTCTTTTGCTAAATTTGAGTAAGCCAAAGCTCCAGGAGATTCTGGAGCATGTATTGAGATCGGAAGCCCATAACTGGGAGCTTCGGCCAATCTGATGTTGTTGGGAATCACCGTTTTGAATACATCCTCTCCCAGGCTCTCCCTAACCTGAGTTACTATTTCTTTGGCCATCTTTGTTCTAGGATCGAATAGGGTAAGAAGATACTTCTTTTGGATATCATAGCCTAAATCATTCTTAATCAGCTCTAGAAGGTCTAGGATCATGGAGAGGCCCATAAGGGCAAAGAACTGAGTTTGAATAGGGATCAGCACCATATCAGAGGCTACCAGAGCATTAAGGGTTAAGAAGCCCAGAGTGGGAGGAGTATCTATCAGTACATAATCATAGCCTTCTAAGCCTCTTAGCTTCGGCCTGAGTACTGACTCCCTGGCCGTGAGCTTGGAAGCCAGCTCCAGCTCTGCTTTGCCCAAGAAGTTGTTAGTGGGAGCTATATCCAGGCCTGAGACCATTGTATTCTTAATTAAGGCCTTAATGTCTAAGCCCCTCATCAATACATCATACATGGTCTTATCCAGCTCGTTTAGGCCCAAATGCCTGGTAGAAGAGCCTTGAGGATCCAGGTCTACTAAAAGAGTCTTCTTCCCATTAAGAGCTAGATAAGCAGCTAAATTAACTGTAGTGGTGGTTTTGCCACAGCCTCCTTTCTGGTTAGCAATGGCTATTATCTGCATAGCCTAAAGGATTAAGGTTTAAGGCTTTAACATTTTTGCTAAGGGATAAACGCTAAGGGCTTTAGCCTTAAGGCAAAAGGTTAAACCCTTTAGGTTTAAGGCATTAGGGTAGACCTGTTTATCGGCTCTCTTCTACTATCTTAGTCAGCCCGTAAAGCTCGTAGATATCTAGCGTAGGAGAGCGGTCTGCTCCTGGGGTGTGCGGGCCTTGTATTAAACATTATTAAGTATTCTTGTATATATTATACGCAATTTATTTTCTTTATCTGTAGATACTTCTATTGAAAATACGTCACCTTCTTTAATTCTCATTTCTGTAGTAATCTTCACGGGAATTGTCAAATCCAAAGATTTAGTCCCATGATGTGAACGTGCTTTCACAACGTGTGGCGACATAAGTTTCTATTAGTTCATGTGCATATAATATTTAATGTACATAATGTACAGGAAGATCCTATACTGGGCCCAATTTATTTAAGTTCTGTGTGCAGAGAATTTAAATTTAGGATTCATGGTGACAACATAGTAGAGTGCGAGAGAACACTTTCCTTAATCGAGAAAGGATTATTCGCCGATATCGTAGATAAAAAAGGCCCATTGGGTTCGGCTATCGCTCCAAGTTTTCAATTTAAATTAAAAAATTCGGGTATATATCTTATATTCACGTTTTTTCCTGGATTTCGTAGATGGAATAAAGATATCCTTTCTTTGATACATGATCGTGGAGGGATGTTGAGAGAAGCTCCTGATGTAGTAATTACTCGCGAAGGAAATGCTTCCGAGGAGCCTATTCTCGCTATTGAATATTGTGGTGCTCTACCCGCTGGAAATCAAGCATGGCAGCGTAACGGTCGTGCCTATTCACTTGGTAAAGCTTGTGTACCTTATATCTATGTAGCTGAGCTTGGAGGCTTTGAGCTAAACATAGATAGATCAAAGAAGTCATCACGTTATCCTAATCCAGCTGTCCCATTTAGCTATTTGTGTTTATCACATTCGTTGAAACTGCCAATGCTACCTGTTTTTATTCCCAATCCAAGCGTTTTACCACGATCGAAACAATTCTTTGATAATATTTTTGGATATAATGAATTAGTTTTGTTCATTCGATCCCAACTAATTGGTGAATCTTCGGAAAAGATAGTTCGAAATTTAGAAAAGAAAGCTCTTGATCTTGTATGTTTGCTTGCCTCCGCTCGACCACTCAATGATTCGTTGACTCCGGAAGAATGGAGGGGCTTATATGATCATATTAGCTCTAATTTATCTATTTCTTCTTATCTCCAACACAACTCCCCCAAAAAATGGGCAAAAAAAACGTCTATAAAAGGTCTAACGCTTTCTGCAAAAGGGCTGATGAATCTTGCTTCTAAATATTCAATCGGATTGACTTCATCAAATCTTCCTTTATGCTTAATATTAGCATCGAATCGCAATGATTTCCTCAAAGGATTCTGCTTATTATATCCAAATATCTCGTCTGAATTTATAGATTGGTTATCTCGTAAGGAAGACCTTGCAATATGTTGGATCATGGGTTTTAAACCAGGTGGCGATGATGCGAGGCCTGATCGCGGCCTTGCACCATTTTGCCGCATGTTGATAGGGGACTCGATGGATTTGTTGACTGTAGTCTATGGCCCTGTGCCATCAGATCATTTGAATCAACTTAATGATAATCCTACGTCTCTAATGGGTAAAAATGGACTCTGGGAATCCATTTTGGCTTTGAGTGATGCTGTCTTCGTCGATTCTTCTACAATTATGTCCAATACAGGGCGTGCCTATACCAAACAGCACTGGATATCTGCACTTCACGCCGGACCGCATACTTCTTTTTTTGTATCGACTGTACCAATACGTTTCAGTGAGAATGACGTTGATACGGCATTGCACTTATTATTTTCGCATTTTAGCGACCGACATGATATAGATGTTTTTGAGGGTTTATGTAACCCCCCAGGAGGTGATTGGAGTGGAATATCTTTAAGGACGGCGGATAATAAGAAGGAACTTAGGTGGCTTTCGTTGCCACGCGTTACAAAATCGCATGCTAAGAGGCCGGATCATTTATTCCAAATCTTCGACCGATTATATAAATCAATAGCATTAATTGTAGAATCCAAAGAGCGATTCTCAGATATAGAACCTGAAATTGGCTCTAAGCTCAAGGAATATGTGTCTGATCTAATTATTTCTCCACCTAGTGTTGAGAAATATGATGGAAATGAATGGATTCAACCAAGTCTTGAAAAATATCCTGATAGGATACAATTTGTCTCCGCTGCGGCTTTTATAATAAATAGGAGTCAAGAACTTGAATCAATTGCTAAAAGCTCTGATGTAGATCTCATTTTGGGTTTCAAGTTTGGCAATTTCCCATCCGCTTGCACAATTATGGCATATCCATGTACCAAACTAGGTAAGCATGTATACGAAATTATAAAAAATATTAAACCATTAGGGGTAAATATGGATATAAAAAAATATCAATAATTTAAATACAATGATTCTTGTACCATTTCAAGTGGACCATTTAATACCTTTCCAACAGCTGAATGGCCACTTTTTATTAGTATGCGTCTCTTGTAGAGGTCGTTGGGTAGAGGCTTGACCAAATCTACATCACCTCTGTTTCCATCAAATGAGAGTGCCCATTTAACTCCTCTCGAATTTAAATCATATAGAGCTTCAAAGAATCTCTGCATGTCGAGATTCTCTGTATATCGTTGTTTATTTCCTGCATAAGGCGGATCAAAATAGATAAAATCCCTCACATTTGCCTTTGAAATAGTCTCTAGATAATCTTGGCAAATAAATTCAATGCCTTGAATTCTATCACTCCATTTTTTTACAATATTTTTGAATCTTTCCGGAGACATTCCGGGCCTTGATAAGTGGAACGAGTTATTAAATTCTCCCTTGGCGTTAAATCTGACAATTCCATTTACACACGTACGCATGAGGAAGTTCAGATCTAACGGGTCATGTTCCCGATTGAAACGATCCCGGACTTCGTAAAAGTATGAAGGAATGTCCTTATGCAGTAGCTGCCATTGTTCTGCATAATTTGCGATAACTTTTTCTCGATCGTTTTGTATTTCTTTCCAAAGATCAATTAGAGGTTCGTATATATCTCCTGCTATTGATCCAGGCACAGCTGTAATAAATAAAAGTGCTCCTCCCCCTAGAAACGGTTCTATGTACCGACTGTATTCTGGTATATAAGATGCGATTGTCAAAGCTTGTGACCGCTTGCTTCCGGTCCATTTAATCAATGATGGGATGTTTTTAGCATTATGGCGAGGTGTATAACTATTTTCCTTTGATATTTCGTACTTGAATATTTCTAGTTGCTTATGTTTTTTCAATTGCATATGTATTTTATTATCTTTGGTTATTGATTTCAACCTCGAACATGCAATTTCAACATAAGTAGGATCTGATTCAAAACCCAAAAAATGAAGCCCTTCTTCAATAGCTGCAACACATTCAGATCCCGCGCCTGCAAAAGGAACTAAACAGATCTGTTCAGGCTTAGCGGATAATTTTATCATTCTTCGTAGCAGTCTAATTGGTTTTTGGGTGGGATGTTTTCCAAAGCGAATTTCTTCACGTTCTTTATTATTTGGGATATCCCAAACGGTCCGCATTTGCTTTCCGGGTGCTTTTAATTGATCTTCTATGCAAGGCATATTTTTTGATTCTTCATAATTGAATTGATACCCACGTCGCTTTCCTCCGGTGTGCGCCCAAAGGATAGTTTCGTGGCTTGCTGTAAGTCTACGACCTGATAAGTTAGGGAAGCTATTTCTTTTGTACCAAATAATTTCATTGATAATTTCTATTTCAAGTAATTGCAGAGCAAAATTGATAATTCCGATATTATGATATGTCCCATGTATCCATATTGAGCCAGTGGGACGAACTACCCTTCTTAGCTCTGTTAGCCAGGCTAAAGTGAATGAAAGATAATCTCCCAACGCCATGTTGTCCCATGAAGCTTTTACTTTTTCCCAGTTGCCTCCAAAACCAGGAAGGCGCACAGAATTATCCCATTTCCAATCTCCTCCTTTGCTCGCATTATACGGAGGGTCCGCAATAGCAAGATCAACGCATTTACTAGGAAGCACCTGCATTGCCTTTATGCAATCTATCTGTTGAACGGTATCTAAGGGGTATGGCCCTAGAGTGAAGGTTTTCCCTATCTTGTTAGAGCAATCATTATACGTAGATGGGTATTCGTCTTCCTTGGATAGGTCAACGCTGGAATTCTCTCGCATTTTGTTTCTCATTTAGACCCTATTGCCTGAAACTTCTTCATATTTTGATATCAATTCATGTGTCATCGGTTAAGCCCACCATTCCTCTGTGTATCTTTTTCTATTCACATGCGGGTCGAGTGCTTCACTGAAGCTAATTCTCAATGAAGTTATGAAAGAAGTATCCAATCCCAGATATTCAAGAACATCTGCCAACAGATAGTTGGCTTTCTCGGAGAATACAGTCCCCCATCTCAGCTGAGTGAATCGAACGACCTTTTCTCCAGGATTTAGTCTACATATAATTGTATAAATTTTTCTGCTTATTAATAGCGTTAATATCGCAATCCAGATAAAGGCCTCGATGACTTGCGGATTAGACGTAGGGACAACATCCAATGCATATTTGCTCTTGAGCTCCTTGAAAAGAATCTCTACCTC
>JAHKLX010000009.1 GCA_020854835.1 Microcaldota archaeon
ATTCTTACATACTTTCCGTCCATATTTACCTTACCCCCTCCATAGAAAACTCCCCCAGCTTCCCCATACAAACTTTATACTCCTTGCCGGTTTTCATTTCTTTCAACAGTAATGCCCCTGATTCCAGTTCATTTTCACCAATTACAACTATATAAGGAATTCCCTGCTTATTGGCAAAGTCCAATGATTTCTTCAGTCTTCTGTCTGCCATGTCTACGTCAACTTTCAGTCCTTTATTCCTCAATTCAGTTGCAAGCTTCAGGCAGGCCTTCTCTGTACCAAGCGGAATAATATATAAATCAACAGGCGGCTTAACGGGGATAGCATCTTTTAACATTAATGCCTCATAGATTACATCAAGCCCGAAGGTCATTCCTACAGCCGGATAGTCAACACCATTTTCAATAAATGCCCCGATGATATTGTCGTATCTTCCTCCCGCTCCTACACTAGATGTAATACTTCCATCTGTTAAAAACACTTCCCATATGGTTCCGGTGTATATTTCAAGTCCTCGTGCAAGGCTTGGAGTAAATCGAAGTGCATTTCTGATTCCTAAATCATCAATGTATGAAATCAGTTCATTGAGCTCTTTTATACCTTGATCAATTCGCTCATTTCTCTGCTTTGAGACAAGAGCATCTGTCAGCTCATCTGGCTGCATTTTCATATAATTAAGAAGGATATTGATTTTTTTAGTAGCTATCCCAAGTTGTAAAAGTTCTGCTTCTACTCCATCATTACCAATTTTCTCAAGCTTATCAATACTTAAAATGACCTCTGAAACAAATGCCGGTTCGATGCCGACTGACTCGATGATTCCTGACAGGAGTTTTCTGTTGTTGTACGATATATAGACATCTAACCCTATCATTTTATATACCTCAACGGCCATCATCATAAGTTCGGCTTCAGCCATTACCGATTTGACACCCACCATGTCAACATCACATTGTATGAATTCACGGCTCCTTCCGGCTTTTATAGGTCCATCCCTATACACCTTACCAATTTCATATCTTTTAAAGGGCATCCTGATTTCTGGGTTCATCCCTACCAATCTGGCAAAAGGTACCGTTAGATCATAACGTAAACCTAATTCCCTCCCGCCTTGATCATTTAGTTTATACACCTCCTTGAGAATTTCTGCACCTCCTGAATATTTCGAAGCTAATACATCAAAATAACAGATAATCGGTGTTTCAATTGACTGGTAACCGTATTTCTCAAAGATATCCTGGAGCTTTCTTATCATTTCCTGCCTTACCCTTTGTTCCTGTGGCATAAAATCGCCGGTCCCTTTCAAATTCCTTAACTCAGTCGTCATGAATATTACCTCCTGTTTTTTCAAAATAAAAAACACCATCCAAGCATTTATTATTCATGCCTGAATGGTGTTCATTGATAATCCAGTCACCACCCCATAGGCACAAACGCTTATAGCGCTTGCACCTATGGTTGATTACATAGCTACAAGCGCTGTTTGTGATGATGATGAAGTTGATTAATCAATATAATAGTTATCATTTCATAAACTCCCAAATAGTATTAAAAATATGATACCATCAAGTATTAACAGAATCAATGATTTTATAAACTATTTTTCTGATTTATGAACTTAAATTTGTTCCCGCTACATGCTCCATACAATTCTATATTTCCTTTCCCATATAGCGTTTTATTGGACTCTTCTCACGGCTGTTGACAATATAAACCGCGTCGATTATTGCATCCCTCCTGGCTTCATATCCCGGATCTACAATAACATTCTCAATAATATATGGACCATTTTTAAAATGTCCGAGAACCGCACCGCGAAACTCACCGTCAATAAGTATGTATTGTAAAATATCATATTCGGGATGCTTATATTTCTCTTTTATACAGTACTCATTTGACTTAACAAGAAAATCGTTGCGGTGCATCACGAAGACACTATGTTTTACCTCAAAAGAAGTGCTCTGCAACAAATCGTAATCCGTTTTTAAGAGATAACCGCTTTCCATTTCCATAACTTCACCGTCGTTCAAAAGCTCTGCTCTTGCTGTTTTTATATCCTTTGTGGATAGCTTATAAAACGATTTCACCATTTCGGTGTTAAACAGAACATTGCGGTACGCGAAGCGTTTAAGTACAATTTTAAGTGCTTCAATTTTAGTATATTTCTGAAAATCCACATTAGGGAACATCTCATGGAACTTATACCAACCTCTATCCCATTCGCCGTCGTATTGGTCTTCATGTATTAGAAAGGCTTCCTGCAGGCGGTGAAGCACGGGGGTGATTTCCTTGACGAACATTCCTGTCATTTCTTTTATAAGCTGAATATTCATCGGACCTTCACGCTCAATAAGATCAAGAAGCGTTTGCTGCGCAAAAGTCGGTTTATCAAGTGGTTTGCGGCACAAGCAAGCGAATAATTCCATATCGCCACTATCAATCCAACCGAGATTACCTCCCTGAAACCGCCCCTTTACAAGGTCTCGAGTTCTCTGCCGCTCCCGGTTGTATTCAATATCATTGAAATCCGCACGAAAAGTAATACTGGGCGGATCACCAAAGCCGTTCCAATACACATTTTG
>JAHKLX010000079.1 GCA_020854835.1 Microcaldota archaeon
TAATAAATTACGTGAAATTGAGTCAACTGAATATTATGAAATTGACTTAGAGATTTACGAATTTACAGAAGAATTTTTTGAAGAAACTGGTATGTCAATTTATGATGTCGCACGTGCAGTTTATTTTGGTAATATCAAAGGTTGGAATGATGATTATATCGGTTTCAATGGTTACGGTAACTTTGAGACTTATTCTGAAACAGATTACCAGTCACAAATTGATATGTATGTAAAAGACTTAGGTCTTTTTTAATTTAAAGGGCGCAAATGTCGAAGTTTGCGTTCTTATATGAGCGATATATAGAAAAGTTCGTTATGAATTTAGTAGTTGAAAATGAAATTAGTCATTCATTGACTGATTCATCAATTGATTTTGAGGGAGTGGAAAATTGTAAAAGCAGAACCGCCAAAAACCTTGTAAACCCTTGGTATATATGGTATAATAAGGTATAGGTAAATAGCAATTATTGCTTAGAATACGGATAAAAATTATGAAAAATTTAGTAGAAAAAATCAAAAAAACGACTTTAAAACAAAGAGTTGCAACTGGTGCAATTATTTTGTTATTGCTAGGCGGTGGTACTGGTCTTGCGGTCAATCGTCATAATGAAAAGGTTTTAGCTGATAGCAACGATAAAATCGTCAAGGCTAATAAAAAGGCTAACCTTGAAAAGCATTTAAAAGCTGACAAGGAAGCCAAAATTAAAGCTGATAAAGAAGCTAAAGCCAAGACAGAAGCTGACAAACAAGCTAAACTAAAAGCTGAAAGTGAAGCTAAGGCTAAAGCAGAAGCTGATAAACAAGCCCAAGTTCAAGTAAAGGCACAAGCTGAACAAGCGCAAGCGGTCGCAACACAACAAGCTGAACAGGCACAAGCCCAAGCGGTCGCTGAACAGTCTCAGGCGCAAGTACAGGCTACTGAACAAGCCCAAGCCACTTATACTGCACCTGCCCAACAAACACCCGCTACACCGTCATACACAGCACCTGCACAGTCTGCACCTAGCCAACCCTCTTATCAAGTGGATTGGTCACAAGCAGGTCGTGACCGTGACGAATACAATGCAAGTCAAGGCTTAGACCATAATGGCAATCCTATTGATAAGTCAGCTCTTGGTTGGTAACGTTTATTTAAGAACCTTTAAAGGTTCTTTTTCTTTTATAAAACCTTGACCGAAAAGTCCGAAAACTAAGTTATCAGAAAGCCTTTTGGCTTTCTTTTTTTTATTGAAAAAAATTTTAGAAAGAAGGTACTTTTTTTGAATAAAGATAAAAAAGTAAAGCAGTCACGTTTTCGTCAATGGAAGTCAGGCAAGAAATGGTTGTACAGTGCTACTGCTCTAGCCTTATTGGTAGGTGGTGGTTTTGCATTAAGTCAAGTTTCTCATGTTGAATTTCCGCAAACTCATGTTTCAGCTGATGTTGTGAATGCCACGCAAATTGGTACAGTCAACGGACAACCTGTTGTCAAGGCACAGTCCAATGATATGACATCTGCTAGTTTCCAAGGTACGGTAGACGGTCTACTTGCTAGTGCAAATTTAGACGGTGCTAAGTATGTAGCTGATAATATCGGTTGGCAAGCTGATACAACGCTCTACAACGGTCAAGCTCTTTCAACCTTTGGGACTGGTGCAACGTTTCCACTAGGTCAAGACGGTTTCCAAAAGTCAGACCTTGCTATTCATGTTGACTTAGGAAAACCTTTTAGAGTAAGTAATGTTGGTACTATAACTGATACGACAACTGGCGAAAAAATTCCTGTTTCCTTGATTGTCACTAATAATGGCTTTGAACATGGCAATGACGGACAAACTAACCAAGATTTAATCTTTGGTGTTCGTAACGAGGGAGGCACTTTAACCTTTGGTGCTGTCACACCTGTTTCTGGTACTAATACTGGTGGCGGTCAATCTGAAAATGGCGGTGGCGCTGGTGGTGCAATTGGTGACGGTTCGCTAGTTGGCTTTATTAATAAAGTCCGTACTACGGTGTCGTTAGTCCGTTCTGACAACGGTCAAGAAATTCGTAACAATGAGTTGTTAGTTGCTATGAAAGTTTCTGATGTAGACGCTAACCAACTAGCTGAGGTAGGCGCTAACGGTGCTTTGGGCTACATTGTCAGCCTTGATACTGCTCTTTCAGTCTCAGGCAACGGTCTACGCTCTAATAATAATGGCGCTGTTATTACAGATTCTCCACTCTTGACCTCTAACTCATATGTGGTCTTAAAGCACTTTAACAGTTCATTAGTTGACTTTACCTACTTAGACGGTAAGGGCGACCACATGGATATTGTCTGGGCGTTGTTTGGATATTTGCCTTTCAAACTGAACGTGACAGGCGATTTACAGGTCAACAAAACTGGTGTTGAATCTGGCGCTAACATGTGGAATGGTCATTACACGCTTAAAGGTAACACCTTTACAGCCACAAACAAAAAGACTGGTAAAGTCTATACTGCTGTTTCTGACGAAAAAGGGAAAGCATTTTTCAAAGGCTTGCCTATCGGTATGTATGGTGTAAAAGAGACTATTTCATCTAATGGCTTTATTAACTCATTCAAGGAACAAACGATCGAAGTTAAACAAAATGCCAAAACTGCCAAGGGCTATAATGAAGTCTCTGGCGACAACCAAGAAATTAAGGGTGAAAATGAACTCTTGAAACTTGATAAAGATACTGGCAAGGCAGAAAGCCAAGGTAAAGCCGAACTAAAAGGTGCTGAGTATAAACTTGTCTATTTAGATGATAGCACTGGCTCTAGCCCTCACAAGAAAGGCGATACTGTCAAATGGTCTGACAATCCAAAAGCAAAACTAATTTCAGGCGAAAAAGTAACTGAATCAGTCATTGGTGGTAAGAAAGTTTCTCATGGCGATAATATCGTTGTTCGTATTGACGGTACTAAGTTCAATGCTTATGTTGGTAACTTAGCAAGTGGAGAATATGCTTGGGAAGAAATCAACGCACCTATTGGCTATGCTTCTGATAAAGAAGCACATAAATTTGAGATTAAGAAAAAGGATGATAAA
>JAHKLX010000086.1 GCA_020854835.1 Microcaldota archaeon
AGCGAACGCCTCGACATTGCTCTTTCTCGATCGAATGGTCTTAGCGGTGAACGGGTTCATGATCTTGAACGGTCAACGGCGAACCGTATTTCACAGCGTACAGCGGGTTCTTGTTCTTAAGCGCACAGCGGATCTTAGAACAAATAGGGACCTTATCATATTAATAAGGAAAAGTCCACTAATCAAGTGACATTCAAGTTGTCAACCACATCCTTAGTGGCAGCTAAGGATGGATGAGCATCCTGGGAGTATTCAGGATCGTAATGCATCATAATTAAATCTACTCAAGAGTGATATTTGTTGTCAGTGTTAACTATGGTAGACTATATGTAACAGTGCTTGTAATGTAAGTGTCGCAATTATTTCACAAGAATCGTGTGTGTTTGGTCTGCCACGCGTATTTACTCACTAGAGTGGGGCCTTCAATGATGAGAAATCTTTCGGAAATAGAGAAGAGATTGAGAGACCAGCTGAACCACAATACAATCTCAATAATTAGCAATCTTGAATACGAAGAAGAGGACATCAAAGAGATTGAGCAGCTTCTTAGAGAGGAGCTTCGCTTTCATGAATTACGGTCCTCTATGTGCGGAAATCCCAAATACGAAACAGCTATTATTAGCTCGTTCGACAAGTATCCACTGACATTCGCACTGTACTTGGTTTGGCACGGAATTGTGAACTACAGTGAAAACCGCTTCTGGAAAAAACCTCTTGAAGTACTTGAGCTACCTGCGACTATGGAAAAAGTACTAGGCTCTTTGTTTCTGAAAACGCTGGATACATTCAGTTTCAGGAAATTCGAAATAGAAGAGACAACCAGAAAGTTTGTTACGCCAATTCTTGCTCACGGCAAGGTCCCGAACGTATTCCTAGATGATTTTTTTGAGACCTTCTTGCTACGACTTTACAAGCAGACCAAGATGAGTCTTGAATCTTCGACACTTGTTGATGATTTGATGAAGCATATGAGAAGTGATCACTTCTGCAATACTAAGAAAGAGGAAATCGAGCTGGAGTTACACGAGCTGGAGAGACAGGAGAAATATCTACTCATAATTGCAGAAAACAATGAAATCTTGCAAGATAGCTTTTTGTACGCCCAAGAGCTTAGTAATCACAGAAATGACGTTCTAGAAATCTTAAGAAAGGGCAAGCCGTTTGCTCAAGGGCTGCTTGACTATGGAGAGCTTTTGGAGAACAAGAGCACTTTAACGAAGCAAATTGAAGCAATAAAAGAGAAGTTGTGCAGCGCTTTAGCTGACTTTCGTGCGTTAGTTCTAGATGATGTTCTCTTGTTTTCTAGAGATCTCAGACTGCTTTCGTGCAGCAGTGGTTCTTCTAACACAATTAGAAAGACAATATGCTTGGCAAATGCAAGAACGCAAATTCATAGGGAGCCTTTCAGAAAGAACCAAGAGAGAAGAAATCCCATGAAGCGACTCGTAGAATCTCATGAAATCAATATGAAAGCAATTCTTGAGATTATGCGCGAGATAGATAAACTTCGAAAGCGTTATCTTATGGCAAATGGAAGAGCCACTAAGAACCAACTTAGAATTCTGGAATGCCAGCAATTGTTGAGTATTAGCCACACAAAAATCTTGCTGCACAGAAGAGCGTTAATTCAAAGTCTTACTGAATTCGGAAAAGGTAATGCTGATAGGGGCTGGGAAATCCTTCTCAATCAATTTGAACTTGTGGAGCAGCTAGTCAAACTTGGGTTTGAGAAAAATGATGTTTTGTCAGCCCTGTCAATCATGACGACCAATACTTTGAACTACTCGTCCCTACAAAATGAAATCAGTTCTATACGAAGGAAAAGGGAGGATCTAGAGACCACACTTCGCTCCTATAAAGCCGATAGTTATAGTATTCCTCCCCTAAGATACTTGAATCAGTCAACGAAATATTTCCTTTTGCTTGGGGGTGAGAGTGCAGATAATTTCGTGTACGAGTGTCTAAAGTTATTGAAGGGTCTTCAGAATGGAACTTTTGATCTAAAGATTAATACCTCAATACTCTCAAGAAGGATTGTTGAAGCTCTTAAGCTCTGGTGGGAAGAGAAGAACATGGATCTAGAAGGGCAAGATAATCATTCGGTTGGGCAAACTACGAAATCTCGCAAACTAATTAGCCCAAAGAGATACTATCTGACTTCAGCTAAAGAAAGCGGGAGCTCGTCTCATAGAAACAGAACTTGGATTAAAACTCCTTTTACAAGCTGGAACCGCGAGGCCGGAACGCTTTCAGTCACAATGCCAGAGTCGTATTTCATTGACAAAGGTCAGCGAAGCGCCAGCCTAGTAGTTATATCTGATAGCTGGAGAAATGAGACTAACATAGATTTGCGAAGAAAAGGTGGCCGAATATACACTGTTGATACTACGGTTGAAATATATGAACTGAATACAAGTATCACGATTGATTTAATTATCGATGGAGTTATGGACACTCGTTGGCACGCTGATCTGATTTCAGATTCAAATCCTTACATAATCCTAGATTCTGAAGGGCAGCTTGTTGACAGAATTGTCAAAGGCGAAACTCATCTTCTTCTGATACCACGCGATTGTTCACTAGAACATGAAGGCCACAATTCACTAGTCCCTACTAACAGTAACTACAATAACTTCGAAGCGTTTGACCTTCATTGCACGAATGACACTCAAATAAATCTAAAAAGGGGATCACAACTTTTCAATGTTGCCACGGGCGAAGACTTTCAACCCGCCAGGCTGATAGGTTCTGTGAATCAGAATATTTCAGTAAATGGAGAACGACCATTTCTTGGGCCCACCCCTCCACAAGTACAGTTG
>JAHKLX010000140.1 GCA_020854835.1 Microcaldota archaeon
GGCTGGTTGGTTGTATCTAAACAAAAACAACATTTTTTTAGAAGATAGTCCATTAAAATCAGAGGATACAGCCACTCAAGAAAAAGATATTGATGGAGATTGGCTAACATACTCTAGTGAAATTTTTAAGCTGGAGTTTAATTATCCAGATTATTTACAAGTTGAGAAGATTGTGACAGGTCAAAATATCATTCAAGAAACAACGATGAACCAGGAGGCAACTCTTGTGATCCGAAAAGATAATGAAAAAGAGCAAAGAGTCTTTGTAGTGACGGTTATTGAACCAGGTATGTTTGAACATGCTAAACTTTATTCCAAAGATGAGCGGGTCGTAAGGATCGATGAAAAAGAGGCACTCCAAATGAAAAAGGATAATATGAGCGACGAAGCTGCTTTTGATTTTTTTACCCAAACTTTAGTGGAATTTCCTAACTTTTTCTATTTATTTTTGTCAGAAGGCGAAAGCCCGCTTTATTATGAAATTTTGGAAAGTGTGCGATTTGTGGAGTAAAAAAGTTATTTACTTGATACTAAAAAATTACTCATTATCTAATTGAGTCAAAAATTCATCTAAAATTGTCATATATCTCTCATCTAAGCCTGATTCCTTTAACAAATTAAGCTCTGCTTTTTCATATTCCAGCAATTCGGGGTGTGACCCACCCTGATAATACTTTACTAATGCTTTTATCACTTTTTTATCAGCTTCAGTTAATTGATATTCTCTAGTGGGTTGGCCTTCAGGAGATGTCATTAAAAAAATAGAAACAATAACTTTAGTACTTTAATTATCCTTCAACCTCTTTTTCAATTCTTTCTCATATTCAGGAAAGTATTGAGAAATTACAGTGACATCAAATTCTAAGAGGATAGATTCTTTGGGCTCTCTTTCTAGTAAAAATTCAAAACTAGCCCTAACCACCTCACTGGGACTACGGCGCGTGACAAGGTTCTGATAAAACTGGTGAGTCATGCTAACGCTATGGCTGGTTTGAGTATTGTTGTCTTTTACCACTACCTGAAACAGATAGGCCGGCTCTTGGCTAGTAGGAGTAACAGTAATGTCAGACATAAAGTTGTTATAAATCAATTTGCAAATTAGTATTAACAATAGATCAGAATCAATTTTATACCATCAACACCTAACAGGATAGGCAAAACATAACAACATTAAAATCTTTCTTAGCTTATGTTAAAATAATTTCATGCCCAATAATCAACCTGCCTCGCTCCAACCTCAAACTAAAAATCAACCCGATTCTCAACCAGCTCAACCCTCAATCCACACCAAACAAACTAAACTCAACCGCTTTAACGTTTTACTACTACTTGCTACGGTTCTTTTTCTAGCGATAGCTGGCTACCACTATTTTCAACTGCAAACTCAGCTTAACCAAGCATTAGAAAGTTTAACAGTCTTGGAACAAGCTCAATCTGTACCCACTGATACACTTGAGAATGATTTTCTAACCAAACCAGCCGATGACTCCAATCAAATGATTTCTTCGCCCGTCACCGATGCTGTTGAGTGTCCTGCATTACCCCTAGTGGTTTTCGAGCCTCCGCTTGCAACTGATGAATATCAACCCCAACGTGTAGAGTTACAACGCAAGGTAGTTGATCCACTAATTGACTATCATCAACATATTTATGGAGAAAGTGACTTAGTGAGTGTTATGCTGTCGCTGAAAACAAATTCTGAATTTAAAGAAGAGTTCCCCTACTCCTTAACCGCACTTAGTTTTAAGGGTGGACAAACATGGATGTCTCTATCTCAAACCGATGAGGTATTAGACTGGTGGACTGCCTCTTGCATGGATGAGTGTGACTTTTCAGTAGAATTTAGAAAAAAATATCCTGAAGTGGTTAGACTATCAGAATAAAGCTACTTATAGAATAATTTTAATTACTTTATCGTCATTTTCTTCAGGTATTCCTCTACCATCAGTGTTGCTGGTAGTGATATATAAATTGTTGCCAGGCCCCAACACTACTGCCCTAAGTCTGCCAAACTCATTTCGAAAATGCTCTCTCAACTCTCCAGAATCTATAACATATTCATATAGAGTAGAATCTCTCAAGCCAGCAAAAAAAATGCTGTCATCAAAAAAGGTGGCTCCGGCAGATGCCCAAATTATATCTGGTCCAGAGTGAATAATTGGGGTTTCCATACCTTCTTGCTCTTGATCGCCTTCAATCGCTGGCCAGCCATAGTTATTACCCATTTCAATTAGATTCAGTTCATCCATGCCAGACAAAACTCCAGAACGTCCATGTTCTGTTGCCCATAATCTATTCTGATTATCCCAAGCTAAACCTTGAGCATTACGGTGTCCGTATGAATAAACCTCATTATCAAAAGGATTCTCTACAGGAATATTGCCATCATCATTAATTTTTAGGATTTTACCTACCAAGGAGTTGGTGTCTTGAGCCAAATTTGGGTTTTGAGCATCACCAGTAGTGATAAATAAGTATCCATCCGGACTAAAGGCAATTCTACCCCCATTGTGATTCACAGCACCTGGAATATTATCAAGAATAACCTCTCTATCAGAAAGCGTACTATTCACAAATTGATATCGCTCAACTCTGTTGGTAATGGTTTGACCTATGCGAGTTGTTAAATAAAGATAAAGCCAATTATTTTGTTCAAAATCTGGATGAAGAGCCATACCTAACAAACCACCTTCGCCAATATGTTCAACACCATCAACAGTAATCTGTTGATCATCTTGCAATAAGAGTAATATGCCTGGCCGTTGGGTGACTAAAATTTCTTCATTAGGTAAAAAAACGATTTCCCATGGTATCTCAAGATTGCTGGCTACAATTTCATAATCTTCCTGTGGTACATCGTTGCTAATATCTGATTCTTCTAAATCTAGAATTTGTTCTGCTTCATTTCTTGTTTCTTGAGAATATAAAAAATAACCAACCAACAAAATAAATATTGGAAGAATATAAATAAGTTTTTTTAATTTATCCATAAAAGTAATTGTTTTTAACTCAAAATTTATTAGCCTGCGCCACCTCCTCCACCTCCTCCTCCGCCACCTCCACCACCAGAAGATCCTCCGCTAGATCCTGAACCAGATGCTCCATAACTTGAGCTAACGCTAGTGTTAAGAGCTGAGATTGCTCCTATCATATCGCTAACGCTAGCGGCAAAAGCACTGATGCTGCCGGCACTAAAACCGCTAACTCCAGCTAATTGGCCTCTAGAAGGTAAATTTTGTAAAGAACTAAATCCCCAATAATTAGCCACTGCAGCAGTTTGCTGATTGTCCTCAAATTTAACAGGTAGTTGAGATAAAGCTTTCGCACTAACCCCTAAAGCTGTACCATAAACTAAATATTTCTCCCACAAAATAATGCTATCAATTGGATAACTAGCTGTTTTTTTATAATCCTTGAGGTGATTGTGGAAAGCTTTCCAGGAA
>JAHKLX010000071.1 GCA_020854835.1 Microcaldota archaeon
ATGGTGCGAGCTGCGAACGCAGCGAGCAAGAAGCTCGTGAGCGTTCCACTTGACGTCGCTCATGCGGTCGTCATTTGTAAGTTTATGAAATATAGCAGGGAAACCCTGTGCGGAAAAGTCTAACCAACAGCCGGTACCGAGTCCTTGGAGCCGAAGCGGTAACGCCAGGTTTAAGCGTAGGACAGGGAGCCAACCGAGCCGAAAGCGCAAGCTGAAGTGATTGAGCCACGAAATAATTATAGAGTTAAAGAGGTCGATGCCGTCATGTCGGTAGCAGACAGCACTGTGTTAAGCGATTTGGTGAGTTAAACACAGCTCTTTCGGGGTCTGAGAACTTGGCGAGGATGGATGAGAAGTATTTCATGAGAACAGCTGAGATCCTGTATGCTCTGGGAAACCAGTATGACAACGAACCTGGAAAACAGGGGAGGAAATCAAATGGTGTACAGGAAGTCCGATTAGCTCATAGTACCGTAGAAACCTGTGAAAGCAGGTGGAGGGAAGGGGCTAACATGTCATAGCCCTAGGCAATGAAGGTTGACTCAGACAGGAGCTGAATAAAGTTGATAGCTGAATTGCGTAGGATAAAAGAATGTGTGGATAAGGCAACAGGAGCAAAGGCCCAAAATCTAGCGAGTGCCATTAATGAGGAAACGCTAACAGCTTCCCATAAACAAATGGACGGAAAGAAAGCGGTCGGTATTGATGGAATTAGCAAAGATGAGTACGGAGCCGAGCTAGACAAGAATCTAGCCAACCTGGTCTCAAAGATGAAAAGAGAAGCCTATAAGCCAAAACCTTCAAGAAGAGTGTACATAGACAAAGCAGGTAGTAACAAGAAGCGACCATTGGGTATATCTTCATATGAGGATAAGCTGGTGGAGAAAGTTGTTGCGGATATCCTTGAAATTGTCTATGAACCGAAGTTCAGTGAGGCCTCATATGGATTCAGACCGAATCGGAACTGCCATCAAGCAATCAGAGAAGTGATAGAGGACATCCAGTACCGCAAAACAAACTATGTTGTGGAAGCCGATATCAAGTCATTCTTTGACACACTAGACCATGACTGGCTGATAAAGTTCCTGGAGCATGATATTGCAGACAGGAAATTCATCGGGATTATCAAAAGGTTCCTAAAAGCCGGGATAATGGAAGATGGACAGATAATACTGAAAGAAGAAGGCAGTCCGCAGGGGAATGGAGCTTCACCGATCTTGGCAAATATTTACCTACATTATGTGCTTGACCTGTGGTTTGAGAAATCAGTCAAGAAACAGTGTAAAGGCCAGGCGCACCTCATACGATACTGTGACGACTTTGTCTGTTGCTTTCAGTACAAAGAGGACGCGGAAAGGTTCTATTTGGAGCTGATTAAAAGATTCGAAAAGTTCAACCTCGAATTGGCACTAGAAAAGACGAAGGTTCTAGAATTTGGACGGTTCGCAAAAAAGAACCGAAAGAAAAGAGGGTTGAGAAAACCTGAGACCTTTAACTTTCTAGGATTTACACTATTTTGTAGTGAAGATGGCAGAGAAGGCTTCTTTCGAGTCAAGGTAAAGACCAATCGGAAGAAAAGGATAAGCAAGCTCAAGAAGCTAAACGAGTGGCTAAAATCTCATAGACATTACGCGGTAAGAGACATCATTAAGAGGATAAACCAGTCACTGACAGGGCACTACCACTACTACGGGGTTACCGATAACACAAAGAGCTTAGAACGGTTCAGGCATATGGTGGTGGGGCTTTTGTTCAAATGGATAAACCGCAGAAGTCAAAGGAGAAGCTACAATTGGGACGGATTTAATAATGGGCTTCTTGTAACATTTCCGATAGTGCAGCCTAAGATCTATGTTAGCCTATTCTACAGATGAAGAATTATGATGTGGGGAGCCGTATGCCTTAATAGGGCACGTACGGTTCTGTGGAGGGGTGTGGCTGGCGACAGCCACACCTACTCAAGAACAAGCAAAATCATTACTCAGCCGAATTCAAAACCAAGGCCGTCCTGGAAGTACTCCGGGAAGAAGCCACCGTTAACGAGATTGCAGCCGGGTAAGGTCGGTCAGTTAACTTATGAAGTTGACCGGCTCAAAAAAATCTGATGAAATCCTCAAGCGTAAGCGACCGTAAATCCTTCATCGAGTTCGACAATAAGAGACTCACTGTGAAGCGCCAGCCTGAACTTTTGTAAGCGTCAAACAAGCCGGCACCTAACCGCCGACATTAGAAAAAGCATTATGCTTCCACATTAGCCTTCCTCCCACGGATATTTTTCTTTTTTCTCTTCCTTCGGTTTCGGCGAAAAGATCGTTATCGGCAAGGCAGTGCTACCGGGCAGGAAGTTTTCAACAGCGGTTACATACCCCGGTTTTCCCAAGTTAGGGGCGTTAGTAAGAATCCATGTTAAGTATTCGAATGGGTTTAGGCCGTTTTCTCTTGCACTTACGATCAGGCTGTAGTAAATCGCGCTGGCTTTTGCGCCGTTTGGCGTGTTAGCGAACAGCCAATTTTTTCGTCCGATCACAAATGGTTTAATACTGCGTTCGGCACGGTTATTGGAAATTTCTAAACGACCATCCAGCAGATACCTTTCA
>JAHKLX010000102.1 GCA_020854835.1 Microcaldota archaeon
AGCGTATTTTGTACATATTTTAGAAGAATCACCCCGGTTCGTACCCTGGGCATTGAAACATTTTGGGGCGCCTGAAACATTTGGACAGTTCGTTCTGGGAAATGTTATATTAATGGCTTACGTTATCATAGCCACATCTCTTGCAATCTTTTATACCAACCAGTGGACACTTATAATCGGATTATCCGCCGCCGCATGGATATTTTCAAACTTCTTAATCCACGCCTACTACACACTACGTACCGGCATATATTCCCCCGGTGTTGTAACTGGAGGCGCCGTATATGTGCCGGTTTCTCTTTATATATACTCTAATTTCTGGTCTTAATAAAAAATCAAACTAAAAATGATTAATAATAATTAAAAATGTATAATCCACAGAATAGTTGAATAATCTTCTTAAAGTCTTAATTATTAAAGATAGAGATGTAAAGCTGTTATTTCTGATAAGAGGCTAATTTGGAAGGAATTTATAGAAACATCTATATCGTGATAAAAATTGGATTAAAAAATAACCAAAAAAAAATTATAGATAAGATAGACGGGGTTGATTTTCACAGCTATCGCATTTTTTCTATTGTGACATTATTGGGAGATATTTTGGTTAGATCTTTGCGCAAGTCATTTATCCTCTTCTCATCTAAGCCATTTTAACTTTGAATTTCTTTTCATCATGATCAAACTCGATAGATATATCTTTCGGCCGTATCTTGCTTTGTCTCCCAGGTCTATCCCATTCTTGTAATTTATCAGCTAATATTAATAAATAACACAAAGGGAAATGTTCTAGAGTAATTTTGGGCAAGTTATCATATTTGCCCTCTGCATATTTCCAATCAATATTATGGAGTACAATAGCTAAAGCCATAGATGGAATGTGTTTTCAAAAATTTTTTTTTTATGGGGCCATTTTCTTAAATATAAAATATCTGAAGTTTTTAGTAATAAAAGGGCTGAAATGATACCATGATCCACAAATCCGTCATTTAATCTATCCTTTAAGTATGTTTCTAAATGCAGATAATTGCCTTCATGGTAATCTCTTTGCAATTCATTAAGGATATTAAATGAATTTCCGATAGACAAATTTTCCATTTCTTTAAAAGGAAGTTCAAGGGACGTTTTAACATATTTAGGATGTTCTCCACCCAAATTATTTATATGTTTGATATATTTTGACATTTCCCAAATAAAACTTTCAAAGGGTAGCTGAGGTCATGAAAAGTAGAAATAAGTAGCCACATAAATCTAAATAATTCTAAGTCATTTGAGGGTTCTGGTGAATATTTTGCTATGTGATTTTTACGTGAATAAATTTTAATAGTTTTTCTGATGTTCTCATCTAATTTATACAAATGCAAACCTAAAAGAAAAACATATCCGCTATGAACAACAGATCCCTATGTTTCTCATTATATTTTTGCATCGCAGGTTCTATTTTAGATAACGCATTTAAATACTTATAAAAGGGCTGTTTTGAATGAACCCACCAGTGATTTTAATCAATTCAATAGCACATTTTTCTTTTGATTTCTGTTTTTTTGTCAATAGAAAATTATTTACAATTTTCAATCTTTCTTCCGAATTGCCAAAATCATCATAATCGTCAAATAAATAGCAATAAGAATCCCATAAATAATAATTAATCCCTAAGTCAGCCTGTTTTTCATTAATATCTCCATATTCCCATCTAATTGCATTCATTAACCCCCTAAATAAACTCCTTTAAAGATTAATGTATAATATTGATCCACATTAGGGTGAAATCAGTCTCTCCGGATAATTTCTGGATGATTTTGAATTTAAAGTTGATTAATGTAGCTTTCACCAGGCATGGGTGAAATATTGCTTATACTTAAAAATCGAGATAATCGTCTTCGAGGATTTCCGGTATTAATCCCGGTGTACTTCTGCGTACCTGTTCTTCGATTGCAATATGTCATAAATAGGTAATGTTTCGCTCGAGTAATTGAAACATATAATAATCTTAGCTCGTCTCCTCGTTGTTCTTGACCTACAGCTCTACCTGGAATAATTTCATCCTCGGCTGCTGCAATAAAAACAACGTCAGCGGTAAGACCTTTTGCTTGATGCATAGTCATTATCGAAACTTTCTGCTCAACTATATCTTGCTCTAAACTCGAAAAAGCTATGTTCAGGGATTTTAATAGTTCCTTTAAATTGAGTTTTTTGTCGCTCGTTTCAATTACTTTGGATAATAACAAGATCACTTCATTTCTTATTTCTTCTGAATTTATAAGCCTCTCTGCGAGGGTTTCGATAAAATCAGAAAGATCCATAATTTCATCCGTATTAATCTCTTCTAAAATATTAGTTATTTCAGTGATTTCAATTTCAATAGCGTTCCTTTTACTAGTAAATACTTCAGGATTCCCAATAATATATTTAATAGATTCATAAAAAGTTATACCATTTTCTGAAGCTATTCGGTAAATTTTTTTAAAAGTTTCGACACCTATATTATTATCTCGAAGCTTTAGTAAAATTCTCCAAGCCAAACTATCCTCTGGATTTACTAATAATTGTAATATACAAATAAAGATTCTACCTTCATTTGATTCTAATGGAGCTAATGGATTAGACCCAATATTTACAGAAATATGTTTTTGTTCTAAGGATTCTTTCAATACCTCGGAAAAAACCCTATTTCTATCGTATCTTAATAATATTAATATTTTAGATGGTTCAACACCGTTTTCGTCAATAAGATACTTACATATTGATGCAATACCGTCTGCCTCTAATCTTTGGCCTCTAAAACTAAGAATTTTGACTTCCCCATCTCCAGCGTTTTCTCTGCAATAAACTTCTTTAGGAATACGATCTGGATCAATATCCGCAATAAATTGACTAAAATTAAGGATATTTTTATCACATCTCATGCATTGTTTTAAGTCAAGTTTTTGAGACGGTGTAAATTCTTCCGGCAGCTTTCTTATTCCTTCACGATTAGCATATCTGAATCCGTAAATACTTTGATCATCGTCCCCAGCACCAAATAGTTCCGCACGATCATAGTCAGTTAAATGTTTGATAACAGCTAAATCACATGGATTTAGATCTTGATACTCGTCAACTAACAAATATTTAATTGGCGGAATGAACTCGAAGTCTTCTTCGATCAAAGCGCCTTTAAGTTGGTAAACCAATTCAGATCGTAATGTGTAACCATAAATATCCCTATGTTGAAGCCAAGCACCTAAAAATTGTGGATTATGAAAATTATCCTCCCAATCCTTATCATCTGGTTTTAATCGGCTGAAATCAGCAGATAATTCGTTGAATAATCTTTCTACATCTCTTTTTTGTAGATTCAAGAGCGATTTAATTTCTTCTACAATCTCATTTTCCTCATAATCATCCGCAATACGAATAGGTTGAGGTAATCTTGTCTTAGCGGGATTTAATAA
This sequence comes from Microcaldota archaeon, assembly GCA_020854835.1. Classification (GTDB taxonomy): domain Archaea; phylum Micrarchaeota; class Micrarchaeia; order Anstonellales; family JAGGVH01; genus JAGGVH01. The sequence continues at coordinate 3,432 of JAHKLX010000102.1, forward strand.
GATAAGTTTAAGAGCAAATGAATGTAAAGTCGAAATCGAGGGAAATAATTCAATATCTCCCAATTCATATTTGACTCTTTGATTCAATTCACCTGCTGCCGCTCTGGTAAAGGTTAGTGCAGTTATATATGATGGATTTACACCTAATTCTTCTATTAAATACATTATCCTTCTTGTTAGACTCAAAGTCTTTCCAGTGCCTGGCCCTGCCAATAATCGGCAGTGTTTACCATTAAATGACGCAGCAGTTGATTGTTCATCATTTAAGTTAGAATCCCAACTCATTATCTCACCCTAAATTTTAAGTCTCAATCCTCAAAAATTCCTAATCCCATCTTTATATCTAAATTATTTTCAATAGTATTGATGTATTCTCTGTTTTTAACCGAACCTCCACTACACAATCGCTGGAATTCACTTCTTCCCAACTTCCCTCCATATCGTTCAGAAGTAATTCTTTTAATAGAATTAGAAAGTCCCGTAAGACCGGTAGCAGCTTCATTGATCTTTCGGAAACTTGGAACAAATCCAAGCTGTGAAAAATAAGAATAACCATTAATAAGGTTGGTGAGAGCCCTTAACTGACCAGCATATTGTCTAAAAATTTCTGCTGCTTCATAATTTTTTTCCTCAGAAGCAGCTCCTGGGTTATCCCATATGTCAGCGTAATAAATAATGTTATGTGCTATTTCACCAATAAGTTCTTGTTGTCGTTGTACAGGTTCGATGAAAAATTTTATAGCTATTTGACCTAAAACAAATGTTATTACCCCAATAATGACTGTTAATACAGCCACAATTATTGAACTGCCTAAATTTCCAAATATAATTAATAGAAAAAGCACTATCACCAATAAAAGTGTTAAAATTATCGTTAATACGGGCGTCTGCAAGTTAACACTATCATTCACTGAAATCACCCCATGGATCTATAAATTATAATAATATAAATCACTATCGGTAGTATTCATTCATATGTGCCTTTGATTCCTGGAATCCTGTGATTAATACATAAAAATCTCAATATAAACAATAAATTTTTATCAAATCGAGACTGATGAGGTCATAAATGAAGCAATAGACCTTTACATGACTTTGCTGAAGATGTTAGTCATGAGTACACTTATAAGTAGATATGGGATCTAATTCAGATAATATGTTCGAAAAATGGAGCCGATATGACTATGATGACACAATTACAATAAATACAATTAAAAGCAAAACACCGAATGTTATAATTCCCGTTATCAATGATACCATCGCCCAATTGACAAATTTGGCTCTATCTTCAGACTTTTCTTTATTTTTAACTGTATATTTTGCAATATTGGATGATAATTGTTCTATAATAACAACTTTAGGGTATCTATAGTACTTTTTTAGAAGTTCTTGTGTGTTAATTGTTTTTAAATCAATTATTATATATGATTTAATTGCTAATAATTCAGAAAGAACCAGAAAAAAATATGGAATAACAACAAAAAGGATAATAGGGTTAATTTTAGTAATGAGACCTAAATTTAAGTTTATAACACCTAAATTTAATAATTGAATTGTTGCTAAAGTCACTAATGTAATTATTGTTCCACCAGCGATTATTATGCCATTAGCTTTGTCTTTTAAGGTGTCATGAGCTTCCATTTCCAATGTATACTGACGGGTGATTTCTTTGAATAGAGCTTCAGCGGATTTTTCAATTTCTAAAGCATTTTCCTTTGTTTCAACTGGTTTTTCTGTCATTTTAATCATTTTGGGCATTTTGAGAAACCATTTAAATCTGGGTCTGGTTCAGGTGGCTTTTTCTTTTTTCTCTTATCAGTCTTGCTATTGACAAGAGTTGTAATTAATATTTCATCGGGTTCAGGTGGTTTTTTTTATCTTTATCCTTTTTCTCGTCATTGCCTGGCAAATTATTCACCTTTCTTTACTTCTTCATCTATATCCGTATCCGGTTTTGGTGGTTCTCTATCTTTTTCATCCATGGACACTTAAAACACCTCCTTAAATAGTATTCACATCATATAATATAATACTATTATCTACTTAATACGATAAATCTATGCTAAAAGTGTATGATTATTTGAATTTGCATATAAATAACTATAATGAGTTATATTAAGAAATATGGCATTTGTGAGAAGAAATGATAACAATTCTGAATGAATTTTTAAAATAACCAACTAAAAAAAAATAGTAGAATACAGTTTATTAAATTTAGACTGATTTAACATAACGCGGATACTTACCAAATCATGAAAGAGAATATTGCCTGGACACTTATACAATCTGGTTAGTTTTAGATACTTAAACGGATGCTAAAATCAAAAAAAGTATTTTTTAGATTCTCAAACCTTTCAATAAAATTAGTTTTTTAGAAACATTGGCTTGCTTCTCATCTCTTCTAAGTTGGATACTATTCTTTCTAATTCACTTGCTGGAATACTTACCATTACTTCTTCAGGTTTAATATTCATGAAGTTACGTGATCCAACATCTGCAAATCCATAGGTGACTTTTCCTGTTAGGTATGGAATTGCAGCCATTGAACTGCAAATTGGAGCGGAATCTGCACCTAGTCCGTGTGTTCCAGAATTATAGGCATTGGCGTGAAGTATTTCCATCGCTTGATTGGATTTACAAACAATAAATATCACATCTGGATCGAATCCTGCTTTAATTAATGGAGCAAAAATCACTGCTTGAAAGATATTTGGCTCAATATTCACATTTATTTTCATTGAACGTTGCACTGCGGGAATATTCTTGTAAAGACCAAAATTTACTAAAAAGGAATTACATCTATTTTTAGGAGGAAATTCACATTTATCTTTAAGTCCAGAATGTCTTGCACCCCCCATACATTCTTCTTCATCTGCAGTTGCATAAAATACTTCACCATGCATGGCTTTTTCAAGCTTTTGGCAAAATCTCGATTTTTCACTTTCTTTTTCAATATCAGTTGGTTCTTTTAACGACCATTTTATTGCTACGGGTTCATTTTCTAATTCTAAAAGTTCTTTTAGTTTATCACCTAATTCATGTAACATATTTTTCACCCAAAACATTCTAAACATTAATTATGTGTTTTCGATTTAAATATTTATCGGAGTACGATATAATCCTGACACGATTTACTTGTAGGGTGATGTTTTGCAAGAAAATATAGTTGAGATACAAAAAAATCTCGAACAGATAAACAAATTAGTACGGTCAAAATATCGTGAAATAGCACAAGAATGCAATTTAACTTTGGAACAGTTCCATATTTTAATAGAATTACATTTTCATCATGGATCAATGATTTCTGAGGATATTTTACCACTTTCAATTGGGGAAATTGCTGAAGATATTGGCAAAGCACCACACACATTATCTGAAAGAATAAAAAGGCTTGAAAAGAAGGATCTAGTTAAAAAAGTGAGAGATAAGAAAGATCTAAGAATAACTCGTGTTTTACTCACCCATAAGGGGCAGGCTTTGATGAACCGTATAGAAAATGAATCCAGTAACATCTTTGTTTATAATGCACTTGAAAAAATGGATGAAAAATCATTGAATAAGCTACTAAATGGTTTAAAACAGCTTAATAAGAACTTATCCTCGGAAATCGATCATTAAAAGATCGACAAAGCACAAAAAGAATTAAACTAATTATTTAAATAAACGATTACTATTTAAATAACTCAGTCTTATTAGATAATTACAAAAATTTGATTTTGCCTGCGTACTAACTCACTGGTTCACTGGTAGTTTACCCTTTCCTCCCCGAGCAACCCTCGCAGCAGGCAGTCTGTCCGGTGCTGGGTTTCTCCTAGTCACAGTTGGCTCAGCCAGTACTCGTAAGAGGACCGTAGGCACCAGTCATATGATGATATGACAGTTATTATTTGTGTTTTTATATTATTTAATTAGATGTGTAGAGTACACCTTACACCCACTTTCGTGAAATTATTACTTTTTCAGAAATAGATATGTGGGGGGTGTCCGCAACATAGCTTTCGCTATGATGCGGGTTTATCACCAAATAAGGGGTGAATATAAAATAAAATGAGTATGATGGCCGGCAACGTCTTGGAGTTCCCATAAGCCCGCGCCTATAGTACAATCCAAATCGCTGGAGGACTTTACTTCTGGGTTCGAGATGGGTCCAGGTGTGGCCCCTCCGCTATGGTCGCCGTACCAATGAGTGATAAAGGTTAAAGTGAATTCCACTTTTAAGTGAATCATCCACTTTTTAATTTTTCACTTGGATAATATTTCCATGCACTTTTCACCCCAACTGAATACACCTAACTAGATGTTCAAAAACATAGCCGCTAGAAATTCGAAAACATGCGTGATCGGACGTTGGAAACAGCGGACTGAACAACTCGGCCGAAGCCTCGAAGCTTACATCCCTGTCCCATCTAACGGGTCTTTTACCCATGTCCTATTG
>JAHKLX010000060.1 GCA_020854835.1 Microcaldota archaeon
ATAACTTCCCCAATCGGTATGTTTTTCAATTTTATGCTCCTTTCAGCCTTAATCTTTTATAGATCTGCTGTATGATAAAGTTCAAAAACTATCTGTGCGGTAAAGGTGCCCGAAGAAGTGGCTCCTATGACATCCTCACTGACTCCGCCCATTTGTATGGAAAAAGAGCTTACTCTTATTCCCGGTTCTTCCTGCACCAGGGCAAGAAGTTTTATGAATGAAACAAGTCCGCCTCCCGCCGATACTGTTACACTGTTGACCGTTACATTTCCCCCGGTTTCTGGCACGTTTTCCGGCTCTTGGGATATTTCTTGATTGTTTTCCGGGCTTTGCTCCATGTCAGTACCGCTGCCGTCCACTGTTTCGCTTCCCTGCTGCTCTGTGCCATCAGTACCTACGGTTTCATCAGTCTCTCCGAAGGCTCCGACTCCGCTGTCTGAAGCACCTATTTGCAGAGACTGGGGGGTCATCCCGCTTTTTTCTATCAGCCCGGTTATTTTGATGTCTATTTCATCATTGGTCATGGGCTCAAGAAATTTGCTCTGCATTTTTTTTATCTTTTTTTCGTATTCCTTTATTTCTGATTTAGCTGTCTGTTTCTGTGAAATGGTGGTTTCCATTTCCATTTTCTGAAGCTTTGTTTTTTCATATTTACTGTCTACGCTACTTTTCCATGAGACCGCCGGTTTTATCACGAAAAACACACCCAGTGCCAATATCAGGACGCATATCATTATATATATCAGAACTTTTTCTCTTTTTGTAAGTTTTTCAAGCATGTTAGCCTCCTTCAAGGTGTTATCTTCATTGTGCATGTTATTGCAGCGTTGTAACTGTCACCTTCGCCGTTATAGCCCGTATAATCGACGGCAGAGAACTGTGACATCTGCCTCATTTCCCCTACCACAGAGGGTATGCTGCTAACTGATAACGCTCTTATATTTATGATAAGGTTGCCCGTGGCAGAATCGAATTCGCTGCTCTGCAGAGAAGCTCCCGAAAGGCTCTCTGTTATGCCATCCATAAGTTCTTCTGTGGCTTTGGGGTATGAATTGCTGTTTTTAAATGCAGTTTCCAGTTGAGAATAAAGCTGCGCCTTCTTATCACGTTCCTCAGTCACTTCCTTTGCTTGTGAATAACTCTGAAGATTGGCCGGATCTGTCACATAGGATTCCATGTCCCCGATCTGATTTTTTTTGAACAGTGCCATTCCTGTAAATATGCCGGCAGTTAGGATTATGACAAGAACTACAGCAGCAAGAGGCAAAAATGCTTTTTTGTAAAGAGCTTTTTTTGCTTCTTTTCCCGGGTCCTGATTATATCTTATATAGAAGTTGATTCCTTTGGGTTTTGTTTTCATCTGTGACCTCACTCTCTTATAAGATTCCCTACAGCATAAAGATAATCATCTGGATCAAAATCCTGATCATAAACTTCTATTATATCCGCATCATCTTTTAAGTTTCTCAGCACAAGGCTGTATGCTCCGGAAACATATTCTTTGACAGTATCTTCATCAGGCCTGAACCCGCACATATAAATACTCTCGATACTCTGTTCGTTTTTCTGGGCATGATTGAACTGTATCATTCCTGAAACGGTACGTGCGACTTCTTCTCCAAGATCACTGCTGCCTCTCTCACTTAATATCCTGCTCCTGTTGGACACAGCAAAAAGTCCGTTTATATATAGCACCGTATCCATCATATTGCCGTCTATGGTCAGCACAAGAAATGTCTTCCCTTCTGTGGCAGGCATTTTATGTATAAGCTTGGCCTGACTGTTAAGTCCTATATCTATACATGAAAGTGAAATGTCCGCATCCCTGAATATGTTCATATAGCTGTCCAGCATGGACTTTTTTATGGCACAAAGGAGGGCAACGTCACCATCCTTTCTTATATCCATTATCTCATAGTCATACAGATACTCCTCATCTTCTGATTCTCCCTCTGCAAACTCGCCCTTCATCCACTGAAAGACCTTGGCTTCTGACATCTTAGGTATCTTTTTTGCCTTTACAAGAGCCTGCCCGCTGCCTATGGTAAGCCTTACCTTGCTCATTCCACCCCGGGCCGGATGTGCCTCTGTGATCTTTTGAAAAGCTTCATCAAATCTTCCCTCGTTGACTATCACGCCGTTTATTATGGTCTCTTCTGGCAGTTCAACAGTTTTGAAGGCGCTGACGGATATCCCGCTTTTTTTTTCTTGTCCACAGACAAACTGAATTTTTGTGTTGGAAATGTATATTGATGTATCCATTGGTCACCTCATTATTATTTATTACATTCCGCCGGCACCGCCCACTGAATTGTACAGTGTGGGGAGCGGAAGTATAACCGATATCATTACGCTACCTATTACTACAGCCATTACAACAATGAGAAGCGGCTCCACGGTGGCGGTCAATTTCTGCAGTGCTATGTCCGCCTCAAAGTCAAAGGAATCCGCCGTATCATCCAGCATCTGGTCCAGCCTTCCTGTCTCTTCTCCTATCATAACGCTGGCCGCCAGTTTG
>JAHKLX010000039.1 GCA_020854835.1 Microcaldota archaeon
AATATGACCAGAGGAAAATTAGTTAAAGTTGGTGTTGCCGCTGCTGTTTTGACAGCAGGAGGAGCAATTGCAGGAGAAGCTGTTAAACCAGATGTTAAAACTAATGATGTTAAACCAGTTGTTGTTAGTGAAAGAATACAACAACAAATGGATGAGTTTAAATTTACTAGAGGAATGGAAACTGACGGAAAAGAGACTGATAGAAAAGAACTAAGAAAAACCTCTGATTTAGAAGATAATTATGAGTGGAGATGGTTCGCGTGGTATATAGACATTGGGGGGATTGAAGACACTTCAGGGTATTTTAAATGGACATATAAAAAGAATGGATCTCCGATAACCAATTCAGCTGGAGGGGATACGACTTATACACTGACAGTAGGGGGAGAAGAATATTTGTGTGGGACATTCTTAGATTATGTATCTTGTGAAGGCGGTGATCCCTACAGTGTGAGATATAATTATAGGCAAGGAGAAACAATGAGTGATTTGGAAGCAAGATGGGAAGGAGTAACACCAATGAATAGTTTGAGTTTCGGATATTGGGATTCGACCGCAACGAGATGGATTGAATCAGTCAGATGCAGAGGACCGCCAGGACCAACTATCACAAGGTCTGTAACCTATGTAGAAGTAACTGATGATAGTGTATACTCAAATGCAGGATCAAGTGTGCAACCAAGACCTCCCCCAAACGAATATAAAAAATCATATTACGTAGATCACACACCCTATTATCTTTCAATTCCCTTGAGTATTCATGAGACAGATAATAAGCCACAAACAATTGATTTGAAAATTTATCCGAATCCGTTCAACGCCCAGTTTTCAGTTGAACTGGATGAAAAGGTAAACGGAGTTTTAACACTTTATGATGTGATGGGAAATGTTGTGGATAAGAAACTGTTGGACAATTCTGATAAAACAACATTTGAAGCTGGTGATTTATCTTCAGGACAGTATTTTATTAGGTTGGTTACAGAAGAAGGAAAACAAATTTCAAAACAAATAACATTAATCAAATGACAATTTGATTAAAGAAGGTTAAGGGCATAACCCTCAAAAATAAGGTTTTTTTCAAAGTCGTTTATAGTATTCTCATGCTTAAAACCGTGTTTAATGTAGAAATCGGGCAAACGCTTGTTTTTATCTATAAAAGCTTTAGGAACAGCAGCACACAGTTTTGTCTGGTTTTTTTGTTTTACTAATTTTATAGCTTGTTTTAATAATTCTGAACCAACGCCTTTTTGACGGTATTCTTCCTTAACAATAAAACTTCCCAAGGCAGACATCTTTGTGTCTTTATCATCTAGAAAAATTGGGAGTGTGCCAACTATTTTATCTTTCTCTAAAGCAAGAAATAAATAAAAGTTTGGATTTGTGTTTACAAGAGAAGCATAATATTCTCCAACCTTTTCATAATAATCTATTAACTGCTTGGAAAAAATGCCTTCGGCAAGCTTGAAATATTCAACGTGATAAAACCCAATTATCTTTTCTTTATCATTTTCGTCTGCCAACCTGTAGTTTATCATATAATTAAAACAAAGAGAAAATAATTAAAGGTTTGGATTAGAATAGTTTTTTTTCTTTTATCTTCTTCTCAACAATTTTAACGAATTCTTTTGCTTGATTAAAAGCAAATTTAGCTTCGTAGGCTGTAACAACACCGGTTTGATCGTAAACAGTAATATGTCTTTTTTTACGAATTCTATCTAAAGTGTTGAATAGTTCTGAATGTTTAGAACCGAGCATAATCTCAATAAACTCCAAAGTTATCCTATGGGAATCATCTGATCTTGGAGTATATCCATAAGCATACATTAACGCCCTGCCTGCTTGGAGAATTGAATTATAAGAAATACTGAAAGCCCAGTCAATTAAGTCATTTTTTAAATTGAATTCAGCTGCTTTTAGATCCCTATGGCAAAGTTCCAACGAATTTTTTATTTGTACCTCATCTATGGGGATTTCCTTTATTCTATCTTTCTTTACCAAATCAGATAAATTCATTTATATCGCCTTTAATTGGAATTTTTTCATTTTGTAGTATATTTTTGATAAACCCGTGTTGTTTTTTGGAATTAAATTCTTCTTTTGGCATGACAACATAATTGATTTCCCATCCAATCTTTTTTTCAATTTTGTGAATGACTTTGTTTAAGTTATGCACGTCGGGTTCCCCGATTATAAATAAATCAATATCACTGTTGCTATTAAAATTGTTTTGAGCATAAGATCCAAAAATAAAAGCACATTTTATGTTTTTTATATTTTTCAATTGGTTTTTTAGGATATCCTGAAAAGTAGAAGTTTTTAAGAGAAATCCTCTTAAATCATCAACAAAGTTACAGTCCAAATTTAAAGAATAATTTTTTTGGTTGCCCCTTTTTTCCATAATCAACAAACTTGTTTCTTCCAATTTTTTTAATTCTCTTGAAACCTGAGAGGGGTTGGCTTGTAATTCTTCAGCTATACCTCTAACAGTTCCTTCCTTATTTTTGAGAATGAAATATTGTAAAAGTTTTCTCTTAACTTCTGAAGAAATGAATGAACTCAACATATGTATACAATTTATACACAAATGTTTAAAAAATGCATACATTATATGTTGGTTAAATTGATACTAGGAGTTTATAACCGAAAGAATTATAAATAACATCACTCCAAAGTAACAATATAGTTACTTGGGTGTGATGAAATGAAAGAAATGACATTGTATAGTATAAGGGAAAATGCATTAAAATCCGGAAGGATGGTTTATTCCACACAACAACTTGCAAATTTGATACGCAAACCTAAAACAATTGCAAAAGTGTACGCAAACAGATTGGTCAAGAAAACTCTCGCTAAACAATTGATAAGAGGTAAAATTTCATTTACAGATGATGATTTTGTAATATCGTGCCAGATGGTTGAACCTTCTTACATCTCATTGGAATCAGCATTACTTTTTCATAACATTGTACAACAAGTTCCAAAAGAAATGACTTGTGTGACAACAAAAAATAGTTTGAAATATCCCGAATTGGGAATTAAATATCATAAAATATCATCAAGTTTGTTTTTTGGATATTCAAAATTTAAAAAAGATAATAGTTATGTTTATGTTGCTGATCCTGAAAAAGCATTGATAGACGGAGTTTATTTGAACATATTTTCAAAAAAGAATTATGTTGAATTTAAAGAGAAATTGGATAAAAATAAAATTGAAAAATATTTATTGAAACTTAAATGCAGGGGCAAAAATAAAATAAAAAAGGTGTTTAAAAATGATTGACAAAGAAACCTTACTTAAAATAGCAAAACTCAATAACATGAAACCTTGGCAACAGGAAAAACATTATATTCAATCAGTAATTTTAACTTGTCTGGCTGAAAAACCTTTAGTATTTAAAGGAGGAACTTATTTGTGGTTCTTTCATAATTTACCTCGTTTTTCAGAGGATTTGGACTTTACTTTGATTGGAGATTTGAAAGAAAATCTAGCTGAAAAAGTTTCTGAATCATTGATTTTGTTTGGGATTGAAAATGAGTTTAAACTGATTAAAAACGATGAGATAACATTATCTTTTAGAATAGCTGCAAAAGGACCCTTACATACATCAGAAAAAGATCTTTGTTTTGTTTATGTTGAAATAAGTAAAAGAGAAGAAATTATTGAGAAAACGAAAGTTGAAAAACTAGATTTCCCTGCTTATAAATTACCTATTAAAATAATGCAGGGAATGGCATTAGATGAAATTTGTGCTGAGAAAATAAGAGCTATTGTTACACGTGAAAAAGCTAGGGATTTGTATGATTTGTGGTTTTTAATTGAAAATAAAAATGTGAGTTTCAAAAAAGAATTGGTGAATAATAAACTTGGGTTTTACAGTAAAAAATTTAATAAAAAAGAATTTATTGAAGCTTTACAACAAAAAAAGAAATATTTTTCGAAAGAATTGGATGCTTTAGTGTTTGGTGAAGTTCCAAAAACAGAAACATGTGTTAAAAAAGTATTAAATTGGTTGGACTAATACTGGAAGTTTTACAACCGAAAGAATTATAAAAAACAAAATTCATAATTTTAAATATGACCAGAGGAAAATTAGTTAAAGTTGGTGTTGCCGCTGCTGTTTTGACAGCAGGAGGAGCAATTGCAGGAGAAGCTGTTAAACCAGATGTTAAAACTAATGATGTTAA
>JAHKLX010000119.1 GCA_020854835.1 Microcaldota archaeon
AAATAAAACACGATTAAAGATAAGGGAAGATACTGAATTAAAAAAATTCCCCCTCTATTGTCCGAAATGCAGACAAGAAAATTTAATTGAAATAAAGCAGTTCAAAGTAACTGTGATTACAGAGCCAGACGCAAAGACGCAAAGCCGATAATTTGAGGTTAATTCAATCTCATCTTATCGGCTCTTCCTGTTATGTATGAACTTTAACTAGTCTTTGACATTTCTTGATTCATTGATACAATTAGCTAATGCTTCCATGAGTGCTAATTCTCTATCAGTGAAGTTATCCATAAGTTTTTCTACCTGTAACCGTCTGGTGCTTTTTACAAGATCGTTGGCAGGTAAGAAAAATTCATCAACGGACACATGAAGTAATGATACAAGGTCATAAAGAACTTGTATACTTGGGTGTTGCCCCTTATTTTCAATATTGGTTAAGTAACGTGGGTCAATTTCAATCAATGCTCCCACTTGTTCACGAGTTAAACCTTGCTTCAATCGAGCTTCTTTAATGGCTAATCCAAAGGCTCTAAAATCATATCTATCTTCCTTTTTACGCATAATAAACCACCTCTATACATTTTACTGTTCCTATCAAATTAGAAACAGGATGTCACTCCAAACATTTTGAAACATACATTCTGTACTAACTATGTAAATGAAGGAATGGATACGAAAGCATTACGGTATATTATGGGTTCACAAGTATAAACATGGCCTATCAAGGAGTACTTCTCTTTGGTAGGCTTTCTTTTTTTCAAAACCGTCAGATTCTATCACCTCCCGAGGCTACTAGGTAGAGGGCGATAAATAAATCGCCCTTTGGAAAGAGGTGATGGATATGAAACACAATCTCAAAATTAGTGTTTCTAAGAAACCACAGACAGGCGGACTTGTTGCCTACCGTAATGTGTCCGTAAGGGAACGAATTCTTCGCTTTCTTTTAGGGAGTAAACAGCGTGTAACGATTGTGATCCCTGGAGATAGCATCGAGGAACTATCTATCTGTGAAATTACGAAAGGAGGAACTAACCTTGAGCAAAATAAAATTACTGCTTGAAGTGGTCAATGATATGCGAAGTCTTGCTGACAGCATACAGGCAGTTTGCGATGCGATGACAGAAGGAGATCCTGCTCCAGGTGCAAAAGCTACAACTGAACAAGAACCAGTAAAAGAGCCGGATATCCCACTTGAAAAAGTGCGTATGGTACTTGCTGAAAAGAGCCAGCTTGGATATACCGCCGAAGTGCGAGGGCTCATTCAGAAGTATGGTGCAGATAAGTTAAGTGCTGTTGATAAGGCTTATTATGCTGACATCTTGAAAGATGCGGAGGGTCTTGGAAATGGGTAATCATGCAATATTATCTGCATCCTCATCCCACAGGTGGCTCAACTGCCTACCCTCTGCAAGACTTGAACTAGAGTTTGAAGACCAAAGTGGTTCAGCAGCAAAAGAAGGTACAGCGGCTCATGACCTATGTGAACACAAGCTAAAAAAGGCACTTCATATGAGAAGTCAGCGACCTGTCTCTGAGTATAACTCTGATGAGATGGAGGAATGTACAGATGCTTACGTTGACTTCGTTATGGAACAGGTAGAGCTTGCAAAAGCGAAATGCAAGGATCCAATCGTTCTTATCGAACAGCACCTTGATTTTTCATGCTATGTGCCAGATGGCTTTGGGACAGGAGACTGTGTGATCATTTCAGATGACAGACTTCACATCGTAGACTTTAAATATGGACTGGGTGTGCTAGTTGATGCCGTGGACAATCCACAGATGAAACTGTATGCCCTAGGAGCACTTGGAATCTATGATCACCTGTATGACATCAAAGAAGTGTCTATGACCATCTTTCAGCCAAGACGAGAAAATGTCAGCACCTGGACAATACCGGTGGAAGAACTAAAAGACTGGGCGGAAGAGGAACTAAAGCCTAGAGCTGTCAAAGCCTTTAACGGTGAGGGTGAATACATCCCCGGTCCATGGTGTATCTTCTGTAAAGCGGCAAACAGATGTCGGGCCAGAGCCGAAGAAAAGCTAAAACTTGCAGAGAAAGAATTCAAGATGCCGCCGTTGCTGACGGATGCTGAAATAGAAGAAATCTTACTTATTCTTCCCGACCTTACCAAGTGGGCAAATGAAATAACAGCCTATGCCACTGATGCAGCAGTCAACCACGGTAAAGAGTGGAACGGTTTTAAAGTTGTGGAAGGCCGCTCGGTTCGCAAGTACAAAGATGAAGGAGCCATCGCAGAAAAAGCTGTAGCAGGTGGATATAAGGATATTTACAGAAAGAGCCTTATTCCGATGACAGAGATGCAAAAACTGATGGGTAAAGCCAAGTTTGAGGAACTCCTTGGTGATCTCATTTTCAAACCACCGGGTAAGCCGACTCTTGTTCCAAACTCAGATAAAAGACCGGCGATTAACGTAGTAAATGCTAAAAACGAATTTAACGAAATTATGGAGGATTAAACATTATGGCAAATATGCAAAACAAAACAAAAGT
>JAHKLX010000030.1 GCA_020854835.1 Microcaldota archaeon
CAAGTTCGCGGAGTGGAAGAAGACCGTGTACAGGACCCACAAGTACCAGGCGGCTCTCTACGGCCTCCTCATAGCGGAGCATTACGGCGTCGAGGTGAATCGGGGCTTTGTATGCTACACCAGGAGCAATCATCACGTGGAAGAGATAAACCTCGGGGGTAAAGATTATAAGAGAGCAGAGCAGATGGTCGGCGAGATACTTATGATAACTCAGAGGGGATATTATCCCGATGGGACGAAGCAGAAGGCCAGGTGCGTGGACTGCACGTATAGGAATATATGTGTTTGAGGTGCAGAATGGCATCCAAAATTAAAATGAGCCAATATTATGACTGGTGGTTTGATAACGCATTGGAATATCTCGGTCATTTGCTGGAAGACGTCGACGTAAGTCTTGAATGGCGTAACGGCATTATATTCGATCCGTTGGATCAAGATCAGATAGCTCAGTTGGTTGATAATATCGAGAGATTAATTAAATTTAAATTAACATATCTGAAGATAGGAAAAGACGGTTCTAACGAAAAAGCGAATAGAGCGTATTTGCCAACGATGCATAAAGGAAAATACGTAAACTATCTTGGTAAAGACGCAAAATTGAAAAAAGAAATATGTAATTATATTTTTAATGAAAATTGCGAGGACAAGAACAGTAAAATGCGGATTTGTGATTTTTGCATGAATTATTACAATGACAAATATAATATATCTCAAGTATCTCAGACAATCTATCCAGTTGCGACGGGTAGTTTAAAAAGTCAATGTGGTGTTAGAAAAATGGAGACGGAGTATCACGCTTGTCCAACTTGCGCATTTCTAGGCTCAATAGCATGGCTGGATGACAATCCTTTCACATGCGATAATGATAATCTAACTAATTATATTTTATTTCCTAAGGTTGATGATATTTATGAGCTTCATTTGATTAAAGACACAATTAGAGACGCAGTAAAACAAGGAAAAAATAGTAATGTAATGGAAATTTACAGAGGAAAAAATGGTGCAGAATATGAGAGATACGCAAAGGATGAATACTCGTTACTACTTTCTTTGTTCGAACAAATTAGATCTATAGGATATCAAGATGAATGGATTTGCTTAAGTATTAAGGGAACTCACCCAACATATCAAACAAGATATTCATATTTAAGTGAGATAAAAATACCAAATATTAAAAATTTGGATAAAATATTTAGAGAAATTAAAAAGCCGTACTCTAATTTGGTAGATAAATCCTTTACAAAATCGTTGATTAATGGAAAAATAAACAACAATATGGGAAGGGACAATAAGTATTTTATGTCAAAAGGGGTCGTCATGGACGATTTTAAAACATTCGCAAAAGCATTCAGAATACGGGAGAACTGTATCCTGACGGGAATAAATAAGGAACTTTTATATACTTTAATTTCTCAATGGAGGTGTAATGATGGTGCAGTTTGAACATGATGAAATGGAGACTATGAGAAAAAGCGGACAAGTAATAGGGAAGATTGCTGATAGCTATATATCAGACCTTTACCAGTTGGATCGAACTCGAAGCGCGGAGGAGTTGATTAAGCAGCTAAAGAACATAAGTCTAAGAGCCATAAGCTTAGGCAACAGATCAGATGAGTCTATATACACAGAACCTTTAGCCAACTTGATGAGTTTAATAAATAAATATAAAGATAACCATGATGAAATCAAGGATATCGTGATTGTATATTCTACTTTCTATCTCGGAGCTATAAAATACTCCAATAGGTGATCTTGTATGACGACGAAAAAAGCAATAAGTGCCGTTTGGCTATCCGAAACTGGCTTGACGAATCTCAACTCTGGTGTTGGTGCGAGTAACCTAGTTGATATTAAAAAATATAAATTAGATGGTGTGGATTATCCTTACGTCAGCGGTCAGGCTATGAGATACTATTTAAAAGAGAGCATCCGCAGATTAATACCTTCAGGAAAATATTGTATTGCTAATGATAAAGGCGAAAACTGTGGAAATATTCAAAGCTGCATATTATGCGATTTGTTTGGTTTTATGACCACTCTAAAAGATCAAGGTGCGCAGATACGGGTTTCACCTATAAAAATGTCACCTGCCATGGGATTATTACCTCTAAACGATAATATGACTATTGATTTTCTTACGCGGAGGAAACCACAGGAGAGCGCAGGGGAGCTAAAAGGAGATATAGTGAATGTGGAATTAGCTGTTAACGTTTATAAGGCAGGGTTATCAATAGATTTAGCCAAAATCGGTGGAGAAGAGGTAATTCAAAACAAACAAAGGAGTATTTGTGAAAAAGTCGATCCTGAAGAAAAATTGACTAGAGTAAAGACTGCATTAGAAGCCTTCAAAAATTTCTCCGATTATTCTAAACAAGCACGCCTCTTGACAGACTTTACACCAGACCTGATTTTAATATCAGTCCAGGATAAATATAACCATATTCTGCAAAAGGCGCTAGAACTAAACAATAGTAGGAGCATAAATTTGGATAGATTGGATCAAGTTCTCAGATCCACAAAGAGTGATAGTATCTATGCAGGTCTAATCTCCGGCACTATCAAAAATGAAGAGGGTTTAAAGCAAATCCTCAAAACTCATAATATAGAATTAAAGACCCCAATTGAAGCGATCGACATGGTTATAGCCAGTTTAGATGCAGACATCTTTAGTGCACCGTCCCAGGAAAACGCACATTCAAGTGATTAAATGGTCTTGGCAGAAGTTGATTTATATGAAATGCCTACGGTTTGAGTTAGAGACACCTTATCTTGTAAATTTCAGGAAACCCTTTTCAACTATAACTATTCTGTCATATCCATTTCCGCCTTATACAACGATTAGAGGACTTCTTGCAAATTCATTGGGATTGGAACGAGACGACTATAGTTTACAGGATAGATTTGATATCAGCATTAGACCTTTAAATAATCCTGCCAGATTCCAAGATATGGTTTTAATGAAAAAAATAAAATCTAATTTGAATAAGAAAGAGGCCGATATAATAAAAAAGCTGGAAATTGCTGAAGGAAATCTATCCGTCCTCAGTTGCGACGATATTGAAATTCTTGATAAACTAAAGTATTTCCGCAGCTCAAGTGCGCCATTTATCAAGGAATTTATAACTCCCATTTTATGTAGAGTTTTTGTTCTAGGCGATGATATTGAACTTGCAGAATTAAATCGAGCATTAGAGGATCCAGCTAGGCCTTTATATCTAGGTGCATCCGATGATTTTGTTATTATTAGTAATATAAAAATATTAGATGCTATCGCTACCAAATGCGATAAAATTGATTCCATCCACAGGATGAATGATGATGTGGAACCAATTGATAAACGTAAAATCGTGGGTCGTGTTCCCTATAAATTTAAACCAATTAATATTAAGCGAAGAGATTATGCAAGGGTTGATGCAGTTGTAGCGGCACCGACCCAGGATTCAAAGCTTGAACTGACCGAACCAGTAAACTGCTACGAAATAGGAGATGAATATGTATCTTTCTGAGTGCATTGCTAAAACATCTAGCAATCAAGCATTACAGACATTTGAAGGTCATACTATCGATTGTTTAATAATTCTTAAAGATTATCTTATAAAGAATAGGGATGTTTTAGAAAGGTTTTCTGATAATTATAATATTGACTTCAATACATTAAGTAATTTAATGTTTTTATCTGTGTTTATCCACGATTTAGGTAAGCTTACAGAGGAGTTCCAACAAAAAATAGTGACTTCTGGGCATTGTGGTTATTTTTCTCACTCGTTTTTTGGTCTTCCATTCATAAACTCGAATTTGCCTGATTATTTAAATAATCTATTAAAATTACTTGTCGTATCTCATCATACGCAATTGTATACTAGAATTTATGAGGATGCCAATTTATCACTAAAGGTTAACTATCTGGATAAAGATATCGAACTATGGATTTCATCGGCAAATGATGTCTATTCAAGATATCTATATGGGCTATTTGATAATAATTATAGACCAATTTATGTTTATGAGGACTATTTATCGAAACCCGAAATGAATGAGTCAATTAGAAATGCTATTAGAGAATTAAAGCGTTTGCAGACTTCAAAAAACAAAAATATTCAAACAAAGGCAATATATTCTTTATGTTTATCAGTTTTAAAACACTGTGATCAAAAAGCAAGTGCTCATTTTAGCAATTTAAATCTTGAGCGCGGCAAATACGGATCAGTTATCGCCGATTCAAGTATATCACTCAATCAAATAAATTATAATCCAATAGACGTATTCAACTTGGAATTAGATTCGTTTTTTGGGTCGAAAAAAATACAAGCGCCTATCGAGCTATACAAATTTCAAAAAGAATTAGCAGATACAAACAAATCGACGATTATCTCAGCTCCATGTGGAAGAGGCAAGACTGAAGGAGCGCTGTTGGGGGCTATAAATATCGTTAAACAACAGAAAAAAAACAGAATTATTTTTGCTTTGCCTACGCAAATAACATCAAATTCAATGTATGAAAGATTAAAGAAGATTTTTGGAAATGATAACGTGGGTTTATATCATGGGATGAGCAGATATCATCATTATGATGCAGACGATTTCAGAGATGAAGAAGATATTAGGAATTTGATCTACGATGAAAAATTATTTGAAAAGCCCGTCACAATAACTACCATCGACCATTTGATCTATTCATTGGTCCATGGGTATAAGCAAGCAGATTTTGCACTTGGCAACATTCTAAACTCTGTTATAATATTGGATGAAATTCATTACTACGAGAATCATACATTAAGATATATATTGGATTGCTTAAGAATTTTGAGAGACTTAAAAATACCGTATATTGCAATGAGCGGAACCTTACCGAGCTTCATTGTTGAAGAATTAAATAAAATTCAGCAACATGCTTTGATCGAAGATGATGAAGGATCGAATTTGATGCCATTTATTATCGAGAAACGTTCAAGTTCTATCGTCGATGCCAGGGATGAAATTAAAAATATATATATTAACGGGAAAAGCCAGATCGTGATTGTAAATACTGTAAATAGGGCCAAAGAAATGTATCATTTATTAGAAAAGGATATGCCAAAAGATGATCTATTTTTGCTTCATTCGCAGCTTACATTTTATGATAGATCTAAAAAAGAAAAAACTATTAGTGCCTTAGGCAATAGGCCATGGATTCTTGTCTCAACACAAGCCATCGAAATAAGTGTGGACATTTCATGTGATATAATGCATACAGAAATGGCACCTATTGATTCAATAGGGCAACGTGGTGGTAGGCTTAACAGAGGTGGAAAAAATCATAATAACGAGCATTTTATGTATCTCTATGAACCCAAAGACCACTTACCTTACTTCTCAGAGCATGATGAAATAGATATTGTTGAAAGGACTAATAACGTGATCGAAAATTCTTCGATATCATATGCAATAATAAAACAATGGTGTGATAAAGTATATTCAGATATAAAATTAAGACCACAGAATCTTGAAAATATATTTAAGAAATGTATTTTATTTGGTTATAGTCCGAAAGAGATAAGATATTCGGAGGATGACGGAAATTTGGTCGAAGTAAGGAACATAAAGGATATCACTGTCGATGTTGTACCAGAAAAATATTGGTTTGATATTAGATTCTGCCCAAAAGAAATAGACAGATTTAAAGTCAAAGTTCCCAAGTGGTGGTATTCTCGTTATGGCAAAGATCATTTTTATATTTCAGAATCCTCAAATGGGAGAAGATATATAATTAGCACAATAGAATATTCGCCCGAATTTGGATTCGATATTGAAAGCATATGTGACGATAAAAGAAGTTGCATAATAATTTAAGGTCATCAGCATGATCCTCAAAATCCTCCGCCTCACCCTCCACTCCGACGCCCCCATGCGAGGCGACGGGGCGAAGCTCCGCGGCTTCTTTGCCACCAGCTTCAACGAGCACGCCCTCCTCCACCAGCACGTGACGGATAAGTTGATCTATCGATACCCCCTCATCCAGTACAAGATGCTTCAAGAGGGTCCCCTCATCCTGGGGATCAACGAGGGGGCGGAGGTCCTGAAGGAGATCTATGACAAGTTCGACGAGATCAAGCTCGGCGACTCCGTCTACTCCGTCA
>JAHKLX010000020.1 GCA_020854835.1 Microcaldota archaeon
ACGCTTCTGCAGATGCAGCATAACCACTTTTTATCCTATGCTCCTTCATCTTTACTTTGGCCTTTGAGACCAATGCCCTTGTCGTCTTTTCGGATGTTGAAAGCCCATTTTCTGCCGCGCTTCTCATTTTGTCGGTGGCGTATGAAACCGGCGAATTATCATCACTTTCACGCATAGATTCTGCTCTGTCTTTTGTTTTCGTATATGTCACACGCATACGGTCTGCAGCGGACGCCGCCTTATCAAGAGACTTTATGGTCCCTTTGTTTATTTGTCTGGTTCGTATATCTGCCATGATCAAGTCTCCTTTCCGGCAATATAAAACCCGGCCAGTTGCTTTGACCTGCAACCAGCCGGATAGGTTTGCATCGTTTTCAATCGATTACTTTTCTTGCATCTTCCAGTCCCTCACCGGGCTTCGTTGTCATCAGTTTATACAGCATAGTATCTTTCGGAAAACTGTTGGCGAATGGGACCAGGCTAGATCCGACCTTGATCAGACCATGTCCTGCATCCACGTTCGTTATATACGAAAGCTGCAGGTCCGAGATATTAAGAAGCTTGGCCAGCTCCTCTCTGTCTGTAGCCGCCTGGTTCAGCATGACTATGAACTCCGAGTTTGAAAGCATCGTCCTTGCGGTATGTGACTGCAAAAGGTCGTCCACATTCTGAGTTATACCTGTGCAGTAAGCTCCATACTTTCTTACTCTCTTCCATAGCTTGAACAGGAACTGCGCCGAATACTCGTGCATGAACAAAAGGTATATCTCATCGATGAACAGAAAAGTCTGCTTCCCCTTCTGCCTGTTGCTTGTGATACGGTTCAGTATAGAATCCAGTATGACCAGCATACCTATTGCTCTCAGCTGTTCGCCCAGTTCAAGGATGTCATAGCATATGAGGCGATTGTCAGTATTGACATTGGTCTGTTTCGCGAAGGTATTGAGAGATCCTCTTGTAAAGAGCTCAAGCTCAAGGGCCAGTGACTTTGCCTCAGGCTCTTCCTGTTTAAGAAGTTCCTCTCTGAAATCCCGAAGCGTTGGAGGCGTGCCTTTATAGTCACCCTGCTTGTAGTAACGATACACATTCTCAGTACAGCGGTCTATGATGGACTGCTGACCTTTTGCGAAGTGATGCCCGGCTATGATCTGCTCGCAAAGTGACTGCAGGAACTGAGATTTTTCTATAATAGGATCCACCTCTCCGTAATCCTTGCTCATGTCCATTGCATTGATATGGTTAGGCGATGTGGCTGAGATCTCGATGACCGATCCACCCATCGCTCTTACAAGCGGCGCATACTCACGCTCAGGATCTATTATGATTATGTCTGCGTCTGAAGACAGCATGAGATTCGTGATCTCGTTCTTACCTGTGAATGACTTACCGGAACCGGACACCCCGAGAATGAATGAATTACCGTTGAGGAGCTTTCTTCTGTCAGCAATCATCATGTTCTTGCTTATGACGTTCTGCCCGTAGTATATCCCATTTTCATCGTATACTTCCTGCACCCTGAATGGCATGAACACCGCAAGACTTTCTGTAGTAAGCGTCCTGAAGGCATCGATCTTTCTCACCCCAAACGGCAGCGCCGTCATTAGTCCGTCAAGCTGCTGATACCTCAGCACCGAAAGCTGACAGAGATGTTTCCTTGCTGTTGTCAGGATAGCCTCAGTATCATTATCAAGTTGCTTCTTTGTATCTGCAGTATGAACGATTGTAACGACTGCAAACATCATCCTCTGATCCCTTGTCGTAAGATCGTCCAGGAAGTCTTTTGATTCCTTTCTCTGCTGCTCCATGTCGTACGGTACTACCGCAGAAAAGTTGTTGTTCATGTTCTGCCTTCTCTGCCAGTTGGTTATATTTGTCTCGACTCCAAGAAGCCTGCTCTCGACCTCTCTTACCGCTTCATCCGTCGGTACAGGCACCACATCGATCGAGAGCATCATGTTCCTGTTTACATCGGTGAGCTCCGCCACCATGCTGTCTTTGATATATGACGCATAGTCTCTTAGAAGCAGTACTCTTCCATATCTGCCACCTATCATGAAATAATCTCCATCATTCTCGAATCCGTCAGGACAGATATAGTCCTTGAAGTCCGCTCCCTTCTTCATGTGATCAGCAAAGTCGAAGTGGAAGGTAGTCTCCTCGCCGCTTCTCATGAAGTCGTGTATGATCCTAAGCCTCGCTTCAGCGTCAAGCTCCGTACATACAGAGCCAAGCCTTCCGAAGTGAGATATGAGATCGGTCCCCACTCTGGAGAAATATGTCCTTGCATCCTCTATGTCCTTCTTTGCTACCGATACGGTCACATACTTATCCTGCACTATGGAGTTCGAACCAGTCGCTTTCTCCATGAGCATATGGTTGTATTCCTGCCTGTATTCGTTGAGGCCGTCTTCCTTCATGTCGATAAGGATCTGTTTCTCAAAATCATCCCGATTGAGTCTTCTGTTGTTGATAGTGATCTTGGTCGTTGCTCCGCTGTCGAAGGAGTTGAGAAGCTCCGAATACTCAAGAAACATTGCCTCTTTATCATCCTTTGACGCTACCGCGTAGTTGATATCCTCAAAGCTGAACATTTTGCTGTATTTGTTTTTACCTGACAAAAATACCCCGTCCGGCCATATGGTCTTGACGGGGATCATATCCTGCAGCTTCTTAGGCACCTCGACCTTTTCCTTATCCTGTTTCATCATATTAGTCAGTGTCTTTATCATGCTTTCGTCTCCTCTCTGTTATCCAGGCCAGCATCTTCATTTTCAGCCTGTACGATCTTTTACTTTCTCTTTTCTTTTGCTCTCTTGCATTCCTGATCACAGCGACATACATATTCGTGTTCCCAAAATCAAGCGTTTTCGGCATGAGTACTTCCGACTTCAGAAATGCCCACAGGAACTTCTCTGCTGTCATCCCATTGTATTTCAGAAAGCCTATGGCAGCAAAAGGTACGGCTGCAACTATGCACACCCAGCTTACTGTCTCAAGGCCAAGGATCGGTCGCAGTGTAAAATACACTACGACCGCGACCCCGCAGGCCAGGACAGAAAAAATGAACTGCCGAAGCGACAGTCCAAAAAACATGGATTCCGTATAGTTACGGATCTCTCTGTTTATCTTTATTTCCATCTGCTACCTCCCTGCCTCTGATACTCTGCTCCCGAGTTCCGGCGTTGCCTGCATGGTCTCAAGCTTTCTTTCTCCCATATTAAAATGATAGACACTGTCTGAGAGCACGTCCTTTGGCGCGACCACAGAACTGTTTGCATCCTTTACCATATCCGTGAGCTGTCCTGCATCAAAGCCTGCTGATTCCGGTACCACTATGACTTCGTGGAGCGAGCTTGGAAGGACATAATACCCCTCACCTATCTTCTCGCTGATCTGCTCCTGGATCTCGGGATAAAAAAGAGCAGAGGCGCCCAGCACTCCGCTCGCATTCGACAGGACATACATATTGCTTCTCTCATAGAGAGGTCCTTCTGTGTCCAGGACATTGCTATGCGATATTCCAAACATGTTCCTCTCCATATCCATCATGACCGGTGGATCTACGCTTCTCACATTGGAAAGAGCATCAAAGAACAGTTCTCTTTTATCGTAACCGTACTTCTCCATCATATCTTTTGTGATAGTTGTCCTCCATTCTCCATCTTCGCCTGATCTCAGCTTTATGTCACAGACAAAAGCGAGGCCATTGCCAACGGGCATATACGGCGTATTGACCAGATACATGCGATTGCGCTTCAGTTCAAGAAGTCTGAAAGTCAGTTTGTCCTTTATGCTGCTGTAATCAAGCGGAAGCTCATTCGGCTTGATTACAGGTCTTTTTGCTTCTTCGAACACACCTGCGACTTCCTGCATCAGTTCTTTCATGGATTCTCCGTTTTCAAAGCGTTCATAGAAGCTGTCGAGATATATGTTAGGCGATATATCGTCGTCTCCTTTTTTGAGAGATACTCCGTGAAGCTCTATATCGTTGCACTTGAGCACTGTATTCATGGCAAGAGTAGTGCCCTTTCTCATATCTTCCGGAAGCTGCTCCAGAAGCTCGTCCATTGCCTTGCCCCAAAATTCCTGCTTATTCATTTTTATCTTCTCCTTCCATCAGCATCTCTTTGAATGCTGCGATCCTTTTG
>JAHKLX010000012.1 GCA_020854835.1 Microcaldota archaeon
ACTTTAAACCCACCGCTTCGCATATTTCCCTCACCGACGGGGGATAGCCCTTAGTGCACAGTTCGCTTTTTATAAATTCCAAAACCTCCAGCTGCTTACCGGTCAAAACCTTTTTTTTCAAACAACGACAACTCCTTTCCCAGCTTTGAAAAGAATTATATCACAGTATCCTTACAATATCAAACAAATGTTCGCAAATTTCATTAATTTTCCTTGACAGAGAACACCTGTTCCTATATAATGATAGCGAACAAATGTTCCGGGAGGTTGATAGCATGAAAGTAATGGCGGGCATTTTAATAGTTGTAATTTCGGTTTTGATGGTGTCACTGCTGGGGAGCCTTGCCCTGGGAGCCAGCGCAGGGGGAGATGAGGAAGTTTGCCTTGAGTACATAGTAAAACCCGGCGATACCCTCTGGACCATAGCCAGGAAGCATACCGCCGGGAAGAGCGACATAAGAAGGTATATCTACGACATTAAGGATATAAACGGGATGAAGGAACCCGACCTAAGACCGGGGCAGGTACTTCTTATACCACCCGAGCGTTAGCTCCAGATTTTTTTAACCAAAGTATATTGAAAACTATTACTGATATCACGATTGTTTTGCCACCATTGTTTTCTAAAACTTAAAGGAGTTTAACTAACTTCGTGGAATATTATTATTTAGTTATATTTCTTATACGGGGGATGTTAGTATTGACAGATTTATGGTCCAAAAACACAGAGATTGAATTTTTTCGAAAATCCCTTGATTTAGCAGTACCTGAGCAGCTATTTTACATTACAAATGATAAGAAATATTTTGCCTATTGGCCGCTGGATTATAGGGGTGATAAAACAACACTTCAGAGTAGAAATGCTCTAATAGGCAATTTCACTGAAAAGTGGTCAACGGATATTATTCAGCAAATAATAGAAAATGATAAGCTTTATGCAGTTAAGGGTGCAATTTGTGATGAGCTTGCATTAACCAGACAATCTCCAGGGGACGTAGTAATATCTAAAAAAAATGGTGTAGAACAAAGACCTGAGGATATAATTGTTATTTTTGAAGTAAAAATGTCTATAGTATGGAATTGGGAATACATAAAAGAAAATCAGACCCATGGTCATCTCAAATGCATCGGGGACTACAAGACACATTCCGGCAATCCAGGTTTGTTAAGATCAGATTCTATGCTTAAAGCCATAGGAAAAAGCGTAAACATCAGGATATCCAGCCCGAAGGCATCGCGAATTCCTATTATAATTTTAGGAAATACTCCTATTACTAAGAATTATTATAAAAAAGTAGATCAATTGTATAAAGCAGGCATTATCCAAGGCTTTTGGTCATTAAATCCCAGTCCGCTGGATTGTAACAATAGTAGGGAAAATATTAAGACAACACAAGAAGGTGGATTTTTCAGGTTTGATAATTTAGAGGATTTACAAAACAGAATCAGGCTGTTGTATTCTCATGAAGCAATATTCTTATCTTGTATGAAAAACAAAACAGAGCTTGGGAAAATAATTGAAACCGTAAACAAGCAAAAAACCTACGAGGAAAAGGGCGAATTATTTATTAGACTTATTGGGGAGTGATTACTTTGACAAAGCCTATAGGCACGAAAACAAGTTCCTTCGGAATACCGGGGAGAATAAACCATGACTCATCTGAGTTTTATAACAGCAAATTATATGCTGACCAAAAAAACTTAAAAAAGTCTATTGTATATAAGGAAAAAAAGATTCCCCCTGACAAACTAAACCAAATCTATTGCAAGTCCAGTGAACTTATGAATGAGATTCCAAATGACAGTGTTCACTTAATGATTACGTCACCTCCTTACAATGTTAAAAAAGAATACGACGAAGATATGTCTTTAGAAGAATATAGAGAACTACTCTGTAAAGTCTTTCTGGAAACATATAAGAAATTAGTAACAGGTGGAAGAGCATGTATAAATATTGCCAATTTAGGAAGAAAACCTTATATTCCTTTGCATTCATACATAATTGAGGATATGATAAAAATTGGATTTTTAATGAGAGGTGAAATAATCTGGGATAAAGCTGCAAGCGCTAGCCCTTCAACAGCGTGGGGCAGTTGGATGTCTGCTTCAAATCCTGTATTAAGAGATACGCATGAGTATATCCTGGTTTTTTCAAAAGATTCTTTTTCCAGAAAAAGTAAAGAAAAACAAAATACAATAACCAAGGAACAATTTCTGGAATGGACAAAAAGTGTCTGGACTTTTCCGGCAGTATCGGCAAGAAGTATAGGACATCCGGCTCCTTTTCCGGAAGAACTGCCTTATAGATTGATTCAGCTTTACTCATTTAAAGGAGATGTAATTCTCGACCCATTTTGTGGCAGTGGGACGACATGCCTGGCCGCTGTTAAAAATGAAAGATATTACGTAGGGTATGATATTAAACCCGAATATGTTAAACTCGCAAATAATCGTATTAAGAATAGCTCTATTCAAATAGAATTAGCAGCTCTTAATGAATAATATCATCTGTCAGCCGGCGAACATAAATCGAGTGGCTATGGCAAAATAACTAATCAAGGCTATTGCGTCGACTATTGTTGTGATTAGGGGGCTTGCCATGATTGCAGGATCTATACCGAAGGTTTTTGCAACAAGAGGCAGTGCTCCTCCAATTATCTTGGCAGTAAATATTGTAATAAAAAGAGTAAGCGACACGGTAAGGGCCAGCGTGGGATTCCCATATCCGAGAAGAATTATCTGGAAAAAATTGAAAATTCCAAGGGCCAGCCCCACAATAATGCTGACTCTAATTTCCTTCCACAATACTCTTAGAAAGTCCTTTGACCTAATCTCCCCCAGGGCGATGCCGCGGATTACGAGGGTAGAGGACTGGGAGCCGGCATTGCCTCCGGTATCCATTAGCCGGGGGAAAAAGGCCGCCAGGATTACCATTGATTGCAAAACGTCCTCATACATTTTTATTATAGTTCCCGAGATGGTGTGGTCAAACACAAAATAACGGGGGCCCCCGTTAAGGAGAGGTGGCG
>JAHKLX010000014.1 GCA_020854835.1 Microcaldota archaeon
ATGGAATCTTTCTTTGCAACCCTTAAAAAAGATGCTATCTACAGGTATAAATTTAAGACCCGGGCAGAGGCAAAAACTAAGATTATAGAATATATTGAAACATTCTACAACAGTTATAGGATGCATTCAGCACTGGGATACCAGAGTCCGAAGGACTTTGAACAAAATAATAATATTAAAGATGCTGCTTAAAGCAGAGAGTGGCGAAGCGAACCCTTGACAATGAGAAGGGACCCATGTGATAGCCTGCTGACGGGGCGGCAGTCACCATCCCGCAGAGCCCTTCTTCCTTGTTCATGTGGCTTCCGCCCTGGCTGCTGGAAATCATATGGGAGAGGCTCGTTGTCAAGGGCACTCTCGGAAATCTACATGCAACTTATTTTAATTGGTATTGGGTGGGAATAATCTAATATCAGATTATATAGAGATACTAAGAAAACGGAAGAATTTTTGCGATTTTATGTGTCCAGCTTCATTAGATCACTCCATAAAGCTATTATAGACGATGAGATAGACTTATACCCGGTGCCTACCTATAAGGCGGGAGATAAGTCATATATCAAATTATTGGAGGCAGTGTCTATAAATCAGAAGTGCCGCTATAAAGATGCTGCTTATGAGTTCATTAAAATACTGATGTCTGAAAGCTGCCAATCTTCACAGTCTCATGGTAATCCCACTATTCATGGTATACCGTTAAATAAACAAGCATATGAACAGATGAAAATTAACAGGTTGAACGCTCCTGCCGGTATGAATATAGCAAAATCTAATGAACTAGGAGTAATGGAGCGGTTTGATGGGAGTAAGCTTCCGGAACAGCTAATGTTGGAATTTGACGCTCTGGTTAAGAATACTATTGCCGGCGACATCATTGATGAAGAGGTATACAAATTAATAGACGAAGAAGTGGAGCAGTATATTACCGATAAGAAGAGCGCAGAACAGACAGCGAAGTCCATAGACGAAAAAGTTAGTTTATTTCTAAATGAGTGATGGAGGTATGAATTTATGTGTAATACAATTTCACGGATGGATATTGACAAAAGATTAAAGAATATTTTTAAGACATATTTCGAGATAAATTTTGATAGGTATACCGGTGAGAATCTCGATAAAGAGCTTTTAGGCGATACATTTAATTTTGCTGCCAGAGATCTCCTTTATCTGTTCTTTGATGTAGAGAAAGAATTTGATATTACAATTCCACAGGAGGACATAGTGGCAGGTAAGGTTAACACCTTAAACAACATAGCTGAAATCATCATTAACCAGTTGCAGAAGAAGGAAAAGGAAGCTGTTTGACTATGGGATCAGTGAAAACTGCCGTAATTGACGATGGAGTAAACGAAAAGCTGTACAACACAGGCATGCTTCAGCACAACATCGAGATAACGCCGAAGCTTGAAATACGTCAAAGGTTCGGTTACGACCCTTTTTTGCCGTCCCATGGCACAATTCTGCAGGGAAATAGATGTGCCGATCGTAATTATTCATGATTGTAAAGAAGGTAAAGCGAACGATACGGCAGACAAGCTTGCAGACCTATTTAAAAAGGATGGCTACAATGCTGCTGCAAGGCCTTTCAAGTCTATGCAGACAGGATGTAACACGGCTGCCACTGGCATTTTAAAATCGCCAAATGAACTCAAACAGCTTTATACAGTCTATGACCCTGATGTTATTATTATCGCTACAAATGATTTAAATAGTATGGAAGAGTTGGAAAAAAGCTTTGAAATAGATATAGAGGTTCTATATAAGTACAGCGGTATGAATACGGTTAGTGAAGGTCATCCGTGTGGTAGAGATATCAAGCTGATAGTGGTCTCAGACAATACGGAGTATTCTATGAGCGAGGAAGCAAAGATGAAAAAGGACACAGATCGGAGAGTGATAATCAGCCGCTGGCATATTTGCATCTGTACTCCTTCGGAGTATAGCCGTATTTTATTTTGAATCTGCTGATAAAGTATTGTGAAGTGGAATAACCCATCATGGATGAGATCTCATCAATCTTGAGTGAGGTGTTTAAAAGAAGGTCTTTACAATAATCAAGCTTAAGGCTTGTCACATAGTCTATGAAGGTTACTCCGGTTTCCGTTTTAAAAATCCTGCTTAGATGGCTAGGGCTTATGTACAGTGCCTTAGCTACGAATTTTAATGAAAGCTGCTTGTTGGATATATCCCTTATGATATAATCAATGGCTTTTTGCACCATATCCCTGTTGATTTCTGAATGTATGTTACCCATACAGTCAAACACATAATCAACTAAACCTCTTATCCATTCACGGAAATCAATTATGTTACCGATTTTCTCAAATTGTCTGTCGATGCTCTCAGTGCCGGTATCTGATGAATCCAGCGCTATACTTGAAGCGGCGGCTGTTTCCTTGATGGCAGATACACATGCTGCAAGTGTTTCCATTATATGACTGTAATTGAAGTCGCCTGATTTCAAAGCTGATATTATCTTATCTATATCACCCAGAGCATTATCCCGGTCATGTTTGTGGAGAGAATTGCATAAATTGTTTATAAGGAGTTTGTCGGATAGTTTATTGCTTTTTTCACGGCTTGTAAAATCATGGGGTGAAATAATGTGCTTTTCCGGGAAGATGTAACAGTATTTCAAACCGACAGCAGCAACTGCGTAAGATTGGTTTACCCGAATAACGTCCTCGACTACTGTTCCAATCCCAATATATAATTCCGGTGTAAAGCTGCCCTTTTCCGGGCAGGCAAAGGAACTTAAAAGCTCATATACCTTTTTTATATCAATATTGAAGTTTAATACTGCTGTTATATTGTCATCCTTCTCACAGTGGAGGCACATGGAATCGTCCCTGGCGAATATTTTTTCAAGGACAGTTGCAACCCTTATTTTCTCATACTCTTGCAGGAGTGCATTGTCCTGTGTATCAAGCTTTTTAATATTTACAACTATGGAACAAAAATAACTGTATGGAAATTCTATCTCAAGCAGCTGCATCTTGTCCTTTATTCTGTCAATATCATAACATTGGTTGGAGATTAAATTCTGGAGAAAATTATCCTTGAGTACGGGTAAAACATCCCTGAATTTTTGCTCCTGTTCCTTCATGTTTGAATAAAGATTTACAATCGTAGACTTGATAATGGAATATTCATTCTGGGGTCTATGGATTGTATCCTTATTTATGCCCCTGCAGAATTCAACAAGACTCTTAATAGGATTGGAAAGCTTTAAAGCAGGAATAAGTGAAATTAACACACCCATAAAGATAGTGGCCAAAGCAACCGATAATATGGCTTTAAAAAGAAAACTTGCAGCCGCATTGAATTTTAACATGGGTGTTACGGATATGTATTTCCAGTCGGTATAGTCTGAGAGGCAAAAGGAAACAACGGAGGGAACATTGTTGATATTGAATGTGAAACGTCCCGAGAGGTCAGCTGCTTTGAATATTGCTTTCCCATAGCTGAAATCGGTGATATTACTGCCGAGGAATTCTTTATCGGTGTGTGAAATAATATTCCCTATACTGTCGCAGATAATGATTTTGTCAAGGTCCTGGGCAGCCGTCTTTTTTATGACATTGTAGAATACCTTCTCATCTATCGAGATAATTATTGCTCCCCCGGAATGCTGGGAATTACCGATACCGGGAATTTTTCTCACCATATGTATCACGCTTTGCGGAATCAGGCTCGAATAGTAATAATTGGGATATATTTCCGTTAAATTGTGGTTGACGTGCCATGAAGTGCTGCCATTGCTTCTCTTAACTAGATTGTAATAATATAGTAAATCTTTCTGGCTTTCCATTTTGTCATAAAGTGTACATCTGACTCCTTCAGTTGATATCAGCAGCTGATTCTTATCAAAATAGATTCCTACTGAAAAAAGCATTGGATTTGTAGATTTGAATGTATCGCAATATTCGGATACACTAACCATGCCGTAAATATTGTCTGCGATAGCGTTTGAAAGATAGTATGAAATACTGGGGTTTGTTCTGGAATCCTGAAGTATTTTAAGAGACAAATCATTAATGCTGTTGAGAATGAGGCTGTCCAAAGTATTCTTAAACTGGTTCAGCAGCTTTTCGTTGGATTTTAATGATTGGTCCTTGATGTTGCTGCTTACAAGACGGTATGATAGAATTCCCATGCTGCAAATACATATTATTATGATAGCTATATATGATACCAGAAGCTTTGGTAAAAAATATCTGGACAGGATGCTGTCATAATATCTGAAGCAGGAATTATAATATTCTTTAAGTTTTGATATCTTGAGACATGCTTTATGTGACATACCCATACCCCGTTTTATTTCTCTGCCCCTTTAGTATAGCGCATATTCCGCACACATGAAAGAATTATATTATTCAGGCACATTATTATTATTTTTGCATAAAATCGTCATTGGCCGGGTTTTCGACACTTCAAACTAAAAAATAGACCCTATTAAATCAGGAAACACTTACCAATAAAGCCTTTCCTGATTTTTTTGTTGTCAAATTCTAAAAATAAATTGTTGTACGGGGTTGTATTATGATATATTTTATGTTATAATTAAAGAATATACAAAAGAGAAGGACGTGTGGCATATGAAGCTTAATTACGATAAGAAGTCCAAGGATCCTACTTACTTCATTCAGGTGGGGTTTCGTAACGGTAAAAAGACATCGACCAGAAATGTGATGAGGATCGGCAAGCATTCCGAACTGCTGGCCATCGATCCCGACCCTCTTGCTTACGCTAAAAGGAAAGTGATGGAAGCTAACGAAGCTCAAAAACACAATAAACTCAGCATGAGTTTTGAGATTGATTTTGATGAGAAACTGACCGCCACCAGTGACATAGCATCCAAGTCGAACCTTTTGAATACCGGCTACATAATTTTGCAGAAGATCTATCACGATCTTGCGATTGCGGATTTTTTCAAAGCTGGCCAGACGAGCCATAAAGCCACCTTCTCCTGTAATGATATTAACCGCTTCCTTACCTATGCAAGAATCCTCGACCCAGAATCGAAACTAGGCACCTTTGACAAGCTGGACACCTACTACGAACAGCCTTCTTTTAGGTACCAGCATATATTGCGTTTCATGGACATACTGGAAAAAAACTATGACGAATATATTGAACACCTTTTCAAAAACAGCGGAAACATCGTTCCCAGGGACACTTCAGTCTGCTATTTTGATTGTACAAACTATTATTTTGAGATTGAAGCGGAGGACCCCGACTGTATTGATGAGGTCACAGGTGAGATTCTAAAAGGATTCCGCAAGTATGGTCCTTCCAAGCAGCACCAGCCACTCCCCCTTGCCCAAATGGGGCTGTTCATGGATGGCAATGGCATCCCTATATCCATGTGTATCAATTCCGGATCCGACAACGAACAAAAATGTGCCATACCTTTGGAGAAGAAAATCACAAAGATGTTCGGTGGCGAGCGGTTTATCTACTGCGCGGACGCTGGG
This sequence comes from Microcaldota archaeon, assembly GCA_020854835.1. Lineage (GTDB taxonomy): Archaea > Micrarchaeota > Micrarchaeia > Anstonellales > JAGGVH01 > JAGGVH01. The sequence continues at coordinate 5,478 of JAHKLX010000014.1, forward strand.
CTTGGCTCCTTCAGCATCAGGCAATACAACTCCATGGGCGGCAGAGCCTTCATTGTCACCCAATCCATCAAAAAGCTGTCCAAAACGCTGAAACAAGCGGTATTTAATGATTATGACTACAAACTATTATCGGACGATACCCCCGTCACAATTAAGCATATGAAGGATTTCGACCGCTTTGACAAAGAGAATCTCCCCTTGTACAACGATTTTGCCTATAAAGTTTTGGATGTTGAAAACACCGTAGATTTGGGGCTGTACGAGGAAATAGTCCTGAAGAATGGGAAAACCAAAAAAGTAAAGTCAAAGGCAGTCCTGAAGCAACGCATCATAATCACATTCTCCAGAAAAGTGATGGAGTATCAACGTCGGATAAGAAACGCCCAAATTGAACGCGCCCGGAACATTCTAAAGTATCGTGATGTGGAGGAAGTAAAAAAGGGACCGCACGATGTCACAAGATTCATTAAAAGGACGTCGGTGACGATGGATGGCGAGAAGGCTGTCGACCACTATGAGATTAACCAGTCCGTTATTGACGAAGAAGAAAAATACGACGGATACTATGCGGTGGCTACGAACTTGTATGATGACGCAAAGGACATCTTGAACATCAATTCCCAACGCTACAAGATTGAGGATTGTTTCCGGATTCTTAAAACCAACTTCAGCGCAAGGCCCATACACCACAGTAAGGAAAACCGTATCATTGCACACTTTATGATTTGTTACACCGCATTATTAATCTACAGATTATTAGAATGTAAATTG
>JAHKLX010000090.1 GCA_020854835.1 Microcaldota archaeon
GCTTCTTTTTCTGAAACTCCCCAAAAAAGCGATGTTTTTATAAGAAATTTATAGTTTATCACTTTTTTCTCCTTTTTGTTCTTTTTACAACATACTTTTCTTTTTTATTATAGTATTGTACATATATAAATACAAGTAAAATATAAATCAAGAGGTGTTGAAATGATAAGAAAAATAATAAATATCGATGAGGAAAAATGTAACGGCTGCGGTCTTTGTGCACAGGCATGCCATGAAGGGGCCATAGGAATGGTGGACGGAAAAGCCAAGCTTCTGCGGGACGATTACTGCGACGGCCTTGGAAACTGTCTTCCGGTATGTCCCACCGGCGCCATATCCTTCACCGAACGGGAGGCTGCCGCCTTTGACGAGAAGGCTGTCATGGAAAATAAAAAATCAAAAGAAAAAGAAGCAGATACTCTGCCCTGCGGATGCCCGGGAACCCAGTCAAAAAAAATAACAAGGGATGGATCTCCCTGTCATTCAGCTGAAGCTCCTTCGGCTCTTTCAGTTTCACAGCTTTCACAGTGGCCGGTACAGATCCAGCTGGCTCCCGTAAACGCACCTTATTTCAAAGGTACCCATCTGCTGGTGGCTGCCGACTGCACGGCATACGCTTACGGTAATTTTCATAATGAATTTATAAAAAACAGAGTCACACTGATAGGTTGCCCAAAACTGGATCCCGTTGATTACACTGAAAAGCTTACGGAAATCATTAAAAGCAATGATATAAAAAGCGTTAAAGTGGTAAGGATGGAGGTGCCCTGCTGCGGAGGAATAGAACATGCCGTAAAGACAGCTCTTCAAAACAGCGGCAAATTCATTCCCTGGCAGATCACTACCATCTCAACTGAAGGCAGGATACTTGACTGAGATCTGCGTGGGAAAATTTGAAAAAGACAAAACAAATGGATGCAAAAAAAAGAAGACTGCTGTAAATATACAGCAGTCTCTATTATCTTCTTATGCCTGATATGTCAATACTCTTTGACCAAAGAAACTTCTTAAGGCTGAATCCCACCTCTTCTCCCTCAAATCTTATTGAAGGCGAAAAATATACTTTGCCCAATTCCGAGTCTTCTTCCAAAAAGCCTGCTTCTACGTATCTCTCTCTATCTTCCTTATCTACAAAACTTGCAGATATATCCTCATAGGAGCCGCTTCAGCAACTTCTCCTTATAACATCCACCTCTAAGTCAGAAATGTTATTCTCGTTCATATAGGCTTTGATATCTTCGTTCAACACGATTTTCATAAATACCACCTCCAGTGAATTTCTGTTTTATAGAAATCATATACCCTTTATTGAAAATCTTAAACATGTCTTTTTCTTAATGTTCACTTATTATGACTTTATCTTTATTATTGGAAAGACATATGATTTCTGATATACTCTCTTTCAGATGTAAAGGAAAGGTATATTACAAATGAAGCTAAGCAGATACACATATCTTATGATGACAGGCCACATATGCGCAGACATAACGCAGGGAGCCCTTCCTGCCATTCTTCCTTTTCTGATAGCAGAAGGTAATATCACATATACCTCCGCCGCCGGACTTGTTCTGGCCACCAGCTCGGTATCGTCTCTTTTGCAGCCCGCTTTCGGTTATCTGGGGGATCGGGGGTCCAACCAGTGGCTTATGGCTCTTGGCATATTTCTTGCCGGAACCGGTTTTGCCATCATAGGTTTCATGGATTCCTACTGGGGCATGTTTGCAGCAACCGCAGTATCAGGTGCCGGCGTTGCCCTTTTCCATCCGGAAGGCGGAAAAACAGCCAACATAGTTGCCGGTAAAAACAAAGGAATGGGGATAGGTATTTTTGGTGCCGGAGGCAACATAGGTTTCACCCTTGGTCCCTTGATAGCTTCTGTTACCATGGTGAGCTTCGGCATCAAAGGCACTGCCTTCTTTTTCTTTCCGGCGATCGTTGTCACTGTCATTTTTTTGATGTCCATAAAAAACCTCAAAAGGATCATGAACATGACTGCTTCAGACAACAACAAGAACGGATATTCCGAAGATAAAGAAAACAACTGGTCTTCCTTTGTCAGGGCAGTATCCATAGTCTTTATAAGATCCATAATAAACTACGGTCTTTTGGTTTTCATCCCCCTTTACTGGGTGGGGGTCCTTGACCAGTCGGAGGCTTCCGGAAGTATTAAGCTTACCATCATGTCCGGGGTGGGTATTTTTGCAACTCTGGCGGGAGGCAAACTTGCCGACAAACTGGGATTCGTACCGGTCATACGGGCAGGAAATATACTGATGATACCTTTTTTGATACTTCTGATCATGACCGAAAATATTTTGACTGCCACACTGCTGCTCATACCCATAGCCTTCTGCAACAGTGTGCCCTACAGTGCCATGATCGCTCTAAGCCAGAGTTTTCTCCCCAAGTCTGTAGGTCTGGCCTCCGGAATAACTCTGGGGCTTTCAGTCAGTATAGGAGGTATGGTCTCTCCTTTCCTGGGCAAAATAGCTGACATTTACGGACTTACCGCAGCAATGTATGTGCTCCTGGGATTTGCTGTGATCGCAGTCTTTATTTCTTTTATCCTTCCAAAAGAAAAGAGTTCCTGACTTTCGTTCCGGGATCATATGCTAATTGCGTCTGTAATTATATATATAATGATTTCCATAATGATATCCGAAAAAACACACAAAAAAACCGGGGACGCTTCTTTGCGCCGACCGGCTTTCTTTTTTACACTTATTAATAAAACTTATACCGGATAAACCGAGTCTTCTTCATTCAAAAGATCCAGATCCAGTTTGTACATTCTTTCAGCTCTTTTTTTGAAGAAATTCTGAGCTACTTTGGGGAAAAATGCCTGTGTAAGCACATCTTCCTCCTGCTGCATAAATACTGCACAATCCTTCTTAGCCTGTTCAAGTTCAGGTTTTATCAGATCTGCAGGTCTGCAGGTTATCTGCTCTTCTCCTTCAAGTATCTTGTCCACTATCTCTTTTTTTATGGGCACTGTGGTTTTTCCGTACATGCCCTTTACAAGCTGTCTTACTTCATTTGGTACCATCTTGTATCGTTCTCCCATGACCACATTCAAAACAGCCTGAGTGCCCACTATCTGACTTGTTGGTGTTACCAGCGGCGGATAGCCTAAATCTTCCCTTACCTTGGGTATCTCTTTCAGCACATCCTGGAATTTCTCCATGGAATTTGCTTCTTTCAGCTGTGAAACCAGATTTGAAAGCATTCCCCCGGGCACCTGATACATCAGTGTATTTATATCAACGCCCATTAGTTTCGGATCCATCAGTCCGCTTTCTATATATTTTTCTCTGAAGGGTCTAAAGTGCTCAGCCACCAGATCAAGTTTTTCCATGTCCATCCCCGTATCATATTTTGTGCCTTTGAATGCCGCCACAAGGGGTTCTGTAGGGGGCTGGGATGTCCCTCCCGAGAAAGGTGAAATAGCCGTATCTATTATATCGACCCCGGCTTCTGCAGCTTTCATATATGTCAGGCTTCCCAGTCCGCTGGTGGCATGGGTGTGGAGTTCGATGGGTATTTTTATTTCCTTTTTAAGGTCCTTTACCAGTTTATAGGTGTTGTAGGGGTCCAGAAGACCTGCCATGTCTTTTATGCAAAATGAGTCACATCCCATTTCTTCGATCTCTTTGCCCAGTTTTACAAACATTTCGTTGGTATGTACAGGGCTGATCGTATAGGATACGCATCCCTGGGCATGGCCTCCGTTTCTTTTTGTTGCGCTGACCGCCGCTTCCAGATTCCTGGTATCGTTCAAAGCATCGAATATCCTTATTATATCTATACCGTTTGCTATGGCTCTGTCTACAAATTCATTCACCACATCGTCCGCATAATGCTTATACCCAAGAAGGTTCTGACCTCTCAAAAGCATCTGCAGATTTGTTTTCTTTATTCTCTTCCTTATTTCTCTCACTCGGTCCCATGGGTCCTCATCAAGAAATCTTATGCATGAATCATATGTCGCCCCGCCCCACATTTCAAGGGCATGATAGCCCACTTCGTCCATGGTCTCAAGTATGGGAAGCATTTCTTCTGTTTTCATCCTTGTGGCTATCAGTGACTGATGCCCATCCCGTAAAACCGTTTCTGTTATTTTTACTTTTGTCATTTTACCCTCCGTAACTTTTGTACTCGATTCAATACAAAGTACATTATAGCTTTAATCCTGTGGGCTTTCAATAACTATTTTTCCAAAAAACAGCATATTTTCATCCATGATGCTTCTTTGGTGCATTTATTAAAATCTTGTTTCCGGATGCTTGACAACACATCATTCTTTTGTCTTTTGCATTGCGGTGGAAACTATACCGCACATGATACCGCCAATAGGGAAGACGACCCATGCAGGATGCCAGTATCCTCCCAGAAAACCAAGTAAAAGAAATATTGCTGTGGCAGACAGCATTATTATTGAGCTGTATTTCTCCGCCTTTGCCGATGTTTCCTTTATGTTTTTTTCGTTGAATTCTTCAATGTTGTATTTCTGTTGCTGCATACCAAAATATACAAAAAGATAAACTGCAAAGGCAATACATATCATCATACCTGAAACGGCAAAATGAGGGGTAATGTCAATCAGAGAATAGGCTATCACAATAATAACTCCCAAAAGTATTAATCCTACTCCCGCTGCTATGCCCAATGCAAATCTTTTTCTGAAAATCTCTTTTTCTTCCTCTTTATAGAAGTCGGTGACGGATCTGTGCTTTTTCTCAAAATTCTCCATCTGTATACCGAACCACACGAAAGTCACCACAGCTATGGCTATAAACAGGAAAAGAATCAGTAATCCTTCTTTTTCATGGTTTTCTCCTCCCATGCCTATCAGTATGGCCACTCCCACTATTATCAGGGATACTCCGAAAGCTATAGCCCTGCTGCATTTGTTATAAAAGGTATCATAACCGAAATCATCTTCAGATAAAGGTTTTTTTACGTTCCCGTTTACCAGTGTATCCATATCGATATCAAACATCCTGCACATAACAATTATCTTATCCATTTCCGGATAAGCAGCTCCGGCTTCCCACTTGGATACCGCCTGTCTTGAAACTTCCAGTTTCTCTGCCAGCTGTTCCTGTGTCATATTTTTTTCTATTCTTAAATACTGCAGATTTTGTGAAAACATCATTTTTCCTTTCCTCCCAAAAAATCATCACTTGTAAAAACCGTTTTTATTCTTTGAGATAATGATACGGTTGCGGACAACAGGCCACTACCATTTTTATGTTTCTTTTCAATTTTTTTTCGCTACTTGTGGTTGCTTTTGAGCCATGGAGCCGGAATAAGAGATGTAATGTAGGCGGCTGCCGTCAAAGGCACAATAAGCCTTAAGGGAAAACAAAGGAAAAGTACTGCCACCACGGTAAGAGGTTTTCTCATGATATAACCATAGGCGGAGGCCGTAACAACTGCAACTGCAAATACCGGTTCAACGCCTGAGACAGCGGCAAGGGCATATCCCATTGAAACACCCGAAAAAATAATCGGAAATATATTTCCGCCTTTCCATCCGAAATTTACGCATATATTTACAGCAAGAATTTTTCCGATGGCGGTCAGCATAAGTATGGTAACCGGTATAGTCTCCCAGTTTTCCATAAGGATGCCCATCTCATGCTCACCGCTGAACATGGTCCATGGAAGCCATATCCCCAGCATGGCCATTAAAAAACCGGCGATCATGCAACTTGATATTCTATGCTCTTTAATTCTCTGACCCAGAGTTTTTGTTATTTTGTTAAAGGTGAGATACAAAAGACCGCACAACAATCCGGCAGTAACGAATACTATGAACCATTTCCACTCCTCTATTCCCGCATTTTTCCCCGCGGTGAATCTGGCAAGACCCAGTCCTCCGCCGAAAAAGCTTTTAAGGAGTAACATCGTTCCAAAGCCTCCGGCTATTCCTGCCGCATATACGATGGCTTTTGCAATCTTGAACTCCTTTGGAGAAAAATATTTCTTTTCGTCTTCTCTTGGTTTTTCATAATTATTTATGAAACCAAAAAGGGGGGCTTCGAATATAACTCCCAATGTAGCCGCCATACCGGCTCTTGCCAGGTCCTTCGCTTCCTCCCCTTTGTATTTTAGTTTGTCTCCTGCCCAGCAGCAAAGTCCGGTAACAAGGCCCGTCAATCCTGCTTCAGGCCCAAGGCATCCTCCGAAGATCAGAGGGAGAAGAGCTGCTATAGCTATGATATAAAGCTTATCGTAAGAATATGTCCCTTCCCTTTTTAGTTTTGTCATTGTTTCTTCAAGAGTATCGGGAAGTATCCCGTATTTTCTCTGAAAAATACCTATGACAAGTCCTCCCAAGGTGCAAACGGCTATTTGATATATATAATAATTTGTTCCGCAACTGATTCTGTCTGGTATTTTCTGCCAAATCATATCTATGCAGATATTCATTATATAAAGTATCAGCCATATTATGGCCCCGGAAACAGCTCCAAGTACAAGAGCATAAAGGGCAAATAGCAATGTGTTTTTTATTTTTTGTGTCCTTCTCAGCATTTCTTTTCTTTGAGAAACCTTAAAACATATTCAACGTCTGAAGGTGTTTCAATGTATTCGATTCCGCGCTTCTGTCTGGTTTCTCTTCCTTTACCGGTTATCAGTATCACAGTATCTCCGTCCGCTTCGTTTATCGCCTTTTTGATCGCTTCTTCTCTGTCATCGATCATCACACAGTTACCGCCTTGTTCTTTTATGTGTGATACTATTTCTTCACTTATCTCCCGTACTGGTTCTTCCCCCGCATCCTCTTCTGTAATAAAGCTTTTGTCTGCGTATTCCCCTGCAATATCTCCCAGTTCTTTTCTTCTTCCCAGAGCTTTTTTGCCCGGGCATCCAAAAACTATAAATATCTTTTTCCCCGGATACTCTTTTTTTGTAGATGCAAAAAGGGACTCAAAACTCATTTGATTGTGAGCATAATCAACGACCACCGTAAGTGTCTCGTCTTCATTATGGAATATTTCCATACGACCGGCGGCTCTGGCCTTTTTGAGACCGCTTTTTATATATTCGAGTGGTATATCAAGAGCATATGACATGGCTATGGCCGCAAGGGCATTGCTTACATTAAAAAGTCCGGTCATTCCTATTTCAAATTCAGTATCGAAACTGTCGGTCCTGACTTTGAATTTTATGCCTTTTTTCCCCGGTTTAAGATCGTATCCATATATATTTGCATCTTCATGGGATCCGAAGGTTATTATTTTTTCGGTCACGTTGCTTTTTTTCGCTTCGCTTATTACTTTCTGGGCGTAATCATCATCCAGGTTTATACAGGCTGCTTTGCACTGACGGAAAAAGATCAACTTTGAAGATGAATAATCTTCAAAACTCTGATGTTCTATTTCGCTTATGTGATCTGTTCCCAGATTCAAAAAACAGGCCACATCAAATATTATTCCCTTGGTTCTGTGATACTTTAGCGCCTGGCTGGAAACTTCCATGCTTATATACTCTATGCCGCTTTTTACAGCATTATCAAAATGTCTGTGCAGCATAAGGGCCTCGGGAGTGGTCAGGTGAGACTCCTCTTTTATTATGCCGTCATAGTTGTCTATTCCGGAAATAATGGCACTTTCAGGTTTTTTCGAAGCCTTAAGACACTGATCCAGTATACTTTTCATATAATATGCGGTGGTGGATTTGCCCTTCGTTCCGGTTATTCCGGCTATACAAATGTGTCTCCATACCCTTTCATAAAAAAAGTCGGCTATCAGAGGCATGACTTTTCTTATGTCCTTTACTTTGATACAAGGAGCATCAACATCGTATTTATTTTCGCTTACATATGCAAAAGCTCCCTTTCCCAGTGCTTCATGAAGATACTCCTCCGAAAAATGCGCTCCTTTGCATATGAACAAAGTATTGAACTCAATATCCTTTGAACTGTATGACAAGTGTCTTACTCTTTTTTTGAGATGTTCTTCTTCTGCAAAAATCTGATCAATAAGACCTTCTTCTTCCAGCAGGGAAATGTATTCTTTCAACTCATAAAAATTTCTTTCCATTTATTTGAGCTCCTTTCCGCAAAGCACCACAGCTTTTTTTGCCAAAGATCCCATGGCGTCAACGTAGTAATCGGGCAGTCCTTCCGTCTCCTTTATAAATGAAAGCTCCGTACAGGCCAGCAGTGCACATTCGCATCCATTTTCGTCAAACTCCTTTTTTACTTCATCAAAATCTTTTTTGTCGATGGCTTCGCCGGCTTTTACTCCTTCATATATTATCTTCATGATCCTCTTCTGGTTCTTTTCTGAAGGGATCACAGGTACCAAGTCTTTTCTAAGACATTCTTCCTGATATATGCCCATTTTGACCGTACCGTCCGTGGCCATTATACCGACCCTTTTGCCAGTGCCGTAAAGCTCCCTTATTTCACTTACAGATTCCTCTATCATATTTATAAAAGGAATGCCCACCGACTCCTTGAGCCTTTTGATCAGAACATGGGAAGTGTTGCAGGGTATGGCAATAAAAGATGCTCCGCTTCCTTCAAGAAATCTTGCATCCATGACAAGCTTGGTAAAAAGTTCATCAAGCTTTCCCTCTTTGACAGCTTTTGTCCTGTCGGGCATAGAGGCATGATTCAGGATCACCATGTCTATGTGATCCTGGTCTTTTTCTGCCTTAGTCATATCTATTATCATTTTATAAAATGTCTGTGTTGCAAGAGGCCCCATGCCTCCTATTACGCCCAAACTCTTGGCTTTTTCTTTTTTCATAAATCATTTCCCCAGATACTTCTTGAATTTCTTATGGTGTCCCATAAGAAGTTTCGCTGTTCTCATTTTTCTCTTTAGTTTGTTGTCATGTCTATATATCAGCGGATTTTGGAATTTATTCTCTCTTATGAGTCTTTTCATTTCAGCATGGTATTCTTCTCTGATATAATCAAATGCCACTTTTTTTGGCACGACCATCCAAAGATTTTCTGTGTCCACAGAATAAAATCCCATGTTTTCTCCGTAGATATGATCACGCACAAAATATTCCGCCACATTTGCTCCGGATCCGGTAACATAGAAGTTGCTGCGTCCCTGTCTTGTGTTTATTTCAAATGCCTTGAATTTTCCGTCTCTGCTGTCATACTTTATGTCAAAATTCGAAAATCCGGTATATCCTATCTTTTCCAGCATTTTCTTTATTTTTTCTTCAAGTTCTATATTTTGCTCCGTTATTATGACCGCGTGATTGCCTATTCCGTGGGGCGTATGCTCTTCAAGAAGAACATGACCAAGACACATCATGCTGACTTTGCCCTGACGATCGGAATAATTAGTCAGCACCCTCATATATGTGTCGTCTCCTGGTATCATATCCTGTATGATCAGGGAATCGGCATATCCGGCATCATATATGCTTTTCAATATCTCTATTAGTCTTTCATAGGTTTCGGCTTTGAATACCTTTTCCTGCCCTTTGAAAGGATGGCGCCAGTACTCAATGCCATTGGAAGGCTTTATTATATAGGGGGCATTGAAGGGCAGTTTTATATCATAGCCTGCTTCTTCTCTGTGTATGAACGTTTCGGGATGATCCACCCCGTATTTTTCGCAAAGACTATAGAATCTTTCTTTATTTATAAGTTCATGCATTAGAGAAATGTCTATATAGGGTACTATGACATTTCCCGGAAAATTCCCTTTGTTGGCGCTGGCCAGCTCCACATAACTGTCACCGCACCCGATCAGAAGAACCTTTTTGTCAGCATGAACCTGGGCAAACTCTGTAACAAGCTTCAAAAAAGTTTCCTGCCGGTCTGCCGCGGGATCCGCTGTATAGTTTATTATTTTGCTGTCCAGGCAGGGTCCCGAATAGAACTTGCCGTAAACATATGATTTTATTCCGTAGGCCTGGTGAAAAGCCCTTGCCACGCTGTAAACATTGATATCCCCGGCAAAAAGCAAAGGCACAAATCTTTTTTCAGTCATCAATATTCTCCCGGTGTGTATGTTTCGCCCTTTAGTCTTCCCGTCAGTATTTCATAAAATCCCACCATCGAAGTGTACATATATGCATAAACAAAGAAGAGTCC
>JAHKLX010000116.1 GCA_020854835.1 Microcaldota archaeon
ACTAATTTAGAAACATAATCGAGGGGATATTTCTTTTTGTTAACCTTTTTAAAAATATCTTACTATACAAGGTTAACTATGTTTGTACATGGTGCTAAACAAAGCTTTTGGACATGGGTTCAATTCCCGTCGTCTCCACCATACTAGAATCTTCATTTCTGAATTGCTCTAATACTTGATAGGTTAGGCATAATTCTCTGGTTCGCAATCCTGTTTCAGGATGATATTCTATTCCATCAGGAAATAGCCATTTCTGATACTTATATTTCATAGTCGCATTTGAACTAATCCATATACTGTATGGATCTTTTAGATACTTCAGACCATTTTTTATTACTGGTTTGCAATTTTTTTCTGATAGTTTTTCATTAATTATTTCAATTTCTTCTTTTTTGTTTGTTATCTCTTTTTCAAGTTCTTCATATTTCTTTTCTAACCCCTCTATAACATTGTGATTGTTTAGTTTAGAGATGGCATCTATGGTTGTTTTCTGCTCTTCCTGAAGGCTCTGTATTCGTTTCTGGAGTAGTGTACCTCTATGATTGTCTTTTGATGTGCCTTCGGATAAAGAGCTTCTTAGAATCTCCTCAAAGAGTCTAAGGAGCCCCTCATCGGGCTCCAACTGGCTAATGGTCTCTCCAAATTCTTGATGTACTACAGCTGTTGAAGTTGCTCTAAAACAACCTCTTGTAGGACAGTCATATACGTAGTATGTACCTCCGTTTCCCCTTGCTGGATATCCTCTCAACTTTCTACCACAGTGAGAGCAGTATGCTACAGACCGAAGAGGGAAGTCAGGATGGTGTTTTTTGTATGAATTCGTTTGTCTCTTCCTACCGTCCAACTTATCTTGGATAAAGAACCAATCTTTCTTTGTTATCAATCTCTGATATACGTGTTCTCGATAGTCATTTATAGAGCTATCCCAAAACATACCTGCATAAAATGGCGTTCTTAAGATTCTTCCTGCTAATTGGAAAGAGGTATCCTTCTTTGGTTCAAATCCATTCAGATCTAAATCTCTAGCTACTTCTCTAAGGGTTTCTACTTTTCCTGCAAGATAGTTTTGAAAGGTTTTTTGTATTGCTCTTCCATCATCATTTATGACAATATCTGCCTTATTGTTTACCCTAATATTGTTATATCCTTTCGGGGCTTTACCCATAAAGTAGCCTTGTTCTCGTTTTTTCTGCAAAGAGACCTTAATCTTTGCTCCAAGACTATCAGAGTAGTATTCATCAATGGAGGCTAGCATTTTGAAAACAAGCCTTCCTTCTGGAGTATCATCGAATTTAGCAGTTACACATATGAGCTCTATGTTGTTTTTCTGTAATTTTCTAACAACCTCTATAGCTTCTTGTGTATTCCTTGAAAATCGAGATGTATCGTATGTACAGAAGTATTTAACTTTATCCTTTAGAGCTTTTCCTACAGCTTTTTGGAAATCATCTCTTCCTTCTATACTTCTTCCACTTTTCCCTTCATCTTCATACATAAAGATTTTTGTACAACCTAGATCCTTGAGTTTCTTCTCTACATCCCTTTTCTGTACTTTTAGGGAAACACCTTCATCGGCTTGTTTCTTTGTGGATACTCTTGTGTATCCTATACCTATTATTTCATTACTCATAGTTTTAATATATACTAATTTAGTTAAAGAGTTAATTAAGAGGGGATTGAGACCCCTCTTTTTTTATGGTTCATTCATTTTCGTTGTTATTACAATTTAGATAGTTTCCAATATAGGCATTGGCTAGTAGGGATAATTCTTTTAGGATGACTTCTAATTGCTCATCGGACAGATGAGACCATTTGGCACCGAGTAGTTTTCGGGCTTCTTTTATAGATATTCTTATGTCTGGATTTTGCTTATTAAAGTCTTCCATAGTGGAAGCATATAACAAGGGGAGGGACTTCTCAGTATCAAAATAATAATAAAAATCTGATACCTACTCTCGGGAATGTTTTCTCATTCTTCTCAAAACGGATTTCACAGTATCTTCTGCATAATAGGTGTCGACATCGCATTTCTCTGCGATTTCTGCTAAGGAAAATTTATCTTTGGTGTATAAATTCAAGATTTTTATATCTCTTTCTTTTCTTATTCTGAACTTATCTTTCTTGTTAATATTTTCATAATTAAGAGTTTTAGAAATCTTTTTTTTGTAATTTTTTTTAACAAACTTGATTATGTCATTTAATTTGACATTGTTTCTAATATGGATATGAACGGAAGGGCCATTTTCATCAAATTCTCTAGTTATATCTATTAAGGGTTTCCCTGGAACAACTCTAATCACTCCAAAGAGAAGTAATTCAACAAAGGCCATACCGTTGAATGATTTTGAATACTTTTTGTAGAAGTGAAGATTTTGGAACTTTTCTCTGAGTAATTCTTGTAATTCTTTAATGTCTATATCCCTTTCAAGTAATTCTTCGTATAACTCTTCCTCGTAATTCACCAAGCGAACAGAATCCTCCTGTATTTCTTTTACAAAGGGAATAAAAAAGTTCTCTCTTAAATTTTTTGGATCAAGATTCTTTTCTTTTCTATAATTCTCTATGAACTTAATAAATTCATTGTTAAGTTGTAGGATCTTTAGTCTAAAATAGTAAGGATTGTTTTGATCTGTTTTTTCTTTTCCAAACCGAAAGTGATTATCAACAATCTTTCCGTTACGGAGTAAGAATTTTATTATCATATAAAAAGATATCGCCACACTCACGGCTATGAAAGTGCAGCGATATATAGCCGTCAATTTATGGCTTATTATACACTCTGTGAATATGTGTTACCAATTTCATCAGGAGATACAAATCTAGACATAAGTTCATCTACAATCTCTTTTGAGTCTCTAGAATCTTCACTATCCTTGTTTCCAAATTCTCCTTTAAGTTTCTTTTCTAAGAAACGCATAGCAATCTTTGGATCGTTCTCTAATGCTTTGACAACAGTTTGTCTGGCTTTAAGAATAGGGGACTGTTTTAATAGCTCAAAACGGTCTAATAACTCAGGGTTTTCTTCTATCCAATTGTAGTATGTTTGTTTAGAGATATTGGCATTAAAACAAGCTTCTAATACTGTAGCTCCTACTATGAAAGCGTCTTCTAGTTTTTTGACTGTTATATTGTTTAGTTTTGTTGGTCTGGGCATTATATATTATAAGGCAAATTTGATATAATTTGATATGGAAAGAGCATCTTTAATAGATATTGTAAGAGAAAGTTTAAGTTCTAATATAATATCGAATCTTTTTAGCTTTGGTTCTCTTGTTTTTGCAATTATTATTTATCTAAAAGCTAAGGAAATTGCGAGTAGATTCCTCGTGAGTGGAATACATAGATCTCCTAATCTAGGAATAGAAATATATCAAGATGAGAAGAAGAAGGCTCTTCAAAACATAACTCTTGAGTCTCACACGGTTAAGGTTGCTAAGTTAAGAAGGAAACCATTTTTAATAAAAATACCGAAAAAGGTTTTTGAGGTTTATAATTCTGCCGAAGAGGGAAAATATGTGAGAATGAAAATCGTGAGAGTAGAGGATGAAGTTATAAAGAAAACCTATGAATCGCTTACCCCAGAAGAAGTCTTTCCAGAGGGGGTAGGAGTAGCGGATCATATGTTTTCTTCTAATGTGTTATTTATGCTTCCAGATAGTTATATGGTTATGTCGGAATCTAGGATGATAGAGGTTGATGATTATTTTTATTACATTTACATAAATTCTTTTCAGGTTGATGAGGAAGGGGAGGAGGAGATAAAACATATACCCAAAGGAAGGTATCTTTTTATTTTTGGTGTAGATAGTCCACACAAATATTCAAATGTCTCCAAGATAGCAACAGAGCATATGGAATTTGAGTTTAGGTAATATAAAGCAAAAAGAGGGTATTACACATCCCCCCTTTTTGTTCAGAAGATATCTTTATAATCCCAAAGAAACGTATTTATGCCCCTCTGTAAATAGATCGAGATTTCCGACCTTGAGTCTTAAAGATTCTGCTCCATCAGGAATCTCATATACAGCTACAAAAGTTTTCTCTATTCCTGGATTAATATTATCAAGGATGAAGAGATCATCTTCAATACAACCGAAAACATTAGAACTTGTAATAAACTCTCTCTTTTGAGAATCATATAAGTAAAGATTTGAGACTGAGACCATTTGAGAGCTATTGTTTTTTATCTTTACAATGACCTTAACAAAGGTTCCACTGTTTGCTACACAATTATCTCCAAATGATCCATACTTGCTTTTTAATGTTGAGCCAAGATTTTGAGCTTCAGTAACGATCCATTGAACATCGTTAACAACAACCTCTTCTCCTATCTGATAAGGATTATCAAATGCTTCTTGTTCAGAAGCTTCTCTATCTTTTTGGGCCTTATCTACATTATCAGCAACTTTTGCAACCCCTGCAATTCCTGCGATTGTAATTATTACAAAAATAATTATTCCCAATAGTGTGATACCACCACAACCTATCGCGATTTTTGCTCCTGTACCTAGTTTTTTCTTAGGAGCTATCTCTTGTTCTGCCATATCAAACAGAGCTTAATTTATATAATATTTGTATTATAGCAGATAAAGAGATTTAAGATATATGTATGATCTCTTTTAGTAAGCTGTCTTTATATCTGGACGGAAGACTTATATAATATCTTTATGTTCAGAAAAATCTCAAAACTGGAATTTGAAGAACTTACCCAAGTACTAAATGAATCAAGAAGGGTTGAATTTAAGCCACCGTTTGATTGGAAATCCAAAGAAAATGGAGATATTAATCAGAAGGAGAGATTTGTTAGAGCACTCATTTCTATGAGTAATACTCCACAAGGGGGGAGGGTTATTATCGGTTATCAAGAGAAGGGAAGGGAGTTAATAGAAGCTCCTTTGACAAAAGAACAATGGATGAGTTTTGTTTTAATTGAAGAAGTTGAGATGTTTGTAGATAGTTTTGTTACTGAAAAGATAAGTTTTAGTGTGAGGGAATATAGCTCAAATGAAGACAGATACTTTCTTATCTTTGAGGTTGAAGAGTTTGAAGAACTTCCAAACTTATGCAAAAAAGATTCTCAAAGTAAAAATCAATTGATAAAAGGTTTTTTGTATGCAAGGACAATAAAAGCACCATACAGTAGTATTCCAGCTGGAGAGAGAGAATTCCGAGAGATAGTTCGCCTTGCAATGAAGAAGCAGAATCAAATTGCTGAGGGAATAGTGTCTCGCAAAGAGAAAAGGGATGATAAAAAGGTATTCGAAAAAATAATTGATGAATCACAAATATGAACAAATTTTTAGAAGTTAAAAACAAAATTCAAACTAAAGGTTATTGGAAAATAAAGTTTTATCCTAGAAATTTTGAGAAAGATAGGTTCCCAACAGAAAAGCTACACAGTACAGTTCAATCTTCTATAACTTCTTTGAGAGGATGGAGTTACCCACAATATAAAAGGGACTATCAAGGTCGGCAAAAAACTAGAAATACAAATGAAGGTATAAAATCTTGGTGTGATGTCGGAAGGTTCAAAGATATATGGATATTTCACCGAGAGGGTCTTTTTGCCCAGAATGTGGCATTAGGGGAGGATTGGTTCGAGGAGGAACCAGAGATAACCTCTTTTTATAAAGGTGTGGAATCTAATAAATATTTATTTATTCTTGGAGCTATATATTCTTTTACAGAATTTATACTTTTTATAAAATCAGTAATAGAGACTTTAGAAATTCAAGAAGGATTTTATCTTTCTGTTGAATTAATAAATACAGAAGGGAGAAAATTAACATTTTGGGACCAGACAAGATATCTGTCTCAAGAATATTCTTGTGATGAGGAAAAAGTTGTTCTTATTAATAGAGATTTTGATTATGAAGAATTAATTGTTAATCACAAAGGTGTTATTAAGGAGGGGTTGCTTAATCTTTTCAAGATGTTTAACTGGGATCTTGTCCCAGAGAGTTTAATAGATGATGAAGTAGGTAAGTTTCTAAGAAGAGAAATATAGAGTATGGGTTATATTCTTAATCTGTTAGTAATAATCTTTGCGTCAAAGTGTTATCTTCTGTTTCGAAGAAAAGAGGTGATTTAATGGAATTTCTCATTTTGTAGTATAATTAATAGATTAGAGAGTTCTTGGAAGATAAGGTTCGCTTTCGATTTCAAGAAGTCCACCAGATAAATATCCCTGTTTAAGAATGTACACCTTATCCCAAATCCTTTTCATCTCGGATTGGTTATTATTTGAGTCAGTATGAAAAACTCCTTCAATATTATCTATGACTATTTTCTTATTTAATACAGGTTCCA
>JAHKLX010000097.1 GCA_020854835.1 Microcaldota archaeon
GGATGAGAAATCCTCCGGCCAGTCACCGAAAGCCCCTGCTTTGTCCAAGTCTGCACTGGATACTTCCGTAACGCCGTCTTCCGGCCTCCTCTTGAACCAGTGGAGCTTGACCTTATCTGGCGATAGCTTTCCTTCGGCAACCAGGGACTGGACGCCCAGAAGCAGCATGGAGCTGTGGGTCTCGACCACCACTCGAACACCGCGGTTGGCAGCCTCCGCCAGAATTTGCGCCATCGCCATCTGGGCCTTTGGATGCAGATGGATCTCGGGTTGCTCTATGTAGACCAGTTGGCCAGGCTCTGCCGCCAATAAAGCTACAAGGACGGGGAGAGTCTGCGATAGGCCAAATCCCACATCAGCGATGCTCACCATGTCGTTAGAATCATCAATTTTTTTATGGATGAGGCGCCCAACCATCACCTCAAAGCTGACATCATCGATAGCCCTTGCGCCGACCTTCCAGGTCAATCCCAACACTTCCAGGGCAGCTCCGAGAGCGTGAAGGCGCGGGTCCTGAGTTGCCTGCCATTTATGGATTATGCTGGCGGCATAAATCTCAAAGGTTCCGGGAAATCTGGGGCCTGTAGATGTCTTTTTATAGTCTCTCTCCGGATTTCCTCGCAACGCTGGAAGGTGAATCAAGCCCAAAATAACGTTGGCGATATGCACACTTTCAGCGGTTCTTAAATAAGTACTCTCTTTATCTATAAGAATTTTTAAATTAAGGAAGAATCTATTTTGTTCTATCTTCAGATTTTTCGGATCGGAAATGAGGAAATTCTTCTGAGTAGTTTTTAAGGCAATCATCATCTCTTCTGGAGTCATATTGGGCTTCAATACCATGGTTTGATCATCTATTCGGTAGAAAATTTCCGCTATGTCCATTCCTTGGAATGTCTTGAGGAAGGTCGCACAAAATGAAACGAAGCTTTTCACCTTAAGTCCGCTAATGGACTCAACTCTCTCCAGATCCATGCCTGCATTGAATTTGTCCTCTTTTATTTCCCCAACCCCAGAGAGAAACTGATCCGCAGAGGTAAAACGTACATTTGGGCCATCAAGCAGGAGCGGACCAGGATCATAAATAGCTTCAATGGTCTGCTTCATCATCAACAATGGCTGCATTATGCTTGACTTGCCTGAGCTATTTGCTCCTGCCAATATAGTCAAGGGACGAATTTCTATGGAACATTCTTCCGCTAGGGACTTGAAGCCTTTCACATAGATGCGTGATATTCCTTCTGACATATGATCCTCATAAAGGTATAGCAAATAAAAGATGTAAGCCTTTTCCTCATCAAAGCTCGCGCCGGATGGCCCGCTTCAGCACAGCTGCGGCAGCCGCCGGCGATGCGGCGGTCTCATTATATCAGCATTCGCAGGGCGCAGGGCTTGATTGAGGTCATCATGAGCAACAACAATTAGACGCTTATGCATAATTGAGATAGATAAATTTTATATATATTAAATATCTCTATATCGAAATTCTTATCCAACGCTTTTTCTCTATTATGTATTATGACCGGATTGACTTGCATATTTTTTATCATAATCACCTGATTGAACATAGAATTGCTCCAATTTGATCACATGGAACAGCGAATGACCAAAATGTATTTATCAATAGTGTGCATATAAAGCTGTAATGAAATCGAATTCGGATTATGAGGCCGCTGCACGCCTCATTTATAATCATTTTAAAGATGATAAAAAAAATAAAGGATTCGTCACTGTAATTGTAGGGGCTGGGGCATCACAATCCCTTAAGACTGAAGAGCTTAAAGATCAAATAAAATCAAATTTGGATAGAGAGGTACTGAATGTCAATGCTATGGTGCATTTGGGCAAGCATCCATCTGAATGCACTCTAGAGGAGCTTTTTTTCTTATATTCAAGATTAAGAGGAGAGAAAAATGCATATGATCTTTTAAATAATAGAAAGGATATTTATAGACGTTCAGATCAAATTCGGCCGACGATAGCTTATGAATTTCTCGCACATCTTGTCCATCATAAATTAGTACATAATATAATTACAACTAATTTTGATGAGGAATTGGAAATCTCGCTAGACGATGAAATAGGGAAGGATAATTATAGAATTGTAAAAAGCTTGAGCGAATTTGATGCATTTCGCATGGAATTAGATCAAGAGAACGAGGAATCATTCAATATTCCAATGTTATTTAAAGTTCATGGGACGATCAGTTACCCGAGAACAATAAGAGCTACAATAGAAAACGTCAAGAGATTCGAAGAAGAGAAGCATAAAGTTATTAAATGTATATTATGTAATACAAAAATATTGATAATAATAGGTTTCAGTTTTAGGGATGAAGATTTTAGGTTAGCATTTTCCGAGGCAATAATTGAGAAAGCTTATAGAGAAACGAGCGGCGATTTAATAAATATTTTCTGGATACATAGGAATGAAAATCAAGACGAAAATTACAAAGATACTCTGAAAAATATGATTAGACGGGAGAATATAAGGAAACGTATACCTTTAAATTTGATATCGAATAATTCAAGCGATTTTTTGAAAAACATATCAAGACATGTAGAAATAATCGATGAATGCCAAAATATACCCACTATTGCAAGACAAAATATAAGGAATACTCTATTAAATTATTCCGATCCGGAGAAAATTATATCTAATAAATTCTATATTGAGATTTTGATCTTCGCAATGACAGTTAAAGGATTATTTGGCATCGATGCCTTGACAAATTGCATCAGATTACATAGATATTGTCAGGAGATTAAGAGAAATAACGAATACAAAAATTTTAATCCATTTCCATATCAGTTGCTAGTGAATCTTATGGATTCTGGTCTCATAAAAAAATTAAATGTACCAAATAATATATACTTTTTGCCAGAGACTGACATCAAATCCATAGCAGATAGTATTATTAAATTTTTCTGCTTAGAGGGCGTTGAGAACAGAAATGAACTTGAATCCCAACTCATAGATCAATTAAATACTTTAAATGATATTTTTGATGTAGATGTTGTTGAGCCGGACATCAATGTATATCTGATGTTTAAAAATCCAATACCCATAAGAAATCATATGGTTTGGGAGGAAAAAACCAAGGAATTCGTCAATGGTGCCCGCAAACTGCAGATTATTGCACAAACAGGTGAATGGATTACAAAAAATAAAAATAAGGAATACTTTGAGAGATTTTTAAGCGACCCGGAACATAGAATAGAATTCATGCGTCTTCGGTTAGCAGATCATTCCTAGCACAATCGTTATAGATACACATTAATTTATCTTCCGAAATAGTTCATCTAATAAGATTTATATGGTATATGTGATACTATATTCAATCCAAGGGATTAGTATGCGAAACGGGGTATCACAAAATGAGAAAGATATAGTCGAGCAAGAGCTAACCAGGATGTTTGAATCCAAGTGGATTCGAGATAAAGCAAAAGAGAGCGGATTGATCGAAAGGGAAAGAAAGATTGATCCAGTTATAATGTTTTGGACTCTCGCGATCGGCTATGGCTCACAGTTGTATCGAACTATAACGGAGTTGAAACGTGTTTACGAAGTCAGAGGGAAAGTATCAATTTCAGACAGCAGTTGGCATGATCGTTTCACTCCAGAACTAGTAAAATTTCTTAGAGAATGTGTGATTCACGGAATAGAGCACATTTCTGAAGAACCCAGCAGGATTTTGGGTGACCGTCTATCTAGCTTTCGGGATGTAATGATTCAAGATAGCACTATTATTCGGCTTCATAAAAGCCTTGCTGACAAGTGGCCAGCCACTCGTTCCCGAAAAGTGGCTGCAGGAGTAAAAGTGGCATTTTTAACAAGTGCCATAGCCAATAGTCCAAAAAGCATTTCAATAC
>JAHKLX010000094.1 GCA_020854835.1 Microcaldota archaeon
AAGCAGTAAAACAAATGCTATTTTTAGCAATATCATTATTCTCTGTCTCCTTTCTTTTGTATTATCAGCTATGCTATTATAACATATTTTCATATTTATGTGATATAATAAAGAGACACCAAAAGCTCATATCATCAATAAAGGAGAACAAATGGACCAGCTTCGCAAAATGACAGAGAACTTCCCCAAAACCCACTACTGGAACGATTCCTGTGACTTGAATGAACTTAAGTATTCCCTTCAAAGAGGTGCCTCCGGTGCCACAACAAACCCGGTTATCGTAAAACAGGTATTAGAAAACAATCTGGATCTGTACAGAGATTTCATAACCTCCGCCATCACCAAGGACCCCTGCGCTTCGGAAGATGAAATCGCATGGCTCACCATGGAAAAAATGGCGGCTGATGCTGCCGCTTTGCTCAAACCTATTTTTGATACCGCAAAAGGAAAAGGCCGAATATCCATACAGACAAATCCAAAATACTTTAACAATGCAGAAAAGCTCATTGAACAAAGCTTGCATTTTCATACTATTGCCCCTAATATACAGATCAAGATACCCCTTACCAAAGCAGGTCTTGCCGCAATAAAAGAGTGTACAGCCCGCGGCGTCAGCATAAACGCCACTGTCTCTTTTTCAGTCCCTCAGGCTCTGGCAGCGGCGGATCAAGTGGAAAAAGGCCTTAAGGAAAGACGTTCGGCAGGACTTGAAACAATGGATATGGATCCCGTAATAACTGTCATGGCAGGAAGACTGGACGACTGGTTAAAATACACTTGCGAAAGAGACGGCAGGAATGTCCTTCCCGAAAGTCTTGACTGGGCCGGTATAGCATGCATCAAAAAAGCCTATAAGATCTTCATGCAGAAAAACTACAGGTCTCGTATCCTCGTGGCAGCCTACCGTCATCAGGGCCACTGGACCCAGTTCATGGGAGGCGACCTTTCCATGACTATACCTTACAACTATCAACTTATGTTCAACAGCTCCCCTGCAGAAATAAAAAGCAGGATAGATGATCCTGTTCCCGAAAGGTTCCTTGAGCAACTGATGCAGCTTGAGGACTTCAAAAAAGCCTACAACAAAATGGATATAAGCGAATTTGATTCCTACGGGCCTGTCAACAAGACACTGGATCAGTTCCTTAAAGGCTATGATGAACTGATACATATAATAAGAAAATTCATGATAACATTCTGATAATTCAAACTTTCCTTTTATGTGTTGTAATGCTCTTTGACAAGTGTTATTATGGCTGTAAATTATACTGTATACAATATATTTCTGGGAGGAATGAAATGAAAGTTGGATGCGTCAAAGAAATAAAAAATAACGAGTTCCGTGTAGGAATGACACCAACCAATGTAAAATCTTATGTCTCTGCAGGACATTCGGTCCTAATCGAAAAAGGTGCCGGAGAAGGATCAGGTTTTTCTGATGAAGAATATGCTGCAGCAGGCGCTGATATAATTGCAGAAGCAAAAGAAGTATGGGACAGCTGCGATATGATGATAAAAGTAAAAGAGCCGCTGGAATCCGAATATAAATACTTCAGAAAAGATATGATACTTTATACATATCTCCATCTGGCAGCAGAACGTCCTTTGACCGATGCAATGCTTTCTTCGGGCATAAAAGGCGTTGCCTATGAAACTCTCACAGAAAAGAACGGAAGTCTTCCACTTCTGGCTCCCATGAGCCAGATAGCCGGTCGCCTGAGTATCCAGGAAGCCGCCAAATACATCGAAAAGACCTTTGGTGGTTCAGGCCTTCTTCTTTCCGGAGTCCCCGGCACACCTAAAGCCAATGTACTTATCCTGGGAGGAGGAAATGTCGGCACAAATGCCTGCAAGATAGCAGTCGGCATGGGTGCAAATGTAACAATCACAGACATAAACCTCGAAAGACTTTCCTACCTGGATGACATATTCGGTGCCCGTATCCAGACCATATACAGCACCGATGCACATATCGAGGAACTGACAAAAACAGCTGATGTGGTTATAGGATCCGTGCTTATCCCCGGAAAAGCAGCTCCCAAAATAATGAAGAGAGAATATCTAAAAGATATGACGCCGGGCAGCATTTTTGTTGATGTGGCCGTTGACCAGGGTGGCTGTGGGGAAACCACAAAGGTGACCAGCCATTCAGACCCGACATTTGTTGTTGACGGCATAGTTCATTACTGCGTAGGAAATATGCCGGGAGCGGTACCCAGGACATCTACCATAGCCCTTACTAATGCCACTCTGAAGTACGGTCTTGAGATAGCAAACAAAGGCCTTGAAACTGCCTGCAAAGAAAACAAAGTCATATATTCGGCAGTTAATACCTACCATGGCAAACTCACATGTGAAAATGTTGCCTTGAGTTTTGATCTGAAATACGATGATCCAAAGGAGCTTTTTGCATAGACTGTATCCGCTGATACACACTTTTAAAGGAATTCCAGCAACATTACAAAGACCGTCATAAATGACGGTCTTTTTGCTTCTTTGTCAAATGCAAAGTCATGCTCAGTATCCCGATTCTTTAAGCTCACAAACCATATGGATATAAAAACCTTCCAGGGCTTTTGTTTCTCCCTCAGATAAAAGCTTCGGTCTTTTCCCCACTGCAGCAGAATGGGATATCCCCTTCCCTTGTGGGCCCTCATATACTCCCCTGAAATTCCCCCACATGGCGGAAGCCACTGAAACAAGACCGTCGTTAGGCCCTTCTTCTTCGAGAGAGATATTATAAAAGAGCTTCATGGCAGGATCAGTTTCGGGCTTTTTCATATCAAATGCCCAGCTCTGATAATATACTTTTTTTGAATCAGGCACCATCTCATTGAAAATATCCATATACTCCCTTGAAAACTGCTCAAACACTTTCTTGTCCCCTATCAGTTCACCCCCGTCGGCAGCTATCATCAATTCAAAAACTCCGATAAGAGATCTCAAAATCAGTTCCGACTTCTCATTCAGACTGTCTATGGCTTTTATGCCTCTGTGAGGAGTGGCCAGCGTTGTCAGGGAGGCCACTTTTTCGTCCATTCCCAGCCTTGAAATAAGATATCTGGATTCCAGCCCTCCCTTTGAATGGGCAATAAGATTTATCTTTTCTGCTTCGGTCTCCGAAAGGGCAACAAGTATAGAATCTCTTACCTGCCTGGCATTCTCTTCTATGGTGCCGGCACCGCTTTGGCTGCTGAAAAATATTTTCGCGCCGTTTTTTTTCAGTATCCCGGGTATATTCCCCCAGTAGGGATGATTTCTGTCATTGTACCCTATCCCGTGCACCAGCATAACAGGGTATTTAGTTTTGCACTTTTCTTTGTTTTTTTCCATTTTATGATTATACCATATTTCTGTTTCATATTTGACATGATGTTTTTCATGGTTTTTCTTATAAAAAAACAGACTGCCGAAGCAGTCTGTTTTTATCTAACCGGCAACGTCCTGCTTTCCCGGGCGGTCGCCCGCCGAGTATTATCAGCGCAGGGGAGCTT
>JAHKLX010000013.1 GCA_020854835.1 Microcaldota archaeon
CTATTTCTTTTTTATATAATTTGCCGATATAAACATCATATCCCCTTCTCAGCAACTCAATATATACTATATTTTCATACATCCTTCCATAATCAATGTTTCTTGTTCCAAGCACTGCATATTTAATAGAATGATCGCAAAGATAAAACTTGTTTTCTGTTGCTAAATATTTCTTTCCTCTCAGATCATAGCGTTTTGCACGATAAAACACAAAGGCATTGCAAAGATAATTAATATAATTCCCTATGGTTTTATGTGTTATTGAGTAATTGTTTTCGCGCAAATAGTGAGTTACATTATTTGATGACATGAGATTTGAAATATTGTCTATCATATAAGCCACTAATCCATTAAGCACTTCTTTATTTCTTATTTTATATTTTTGAACCAAGTCTCTTGTTACAATTGTTTCATACACATCTTTTTTAATATAATCATATTTTTCTTCAACGGTTTTGTATAAATATGAACCTGCAAACCCGCCGGTCATAACATATTCTTCAAAATCTTCATCAATGCCTTTGTAATCAAAATAATCCAGAAACTCCATAAAAGAGAAAGGAAACACTTCGACAGTATATGTTCTTCCCGTGAAAAGCGTTGCCAAGTCGCTACTTAATAAAAAAGCATTTGATCCAGTAATATAAATGTCTAATATATTTTGTGAATGCAAACTATTTATTGCCTTTTCAAACCCATCACACAGTTGAACTTCATCTACAAACAAGTAATTATTGACACTTCTGTCATAATGAGATAAAACATATTCATGTAATTGATGGTATTCTAATAAGCTTTCAAACTCAAGTTGCTGTAAATTGATATAAATTATATTTGCTGATGAATTTTTCTTTTTAATATAATCTATTAAAGCTAGCAGCAATTGTGATTTCCCACATCTGCGAATTCCTGTTATGACTTTAATGTCCGGAGTATCCATCACATTAATAAGAGTGCTCAGATACTTTGGCCTATCAATAATTTTCATAGTTTTTATCTCCTTACAGGACTATTATACCACAAAGCAAGGATTTCTATTACCAAAACTTTAAAATGTTTTATTTTTTGGTAATAGAAATTTTTCAAACCGATATTGCTTATGATAAACAATGCAGATAATCTGGGCGACTACCTGCATTTTAGAAATTCCATATTAAATTGGGACTATTCGAGTTCTTCGGGCGAATCCGTGATGGCTCCTCCAACTGTTCCAATCACTAGCCTCTATTTCTTCAGGATCTGTCCCATCCACCATATCCTCATGGTTTTTAATAGAAATAGAACCAATGTAGAACCACGGGCATTATCCTCTGAACGGCAAACAGCATTTTTTGTACTTTCTGCCAGACCCACAAGGACACGGATCATTCCTTCCTACATTACTACAAAAAGTCTTTTCCAACACTATTTTCTTCTCCTCTATAGTTCTATATCTTTTTATCGTTTGGGGGTCTTTTATTTCTATAGAGTTGCTGTCCTTTCTATTCTCGTCTTGGATCTTATATAATTCCTGACAAAGTGCGATGTATTCTGCCACCAGCTTTGAGTCTGTTAGTCCTTTTCTAATGTTATCATATTGAATCCCATTATACTTAACATTACTATCGCGCAAAAATACAATCTGACTTTCTTCAGGTGTATGTGGTGTGACATCTATGACTTCACCCTTTGGGTTTTCCCATACAGCATGCGCTTCAGCCTCCAAAATAATATTGTCCCATTGCCATATAACCCAACCATTGACAATATGTCCTCCTTTTTCCCTTACAGTTTCATCGACATTGGGGAAACAGTGATTTTCAAGGCAATAATTGAAGCTAGAGACCGTTATATATTGTGGCTTTTCGTCGCCATTGATTCCATTACAAAACGACAATATTGTATTTGAAATCTCATTAGGCGTTCTTTCCATTTCCTTGCTCCATTTCTTTATATAATGTATATATTGGATAATTTGTAATCCCTTCTAATTCCTTTTCTGGCATTTGACTCAAACAGCTCTCTGCCTTGTTATAGTCATCCAACAAGACATAACAACCAAAATCAATTGAATTGTTTTCTCCAATAAGGGATTTAATCTTTGTTTTCTCATCAACACATAGCCCAATAGTGCGCTTATTAATTTGATACCTATTAATTTCATAGATTTTATTCTCTGGCTGAAACTCAAGCAGCGCATCAATTATTATTTCAGCAATTTCTATGATCTGGTCATTTTGCTTCTCGTCGAAAACATAAATATAATTCAGTGCAAGGTTATTCATATATTCCGCATTGTCATCACACACCTTGATTGATTCAACTTGCTTTATCAGATAATCATAATCGTAGTCATATAATGCTACGATTACGTCTTTTTCCACTCCACAAGCTAACGGAATACGAGAGTCTGGTTCATCTTTTTTTGCAAACAGCGCATGCTTATCAGAATATAGTGCACTTGATAATTCTACACCCTTTTCTCCTTCTTTTTTTATTATGATAATTGGCCAATATAGATCTTCAATCTTCCAATTGTAAATCTGAACTATTGAATCCAGTCGATTATTGTATGTACCCTTTTTAATATTGACCAATGTTGTAAATTGCTTAAAAGTATTATCCTCTATTTGCTTAAATGGCTTCTTATAGTGCATTCCTACTTCACTAAGCACATTGTCTAGTTCTATGATGTGGTTCAAATTCTCAACTAGTTTTTCTGGCATTGTTAATTCTTTTATTTCAATTGTATTATTGGCAATTTCAATTTTTTTAGTTTTCGAGAGGTCAAAAATAAACTCTGCGTCTCTACTGATGCTATGTAAGTCACTATTAAAATTCAGTCTATATCGCTCCTCCACAAAATCAAAAGACAAATTGTCACTTAATTGAATCAACTTTTCCCCAGATGACATTGTAACAACTTTATACGAATCATAATACTCTTTCCCATTTATTGATATTGTATTATCTAGAGAAGTCGTCATTGCCATGTTCTGGATCATCGCCCACTCTACCGGGATACGATTGCCTCGTTCTTGTAAAACATAGAATGAAACATCCCCGTCAATAAAACGTTTCATAACATCTACAGTAGATTTTACTCCTGTGACTGTAAACTGTATTGCTTTATTTTTGGCAAGCTCATAGTCCTCGATTGAATAAGCATGTTCCACAGAAGAGCTTAGTCCCGACCCCTGTTCCAGACTTTCCATACTAAACTGCCTTACAATAGAATTCAATTCATTTTCATCGTCCTGAATTCTATTAAATCTTACGTCAATCTGCTTAGTGTTTCCCCTCATCTTTGCTTTTTTCAAATAGTACTTTACTTTTGTAGGAAATAAGCTAGCATAAAAGACCTCTGTAGCATTTGTATTTTCAGAAATGAATATTTGAAAATACAAAACGCCTCTGTCATGATCAAACACATGTAAATCTGCCAAATCAACTTTGTATTTTATTCGTCTATTTCCCAAATACTTTCGCTTACTATCGACGTGTCCTTTTATTTGAACCGGTACTTTTGCTTCAAAATTAGCTTTAGTTAATAGTTTGTTATTATCTCTGTATAACCGAATATCGCCATCCCAAGAAAAATCTTTATCTAAATACGAAAACTTGTATGACATAGTAGGATGTTTATCGATAATATTCTCAAGTGCATTCAACGCACGTTGTTCAGTCTTTGAAGGATCAGCCATATATTACCTCTCACTTAACCTTTAATATTCATGATAATATTATACTCCACTGTCAATCGTTAGCATAGTCGAGATGAATAACTCGAATCGATCATACACATAAAAACATGGCATCAAAAAGGCAACTACATCACAGTGCAGCTGCCTTTCTTATCATTCCCATGTTTCTGTTATTTCATATATCATCCGAAGTTCTGCCATGACCATCTCATTGTCGCATTTGCCTTCTGCTATTTCATGTAGCAATGGCTCCAGTTCTTTCAGTCTGTCGATTATCCGCTCACGCAATCTTTCATTGCCCACTACCACGATCTTCTGGCATAACGTGCTTTGTGTCATAAAGTCCTGCAAGGTCCTTCCGGATAGCTTCACCCGTTTATAAATCTCCTCC
>JAHKLX010000018.1 GCA_020854835.1 Microcaldota archaeon
AAAAAAACTAATTCCGGCTAGGGCCTGCCAGCCCTGCCAGAAAAACACCGTTGCAGGTGATAACAGTATGAACAATGTAGCCTTAGCCAGAATAAATACCTTTGGGCCTTCGCCTAAAGCCGGTTTTGAATCGCCTTCAGATCAGCTTATCGTTTTAACCTATGCCCAGCTCCAGGACCACATCAAAGGAGCCATAGAGCAGGCTATCCAGCCCTTGCAGGATGAGATTGCCCAGTTCCGAGAAGAGATAGACCAGGACCACCAGGAGATTGAAGCCTTGCGCGCAAGAACGACTTCTCTTGAGACCGCACTAGACCAGGAGATCACCAGGGTTTGCATAGACATTGCTTATGACAGAAAGCGTTTAGCGAAGCTGGAGAATCCCATCAAAGAGCCTGGCCAGGCCGAGGCATCCAGGGCGGAGAAGATCGAGAAGTATTTGGCCGCCAGGCCTGACCACCGAGCCACCTATGAGACTTTGCGCGGGCATTTGGGAGTAGACAAGGATCTACTCAATGATGCTATCAAGACGCTCCTGGCCTCCTCACCAGGCAGATATGGCATAGTCCGGGCTCCAGGAGATAAGCGAAAAAGAGCCCTGGTCATGCTGCCAAAATAGGCGAATTTCTCCTATTCCTATTTTCGCTATCAGCTAGAAAGACAATAGGAGAATAGCAAAATCTGAGGTGATTTCCTCAGATAGATTGATATTGATTACTTTTGAGAAGAGAAGAAATAAATCTAGATGTATATAAATGAATAGAAAAGAACCGTCTTGCTCTTGGTTTGACCAGATAGGAGAAGGAGAATTTCTCCTATTTTTCCTCATTCAGATCATCCACAAACTACATAAACTTATACTGTTATATCCTCAATCGGCCCGAAGGTCCTTAGTTTGCTATTCATTCCTTCGGGCTCACCTGATGCTATAGCAGGCAAATAAGAATTTATTCAATTTCAGGTCTTCATCCACCCTTTGTATCTTAATCGCTTATTCCCCTCATGAAAAAAATGGTTGCCTGATATTGATTTCGATCCAAAGTACTTATTCTCATCCGGCCTGTTTGCTCATCAGGGCAGGAGTCTTTAAGCAGCTAATCAGGCCACAGAATAAGGGAGTGCACCGCGATCTGAAGGCTATGGAGCTTGAGGCCGCCAAAGAGATTCTGGCTGAGGTATTCAGGGTCAGGCTATCAGAGGTCGATGAGATGATCCGGTGCCGCTTCGAAGCTTAAGATATAGGCTCTATGGGCTCTGAAGATGGCCTATGTCCTCAAGAGTTCTGCTTAGGGGCATGAGCTGGATTCAGGCTCATTTCCAGAATTGCCATCAATTATTTGTTCCCATCCCTTCTCCCAGAACTCCCATCTGCTCTTAATCTTAAGCTTTTCTTTTTAGTTGGTCTCCTATATCCAATAGAGCAGTAACGATTGCAGCACCAAGAAATATCATTGTAACTAAATGATTTGCAATTTCTTGTACATGATAAAGTATTGCCGTTTCAACACTATCAGCCTGCATACTAGCGGGAATTATAACAACAAACGTAAAGGCTCCCATTATTAATGCTAGAAATGCGAATCCTATTGCGAAGCTGCGCCAATCCACCATATACTTATCCCCCCAAAAGCCTGCTAATTTTTGACTCATTATTCATTTCTTCAGTCCTTCCTTTACCTTCTGGAAAAGCTCAGGATACTTTTTCTCCAGGCCTTCTTCTAAGATCGCTCTAGCCTCTTCTGAGATAGAAAACTCTGGAGTGGTCTTCTTTAGGTACCACATTACAGCAGAGATCTTAGGACTCCAGATCGCTATAGATTGCCTATTGCTGTTAGCTCCTTCCACCGCTTCGCCTAAAGCCTTTGAGTTTAAGCCTTTAGCCTTAGAGTCTGATCCTTTATCCTTTAGGTCTAAGGATTTAGGCCTATCACCTTTAGGCTTAGGGTCTAAGGTTTTATCTTTATAGTTTAAGGATTTATCATTTAGGCTTAAACCTTCATCCTTAGAGTCTAAGCCTTCAGGTTTAGATGTCTTAGATTTCACGCCGGCCATTAGGTGCTTAAGCTCTTCTCCAGCTCCAGGATTCATAATGCTATCACCTCGTTTGCTAAATTTGAGTAAGCCAAAGCTCCAGGAGACTCTGGAGCATGTATTGAGATAGGGACCCCATAGCTAGGAGCTTCAGCTAACCTGATATTGTTGGGAATCACAGTTTTGAATACATCCTCTCCTAGGGAATCCCTGACCTGAGCTACTATTTCTTTGGCCATCTTTGTCCTAGGATCGAATAAGGTAAGGAGATACTTCTTCTGGATGTCATAGCCTAAATCATTCTTAATCAGCTCTAGGAGATCGAGAATCATGGAGAGCCCCATTAGAGCAAAGAACTGAGTTTGGATAGGGATCAGCACCATATCAGAGGCTACCAGAGCATTGAGAGTTAAGAATCCTAGAGTGGGAGGGGTATCTATCAGTACATAATCATAGCCTTCTAAGCCTCTTAGCTTTGGCCTGAGTACTGACTCTCTGGCAGTGAGCTTAGAGGCCAGCTCCAGCTCTGCTTTACCCAGGAAGTTGTTAGTGGGAGCTATATCCAGGCCTGAGACCATAGTATTCTTGATTAGGGCTCTGATGTCTAAGCCTCTCATCAGAACATCATACATGGTCTTATCCAGCTCATTTAGGCCCAAATGCCTTGTAGAAGAGCCCTGTGGATCCAGATCAACTAAAAGAGTCTTCTTCCCATTAAGAGCCAGATAAGCAGCCAGGTTAACTGTAGTGGTGGTTTTGCCACAGCCTCCTTTCTGGTTAGCAATGGCTATTATCTGCATGGCCTAACTGATTAATGTTTAAGGCTTTAACATTTTTGCTAAGGGATAAGGGCTAAAGGCTTTGACCTTTAGGTTAAGGATTTAGCCTAAAGGTCAAAGAATAAATTATCCCTTCCCTGACTAATTTATGTGCAAATAGAAAAAATTGGAATGTAGGATCAAAGTTAAATACGGCTATTAAATAGAGTCTAAGCAATGCCTAAACTAAAAAGGCCATCTAATGACTATGGTTCATATTCTTCAAGTGAGCTTTGCCTATCTTTGCAGAATAATTCCTTTCGCAATTTTGGGAAGCGAGCATTAGATGGTACTTTTAATATAAATTGTATAAATAGTAATCTTGATGCCCCTTCATTATTTTATGATCATCCTAATGGAGAAATTTGGATAGGTGATGCTACTGCATGGCTCAAAACCCTTGAAAATGAATCCGTTGATCTGATATTCGCAGATCCGCCCTATAACATAAATAAGGCTGAATGGGATAGCTTTGAATCACAGGAAGACTACATTAAATGGTCTCTTCTATGGTTAAAAGAGGCATCAAGGGTTTTAAAATCAAATGGTACTTTGTATATTTGTGGTTTTTCAGAAATTTTAGCAGATATTAAGCATCCTGCTTTGAAACATTTTGAAGGCTGTAGATGGCTAATTTGGCATTACAAAAATAAAGCTAATTTAGGATCAGATTGGGGAAGGTCGCACGAATGCATACTCCACTTTAGAAAAAGCAGGAGATTTACATTTAATATAGATAATATTAGGCTTCCTTATAGTAATCACACTTTAAAATATCCTACTCATCCACAGGCTGAGACGAGCCAGTATGGGGATAAAAAGAATGGCGGGAGGCTTTGGACTCCTAATCCATTAGGTGCTAAGCCCAAAGATGTAATAGAAATTCCTACTACCTGTAATGGCATGAATGAAAAAACTCCTCATCCTACTCAAAAACCGGAAGAGCTACTAAGGAAATTTATTTTGGTCTCGTCAAACCCTGGAGACATTGTGATAGATCCGTTTTTAGGATCAGGGACTACTGCAGTAGTTTCAGAGCAATTAGGCAGGAAATGGAAAGGCTGCGATATATCAATGGAGTACAGTTTTTGGGCAGCCAAGAGAATAGAGTTAGTGCAAAGAAAGTCCGTCCAGGAATGGATTCAATTCGATGCAAAAAATACCGAAAGGAGAAAATCAATTAGATGAATGATGACCTACTAAAAGAGCTGATGAGATCAGTGCAAAATACGAATTCTTTCCAATCATTAGATGAGTATTTTAAGGTTTGTGACGCTTATCTTGGTTTATTAGAAAGTAAGCCAACAAAAATTATCTCTCCATCTCATCCTAACTATATATTTTACCAATATGATGCGAATTTTAAACATATAATAACTAGGCCCGTAAATTCTAATTTATTTATTAGCAATAGAAGTGTGTTTGATGCTAATATCCCTGTTTTGATGGAATTTCTGCAGGATCTTAAAAGAGAAGAGGATTTAATAGTTAATAATGCTAAATGGGTAAATTTCATAAGCTCAAATACTATAAATAATATGGTTTATACAATTCAGCAATCAATCGGCTGTATAGCTGATGCTTTTGAGATCCCCAATCAGGCAAGGAAAAGACAGGGGCAATTATTTGAAAACTTTATAATCCAGTTAATTAAAAAAGTAGGTATAAAATGTGCTCCGAGGACAATAAGCATACCAATTCCAGGATACCCTGATTATAAAATGTCTTATGAATTAGATTTAGTCTTTTCTAGAGATAATGCGATTATAACAGCAGAAACCCCCTTCATACACCCAAATGAGATAGTAGGTTCTGTAAAAACTACTAGCAAAGATAGAATAGACAAAATTTTCTTAGATAAGTTTTTATTATCGAAATTGATAGGAAGGGAAATTCCCGTAGTGGCCATATTTCTGCATGATGTCCAAAGAGCATCCGCACGAAAAGCTTCTGCAGATAATAGGAAAATGTTTAGAATTAATTCCACATTTAAAACTGGGCATTTTATGGGATATACACATGCACTCAATAAATTAGATGGGGTCTATTATGTAGATCCTAGGCCTGAAATGATCTTAAATGGGAAGCTGAAAGAGTATATCTCTAATTTCCAGAAATTCCTGATAACTGATTTATGGGCTTTTTCTGAATAGGCAAATGGATAGAGCATACTGTGCTCCAGGCTAAGGCTTAGGCATTAGCTTAATTGCCAGGGCCTCACCCTTGCATCCTGCAGGATCTCATCAGGAGTAGAGACCAGGGCTCGAGATTTTTCAGCTCTCTAGTCTATCCTCCAATCCCAAAGAGATCTTGTACACTAGGTCTCTATGGTCCTTCAACCAATGGGGCCATGGCCTTAAAATGCATTACACAAATTATAAAAATGGAGTTAATTCGCAGACACTCCTATGGCCTCAGTCTTCATCTTTCGGGCCTTCTGTAATGCTGTCTCGCGGTCTACCTTCTTGCAGCTCCCTATGTGGACATTTCGGACCTTCCCGTCCACCCTCCATGAAGCCATCCAGTAAAAATAGGTCTTGCTCCCTTTCTTGGTGGTCTTTGCCTTCTCCATCTGCCAGAGAGTGAGATCTTCCAGCCTGGCAGCTCCCTTCAGGTCCTCAGCTTCAGCCTTCAACTCATCTGCATGGCCGGCCAGCTCTCGGGCCTTCATCCTGGCATCTGGCAGGATCTCAGCCGCCTTCATGGCCATGCTTGCATCTCTCTCCAGCTCCAGGGCCTCAGTATTCAGGGCCTTCCTCTTCTCTCCGGCGGTGGTCTTGTGCATAGTAAATAGTTCTATGACATTTTACTTAAAGCTTTCGATAATGTCATAGAACAATTCTCTTCGCATGTTTCAACGTTTCTGATTGTTTCAATCGCCCTCTTCCTCCATGCCACAACGCATTTGCTACGTTGCATCCCTGGCAATATCGCCGGCTCGGATAGGGGGTTTTGTACGCCGGAGCAAAGAAAGTGTCTTAAATCAATTTTAAAAGAGCCATGAATAAAAATAGTTTATTTCGCCTTCAAGAATGGTCAAATCCTGCAGAAGTGGTTTTGATTTCGATATGAGGATCAATCGTTATCTGTCGCCGTTGCTCTGGTGGAAAAGTGCTTTTGAGGATACTTTCCAGCTCGATAATCGTA
>JAHKLX010000132.1 GCA_020854835.1 Microcaldota archaeon
TAAAAATTTTTCCATATTAGTTTCGAAGAACCCGATTTTAGCCAATTATCGATATGCTTCGGTCCATTCACCGATAACGCAACTGAATTCTAAACAAATTATAATAACCACAACATAACAGCGCAGGCCCGGTGTTATTCTAGGTGTTGTATAGAATCCCCTCTCTGGGGGGGTGGTCGGTGGTCTTCGAGGGCGAAGGTGGGAATAGGAGGAGATCATCCCCGTCAAGTCGCCTCCAGGGCCACCAATGCCCCGCCTGGAGGAGATCATCTTCCAGGAGTCATCATTACATCTCTAATGTCAGATCCTCCAGGATTCGATTAGAGCTTTTTAAATCGAGGCTGAATACAATTGGGGTGGGGTACCGACCACCTTCGAAATAGACCCGACTACAAGAGAATCTGCTGTCCTTCCGGGTTCAGTAGGCCGGATCGGTCAGTGGGAAGAAAGAAGATCCCTCAACCGGATCAATCGGGCCTTTGTGAGCCCTGGTGAAGCCTGCATCGACACACCCACTGAGTTTCAGCTAGGTGATTGGCAGGTGGACAGTTTTATTCCGCCATGATTGGACTGATTTAGACCCATTTGTCATCGGTTAAGGGCATTTTAATAATTTTCAACAAATATAGTTACTCTTATCATTATAAAATTATATTTCATTATTCTTTGTGTCCTTAAAAACGCCATGATAGGTGCCTGGGGTGTGGTATCTAAGCGCGAAAGAGGGCAGATGTATAACATAAATTTTCCACAGTCCATCTAGAAGAACCGCTATCGGCGAGCGGTTCAATACGGTTTTTTGGCTTAACCGATGACCAGTGAATATTTAT
Source organism: Microcaldota archaeon (assembly GCA_020854835.1). GTDB lineage: Archaea > Micrarchaeota > Micrarchaeia > Anstonellales > JAGGVH01 > JAGGVH01. Next base: position 831 of record JAHKLX010000132.1, read on the forward strand.
CCATAGAGAGTGAATTGCCGCAGTTGAGGATAAAGGGCGTTCGAAATTGCATCACATTAGACACACTGCTGGGTAAAATCACAGGGAAGGATATGATGAGAGCGAGGAAAGAAAAGACGTCTGGTCTTGACATGATAAACCCAATCTCGTTCTATTCGAACGAGTGCGAGAAGATAAAACTTAACTGGTTCTGCTACGAATTCTCAATAGGGATATACGATAACATGAAAAACGAAATCGGATCTCGGCTCAAGAGAGAGAAGATCAGTGATAAGGCTCTTGCCGATTTTTCAGTTTATTATTCTAAAGAAATGAAGAATATAATTCTTCAGCAGCTATCCGGCAAAATCAAAAATGTATGCATTTCATATGAGCCGATAGAATCATATTTTCCCCACTTGGATGCTGGTCTGATCAACAAAATGACGGATATAATTTCAGATTCCTGGGATGAGATGCTCAGTTTTTGTGAAATTTGCCCGAATCGATGCATTAGCGAAAAAGATTCATACTGTACCCTGTTCGATGACAAGTTTCTATTCGAGTGAGACCAGTATGCCGCAGTTAATGAATCCAACTCGAAAATCCAGGATGTTTCAACTCTAACCCGATAAAGTGCATCTTGGAATCCCATATAACCCAAATAGAGGTCAACGAAGAGTGGAACTAAAAGGTATTTATCCATGGATGCCGATTGAGATGCGAGATCACAGGGCGTCCAAAATTCCAGCAAATTCGGTCCGCTTATTCTACGATTAAAGACGTGGACGTAACATCAAATTCAAAGGAGGGAATAAAAGGTGGAGTATACACCGAACCAGCAGCAAGCTCTAAGTTGTCTTGATGGCAACGTCCAGATCATAGCTTGTGCAGGGTCGGGGAAGACTCAGGTAATATCCCAAAGAATAGTCAATATCCTCACAGAGAAGAGATCCGCAGGCGTCATGCCTGAAAATGTCGTGGCGTTTACTTTTACCAATAAGGCGGCTGACGAGTTAAAGAACAGGATCTACAAGCTTTGTGAGGAGCAGCATACAACCCAGGGTCTCGCCGCGATGTACATAGGGACCATACACGCCTTCTGCATGAACGTATTGATGAACTATGTACCCAAGTTCATGAAGTATACTCTATTGACCGATGTCCAGCAGAAGCTTCTTATTGACCAGGGTCTGAACTTGCTCCCAGATCTCAGGACTAATGCAGGCAGAGACCTGAGTGAAGAGGATAAGGCAAGAATATACAAAGAACTTTTTGGCATTCTGCGGGAGGCTGAGGTCAATTGGGATGCTTTAAGTGACCACAACGTCACAAGGGCACTTGAGATATATCGGAATTGGCTGGACGAGAAATGCTACATGGATTTTTCCATGCAACTTTCGGAAGCGGTGAAGATTCTTGAAACCGATCCCTTAGTCAGAAAGAAGATAGCTCGAAAGGTCCTATATCTGGTGGTGGATGAATACCAGGATGTAAACCCTCTTCAGGAAAAGCTCATTTCGATCCTTCATGACCTTGATGCTCAGATCTGTGTCGTAGGAGATGACGACCAGACTATATTTCAATGGAATGGTAGCGATATAGATAACATACTGGGGTTCCAACATCGGTATCCCGACGTCACATACGTCAATATGGCAGATAATTTTAGATCAAGTTCTGGTGTCGTGAACACCGCCCGCCAAATTGCCTCTAGAAACCATAAAAGGCTGTATAAGAAAATGACCAGTAAGAATGCCCAGCCCTATGATCCTGGCGATCTATTGGTTATGGGATTCGACTCTCCTGAAGGTGAGGCTAGATGGATAGTGAATAAGATCGAAGCACTGCAAGGGGTGCCTTTCCGCGAAAATGGGCAAATTCGGGGTCTGACCTATTCTGATTGTGCCATTCTTCTAAGAATTAAATATAATGCAGCACCTATAATAGAAGCATTAAAGGCATCAGGTATTGATTTCATAATCAAAGATTCAAACCGATTCTTCTTTGCTCCGGAATTTAAGGCAGCAAAAGGAATTTTCGAGTATGTAACATCCAAGATAAACGCGGATCAGTTAAAGACGCTCTGGCTCGATATAGACCCCGAACTAGAACTCGCTGACTTTGACCATGGCATAAATTGGCTGGTAATGGAGAAGAAGGATTGGAGAAATCGTGAAATTAAAAGCGAGTATTCGCTGCAGCATACCTATTGGGGATTCCTCGAAGCCATATCCTTCAATAAGTGCCTTGCTAAAGGGTCTGCAGAACGAATAGACTCGATTCTGAGTAACATGGGTAAATTCAGCCAGGTTATAACCGACTTTGAAGAGATCAACTTCAACATTGATCTAATGTACTTGCACAGCGGGTTCGTCGAGTTCTTGAATACAAAAGCTCCAAGGTATTATTCCGATGGATGGGATGGTCCTGACTACATCAAGCACGATGCTGTCCAGATTTTGACCGTTCATAGCGCAAAGGGCACCGAGTTTCCCGTGGTCTTCCTGCCGTGTCTCTTAGAAGGAGTATTTCCTATAGGCAGAAGAAGAGAAGTCCAATGGATGGATGTGATACCCAAAGGATCGATTAAGGGTATCGAGCGATACAAAGGCAATATCGATGACGAAAGAAGGCTCTTTTATGTAGCGTTGACCCGGAGCAAGAAGTACCTTTACTGCACCTGGGCACCCCAAAAGAAGGACCCCGAAAAGAAAGGACCTGTCCCCTCGAAGCCTTCTCGATTTATCGACGAGTTCAAGGCGGCAGGTCTACATCGAGATTATGACCCAGGGATACCGATAACTTATCGCATAGAACCCCAGAAAGCTGATAGGTCTACCGAAATTACAGCCATCTCTTTCAGCGACCTCAAATACTACTTTCAATGTCCCTGCGGATTTAAGATGAGAAACGTCTACGGATTCAATGTCGGCTTCAATGAAAGGCTGGGCTACGGCAAATCCATCCACAGTGCTCTTGCGGAAGTGCACCGCAAAATAAAGGATCAAGGAACTATAACTGAGGATATGGTTCAGAACCTCTTGGAAACTCACCTGCATTTCCCATATGCCTATGACGAGAACCTCAGGAGGGATATGGGAGCCAAAGCAAAGAAGATGCTAAGCAAGTACATAGAAACAAAAAAAGATTTAAAATATGTAGAATATGTAGAGATGGATGTTGACATTAAATTCTCTGATGAGATATTGGTTTTAGGGCGTATAGATTTGGTGAGGAAAAACGACACAGGCGAGATCGTTATCGTTGACTTTAAAACTCAAGAGGATGCCCAAGAGGAGGAAATATCCCAGGATCAGCTACTTCTCTATGCTTTAGGGTATAATTACACTACCGGCAAGCTGGCGGACTTTATAGAGATCTACAACCTTGATAGCGGAGTCGAAGACAAGAGAGCTATAGAATTGGATCTCCTGATAGACCTGGAAAAGAGGGTCATTGAAGCTGGTCGCAATATCAGGAAGGGCACCGCAGGATTTACCGATAACTGCGGCAAGTGTGATTTCAGGGGCATATGCCCCAAACCGTCGTTCCGCACTAACGGTCTAATCTCCAAACATTTTCCCTGTAATTTATAGCAAAGATTTATTAAATATCCCGTTATATGCGGTTTTTTAGGGGTAGCATCTATGGAGATAAGGACTCTTCCACTAGATCATCTAGGTTTAGTTTCAGGTGTATTCGACCAGTTAGACATCGCTGATCTGA
>JAHKLX010000115.1 GCA_020854835.1 Microcaldota archaeon
AATTATCTTATTTAGTTTATTCTTTTTTGGTTGTATAGATAATATAGATAGAGAAACTTTGACTCCAGAACCTGAATCAAATAATGATTCTATTGAGATATATTTTAAGGACCAATATATCTATAATGAAAGTGATATTAATATTTCGGGAGTAAAAATTGAAAAATTTAAATTTTCAGATACTATGATAACTTATCATGCAGTTCTTCCTATAAAAAATCCAAAAAAAATTAATTGTAATGAAAATAACGACCAGACGATCCTTATAACTTCAAATAATAAAACAATTTATCAAACAGAACTCTCAACAACTTCTTATAATGCAATATGTGATGCAGGAGAACTTAGAGCCATTGTGATAGGGTGTTCATATGAAAAAGCCTTTGAAATCTATAGTGCAGTTAAATATATCCAAAATAAAACAGAAACCAAAGAAGAAAAAAACGAAACCAACCAAACGGCAGTTGATTTCCCGGAATATGAGCTTATAACTGCAAAAAAAATCTTCAACATTTCGCACGGCCAGGAATTAAACCTGGCAGTGGTGACTCCACAAACGTTTTACCTGAGATTAGAAAATGAAACTGTAGGAATCAGTGTATATCAAACATCACCAGGATACACCCTTTCAGATAGATGGACAGAAATCGTTGTGTTTACTAATGAAACAATCGTGAAACAAGATGGGCATTTTAGGAACAAAAACGTTAATTTGGTTTGGGAAGATGGCCAAAAATCAGGTGAATTAGCAGGATTGGGAAAGATAGTTTTTCCCAACAGCACAATAAACACAAATACAACAAATACTAGGATCAACATTATTCCCCAGATTATTGAATCATGGGGGTTGGAAGAAGAAGCCGGTAAAGAGTATAGGCCACTCACAATTTATTCACAAGAGAACAGGGTAGAATTTGACCCACCCCTACCAGTTAAAGAAACAAACATAACCTGCCCGCCCCAAACAATAGATAAAATAGAACCAATAACCTTTTTTATTGAAGGAAAAAAGTATATCCTCACAGATATGAACTACATAGAAAAGGAAATAAGTGTGGCAAATCATGAAAAATGGATTGGTTTAAGCATTGGTGATGGCAGTACAGAAGTGTACAATAAGATATGGATAACTCTGGTGGATGTTGGGGTCGGCCAGGAGATACAAATTGGTAATTGCACGAGTTCTTGGGCGCACCCAGCCATATTAAAGATAGAGTATGAATAACATTAATTCTTTTGAAGAAAAATTAACCTAGTAAAAGTTTTCAATAAATAAACCTAATCAAATTATTAACACCTCTTTCTAACACACTCATCCCCTATAATATCAGAGCTCCAGAGAAAATCACTAGTTTGTGGGAGTAATTGGGATGAGGGAGGTTTTAAAGATCTATTAAATCATATTTATATCTTTACTCTTTTAATACCCAAACGATCGCATTCTATTATAACTTTTTCTAACTCTGATTTTGCTCCTTTATAATTCAGAACATCACGAATTGGTTTTTTGAAAATTACTAATCTTGGTTTTTTCTTCCCATAATATATTTTTATATGTGGCCTAAGTATATTTGGTATTCCATAGGAATATTCAACTTTTTCAATTTTTTTGATTTCAATTTCCGTATCTATATTAACCCCCATCAAAAAATACAAAGGGAAAAATATAATTTCGTTTATTGAAGCAAGAACTCCAAGAATCCCGGTCCTTTCAAGTCTAATTATGTCTCCCTCAATAATAATTTTCCCAGTTTTAGTTTCAGCATTCATGTTTATAGATACATACAGATATTTTTAAATACCGAGCACCCATCCCATATAATATCAGAGCTCCAGGTTCTCAAACCCTCAATTAACACTCTTTTAGTTTTTCTAAAACTCTTTTAAAAGAAAAGGTTTAAATAGAAAAAGAATCATAAAATATTATGGGAAAGGATCTTACTAATCAGTTTTTTGACATTAATAAACTGCCTGCTCAGGAAGGTTTGTTGATATTTCCAATATCAATGTCAAGAATCTCTAATTCACAGAACGCTAAGAGGTGTTTCGACCATATGAAAAGATTCAGTCCAAATAAAATAATTAAACCTGTAGTAGGACTTAATATGGTATATGGAGATTACTTGTATTTATATTCAAATGAAAAGGCATCAAAACTAAGAAAAAAATTCATGCCTTTGATTCTTCAACATAAAAATGAATTCATGAAAATAATATCCAAAAATCCCATGTTAATACCACAAGCATTTTCTTTTTCAACTTGGAATCAAATTTTGTTAGCATCTAAGGATTTTGTTAATCTATTTGGCCAGATCAGAAAAAGATATAAAGGAGATTCAAAATTTAGAAAATATTTAAAAGAAGACTTTTTAGCTTCTGGAAAGGGAAAATTAGATCAAAACCAAATAGATTTTTTCTTGGAAGAAACTTTAATTTTCCATTTAATTACGAAAGGCCAAATTCCATTACACAATGATTATGTAAAAGGCCATGAAAAATGGGTTTTGTGGTGTTATCCTGGCAAACCATTAAAATCACAGATTTATTTATCACAAAAGAATTTTTTTAATTTTAAAAACAAAAAAAATAAATTTGAAAATTGTTTTTATGATTTAGAAGAAAAAAAGTTGTATGATTTTGAACGATTAAATCTGGAAAAAGTAAAGGTTTAAAAAAGGGTTTATAAATTTAAAGTAATAATATATTGAATATAGGAACAAAGGATATAGATGGTTAAAATAATATAAAAAGTAATCTTTTAGAAAAACTAAAAAGGTGTTGGAAATGCCACAAACATTGGTGATTGGAGTTGTAGAAAAATTTGATTTGGATAATTTGACAAACCAAGATTTTGAAAACCCGGATTTTTCCTTGACCGAGATGTCAGAACACAACGTAGAGGTAAGTGGTGACTTTATTGACTTCTTTATTCCGTTCATGTCAAAATTCGATATTAAAAACCAACCAGAAATCAAAACCATACTAAAAAAGGTTGGAGATGACGATTTTCCCACTCCTCCAAAATTAATTTCATTCAAAGAGAAGTATCCAAATACATTTAGATTCAGATCACAAATAGCCATATTGGATGAAGATGCCTCCAAACTGGTTGGCACTGCCATCTCTGTGATTTGTTCCAAAGGTTACGAGGGCATTGTTTCAGCTTTTCTAGATAATAAATACGTCATTACTGCCCATGTGGTTTATACTGCAAAAGACAAAAATAGTTTAGTTAGTGGGTTAATGGTTTTTGACCCAGAAAATAGGGTAGTGTTATCATCGGGCAAGTATGTTGATAACAAGAAAAGTATTCCTATCATATCTTGTGAAAATTATTCTGAATACTATAAACTTTGCCTTTATGCTTCTGATGACGGGAAAAAAGTTTTTAAAATTAATATAACTGATAAAAAAGGCAAGCAAGCTCCGAACCGTATTTATTCGAAAGTAACATCTGATTTTGAAGATAGTCGCTATTTTTCAGATATGCTTGCACTCATTAGTATGGTTGACTGGATCAAAAATAGTAAGAATCCAATACTGTGGTTTGCGGAAACATAAACATCACTTAAGTAAACCCTAAAGTTTAATACATCATTATAGTACACCAAAAATATATGTTTTGTATAAAAAGTTACGCTTTGATACTATTTTTGGCTGGTAGGCCTGGTTGCGCTTGCCCACTTTCCGAAATCATATCATATCAGTAAACCAACCTGTTTTTTGCTTGCAGTTTTTGTGTACCCGAGTTTACTGTTACAGTAATTAGAAACTGTTTAGAGTTTACTGTTATGCGGTTTTTCAGAAGATTTATAATCTTGTATAATGTAAAAGAATTATGAAAATTGAAAAAAAGATTTGGCCGAAATATTTTCAAAAAATTTTAAATGGGGATAAAACATTTGAATTAAGACTTGCTGATTGGGAGTGCAAACCTGGCGATATTTTGATTTTAAAAGAATGGGATCCCGAAACAAAAGAACATACTGGGAGAAAAATCGAAAAAACAGTTACTTATGTTGCTAAAACTAAAGACATTATGTTTTGGAGTAAAGAAGAAATTGAGAAGTATGGATATCAAATAATTAGCTTCAAATAAACTTTCTTAGTTTTTCTAACACTTTTTTGTTATAACTATTTTCTCCTGTTTTCCAAAAACAAATTTAACCTCGGTAAACTTTCTAAAAAATTACGCCTTGGCATTATTTTGTGCTCAGGGGGTAGCCTTCACGCTATTTTTTAACTGATTTTAAACAATTACTTTTCCCCTTTCCATTCTGAAATAAATTCTTTTATGAAGCGTTCAATAAACTCATGTCTCTCTAAAGCCATTTGTTTTCCAGTTTCAGTATTCATGTTATCTTTCAATTTTAGTAATTTACTATGAAAATGATGCAATGCTGATGGATCGTAAATTGATTCATCAAAATCTTTTTTTTCAAAAGGAATTTCTGGAACCCACATTGGAATTCCATTTGCCCCACAAAAAGAAAAACATCTTCCAATTCCAATCGCACCAATCGCATCCAAATTATCTGCATCCTGTAAAATTAAAGTTTCAATATCCTCAACTGTTTTACCTTTTGGAGTAAAACCATATTCCTCATGAAATTCAACACAATGTAAAACTTTTTTAATTTTATCAAAATCTAAATCAACTTTTTCCAAAACCTTTTGAACAGTGGGCAAAGATTGTTTTGGGGCACAATACTCTCCTTTTTTACTCAATATTCTATGAATGTCGTGAACCATTGCTGCTATGGCGATGATTTCTCTGTTCCCCCCTTCCGTTTTCTGAATATGTAAAGCCAAATTTTTTGTTCTTTTGAGATGGTGGATATCATGGCCAGAGCTATCTGTTTTAAATATTTCAACAACTTCCTTCTCGATATCGTTTAATGTTTTTTCTATATTCATTTTTATCACTCTAATATATTATTAGTAATAACTTTAAAATATATTGTATTAATACTATTTTAGTTTTTCTAAAACTATTTTAAAAACATAATTTTATATAATATTAATACAAATTAAAAATATGAAATTTATTTTATCATTGGGATTGACATGTTTGATGTTTTCATTAGTGGTATTGTTATTCGGTTTTTATTTACAAAATATTTTAGTGATCTTAACTAGTTTGTTATTGATTATAGTTGGAACATACTTATGTCATAAGGGCAAATCTAACAAAAAATATAGATTTTCAAAAAAGATAGGGCAGCTGCTACCAGATTTAATAATGAATAAAGATGGTTTGATTGCAGTAATCATGGTAATGGCGTTATTAATGGTAAGTATACTTTTAGTTTTTCTAAAAGAGTTTTATTAATAATAAACCTGAAAAACATGTTTAAAAGCTTAATCAACATAAAGAAAATATGGCGAGATCAAAACAAAAAACTGAAAACTCTTTATTTGAGGAAATAAAAGAAAAAGGGGGGCTTTATAATTACTTAACAAACACACTTAATTTTTATTACAAAAAAGAAAAAATAAACCAAGTTGAAAATTTTTTGAATTGGGTTAAAGAAAATGAAAAAAATTTGATAACAGAATTAAAACTGCCAGAAAATATGCAATTTAATCTCGCTTTGTTCTTTGTTGGTACTTATTTGGGTGGAATTTATATGGCGGACCGATACAACATCCCAAGAAACAAGCTTCCAAAATTAATGATGGAAAAATCTAGTTTTTTTAAGAACCTTTTTGCCCCCATACACTATGACCCCATAGAACATGCCATTTGGATATCTCCCTCCAAAGTGAAAGATATTACTAGTGATTTGGAAACTCCAGATATTTTTATATGTGGATTTAATATAGGTATTCATGAGTACACTCACGGATTGTACCAATCCAAAAAAGGAGAAAAACGTTCTCTTAGTGAAGTGGCAACTGCTTATAATCAATCAGAATACGGTCTACCTTTAAAAGTTAATTCACTGAATAAAAAAACTTGGTCAAATACAAACCGAGATTTTATACAAATTTATGAAGAAATTGAAAGGGAGAATATTGATGAAAAAACTGTTAAAGCTTATTTTTATGAGTATTTTTCGTTCTTGGTTATGCCGTGGTTAAAAAATTATTACGGAGAAAAATTCAATATAATGGATTTCAGAAACGAATCCCCCGACATCATGGAACCGATTACTGATGAGATATATTTATTAGGAGGATCTAAAATTCTTCTTGGAATTCCTAGATTTGTCAAAAAGGAAATTTTTGTATCTGAAGATCTTTTTGTTCAAAATTACTATTTATTTTGCAAGTCTGCAGGAATAAACAATCCTGAATTGGTTGATAAATTTAGGATAGTTTTCGATAAAATAAGAAAAACAAAATGGGATAGTAAAATTGAGTTTTACAATAAATTTATTGATATCATGAATGAAGTTTTTGGTATTCCGAAAGACAATAATATCCCTGAAGGATATGTATCAACGGAAACGCAACAGAATCTGCCTGCATTAGAAATCTATGGGGACAAAAAAATAAAACTAGCTTAAGTACAAGAAAATGTCAATTTATAAAACTCTTTCTCCATACTAATCTTTCTAAATCCTAAACCTTCAAATAGTCTTAAAGATCCTTTATTATCGTATTCAATTTCACAAGTTAAATTTGTTATTCCTTCATCTTCCGCAGAATTTATAATATATGAAACTAGCCTGCGTCCAATTCCTATACGATAGTAATTTTCATCAACTGCAACCATAATATCAGTATACGAATCCTTTTTTCTCAGGTACCGTATCCAACCTACAACTTTGCCTTCTTTTTTCGCAACCAAAAACTCAAATGGCTTTTCAAAAGAGCTGGCTGGCAGTTTTCCAAGAAAAAGTTTTACAAGATGCTGTTCACTTATACGAATTACCTCTGGATGATCAGAAATACTCAATTTAGATACCTGTATGCATTCATTGGAAAAATGAATTGAAAATTCTTTTTCTACGGGCAATTTAGAATTTTTTGGTTTTTTGCAGTACCTACACATAATTATATTATTTATCAAACAATTTAAAAAGTAAATCACTAGATTAAAATCTTTATAAATTTTAATTAAAATAGTAGTTTTGACAATGCTCCACGAAAAAGATGATATTGCATCAGTGTCTAAAAAAAGATTGTGTTTGACTAGTTAGGGGGATAGATATATGGATGAGTGAAAATCGTGTAGATAAAATCCAAATTAATCATAGGTGTTGATCTTCCCAATATGTTGATCAGGCATTGTTTTCAAACTAGAACCAAAATCTTTTCCGCACAAAATATAGTTCCTCTTTGGAAAAGCATTATAAACTTACTTTTGGTTTTTCATTTATGGCAAAACTAGCAAAAGAACATATAACTACTAAAGTACCAATTGTTGAACCTTCTGCAACCGTATCAAAAACAATAAAACAAATTAAAAAAGAAATTACTAAATATGAAACAATAAATTATATCTATGTTCTAGAAGATAAAAAGCTTGTAGGGATATTATCAATAAAAGAATTGTTTAAATCAGATTCAAGAATTAAAATATCAGATATGATGAAAACAAAATTAGTTACTGCTTATATGAAAGAAAAACAAGAAAGAGTTGTTTTGAAGTCATTAAAATACAATATAAAATCAATACCCGTAATTGATAAGAAAGGTAATTTTTTAGGTGTTGTTCCTGCTGATGAACTCCTCGATATACTACAGGAAGAAGCCAGCGATGATTTAGCAAAAATTGCAGGTATTTACCATTCACATAAAGAAACAGTATATGATATGGTTAAAGCAAGAATTCCATGGATACTTTTGGGACTTTTTGCAGGAACGGTATCTGCATTTATTATAAATACATTTTCAAATTTGCTTGAATCTTTAATTGTGGTCGTGTTTTATATACCTGTGATACTTAATATTAGTGGTAGTGTGGGGAATCAAGCAGGGATTATCTACATAAAAAATCAAGCTCTTGGAAATATAAAAGATAAACTAAATTATTTTATAAAAGATCTAAAAGCAGGAATTATAATGGCCTTTGTGGCAGGAATAGGCATTTCATTTATTGAATATTTTTGGAATGGAAATCCTTATATTGGGATTGTCATCGGTACAGCAATGGTACTTTCGGGCATATCTGGTCTTCTCGTTGGTCTGATAATACCTTTGATTCTTGAAAGTTTTGGAAAAGACCCCGCGATAGGAACAGGTCCTGTCATAACTGCAACATTAGATATCATCGCATTGTTGGTTTATTTTGGTGTTGTCTGGTTTATGATTTAATTTGGTTTTTCAAGTTCAACTGTTTTGATTTATCCTAGCAATTTGTCTTTCAAATTCCAGCGTCTGAACAAACCTTTCCAAATATACTCGCTCATTTTCAAAATCAGTATAAAACGGGGTATTCAACCAAACTTGAACTATTTTGATAAGTTCTTCAGGACTTTTTTCATCTACACCAATTGTCAGTAAATTAGTGTTATTATGCATGCGAGAATTTGCCGCCATTTTGGTATTTTCACAAAAAACAGGGTAAATTCCATTAAATTTTGTTGCAATTGTCCCGATGCCAATACCCGAGCCACAAAGCCCAATTCCAACAGTTTGCAATTCAGAATCATCTGAAACAATCTCCCCAATTTTAAATGAATATTTGGGGTAATCGCACCTTTCTTTTGAATGGGTTCCAACATCTATTATGACAAACCCTTCTTGCTTGAGATAATCCATTAACAAAGCTTTAGGGTAAAAATCCTTTTCAATATTGTAAAATCCTCTGTGGTCAGAACCAATAACTATCATTTTTCTTCGATGGTCCCCAATTGGAACTTTGAATCCCTTAACCTCAATTATTTTGTCCATCAGTATATAGTGTGTAGAAATGTTTAAATAGATATTTTTGATATCTAATCAATAGGGCTATACTTGGAATCTCATAATAGTTTCAGCGATATTATACAGATCAAATTCAATAATATAGGGTGAATGAAACTTTGGGGAGTTGAATACAGAAGCAACAATTGTATTTTCTTGCCGAACAAAAAATCTATCTGAAAAAGTTGATTCAATGTGGTGGATGTGCCCATGTAAACTTATTAGTGGTTGGTAAGTATCAATATACTCTCTTATAACTTGACTGCCGGTATCTTGGAAATCGAATAATCCTCTAGGAGGGTAATGCGCAACAAAAACAAGCTTTTCTGGATTCTCTGTATAAGCAACACGATCAATTTTTTCTTTCAGATTGGGTTTTAATTCCAAATCCATCCCTTTCCAAGGGGCAGAAGGATTTGAAGTGCTAACAAACCCTCCGACATTTATCCCTTTTTTAATTTTTTTTGACTCCATAAATTCCCAGTCTTTCATTAAAAATTGTGTGGGGGGCAAAAAACTAAATCCTGCGATATCAAAATCAACATTAATTTTTTTCCTTATTCCTTTTTTATCATCGCAAATCCATTCAACAATTGATTGTGTTTTATTAATAAATTCATGCAAATTCCCTAATGCATCATCATTTCCCATCATTAGGTATATTTTGATGTAGGGATTTTCAGAATGGAAACTGCTTAACAAAGGCAACAATTCTTCAAAGAAAAAGAATTTTTGAACACCAGGCATACTAATAAATGACATGTCTTTAGGAAAAAGATCTCCTCCAAAAATAGCTACTGCAGCTTTGGATTTTCGAGCATATTCTAATGTTTTTTTAAATTGGGAGATATTTCCATGATTGTCTGCAGTAAAGACAACGTTACATTTCATAGAATATATTATACTTCACTTAATTATTTAATAGTTTGGCCGATTATAACACTTCTAAATTTACTAAAGAGTGTGAAATAAGAGGTTTGTATTCTGAAAAATCGAGGACTAGGGGAACTTCTTCTTGAACTAAATTTCTATAAAGTGCAATATCACAATCATCACAATTTCTAATGAATTTAGATAGTTTATCAACATATATGCCCATATTTGCACGATGGATTACATAAGTTTCATTATTTTCAAAAATACAGACACCCCAATGGTTTTTACCCGTGTTGAAGGGCGAATTTTTAACAAAAATAACATCACCTTCTATTACATGTGGATTTTTTCTATTAAATTTTACTTTTTTATTCCAACCATACTCTCCAACTGTTTTATTGGTATTCCACCCCATTTGTTTTAATTCGGCCAGATCTATTGATTCTGAATTGTTTTCGACTGCACATAAAACTCTCGTTATAAAATCATAACAGTCATCTTTATGTAGGGTATAATTCCCCATAGAATATCCTCTTTTAACAAGTTTTTTTATGTATTTTGCAACTTTCTCTTGAAAATATCTCGTCTCTGTCTCGTTTGTTATACAAACTTTGCCAATGTTTTCATTTGTTGCAGGAATAGTAGAATTTATTCCTAAATCGGGCCCCATATATGTTTGATTGTAAACACTTGAGAAAGATAAAGCAACTGCCAAGGGAACGATAGTTTTTGTTTTCATATATTGAAAACGTAAATCGGCATTTTAAATATTTTATTATAGAAAATATAAAAATAAGGAAAAAATAATTATTTTTCCTTTGTTTAGTAAACAAGATTTTATCTCATATGTAGGGGCTTGTTTAGATTGGATGGTTTTTCACAATCTTCAGAACATGTTTCCCATGTTTCAGCACAAGGACATCCAACTGCTTCGCAAACTATTTCTTGGCAAATTCCATCCCCACAAAAATCTTTGCAGAAGCTTTTACCAGGTTCGCATTCTTCTCTGTAATATGCCCATTCTTCACATTCTGAACCATCAACAAATACACAAAATCCTTTTTCACCATTTGTAAAATTTCGGATTTCAAGTGTTCCATTGTTTTCTTCACAGTAAACTGACGCAGGATTAGCCATACCGATAGGTTCTTCAACTTCGGGTTCACATTCGCCCCTGTAATATGCCCATTCTTCACACTCGCTTCCATTGTCAAAGATACAGTATCCTATTTCTCCACCAGTTTCACTTCTTATTTCTAAAGTCCCACCATTCTCTTCACAGTAAACTGACGCAGGATTAGGTATGTCTACTAAATCATCATCTGTATTATTTACAATGGGAGGTGTTATATCCCTATCAGGTTCGGGTTCCAAGCATCCAAATAAGAATGCGAAGGTAAACATCAAAGTTACTAACAAAACATATTTTTTCATTCGATCACCTCTCGTTTTATATAAATTGCATGAGAAAGGTTTAAAAATGTTTGATAAAGTTTTGACCATATCAAGGTTTATATATTTTAATTATTATTTTATATTGTGATTTAAATGAATTTAGATGAAATTGTTAATAATAGGTATGCAGTTAGGAAGTATAAAGAGGACTCTGTTTCAGATGAATTAATTGATAAGATTATGGAAGTTGTCAGACTTGCTCCCACTGCCCGAAATACACAATCCCAAAAGTTTTATGTGGTGAATTCGAGGGATATGAAAATAAAGATGAAAGAAGAAAATGTTTTCCCGCACGATTTTGTTTATACTGCGCCCACAATTCTAATCTGTACTGTTGATGCAACAAAGTATCCAGATTCGAATGAAAAAAGCAGAAAATTTGGGATTATGGATGGCACCATTTCATCTGCCTTTCTTGTGCTCAAGGCAGTAGAGCTTGGACTGGGCTCATGTTATATAGGGCTCATTGATGAAAAAAAAGCTGCAAAGGTGCTAAATATTCCAAAGGAAGAGACAGTTTTGTTTGCATTAACATTGGGATATCCAGATGTTGAACAAGGAGAAAGGAAAAGGAAATCTTTGGAGAATTTTTATAAGGTAGTTTGACTCAACACTTATTCGATTAAAAATTCTCGAATTTCAGGTTTGATTTTTCCTATTTTTTTCTCCAATTTCTTTATTTCTTCTAAATCGGAATGAATGTTGGGGTGCTTTGGTAAAAACTTGGAACAAGTGTCGTCATATTCTTTTATTGATTCTTCGAACGTACCAATTTGCCTAGCCAATGCAGTGATTTCTTTTTTATCCATTGAAATCAAAGGTCTTAGAATTTCATAATTTGTTACTTCGGAAATAACAGAAAGGTTTGTTAATGTTTGAGATGCCACTTGTCCAAGAGATTCTCCAGAAACATACGCTTCGCATCCTTCTTTTTTCATTATTTCTTCTGAAACAGAATACATGAATCTTCTATATAACACTAATCTGTTTTTGGGTTCAACATTTTGGACAATTTCTCTTGTTATGGGATGAAAATTAATTGCATAGAGTTTAAACGGGAAAGGATAGTATTTTTTTAATTGTTTTAAAATATTCCCAATTTTTTCACCAACTCCCTTTTCAGGATCAAAATCATTCACAGAGTGATAATGAATAAATACTGGCTTGCATCCTCTCTTAATTATTTGCCATGCTGCAACAGGACTGTCAATACCTCCTGAAAGCATAACGCCTACCCTGCCTCCTGAAGAAGCAGGCATTCCGCCCAAACCATTCAAAAATTGTTCTCCTAAATATTCTGTCGTGGGAATCAAATATATTCGTGCTTTCTTTCCAATTTTGACAACAAGTTTGGTTTTCCCTTTTTTATCAATATCAAAATTGTTTTTTATAAGTTCTGCAACGATTTTATTTTGCAATTCAGGAGAAGTTAATTTATATTGTTTATTGCTTCTGCGAACAACAACTTGGATGTCTTTTTCATCTTTACAAATCCCAACACATGTTTTCAAGATCGTTTCAACAGCAGTTTCAACTTCTAAACCTTTCCCAAAACCTTCAATACCAAAAATATAATTCATTTTTTCCCAGTTTTCATCAGAATAAGGTAAAAATATTCCATCTCTTTGAGCAACAGCATTCACTTTGAGTTGATTATAGATATTTCTTTTCAATCGTTTAATAAATTGAGGCCTGTTTCCGCCCTTGAGCCAAAGTTCGCCGTAATGACAAAAAATAAAAGAAAAAAGGGGGGACAATTACATGTCACCCATGCCGCCCATGCCTCCAGGAGGCATTTGTGGACCACCACTCTTGCCCTTAGAAGCAATAATGTCATCAATCCTTAAGACCATTGTAGCAGCTTCTGTAGCACTGGAAATTGCTTGCTTTTTGACTCGTGTTGGTTCTATAACACCCAATTTTTCCATATCTTCGTTTTTTCCAGCGTGTACGCTCACACCAAGACTTTTTTCACCTTTGGTGTGGCCGGTTCTCAACGCAACCAATGTATCTATTGCATCCATGCCTGTGGATTCTGCGAGTGTTTTAGGTATTATTTCCAGAGCTTCAGCAAATGCTTGAACAGCCAATTGCTCTCTGCCGCCTACTTCATTAGCATAGGTTCTAAGTTCATTGGCTAATTCAATTTCAATACTTCCACCGCCTGTAACATAGCTTCCGTCTTCAATGGCAGATGAAACCGCACCCATTGCATCAACAATTGCTCTTTCAACTTCATTGACAACGTGCTCTGTGCTTGCCCTCAAAAACAATGTTACTGCTTTTGCACTTTCGCATTCTTCAATGAATACCATTGATTCGCCTGAAATTTTCTCTTCATGGATTTTTCCCGCTTTTCCCAAATCTTCTTCTGCTAAATCATCAAGTGAAGAAACGATTCTTGCGCCAGTTGCTCTTGCAAGTTTTTCTAAATCTGATTTTTTAACTCTTCTAACTGCAGAAATTTTGGCTTTTGCCAAGAAATGCTGGGCCAATTCATCAATTCCTTTTTGACAGAATACGACGTTTGCACCTTTGTTTTTAATTTTTTCAACCATATCCCTAAGCATTTTTTCTTCTTGATCTAAAAAAGCTTTCATTTGATCCGGAGATGTGATTTGGATTTTGGCATCTGTTTCTGTTTTTTCTATTTCTAACGGACATTCCAACAATGCAATTTTTCCATTAGATATAGTTTTTGCCATTCCAGAATGGACAAATTCTTTGTCAATCACAACACCTTTAACATGTTTAGTATCCTTTATTGAACCGCCTTCTTTTTTCTCAAGTTTTATTAAATCTGTATCAACTACATAATTACCATCTGGTTTTTTCTCTGCGACCATTGTGATCGCATCAACAACCAATTCAGATAGATAATCTTTTGAATCACCCAATCCAATTGATTTAGAACCCATTGATATTCCTGCAATTTTATTTAATTTTTCCTTGTCTTCAATTGAAACTTTGTGAGCCAATTTATTTAGCAACTCGCCCGATTTTTTAGCAGCAAGCAAATATCCATTTGTTATTGAAGAAGGATGAATCCCTTGGTCTAGCAATTCTCCTGCATTTTTCAACAGATATCCTGCCAAAACTACAGATGTTGTTGTTCCATCACCCACTTCTTTGTCTTGAGTTTTGGCAATTTCAACCATAATTTTTGCAGCCGGATGCTCAACGTTCATTTCATCTAGAATAGTTGCACCATCATTGGTAATAACTATATCTCCTAAATCACTTACTAACATTTTATCCATACCTTTTGGACCCAATGTTGTTTTTATTGTGTTGGCCACTGCATAGCCTATTAATATATTTAACCTCTGGGCGCTTCTCCCTAGAATTCTTTTTGATCCTTCGGGTAACATCCCCATTTGTTGATCCTCTACTGTCATACAATTCACCTCCTAAATATCATAATTGCATATAAACAAATAGAATACTTTTACTTTTATAATCTCAAAGTTTAAAAATGTTATGATTATTATGTTCATAAGGTGATTTTATGTTTGGCAATATTGGGAAAGGATATAAATTAACAGTTCAATCAATCAAAGTAATTATGAAGGAACCGCATCTGCTTGCATTGCCTATAATAAGCGGATTTTTATTTTTCCTGGTTATGTTAAGTTTTGTACTGCCAGGTATATTCATACCTATTTTGGGCAATTTGGATTTATATTGGGCAGGTGCAGGCATCATATTGTATTTTGTATCGTTTTTTTTGATGTATTTCACTCAGTTTATGGTTGTGGGCGTAGCAAAAAAAAGATTTGAAGGCCAAGATCCCACATTTAACGATGGATTGAACACTGCCATGGCACACATATCAACTATTGTAATATTCTCAATAATAGGTTCTATTCTTGCAATACTATCAAATGCTATGAGGGGAGGAAAAAAGGGTAGCATAGGAAATATTTTGGGTCCAATAATTGCATCAGTTTTGGGTGCTGCATGGACTGTTATAACTTATTTGTCCATACCTATCATAGTTAGTGAAAATATAAGTTTGTTTGACTCTTTCAAAAAAAGCGGAGAAATAGTCAAAAACAATTTTTCTGAAGGAATGGGTGCAGTTTTTGCTGTGGGGATAATATTCCTTGTTCCAACTTTGTTAGGTATCGGAATAATCGTACTTGGCATATTTTTATTAGTATCAGGAATGGTAATACCAGGGATTTTAATAATATTACTGGGAGGTTTAGTGTGTGTGTTAGCTTCAATAGTTCAAAAAGTAGTTAATGCAATTGTGGGGCAAGCACTGTATTATTATTCTGTGCACAAACAATTCCCTGAAGTTTTTGAAGGTGTTGAAATCAATTAATTTCCATCATTCTGAAAATCAGTTCTGAACTGATTTTCTCACACCCTTCAAATTCTTTTTTACCAGTAATTGATTTAAACAATTCATAATGTGCAGAACTTAAAGGTCTTTTAATTTTTTCATCAGGAATGTGAATGTCTTTGATAGATGCCTCCAAAGGTTTGAAATCTTTATTTAAACCAGATATTTTCAATAAAACATGTTTATATTTTTTCATGGCATTATAATTTCTTGATTTTGTGATTTTAAGTATTTTTTCCATTTCTTGTTTTTCAAATGCCATGGGTGAAAAAATTTGGATTGAATCTTCATTTTCCAATACAACATACGGTATTTTCATTTCATTAAGATACTTTTTTACCTGATATAGATTGAAATATGTACTGTAATCCAATATGAGAACATGTTTGTTTACTCTGGAAACTGTTGAAGAAATAGTTTGAATGTATTTAGAAGAATGATTGCAGCTTAGGGGAAGCCACAATTTGCCAAGATTATCAGCCCCAATGCGAAGCTCGGTCATCATCCTTTTTATCAAAGGACTCGGTCCCCTGTTTTTATCATAAGGAATTGTTTTTAAAAACATATCTGTACTTTTTTCCAAATCAGAAGGTTCTATTATTGTGCACATGTATCCCGTTTTTGAGTTATAAGTTCCAGGTATGCGCACTATTCTTCTTGTGTCTTTAGTTATTGCTTTATCAATGTTAATTTTTTCCGAAACTTTTTCAACAATATTTGTATAAAATTTTTTTGCATACTCTTCCCTTTTTTGAGGATGTGCAGGATAATTTTTTATTAAATCCCCATAAGCAATATGGAAACCCTTTGATCCCGAAAATGCTATATATTTAAGATTCCATTTTTCTTTTTTGCCATATTCTAAAATTTTAAGCGTTTCATTCTTGGCTAGTTCAATATTTTTGTTAAATTCATATTCGGAAAAATCAATATCAAAAAACAGATCCATTCCTAAAAATATAGTCCGATATTCCCTTTCTTTTGATTTGGCGCTTATGTTTTGAGGATTTAACCATTTTGAAATTGAATAATACGCATCTTTGTATCTTTTTTTTTCCAGATATTGAATTAAATCTCTGTAATTATAAAATTTTTTGGGAACCTTTGCAAAATTACCATTGGATTTTATATACCTTATATGTCTAAATTTTAAATCAGTTATTGAGTTTTCCATTTTATTCTCTTTTCACAAAAACTTTTTTCCATACTCCAGATTCAATGTACTTTTCAAAAGCTTTTTTTTGTTTTTCGTCAGTTATTTGGTTTGCCAAATTTTCTAACTGCATTTTGACATTTGACTCTGAACCAATTCTTATGTTTCCTTGTATCATTTTGTGGAGCGAATTGTATCTTCTCGGCACTCCACTTCCGAAAAGATTAGATATCCAACTAAAAATTCCCATATTTTTGCCCCCTTATTTAGTAAAACCACTAGTTTTCAAATACACTTACTCTCTTTCCTATTTTTTTGAAATTTTTCCCAGCATATTTGGCTTTTTTACCAAGACGTTCTTCAATTCTTAGAAGTTGATTGTATTTTGCAGTTCTTTCTCCCCTAGCGGGCGCGCCAGTTTTGATTTGGTTTGTTTCAAGCCCAACCACTAAATCTGCAATAGTAGTATCCTCTGTTTCTCCACTCCTATGCGAAACCATTGTCCCAACATTCTTGCTTAAACAGTATTTAAAAGTTTCATAAGCCTCATAAACTGTACCTATTTGATTGACTTTCAAAAGCAAAGTATCCATACATTCACCATCAATAGCCCTTTTAACTCGTTGCAAATTTGTAACAGTTAAATCATCTGCAACAATTTGTATATGATTTAAGGATTTTCTTAATTCGGCAAACATATGGAAATCCTCTTGATCAAATGGGTCTTCTATACTAATAAGAGGAAATTCTGCAGCCATTCTCTCATAATGATCTATAAGTTCTGGTCCTGTCAAAGACATTCCATCTATATTATACATATTGTCATAAAATTCTGATGCTGCAGCATCAAGCGCTATGCCCACTTTTCCCTTGTATCCCAATTCTTCAATTGAATACTCGATGGCGTGTAATGCATCTTCCGAATGTTGGATAGGGGGGGCATATCCTCCTTCATCACCTACATTTTTAGCTGAAGAACCATACTTCAAAACCAGATTTTTTCCTAATGTGTGATAAATTTCACTTCCCCACCTTAGAGCTTCTTTAAAAGATTTGGCACCGTAGGGGGCTATCATAAACTCTTGTATGGACAATTTATTCCCTGCATGCTGTCCCCCATTAATAACGTTGAAAAAAGGAACTGGGAGAACAGTTCCTCCCATAAGTTCATATACCCATTTATCTTGGAGTTTTGCTGAAGCGTTTAAAAATGCAAAAGAAGCTGCTGTTGTAGTATTTCCACCTATTGATTTTTTGTTTGGACCTGCAAGCCCACACAATTTTTCATCAAACTTTTTTTGAGTAAATTTTTTGTTTTTAAAGGATTTATCTAATTTTTCAACACCTTTTAAAGCTTTTGAAACTCCTTTTCCTAAAAATCTTTTACCCCCGTCCCTAAGCTCCCAGGCCTCGTGAGTTCCTCTTGAAGCGCCCGATGGAGCAATTCCTCTCTCAGTAACTTGTTTGGAACCGTTTGCTAAAATCAATTCTACTTCAACAGTTGGATTACTTCGTGAATCAAGAACTTCTCTACCAATAATTTTTTTAACTAACATAGAATATCACCTCAGATTGGTTTCATAATAAAACTTAACTTTTTAATACTTTATCTTTCAACTAGTTTTAATGAAAAGAATTTATCTTATCCCAGTGGCCCACATATCAAAAATATCTGTGAAAACAGTGAATGAATCAATTATTCAAATCTCCCCACAGGTTGTTTGTGTAGAATTGTGTTATTCTAGGTTTAGGGGACTTATGTCAAATAAAAAACGCCTAATACCTACATTAAATCCATTGCATTTGATACTTTATTATTTCCAACAAATGATAGGTATGGCTGCAAAAGCAGAGCCTGGCGAGGAAATGAAGGCAGCAGCAGTAACTGCATACAACAACAAAATCAAAGTTGCGTTAATTGACATGCCCATCCAATACATTATGAAAGGCTTATCTAATGTTCCTTTATCGGAATGGTTAACCGCATTATTCAAAAAAGAGAAAGTTGAATTTGAAATTTCAAAAGCACTTGAGAAAGGAGATGTGATGTATGCTCTATCTCCAGAAAAAATTGAAATGATAATTGAAAAATTTAGGCTTGTTCTTCCAAACGTACACAAAATTATGATTGAAGATCGAAATATATACATGGTAAAAAATATTGAGAAAATACTTGAAAATCATGATACGATAATATGTGTTATTGGAGCAGGACATTTACCAGGAATGTGGAAACTATTAAAGCAAACATATAAAAACAATTTAATGGTAGATATAATATGGCCAAACTAGGTAAAATAATATTTAAGATTAAAATTGCTAGGATGCTCACAAACTTAAAAGATAAAGAACTGCATATATCTTCTTTGGCTAGGGCCAGCGGATGTACTTATGTCTACGCAACAAAAATATTGCACGAATTTGAAAGAGAAGGTGTTGTTGAGATAAATAAAGAAAAAAAATACCAAGTTGTTAAACTTACAGATAAAGGCAAAACTATTGCTATAGCTATTGAGGATATATTTAGAAAAATTGAAAAAACAGAATCAATGTCCGACACCTAATCTTCTTTCAATAGTTTCCCATATCCTGCTTTTTTTACTGCGTGTTCAAATTTCTCAGGTTCGGTTGTTGCAATTACAGAGAATATTTTTTCATCAATAGCAGAATTGGTAGTTAAACTTCTCTTCAAATCAATAATACTGTACTCATTCCAAGTTTTTTTTGAAACGATTTTATAAAAATAGATTTTTTTGTGATATAATTTATTTGCTAAAAATCCAATGATATCTCTATTAAGGTCAAATTTAAGTTGAAACGCGTTTGAGAGAAGGGCATTGTTTTCAAAAACTTTTAAATTTTCCCCAATGCTCATTATTTCTTGAATTTCTTCAAAGTAAAAAAAGAAATTATTTATTTTTCCAGAATAAATCCCATTTTCATAGACACGAATAATCTGCGAATTAAATTTAAATTTCATATCAACTAAAAATATCGCAAATGCAAAAAATAAAATCAAACTACCACATGCCACGGGACAACCAATAGCCGTATTTCCTAAAAACCATCCAAGAATATTAAATTTGAGGATACTTGATACTACAACTAAAAATATAACAAGAGCAAATGGCATAAACGCTGTTAATCCTATAAAAGCAAGTATAAAATAAAATTTTTTCGGTGGAAAACAGTACAAATATATCAAATTTTTTCCATTTTTCCATGAAAATAAACTATCAAAAACCATGATCTGCACATTTTTAAGATTTAGGCTGCTCGAAGTTCAATAATTTTCTTTACTTTGTTGAGCGATTGTTCATAGTCTTTGAAATGCGAACAAACAACAAGTCCTAATTTATGACTTCCCTGAGGAGTTCCGGAATTGCTATGAATTTTAAATTCAACTGTTTTATCTTCCCCGGGGCTTAAATTTCCTAATTTAAGGGTTTGTTCTTTTTTTAATGTCGTCGGGTCGACGCCCAACCACTTTGTCGTTACTAATTTAACAGAAGTTAACTGATCATCATTAGTTACATTTTTTATATATACTTCTAAAATCACACTATCATTGCTTTTTGACTTGATTCTTATTGGATGTAGATTGGCTTTTACAATGTAAGGAGTGCCATACTGTTTTTTTTCTCCCCCGAGCATTTTTTTTATTTTATCCCAAACCATGGTTTCACCATTACTTTTTATTGCTTTTTCTGTTTTTAATCCTTTTCTTTGATGTTTTATTTTTTGGTTTGGCAGTTTTAATTGCTTTTTTCTTTGAAACGGCTTTCTTCTTTACTACTTTCTTTTTAACTGCTGCTTTTTTTACAGGTTTTTTCTTTGCAACAGTTTTCTTCTTTGCTATGCTTTTTTTCAGATTCTTGAGTATTTTTTCAGGCACTGGAACCTCAGATAACCTCTTTTTTATATACTCATCATCATAAAATCCTTGTTTTTTGTTTATTTCTCTGAGCAAAGGGGAAGGCAGTGAGGATGTGGGAACAATAGATGCTTTGTTTTCAGCGATCAAAGTGCTTGGGAGATCATGACGCATCATCTCGTAGAATATATATGCTATAAAACTGATTGAGATTATCTGTGCCAAACCTATGAACGAATGAAATAGAAAATATTCTTCATTTGTTTCAACTGCGAATATTAGGAAAAATTCCAATAAAAATGACAAAATTAAAAATCCCAATCCTAAAGTCAAAGGTTTTGTTTTCTTAACCAGCTTTTTCATTGCATAGAAAGATATTACTGAAAGCTGTTTTTTACGTTTAACCCATGATAAATAAAAATTTAACATATATCCTAATGCGAGTATGCCTATTACTAATTTAATAACCACAAATGCTAAGAATAGCTGTCCCATCATTTCCCTGCTTGCGGCAGTCATTATTAATCCGTCCATACTTATATACCAAACGTTAAATATAAAAATGTTGCTAAGCAACTTCTTTCTATGAGTGACATTAAAAAGTTTATATTGGGCAGAATTAAAGAGGCTAAAGATAAAACCAGAGAAGGCCTATCTTCTATTGATAACTCAATAGTACAAGCAGTAAGTTCTTTAGACGAATATAATGATATAATCAACCGAGTTTATGAACGTTTATTTACGTGGTATGATTTTTATTTCCCTGAGCTTAAAAATGAATTAACAATACAGGAATATGCAAATTTTGCAAAAGAATATGATTTTGTATCTGACCCTAAAATGGAGTATTTGTCAGATAGTAAGAAAAAAAAGGTTAATGTTCTCTTCAAAAACAGAATAGGTTCTGACCCTACTCCTGAAAGCTTGTATATCGTAAGACTTATTGCATATGATTTATTCGTTTTGTATAAAACCAAAAATGAAATTGAAACTTTTATTGAGAAAAACACTCAAAATATTGCACCAAACATGTGTTCTATTGCTCCTGCTCTTGTTGTTGCAAGATTAATCAAACATGCAAACGGGCTAAGAAAACTTGCAATGGAACCTTCGAGCACCATACAAGTTTTTGGTTCTGAAAAGGCTCTTTTTAAACATCTTAAAACAGGTGCTGATTCTCCAAAACATGGAGTTATCTATCAAATACCAGATATTTCAAAGGCATCTAAAGAAACTAGGGGGAAAGTTAGCAGACTTTATGCTAATCAACTTTCAATAGCGGCAAAAGCGGATGTTTTCACTGGAAATGACATATCTGAAAAATTAAAATATGAAATAAAAAAGAGACTTAAAGAGATAGAAGAACATGCAAAAAATCCGAAAAAGAAAAAACACTTGCCTGCGGCCAAACCAAGCTATGAAAAAGATTCTTTTAAAACCCAAAGATTCCAAAAACCAGACAGATCTCAAAAATTCCAAAAACCAGATAGTAAGGATAAATACAAATCTGAGAAATCCTACAAACCCAAGGATACATCAGGACCCAGAGATAAACGCGATGAATACAAACCAAAGAATATATCTCATCAAAAATTTGAATCGGAAAAAAAAGTTTCAAACAAATACGGAAAAACAAAATACAAACCAAAAGAATCCACGGGCAAACCCAAACAAAGTTCCTTTAAGGATAATGTAGTTTCCAAACGCAAAGGGAAAACTTCAAGAGATAAAAATTTTAGGAAAAGAAGACGGTGAAATTTGATGCTTTTATGCCTATCAGATCTCCATAACACAAACATTATAGATAAATTGAATAATTTAGAATGGGAAGATTTTGATGCGGTTTTTTTTGCAGGGGATTTTGGTTCCAATCAAACAATCGCTAATGAATTTTTAGATTATTTATTTTCAAAGAATCTTCCAGTTTATGCTGTTACTGGGAATAACGATCCTAATTATATATATGATTTAATCAGCAAAAAAAATTGCAATCTTGAAGAAAAAGAAATGACATACCGAGGCTGGAGGGTAGTTGGCCTCGGTGGTTCCCCAATAGGTCCTTTTAATACAATAAATGAATTTACAGATGAAGTTGCAACAGCCAAACTTGGCAAGTTTAATATTGATTCAAATACAATAATTCTGAGCCACTCTCCACCTTATGGGGTTTTAGATAAAAACAACATGGATGCGAGTATAGGTTCTCACCCTCTATTAAATTTTATTGAAGAGTATAACCCATTTGCAGTATTTTGCGGTCATACGCACTCAGAAGGCAGGGTCAAAATATTTCAAAACACTCATGTGATCAACATACCTGCTCTGTGTAACAGCAAGGCAATGGCAGTAAGGTTTCCCGGCAAACCAGAAGATTTAAATGAAATTCCAAAACCTGATCTAAAGATAGGTTATCATATTTTAGACCTTTAATCGCTACATTTTTAAACACTTTTCAACATATTTATATTTATGTCTAGTCCCGAACCTAAAACTCCCCAAACTAAATTAATCGAGCCTAAATCTAATGATGCGGATCCAAATAAATCAAATCCTGATGTTTTACCAGAAGAAAAACAGCATATCTCTGCCATTATTTATAGTATGGCAAATGAACTTGCGGGAAAAGAAGTTTCAAATGTTGAATTGCTTAATCAAATATTAACAAAATTAGATGGTGATTCGCCCGAAGAATGGGATGAGTTTCTAAACGGACCAGATAACAATATGCTCAGGGATGTTCACGGTTTTGTAAAAATGTCGCCAGTTGAAGAAGAAGTATTGTTTCGTTGCCCCGCCTATACTCGACTTAGGGAAATTAGACAATCAGAAACAGATATGACTGGATTTTGGCTGTACAAAACAACACGCCATCAACATAGCATTGGCGTTATGGAATTAGCAGGAAGATTTACTGAACATCTGGGTTATGGAGAAAGAGATATTCAAAAAGTTAGGTTTGCTGGATTATTTCATGATATATCTCATTTTGTTTTCTCACATTCAACTGAAAAACTTATTGAAAAATCCAAAGGTATTGATCATGAAGATTTAATTGAAGATAGAATAATCAACAGTGAAATTCATGATGTTTTAAAAAAACATGGTTTTGATGAAAAAGAAATCAAAGAAATAGTTTCTATTGCAAAAGGCGAGGGTCCTCTAGGAAAGATTGTCAATGATTGGGCAGATAGGTTTGATTACTTAATTCGTGATAGTTATTTTTATGGTTTTCATGAGTTGCACGGGAGAATAAAAAGAGTGGCCTATGAACTTCTTGATAATGTTAGGTTAATTGATGGAGAAGTATGTATTCCCGAAAACAATAAGCGTTTGTTGGATGAATATACAAATTTGAGGACAGAATTATTTGTTAAGTTTTATTTCCATCCATTTGCTATGGCCACTCGCGATTTATTGCTTTTAGCTTTAAAAGAAGGATTAGATAAAGGAATTATTGATTTAGATGAATTGATTACTGGAAAAGATGATTTTATAATCAATAAATTGGTTGCCAGTGGGAGTCAAACTGCAGAAGATTTAAGCCACGGTCTTAACATAAGGTTTTCAAATGTTTCAATACTCAGATTATCTGAATTCAGTGAAACAGATATGAAAGATATTGAAACAGGAAAAATCAAAGAGGAGATTATTCAATCTTGCGGACTGGAAGAAAGTGAATTATTGATTGGAACAACACCTAGCATTACTAAAAAAGTTCATTTTAATCTTGTTGATTCTGAAGAAAAAATTAAACCATATGTTGTTGACATTTCTAATAGATACTCCCAAAGATTTTTTTATATATTTTTGAAAGATGATTGTGAGAACAAACGATCGCAGGTTAATGAGTGGTTAAAGAAAAAATATGGTTTACAAAAACTTTCAAACCAAGTGAATATAGTGGATTATGAAAAGATGTTCGATCCAAAAATTGAAACAAACCTTCCTCATCACACATACAACGATTTTCATCATTCTAAAGGACCTATTAAAGGTTGTAACTCTTATCATTCCGATTTAGATTTAATGGTAAAGAGATTGAGTTTATGGCCCTCAGATTTTGAAAATGAAATATTGAACAGTGATGTGATGAAAAGAATGGACGATATTTCTCAATTTTATGGTGAAAGGTCTGGAGTATTTTTGTTTTTATCATCAACACGGTTGGCGCATTCTGTAGGTACAATGTTAATGACCGAAAAAATAGCTCGCAAACTTTTGACTGAAGCATTAAATAAAGATTACATTAAAGATACAAAAGAAATGGAATATATAATCAAACATCTTAGAATGGCAGCTTTGTTCCATGATAGAGGACATGTTCCTTACTCTCATGCAGGAGAAATTGCAGTTAAACTGTTAACAAGCAAAAACCATGAAGAAATCGGAGAAGAATTAATAAGAAAAGATTTTGGTGAGGTATTGGAAAAAGAAGGTTATGATATTGAGCTAATCTTGTCATTTATTCGGGGGGAGGGTTGTGGGAGCGTAATAACTGAGTGGGCAGATAGGTTAGATTATTTATGGAGAGATTCTAGAACCTCTGATGTTAAACTTTCACAGTATCATCAACTTGCTGATTTGATGATTGATCTTATTCCAGAATGCTTGACATTATCTAAAGATGGAACAGTTCTTTTCAAACAAGAAAAATTGAATTATTTTGAAGATTTCCATACTCTTAGAAGAGGTATGTACAGATATGTTTATCTCCATCCAGGTATGCAGGCAACTCAAAAGATTATTAGTTCAATGTTAATTAAAGGAGTTGAACAAGGATTTATTACATTTGATGATTTATTTTATGAAAGTGATGAATACACGCTCAAAGATAAAATTCCTGATGATTGGCCTGAAAAATGTATTTTGATACATAGCCATGGTTTAATAGAAACCTATAATGTTAAGCATACATATTTAATTGGTGAATTATCTGAGGAAAACATTGAAAAGATCAAATCTGGTGAAATGGAAAAACTTATTAGAAAAGAATTGGGGGTGGACGAAGAGGATTTATCATTAGTTATTGGGGTTCCTGACCAACCCAGAACTATAAAATTCAACGTTTTGAAGGCAAATTCAGCAGTTGAACATTTTGAAAGAGTTGAAGATACTCCTTACAAAGAAAGATTTTTTTATGTTTATTTTAAGTTTGGAAAATATGACGAAAACAAAGTTCTTGATGTTATCAAAAAGTTGATGCCAGAATATGAAAATGCTTTGGTTGATTTTACAAGGTTGGATTTAACTAATGATTTTTAATCTTTTTTAAAACCACCAATCTCTTTTTTTATTTGAATTAAAAGAAATTATTGTTTTTGATTTCATAAACATATTTAATCTGTCCATAGAATTTGGTATGCTTGTAGATTTCCATCCTTTGAAATATTCACCACAAACTAATGGTATATTTGAATCATTTATCCAAACTATTCCTGACTCACACTTATTTGCAATTTCGGAAGCTTTGTCAAAATTCTGCGTCCAAATACTTGTTCCCAAACCAAACTTTCCTTCGTTTGCAAGATTTATTGCTTCTTCTTCAGAGTTCACAACCAAAACTGAAACTACAGGTCCGAATATTTCATTTTTAACAGATTCTGCTTTATTGTTTTTCAATTTAATTAATGTTGGTTCATAGAAAAATCCTTTTCTTTTCATTTTTCCGCCACCGATTAAGATTTTTCCCCCATCCTGAACTGTTTTTTTAACCTGTAAATCTACTTTTTCCAAAGCCTCTTTTCTGATCAAAGGTGTAATCTTATCTTTAATACTCTCTGTTTTTTTGACAATACCTTCAATTATTTTATCTGAAACTTCTTCTACAACATAAATTCTTTTTATTCTGTCACACACTTCACCTGAGTGAATAAAAGCACCCGCAACTAAACCATCGATAGTTTGATTAATGTCACAATCAGAACACACAATTGCAGCATCGTTACCTGACAATTCTAATATAGTTGGTTTGGTTTCTGCTATTTTAATTATTTTTTTACCTGTTTCAATATTTCCTGTGTAAACTACCGCATCAACTTTGTTTTTGATTATGTATTCCCCCACTTTTGGTTTACCGATAACCAGATTAAATACACATTCAGGCAAATCTTCAGTAGAATTGATTATTTCATTTATCAATATTCCTGTTTTTGTTGATTTTTCAGAGGGTTTGTAGATAATTGAATTCCCTGTTAATAAAGCAGGTATGGCAGTTATCATAGTTTGCCATAAGGGATAGTTCCAAGCACCCATCTGTGCTATTACCCCATGTGGATAAAATTTAATATTTGAAGTTGTATCTGGGAAAACTTCTTGATTTATTGTAAAATCAATGTTTTGTTTTTCATTATAGTTTTTGATATAATGATCAAATCCATCTATAACATCATAAAAAGTTGCTTCCACTTCTTCTTTATCAAACCCACATTCTTTATTGATTGTTTCTATTAATTTTTTTTTGTTGATTATAAATTTTTCTTTCATATTTTTTAAGATATTTATTCTTTGATTTTTAGTTTTGGAAGACCATTTTTTCTGTGCCAATCTGGCTTTAACTATTGTTTTTTCTATATCTTCAAATTCTGTTTCTTCAAACTCATTGATTAATTCTCCAGTTGACGGATTGATAGATTGTATTTTCATAACTAAATTTCCTCTTTTTATTATATAAATCTTTGTTTTATTCCGAATTAATAACTTCCCCAACCAAACTGGTTTGCGTCACATCAATTATTTTTACTTTAACAAAAGAACCCAATTTTATATTTTTATTTATCAGAACTTGTTTGTAAGAATTAGTTCTTGCTTTAACCTGATTTTTCTTTTTTCCTTTTTCGGTAGTTAAAACAGTAAACTCTTTTCCAATTAAGTTTTTGTTTTTCTCCAATAAAATATTCTCTATTAATTCGCTCATCTCAATTGTTCGTTTTTTAATAGTTTGAGTTTTCAGTTTTTCAAGCTTTGCAGCATCAGTGAAAGGTCTTGGAGAAAACATTGATATGTTTGTAACATCAAACTTCATTTTTCTTATCAAATCCATACTTTTTTGAAAATCTTCTTCTGTTTCTGTAGGGTAACCAATAATGATGTCAGTCGCAAGAACAGCATCCCTGTATCTTTGTCTTATTTCCTCAACAATTTTTTTAAATTCTTCAACGGTGTATCTTCTTCTCATGTGGTTCAAAACATCATCGCTCCCAGATTGGAGCGGTAAATGAAAAAATTTGTACATTTTTTCGTTTTCAAAAGCGTCTAAAAAAAGTTTTCCCATTTTTTTTACATGCTCGGGATTTATCATACCCAACCGAACTTTAAAATTTCCTTCGACTTTGCAAATTTCATTTAAAACATCAACTGTTGTTTTACCTTCTTTGAGGTATGCACCAGTATCCTGGCCAGTTAGTTGTATTTCTTTTACACCTTGATCCACTGCTTGTTCCACTTCAAATTTTATATTTTTCAAAGGAAAAGAAACCAAATGCGGTCTTGCGAATTTTGTAAAACAATAACTACAAGCATTTAAACATCCTTCTTGAATTGCAACAGGATGAATAACTGTATTTGGCATAGGTTTTGCCAGGATTTCCCCTTTTTTCTCTCCCTTTAGTGATACAGTTTGAATTCCGTCTAATAATCTTTCAGCAACATCAGGAAACATTTCTGTTGATCTGACTCCTAAAACACTTGCACAGGGATGTGCCCAAAGTATAACTGTGATATTATGCGCCAAACACCCAGTTACAATCACTTTTTTGTTTTCATAAGACATTTTGCACAAGCTATTCAATATTTTCTGCTCGGTTGAATGTTTTACCCCGCATGTATTAATAATTATTATTTCTGCATTTTCTGTTTCCACCCATTTATGTTCAAACATGACGCCCCTAATCTTGAGAGAATCGGTATGATTCAGCGTACAACCATAAGTTATAATTTTGAAGGTTTTCATGACATAATAAGTTAAAGAGTGAACAATTTAAAGTTACCCCTTATATTTTGAAAATCATTTTTTAATCTGCAGCTATGTTGTGGGTATCTTCAAACCTCAATTCATTCCATGAGACTATTTAACTGTTTGTTTTACTCATTTTATGGTTCTCATAAAATAGTCACTGGCTATTTCAGGATATTTTTCGACAAAATTTTCAATTGTTAGTTTTGTTTTTTTCTTTAAAGGCTTCAAGAATCTGGTCGGTGTTGTTGACACATTAGAATAAATAAGATGTTTCAAAACTTTGTCAAAATCGTCATATTTTCTAGATTCTATTGCAACAATTTTATTGTGTGCAATTTGCATATCAACAGCTTTTTTATGTTTTTGTCTAAATTTTTCAACATCTGAAATTCTAGTTATATCCGGCCCTATTAATTTGTTAACAGAAGGCAGAGTATTTGTATACGTTTCAAACATAATAATACATTTCTTTCTGTCTGACCAATAATAAAACCCTAAAAGGTTGAACTCCATTTTTTCAAGATTGTATTTGAAACCATAAACTATTTTCCTAAGTTGTGGCCACAATATATCTTCAATCACATCTGGTGCATCAAATTCATAAACATCAACACAGGTATTTCTTTTTTTTATGGTTTCAACAAGCTTTTTTTTGTTGATTTTCTTTTTTGGCTGGAGAAAATATTTTATTTCTGGTTTTTTTATAAATTCCCTAGAATAAAAAATGAATCTTGACAACGAAGTTGTCGAAACTACGGCTGAAACATTTCTATTTGAATCTACAGGGTCTATAACAATCATCGGTCCAGAGAATTGTGATGTAGTTCCATATTTTTCAATATCTATAGAAACTGGAATTTTCCACTCTGCTGCTTTTTTAAACAGGGTGAGAATATCCCCGTATTTAACAATCAACAACTCGGCCAAATAACCTGAAAAACCCTCTACTCTCAATTCTGCCCCATATATATTTTGTGCCTTTAAAAATTGTTTAAGAAGCCTCACATCATCTTTTTGTTTTTCATTTAGTTTTTTGTTTATATATGTGGCATGAAAAGGTGATCTATCAACCGCAGTTGCTTTTTCGTTAGGTGAAGCAAGTTTGTAGGCCGGCACAAGATCAATATCATAACCCTTATATTTTGCACGCAAATAGGGGTGTTCCGCATAAGCCAAAACAGTTTTGTTGAAGGATTTTTTTCCAAATCCTATCCCTAATTTTGATATCTCTTGTTTTGAATATTTTTTAGGAAAAAGTAAAAACACATCAAACTCTTTTTTATTTTTTATGTGAGTCCCTTTTACAAATGAACCTACTGGTTCAACATCAACATCTGCAGAAATTTTCTTTCTTAGGATGCAAACAATCTCTTCAAGTATTTTTTTGTTTTTATTCTCTTGATAATCAGTAGGTTTTATTTTATTTAATACCTTTGAAAAAACGCTCCTATAAGTATCCATAATTTCAAATACCAATTTAACAATTAAAAACCTTTCTTTTTTACCTACAGTGGATTAAGTAGTCCATTATTGCCTCAGGGATATGTCCGTAATCGTCGTTTTCAAATACTTTTAAATGGTTAGATATTTCGCCCGTATTAATTTCTTGTCCTTTTTTTGCTTCGAATACACAATATCCGTTTTTACCTTTACTGATTCTTACTATAGTAGGATATGCACCCCTATAAATCTGAAAGGTGGAGCGATCCCCGTTATCATTCACTCTTAAAATTATTTGTTTCCATTCGTTTCTTTCAACATAATCGTGGTCAATCTTCAGTCCATTGTCTGATTCCACTAAACCACGCAATATACGGCTCAATTCATCAAAATAAAAATCAGTCAAACTAACAGAATCTTTTTGAGTTTCCAAATATCTCCTCAGTGGATCTTTTAGTTTTTTGAAATTTTCGTTAGAACTACAATCTATTTTTTCATCTATTATTTCCATAACCCGTTCAAACTTTGATCCTGCTATTTGGTACTGATCAAATGAACATACTGCATTAATTTTGCCTTCCACTTGACTGGAACCAACACATACAAAAACAATTTCTGATTTTGGGTCATCAGGTTTGTTTATTTCGATAACGTTTTGAACTGGGAATCTGTTAATAACGTGGGTTTGATAAATATTCAAAGATTTATTTTTAAGTGAGGCACCCAAACCCAAATACTCTGCGACTCTTTCTAATTCTTCAAGCGTAAGTGGTCCTGAGTCTTCAAACAAAACTCTTCCTTCTTCAACTCTTTTTGCTTTTTCAATGGCGTTTTTTTCAATTTCCATATCTGTAAGTATTTCTTTACAGTTTTGATATGTTTCATCTTCTTCGTTTAATTCTCCTGAGGCTATTGCTCGTACATATTTTTTCATTTTTATTGAAATACTTCCCAGAGAATTTGATGTTTCAGGAAAAAATGAACCAAGTTTTTTCAATATTTTTTCGCGCGAGTCTTGTACTTTGATTTCTCCAATAGTTATGTTCCATTCTTTGAAATCCCAATGGATTTGAATTGATGTTGAATCTTCAGGAGCACACGGATAAATAGATATTAAATTTTTTCTGGGATCATCTTTATCTGTTATAATAAATTTTTTATCAGTACAGCTAACATCACAGCCTGTTTCAAAAGCAGTTCTTATTATTTCTTTTAAGTATTTTTTTTCAACAGAATTAATCTGTACTCCAACAGAAACAGCAGGTTTTTGTGCTTCTTTTGGAGGAGCTTCTTTAACAAGTGTTGGTTTGGGGACTTTGATACCCAGAGCAATTTCTTCCAATTCTGTTAATTGTTTCTTCTCAAAATTCTGAACAGGCAACGTTTTCTCATCAAAAATATTTTTTACTGTAGCAACCAAACACGTTTTTATGATTTCTGCTTTCTTTTGGACCATTGGCCTTTTATAAAATTCTAAAGAACAAGCTGCCTTTGACCAAAAATAATCTATTCCTGATAAAATCAGTTTTCTTTTAGGTTCTCTTTGAAAACATTCTTCACCACATTCTCCAGTTTCAAAATTTTTATAACTTAATTTCAATGTTTCGTACTGATCAAGATCAATACACACTTTCAAATTTAGTTCTGCAAAAACGTTTAAAGTGACATCTAATTTTCTCGGTCCTTTAACTTCCACATGGATATCTGCCCCATGCAATTTCATAAAAGGTTTTAATTGTGGAACTAATTGATACCTAGATTTATTTCGTGCCATATTATCTCTTTTATAACCACAAATTTAAAAACCTTTGTTTTGTAATAGATGAAGTATAAATATCATTATCAAACAAGGTATTATCAAATAAGGCAAGGCTGGTAAAAATCTTTTTTTCTTCATGACTTCACTCAAAACAAACAACAATCCCACTAAAGAACTCATTATTATCATATATGAGCCCAGCAACCCGTAAACTGGCAGTGCGGAAACTGCTAAAACTAGAGGGATAACAAGATCCCCGGTCCCCAATTCCAAATGAACTTGTTTTGTTTCAATTTTCTTTTTTCCGCTTTTCATTTCATCATCTGTGACTTGCATACCCATACTTTTTGCTTTTTCAACAGGAATTTCAATTTTTTTGTCTTTGCCAGATGCTGCAACAACAGAAAAAGACAAATTTTTAGCACTAAAATGTTGAGCAAAAGTTATCATATGTTTTGCAATAAAAACTGCGAAAAAATCATAAAAGGACAGAGCTACGGCAAACAATACTGCAGGTACAAACCCGAGCGAATATCCAAACATTGCCCCTATTCCTGCACTAGCCAAAATTGCTGCAGTGTTTCTCACAATTTTTTCTTCTCTTGAAAAACGTATAAGAGCGGCGACTATCCCGATTAGAATTCCTCCCCCTATTGCAAACTCTAAAGAAAAGAAAAACAATAAAACCGCAAAACCAACAACTGCTGCACCATTTCCAACAATTATTAATTCTAAAAATTTAAACATAAATTTACCTTTATAAAATTTGATTGTCAACACCATAACCACTGCTCCCAAAAGAACAGCACCTAAATAAAAAAAGGTATTGGATATGTCACTTTTTGGAGCAGGTGAAACATTAAATGTTTTTTCTAATTCTGGATTTGTTTGGGTCACATTGAATATTTGTACACCTGCATACACTCCGATTAATTGTGTTAAACAAAAAATTAAAAGAATTGTTAATATTGCTTCTCTCTCTGGTTTCATTAATCCTCACCCACAATTTTAACAATACCATGACGGGGTTTATAAAGGTCTCCCTTGGTTATCAGTTGCTGAATAATTCTTTCAGTTTCTTGAGGATTCATATTAAAACCTTCTTCAGTCTCTTTGATAACTTTTTTAATTTCAACCTCGTCGTATTTCTTTTGCAATTCTCTTATGGCATCAAGTACAACACTGAATTTCTCAAATTGGGATCTTGGTCTGCCTTGGGTAATACTATCAATATCAAATGAGCCCGCTTCTTTATCCATTGCAAGTTTTTTCATCATCCAGTCAACCAAATTAATTGCTCTTTGTGCATCAGATTCATTTGCTATCGGACTTAATCTTGCTTTAGCAGAAGATTCACTCAATCTTATAAGACCTTCAACCTGTCTGGGGGTTATAGCAATTCTCCCATGCTGTTTTCCCATTTCTCTCATTTTTAAATAATAATTTTTGATTTTAGACATTGCATCTTCAGACATTTGAGGTCGTATATACTGTCTTGAATATGCGATATATTTTTTTAGAAGCTCGTGTCCTATAGTATCAGAATCAATAACTTTTGAATCTTCTATTGAAACATTACCCATACTTGCTTCTTGATGAGATCTCAAAATAGTCTCGGCGATATTTGAATCTCTTTCTTCATCAGGAATATCAATCATGGGATAAATTAAATCGAAACGAGATAATAAGGTTGGGGGAATGTTGAATTGATCTGCTAACGAACGGTCAGGATCAAACCTCCCAAATTTGGGATTTGCAGCTGCTAAAAGCGCAGTTTTAGATTTCATTGTGGCCACAATTCCTGCTTTAGCTATAGAAATTTGGCCAGATTCCATTGCCTCGTGTAAAGAAGCTCTATCTTCTTCACCAATTTTATCAAATTCATCTACACAAGCCATTCCTCCACTTGCTAAAACCAATGCTCCTGCTTTTAAAGTCCATCCTCCATCTGATAAATCATCTCTTTCTGCAGAAGCAGTTAAACCTGCACTTGTAACTCCCTTACCAGATACATATACACTTTTTGGAGCGAGTTCTGAAACATACTGAAGCATTCTTGATTTAGCAGCACCCGGATCACCAATCAACAAAATATGGATATCATTTCTTATTTTTCCACCACCTGGAAGAATCTTGGCTGATGTTCCGCCAAACATCTGGAGCACAATTCCTTCTTTGATTTCAGTATGGCCATAAATCGCAGGACATATAGATTTGATAAGCCGTTCATATAGAGTTGGCGATTGCGATAATTCCACAATTTCTTTTTTGTCATCAGAAGTTATTTCGATTTCTTCAAAATCCTTTTTTTGTTTTACAACATGAAGAACCTCTAAATAACGTGTATATATATAAGGTATTTTTCGCTTGCCCCGAGTTAATTGCGGGGCCCTCAAACGCAATATTCCTACTGTTTCCAAGGTATCACCAGGAGTTATAGAATTAACCAAATCGTCTTCCAGCCATAACTCCATTCTTGCAGGAGTTGTACCTCCCTTCAATCTTTCCAAAAGCTCTTGACATTCAGACCTTTGAATATCAATAAACTCTGATTCATCTTCGAGCAGAACCATGCCTCCTTTTCGTTTGCAAGAAGGACAAGATGCTATTTCTGGACTTTCAGGCTCAACAACCACCTTGGTTCTTTCATCACAAAAAGCACACTGATAAACTGCAAGATGCACTTTGTGCTTGACCTCTGCCCTCTTGGTTAGCACACCTTTGAGCTTGATTAATTTTCCAATGTGTTGCGATCCAATATTCTCAATCAGAATATCTTTTCCAGGCAAATTAAAAAATCGAATATGGGGTTTGAATTTTATGTTTTGAAGCAAGGTGAAATTCAAGTCTTTTATTGCATCTCTTGCAGCATATAGCACAATGTCTGGTTCATTTATGAGCTTGTCTGCTAAATCAGAATTAAACCTCTCGAGAATTTGATAATCGATACTTAAGCTTTTGTTTTTGGGATATTCAGAAACCATTTTTTCTATTTCTTCTTTGTAATACATAGAAAAGAATTCCTGAAATTCTTGAATTATTGGACTAATATCTGTCTCTTCAATTTTTTTTGATAAAGAAGCTCCCATAAGCTAAAATGTATAAGTAATGTTTTTAATATATAGTGTGAATAGTGGAAGTGAGGTCAGTTCACTATTGAAATATCCCCTATTCTTTTTTTTCAAGGCAATTTGTTGACCGATTTAATTCAAAATCCAAATGGAATAATTCAGTATTGTTGCAAAACTTACCCACAAGATATAGGGAATCATTAGATATGCGGCATTTTTGGATATCTTGTAAAATTGTATTGTTGTCAATATTATGAATATCCATAAAATAATTATTTCTATAAATGCAAGGAATGGATTTTTCATACCAAAAAATAACACAGACCATAAAAAGTTAAGAAACAATTGAACAAAAAACAGAGTTAGTGCAGTTTTTATATTTTTTTTGTTTTTTACCCCCCATCCTTCTTTCCATGCCAAAAATCCTGCAATTGCCATCATAATATATAATGCAGTCCAAACAGGTGCAAACAGCCAATTTGGTGGATTAAAAAAAGGTTTATTGAGTCCCGAATACCATGTTGGAATTGCAGATGCTGTAAAAAAAGAACCTAAAAATCCTGCAAGCAGGCATACAACAATAAATCCTACCAATACAATTTTTTCATTTTTCATAATTTATAATATTTCATTAAAGTTTATATTGTTTTTGTTAAAGATTAATTACTTTTCCAAAGTGTTTCAGGAAAATTCTCTTTGATTATATTCGCTATTATGTAAATATCATGTATCTCTGTTGTTCTGCCAAAATTTTTTCTCAAATCTATGATAAATTTCCTCAAACTCAATGGATTTTCTATGATCAGACCCATGTCAATGTCCCAATTTTCATGACCCAAGTATTTATAGTAATAAATTACTTGCGGGTGGTGTTTCAGAAAAGCAGTTAGTTTTTGATCAGACTCATGCGATCTCAGTTGGATATTATAGAGTTCAAAACCTAGTTTCTTGAAGTCAATTGCGATACTATAACCTGTTATAATTCCTGATTTCTCAAGATTTTTAACTCTGTATTTTATAGAGTTTGGAGTTATCTTTAATTTTTTTGCCATTTCAACATAACTCAATCTGGCATTTTTTGAAAGTAGTTTGAGTATTTTTTTATCAGTTTCATCAACTTTATAGGGTTTTTCAATTTTTTTTGGCTTAGCTTTCTGTGCAGTGCCCACAAATTTTGTGAGAAAATTTCCTTCTTCTATTCCTGTCCCTATAATTGAGTATGTGTCAATGTAGTCTGAGCATTTGCTTGTAATTTCCATCATCTTTGTTTGCAATTCCTTTTCATCTCTTGCAATAATATCAAAAGAAACATTCCATTTCCCAATTATTGGGGAAAGATACATAATTGAGTCATGATCTTTCAAATAACAGATAATGTTTTCTTCCTCTTTGGTTGTTATACCCCTAAAGCGCATAAAGCACACATACTTGATAAACTTCAATTTTTTAATGTTAACTTGTGTTGTAAATTCCTTTATAATTTCTTTTTTTAGTTTGTTGATTCGGTAATTTGCAACTTCTCTGCTAACTCCAACTTTTTTTGCTAGTTTATTTAAGGATATTCTTGAATTTACGAACAGTTCCCCGAGTATTTGTTTATCTTTCTTGTCCATAATTTACTTTTATGATATAAAAGTATATAAATATTTCGTTTATATAAATTTTTTATCAGAATGTTTTATATTGTTGTGAAGCGAATACTAATTATGGCAAGATACCTGCAATGTTCAATATATAGTGAGAAAATAAGTGAAAAGGATTATTCTAGATTTTTCAATAATTTGATCAGCAGAAAAAATCCCTTCCTTGGTTTGATAAGATTCTCTGATATATTGACTACAAACGGGTTAAATTTGGTTGTTAAACGTTATGGAAAAACCATCAAGATTTTGGTTGAAAATAGAAAAGACTTGCATCTTCAATCTCCATTAATGTTTCCTTTTGGAATGGATAAACCTCAAAGATTTGAATTAACACGATCCACCCTTGTTCCCCGAGGCATATACATTCTCCCAAAAGGCAATCTTTTTGATTTTATGATAAAGGATGATATAATAGAAGTTAGAGTGACTATCAATAAGTTTCTTGGAAGATTCTATGCTTTTGGCATTGTTGTTGACCAAAAAAACAACAAAAGGGTTTTGTTTTTATTTAACCCCACAAAGTTTTTTGAGATTGATTTGGAACTGAATCCTGCGTTTTATATAGATCTTTTAGATCCCAAACCCAAACTAATAAACATAAAATCTTCTGAGCCTGTCTTTGAACAAGATGACACATCAATAGGTGTGGACAATTTTGATGTGTTCCAGCATTCATTGTTTGTCGGGACATCAGGAGCAGGAAAAACAAAAGCGCTGGAAATTATGATTAAAGCTATTCTAAAAAATAAAAAAGATGCCAATATCGTTGTTATTGATCCACATAACGAATTTTCAAGTATATTTAAACAACACAAAATTGTTGATTTCAATAATAATTATATTGAACCTCTATCGACTACTAAAGATAAAACTCCATTACAAACACAGTTGATTTCAAACACAATAACTGCAACAATAGGCCAGGAAAACAAATATGCTGAAAGAATTGTTTTTTATGCAGTTCACCTGCTCACATCAATCGATGAGCTTACACTTGAAAATCTTAATCTTTTGTTAACTGATTCTACAAAAAGATCTGAGTTTGCATCCATGTGTGAAAAC
>JAHKLX010000005.1 GCA_020854835.1 Microcaldota archaeon
CTCCGGGCGACCTTTCTCTGGTCATACCCAAAAGACAGCTGGACAATATAATTGAAATGATATATGCCCTGGACAAGATAGCTCCGGGAACGGCCAATGAAGATACACTTCTTTACGGAGTGGAAGTTAAATTTTACAATTCGAAGGTGGAAGTTGACGAGAACCTGGAAACAAAGATAAAAGGACTTTATGCTCTGGGCGACGGGTCCGGAGTGACCCATTCCCTTTCCCAGGCATCGGCCAGCGGGGTCTATGTGGGAAGGATACTTGCAGAAAAGTATCAGTAAAAGAGCCAGCTAATACGGGAGCCACGGTATACATTCAGATCTATTTTCATGATCTTGCCGTCGGCTCCTTTTAATTGTCCTTCAAAGGAATACTGGCAGAAGGTCCAGCTCTTGCCGTCGGGCAGCTGCCTCATGTCGGGGTCGCTGAACCAGATATCACAGTGGTCATAGTATCCGCTGACATATTTTTTGTAAACATGATAGGTAGTATATATTATGGGTGTCATGCCGTAATGTTTCTCTATCTTTTCGATAAAGGGGTCCACTATTGCATGAACAGCATCCACATCCGGCTGATTTGAAGGATAATTACCATACATCTCAAGATCTATTACGGGAGGCAACATGCCTCTTTTCTTTTCCACGGTCTTGATGAAATTATCTGCCTGGGAGGCACCGGAACTTTCGAAACTCAGGAAATGGTAAGCGCCTGCCCTTACGGCAGTATCATTTACGGCCTCCCAGTTTTTTTGAAATTCCTTGTCCACATGTCTGCTTCCCTCGGTGGCCTTTATGAAGGCGAAGGCGAAGCCCTGATCAGAAACAGTGGACCAGTCGATATGACTCTGGTATGATGAAACATCTATGCCCCGCACAGAGAAATCAAGGCCGTCATCGGGGGCCTTTGGCAAAGAAATAAAGCGCCATACCAATGAAGCAGCAAAAATAACAAGTGCAGCAACGATAATGACAAATACTACCTTGAAAAGCCGGGCTTTGTTTATCTGCCATTTGCGTTTATTGGATTTCCTGCGCTTTTTTTTAGGGGAAAATCGTTTCCCCGAAGCGGTCTTTTTATTTGCTGAAGATCTGACAGCGGTTTTTCTTCTTGTGTTCCCCATAAAAAACTCCTGTTGATAATGATAACATAAATCTTTCTGTTTGCGAACTTGTCTTTGCCAAAAAACTGAAAAAACCTACAAAATACAGTAAAAAACAGTCGCCACAGACCTGACAAAAACATAAAAACCCGTTGACAACAAACGGTCTTTTTATTATGATAATCAAGTGGCTTGATATGCGGATGTGGCGGAATTGGCAGACGCGCACGGTTCAGGTCCGTGTGAAAGCAATTTCATGCAGGTTCAACTCCTGTCATCCGCACCAAAAGTAAGACCGTAACTTTGATACAAAGTTACGGTCAATCTTTTTATTATTCGTATCAAGAAAGCCTGTAATACAAGGGATTTGCCCCATACCCCATAGAGGCATTCAAAATCCCTTGTATTACAGGCTTTTTCTGCTTCCTCCGTTTCTTTAGTTATCAACAGTTTCCATGATGTCTTCCTAGTGCACATTTAATGTTTCGCAAATCTTAAGTAGAACATCAGTGGTGATCCATTCTTTGGTTCTTTCTATTGTAAAGAAGTTTCTGAACTCTGGGCCTGTTATATCGCTGGGTTATTATGCATGGCAGGTTTACGATCAGGGCATAAGCCAGCATATACCATATCACCCGAGCGGGTGCAAAAAAACCGAAAACCCAGAACGGGAGGATCGCCAGCCAGTGGGTAAGCTCTGCCCGGCCGGATTCAATCAGAAACTTAGTTAAGTTTTCGTTGGAAAAACTATCAAGTTTTTTCTTTCTGAAGGCCTTTTTTGACCAGATCATTCCGCCATCCGGCAAAAGATGTTTCCATTTGCTGACACGGAATATCCTGTCGTAAAGTCGTCCACCGTTTTCAAAATCATATGTCCGAAAAAGCAGGGACTGAGAGGAAAATGTTCGTTCCGGCAGTTTAAGACAAATAAAAGCCGCCGAAACTTGAAGCAACGGCCAAACAATGAAGCACAGTAATATTGTCCAACTGTTTGTCAAAAATATTATTTGCATGGCTTCTCGTCTCCATTAACAGCACGACCTTTCCAGATCACTTTCAAACCAAATATCTTTTTAAATATTGATACTGCAAATATAATCAACAGTACAATGATAAGAACGGGATAAACAAATATTGCTGATAGTTTGAAATGTCCGATGCTTTTTGAAAGAAAGTAAAGAACAATTACCCATGCCATATAAAAAAGTGAATAAAGAATAAAGAATGACATATGCCAGGAAACAGCAAAAGTAATCAAATGAACAGGGACAGATGTCATAGAAGATATCCACAAGAAAACCATACAAAACAGTGGTACAGGAGTTTTTGCAGCTCCTGATGCTATATTTTTGACCCAGCCACGAAACAAGGTTATAAACCCTGATCCATACATTCT
Source organism: Microcaldota archaeon (assembly GCA_020854835.1). Lineage (GTDB taxonomy): Archaea > Micrarchaeota > Micrarchaeia > Anstonellales > JAGGVH01 > JAGGVH01. The sequence goes on from JAHKLX010000005.1 coordinate 2,505, forward strand.
GAAGGATACCTGTTTATCCCCCACAAAGATCCGGAAGGGAATTTCGGCATCCTTTAGGCGCCGACCTAAAGCCATGTCTTCCACAATGCTTTTTCGTACACTTTCATGTCCTCCTATCTTATCATAATCAGTTCTTGATATAAGTATGACCGGCCCGAATAAGCCGATATTTCGAGGCATTGGCAGTGCAGTACCATTGGCAGCGATCTGAATAAGATTAAAAAGCATGGAGTATTGTTCGTACCATCTTTGGGTAAAGTGATAAGGCTGAACTGATATGGCACAGCCTTTTTCAGAATAGGCCTGTATAAGTCTTTCCATTCCGTCATCACCGAGCCTGACATCCGCATCAAGGAACAGCAGAAGATCCCCTTTGGCCATATCTGCACCATTTTGACATGCCCAAGCCTTTCCTGTCCAACCTTCCGGTTTGTTATCCAATGAGATCACCTTTGATCCCAAGGTTTCTGCAATTTGAGCAGTGTTGTCCGAAGAAGCATCGTCTACACATATGATCTCCAGCGGCTTGATAGACTGATCACACAAATCTTTTAGCAGAAGGGGAATGCGGCTTTCTTCATTACGTGCAGGTATGATCACAGAGATTTTTGGTACTTCTCCGTTCCCGTTTCCTGCCTTGGGCAATCTTGGAAAACGGAAGAAAAGCAGTGGGATAACTGCAAGACCAATAAGTACAATTGTCGTTTCGATCATTATGATGGTCATATATCTAACCTTTCAGGGTTTTACATACCCCATCTGCCGCCAGTTTGCCTGTAAGCACCGAGATAGGAAGACCCGATGGACTGAAAGTCCACTGCCCGCATTGCATCACATCAGGTATGGGTGTCCTTATGGATCTTGTGATTTTTCTGAAATGATTTTCGGCAGGGATCGTTTTTTTTGTAAAGGCCCAGCCTGTTATGGCACCTTTATAGTTTCCTGTTTCTCTTTCAATTGTAAGCGGAGTAGCACACAGGGAGAAAAGCATTTTCTCTTTTATATCGTGAAATACCGATTTACTGAGGATGTCTTTGATTTTTTCGCTACAGTATTGTTTGAATCCTCCATATTGGTCGGAATCATAGAAAATACGCACAATATCATAATCCATAAGAGTGCTTACTATTAAACCCGTTTTACCTTCAGGCGCAAGAGAGGCATCGCGCAGTACGGGGCAGGATATTTCATAGGTGGTTTTTTCCAGATAATTTCCTACCCATTCAAGCAGGAAATCAGTTCCTCTTTTTGCGGCATCCCTAAAATCGGGCAGAGATGAAATGCCTCCGGAAGAAGGAGTATAGAAACTATGAGCACCACAGCGGTCATGAAAATAGTCTTTGGAAAGATCAATGCCCATAAAAAGTGTCAATATAGAATCTCCGCCGGTATTCCCCTCCACCAGCAAATGCTGCTTTTTAAAATCCGGTGAATCAAAATTCTTTATGGCAGAATAAAGAGTTTTTTGATCGGCGGCCCAGATCAGTTTTTTGTAGGACAGTTTTTCATCTTCGGAAAGAAGGATCTCATGTTTTTTAGGATCGATTTCATTGGCGCAGACTGATGTAAGAATTTGTCCTCCGGAGCCTGTGATATATTCAGTCAGTTTCTCTGCCAGGACTCCAGTTCCTCCAAGGGGATATGCGTAATCCCGGTAAAGACCGAAATAGCTCAAGGCAAAAAATGCAGGAGTGTCCTTGAAAAAATGCTGGGATATAATGTCGATCAAGGCTTTGTTCTTTGTAAAGAGCTCAAGATGATCGTTGATGGGTTCATTCAACCTTTCTGCTTTACGCACATTGAATTTATACTTGATCATCCAGGGAAGCAATGTTTTGGTCAGATATTCCCGATCCCGGAGATTTTCCATAAAAAGAGGATTATCAATACCATAAAGGACGTCCATGTAACCGATCACTTTTTTTATTTCGTCCATGATTCGGGAAATATCCGTAGTGTTATTGGGAAATATAGTTTTCAGCATGGAAGAGTAGTCCTGCAGACTTTCATTGGAGGATAGTTTTTTCCATTGGTCACAGATGCCTATTGATACAGGATCGCTTTCAAATTGGATATCTATTCCCAGGTTTTTGAGCATGGGGAACAGGATACCGGAGTTTTCAAAAGCACGTATTCCGGCATCAAAGGCAAAACCTTTATGGCGAAAGGCGTTTACCAAGCCGCCTGTCTTTTCGGATTTTTCCACAAGCAGAGGGCGGATACCGTTTTTGCACAGATATGCGGCGCTTGTAAGACCTGCTATTCCTCCGCCGATAACGATCGCTTCATATTCTTGTTTCATATTTTCACCTGATCAGAAATAAATGAGATCACTTCCCGGATGGAAACAGATTTGCCCGTTTCAAGTCCGCAGATACAATTGCTTTCGTAGCTTTTGAGTTTTGATCCATCAACAGGAGCTTTGAGCCAGCATTTTTTGGCGCCGATAAAATTGCCTACTGAGATCCTTCGCATGATGCCGCGAATATCTGTCGCATCTTTGCCGGTACAGGAAGGATGTTCACAAAATCTGCAAAGCATGGCTTTGCGCATCACAGATCTTTCATTCTCATTATAGTTTTCGTACATTCGGTCAAGTGTAAAGGGTTTATCTACGATACTAATGTAATTCTTCATATTTTCTTTGTAAACAAAAGGTTCTTTGCCCATTTTTTCAAGAAGGACATTAGCCGCCGTAAGACCCGATGTGGTCACCGTAGGCGTTCCGGTCCCCATTACGGTGGACTCCCCGCAGCAGAAAAGATTTTCCCATTCGGTCCTGGTATGCAGTCTGCGGAACATATGCTGTCCCAGCATCTGTTTTGGGCCTGCAACGGCTCCTCCATTTTTCATTGTATACTTCTCAATGGTTTGAGGCGTGGCGATCTCAGCATATCTTACAGCCTGACTGAATCCGGAGAATCTTTTTTCCAATACGGAAATCAGTCGTTCTTGTTCCATGTTTTTCTGTTCCTGATAGGATGCATCATGATAAGTATCCCAATTTTGAAAGGTAGGTCCAATGGCTATGACGACATGCTCATCCTTGCCGCAAAGAGTATGATCATCAATACTTAATATATAAGCGGTGACTTCACTCTCATCGAGCCTGTCGGGATTTCCAACGAGCATCTCGACAGGAGCGGTATCATCCGGTATAATTCTGCGATCAACAACGGCATAAAGAACAACACTGGGATATGTAGGCACTTGGCTTTTGGCCCAGTTATGTCTCTCATCGCTGGAATATTTCGCATCGATCAGATTCTCATACAGGTTCCATACGGTTCCCGAATATATAATATTTGGCGCTTTGATGATATTTCCGTCATTCAACTTTACACCCACCGGCTTATCGTTTTCAAAGATCACAGAAGTCGCTTCTTTTTCGAGGAACATTTCGCCACCGTTTTCTTCTATGACTTTTTCCAGCTTCCCAGGGAGGAACAGAGTTGAGCCCGCCGGGTAATAACTGCCTCCCACATGGTTATCTACAAACATGACGGCCGCAAGAACTGCAGGAGCTTCAGCAACAGTGGCATAGCAGTAAGTTGAAGTGAGTTTGTCAAAAAACTTGAAGATCTCCGGATCGGTAAAGTACTTTTCAAGGAGACTTTTGGCACTTTTGTTTAAAAACCCCAGAAACCTGAAATAAGAAACAGGATGCCTGATCATGCTTTTTAGCGCTGCTTTCCTGTCTGTTTCATCGGGGGTCGTGTAACTGGGTGTATCCACCATGACATGCTTGTACATTGTTAGCATATCGTGGTAAAAGCGATGTATGTTCTTTTTTTCTTTTGGGAAAACCAGTGACAGCTCATCGGCAAACTTGGTGATGTCCGGCCAGAAAGGAATACGCTTGCCCTTGAAATTAACGCAATATAGGAGGTTGTGCCTTATCATGTCTATGGGCTCTTCCAGGCAATTGAATACAAATCTGTGGGCATTGAATCCCTTTTCACCAAAGCCGTAGAGCATTGATGAGCCCTGATCAAATGTAACATGACCTCTCTTGAATATGCCGCATGAACCGCCCGGAGCATAACTTCTTTCGATGAGGGCAACTTTTAGGTTTCTCTTGGACAAAAGGCTGGCTGACGTGAGCCCGGAAAGGCCGCCGCCTATTATTATCACATCGTATTTCACAATAAACCCCTCCACCTTTTAGAAAAATAACGACGGTCTTTTTTTTAGAAAAAATACCTTTCAGATGATCTCACTTTAACTTTTGAACTGTTGGATTTTCATTATTTGTATATGCCAAAAGGAGAATTTGGTTAGCTTGATTATATTTGCATACACATTTGATGTCAATTTGTTTCGCAGCAATATATCCGAGTCTTTTGCCATATGGGGAACGCATTTTTTATTGTAAAAAAAATGCGTGTATAATATAATCATAAAGGAGTCTTTGCAGATGCAAAAACAAAAAAAAGAAAAGGAAGGCAAAATGAAAAAAGTACTGGTAAGTGCCTGTTTGTATGGTGATAAATGCAGATATGATGCAAAAGATGTGTCTTTTGATGACCCCACATTCCTTAAATGGAAGGCGGAGGGAAGGCTTGTCAAGATCTGCCCTGAGATCTGCGGAGGATTAAAGACACCCAGACCCGATTCGCAGATAAGAGGAGAAAAAGTCTTGGCAAGAACCGGGCAGGACGTTACGGAAGAATATGAAAAGGGAGCAGAAGAAGCGGTGCTCCTGGCGAAAGAAAATCAAGTTGCCTGCTGCATAATGAAACAGCGCAGTCCTTCCTGCGGCAGCAAAATAATATATGACGGGACCTTTACAGGCGGCAAGATCAAGGGGGAAGGGATCGCAGTAAGAAAGCTTAGAAAAGCCGGCTTCAAGGTATTCGGTGAAGAAGATATGGAAGAAGCACGATCTTTTGTCGGGGAATGAGGAGGATAACAGATTGGAAGCATTGAAGAAAAAGATCCTTAACGAGGGCGAAGCAATAGGGACACAGATAGTAAAGGTCGACGGATTCGTTAACCATCAGATAGATGTGAGATTCATGAGTGAGATGGGGAAGGAATTCAAAAGAAGATTCGGAGATATCAAGGTGGACAAGATACTTACGGTGGAATCCAGCGGTATCGCCATTGCCTGTCTTACGGCTCCTTTTTTTGATTGGCCCAGGGTGGTATTTGCAAAGAAGACTTCACCGAACACTCTTATTGAAGGATACTATTCTGCAGAAGCCAAGTCTTTCACCAAAGGAACTGTTTCGCTGGTCAGGGTATCAAAAAAATTTATTGAAAAGGGAGACAGAGTACTTATCATAGACGATTTTCTGGCCCATGGACAGGCATCCCTTGCAATGACTGACATAATAACACGGGCGGGGGCGCGGGTCGTCGGGATCGGCATAGTGATAGAAAAGTTGTTCCAGGGGGGTGGAGAGAAGCTTAGAGGCGCCGGATACCGGGTAGAATCTCTGGCTTCCATAAGCAAAATATGCGACGGCATCATAACCTTTAGCGAATGAACGGTATATTGCAATATTAAATATAATGTTCGTGTATTTACGAACATTATATTTTTTTTCGTATCAACAATATGCTTTTTTGTGAAAAAGACTTCCTGTTGACCCTGCTAAAGATTATAATGAATTTACCAAAAACAGTTCAGAAAGAGTTTTTGCTTTTTATTTTTAGGAGGAGAAGGAGAAAAATGAAAAAAATATTTGCAGTTGCGGTAGCGCTAATAATGGTGCTGACTCTGTCATTCGGTCTTGTGGGCTGCGGTGAAAGCGAAG
>JAHKLX010000034.1 GCA_020854835.1 Microcaldota archaeon
ATCTTGCGATATTCTTTCTCATGTAAAAAACGGGTTGCATTTTCCTTTTCCCAAAAAGGTAATTTTGATAACCCATTAAAACCCATTTTATCACCCACTAATTGAAATAAATAAAATACTTACCGCCATACGGCACAATTCGCGCACGATAGCCGCTCGCACGAAGCTCTTTTGCATATATCTGTGCATTGGATTTTGAATGACCGCCCGGACTCGGACCGTATTCTCCCGTCCATAATTCAAATGCCGCGCCATCAAAGATACGCTCTTTCGGAACGTCTTTTGAAGGTAATCTGAAAACATCCAAATTCGATCTTAAACCAAAACTCTTTATTGTCTTTTTTGCCATACAATTTCACCTACCGAAATAACGCCGTTCTGCTTTCTCTAAGATATCAGTTGCAATTATACGTAAAATACGGTTTGCATTTTCCTTTTCCCAAAAAGGTAATTTTGATAATCCTTTAAAATCCATAACACATCACCAAACCCAATTTATCTTCCTAATAATTTATCCCAAGGGGATTTTCGTTGTTCAATCTTTTGGATTCTTCGTCTAAATGCTTTACTCTCGCTTGTTTCTGGTTTCTTCCGAACATATAATAGATATGCTTCAATACCCGGATATTCTCTGCCTGTGACGGGATTAATGCCACCAACAGGAGGCAATTCATCATAAACAATACGAGTCCAATATTGAGGATCTAATATACCTCCCTTACGTAACTCACGTGCCTTTTCTTCTAAATCTTTTTTATATTTTGGCTCAGAAGTAGCATATAAAGAATACCAGACACCACCAAACTTCCTCTTTTCAGGAAACCACTTTTGGAAACCACCAGATCTTTTTCTTGCCATAACACATCACCCAAGAATTTTTTCAATTTTTATTGCCGCTTTCTTGCACCTGCCGAAATAACGCCGTTCTGCTTTTTCTAAGAATCAGTTGCTTCCATGCTTCGGGGATGGGTGAAATCAACACTTTCGTTGCCATACTAGTTATATTACCACGATAGGTAATAAATGTATCCCATTGTTGGAAAAAAAAGAAAATACGGATATATCCACTACTTTTTAGTAGATTCGAGCGTTTTGATTGCCAAATCTAATTCTGTGGCTCTCATATCTTGAAGAGCGTTCATTGCGGGAATGTAGGGTGATCCCCCATTTCATCCAATTCGGGTTTAACCATAACTCTAACCACCGTTTTAAAAAAGAATGTGATGGATGAATACAAATACTTTTCTGAAAAAATCAATCTATGGTATTGTATTTTTGCAATACTGGATAATACCAATTTGTTGCATCACCCAATTTCAAGGATTTCAGCTGATCATAGATGATATCGAATCCTAAATCTTTGGCTTCATTCATCAGCTGTAACCGCGCACGTTCCCACCCATCAACCGCCTTGGCATAATCTGTGTAAATATTAAGGATTGAGGTATATCCCTGATATTCCTGCCGCAATAATACCCATACATCCATTATTCTGCCTCATTTTCAACACCATACATATATCCATAATATATTTTTAATGGATTTGTCCAGATTTTTCCAGCATTTTTACAATCCACAAGGCACCTGCATATCTGACGATCAATATTTACGATCTTACCAATACCAAGCACGGTTGATACCTCTTTACCCAATTTTACTACATCTTTTGTATAAGTATAGATTTTGTCAATTATTGATTCATCTATACCAGATTCGTGTAGATAATATTTGCAAGAGGATCTTGCATCATTTAGAGATTTTGATACCAATATCTTGCTGAATACCGAATCGGGGATTTCTTTGATATACGGAATCGCATCATCACAAATCGCGGATGAAGTGTGTGAAACGAAAGGAGTTGAATCGGTTTCGGGTTTTTCTAACACGAATTTTGTTTCAGCTCTCTTTTTCTTTAACCGATAGAAATTTGTTCCTACCGATTTATCGTTTCGACCCGATTGAGGAAACGCTTCACGATACCGATTTATTGCATCCTGACGAGATGAAGCAACCGCGATAACTGCCAACTCTTCTGATAACCACGAATCTTTATGATTGATCTGGACCGGGGTTTCATCAATATCATCTACCGAACCAATAGTATCGGGAAGAGGTTTCGGTTCAATATCTACGATTGTGGGGGCGGGAGCGGGAACAGGAACGACATCTATTTCATCTTCTTTGGGTACAAGATCCTCAGCATTATTCGGGGATTCAAGCGGTTTTGAAGGAACTGAAGGTACATCTTTACGTAACCGGAAATACTGCAAATGTAATGATTTTCGAGTCCTCTCACTGTTTGGGAACACCTTGCGGTATGCCGCAATTGCATCTTTTAATGGGTCAATGCGCGCAAGTAACGAAAGTTCTTTCAGATCCCATTTCGAGCCGCTTACAATGACATCCTCTTCAATTTTATCAAACGAAGGTTTAGGGATATCAGGTTTGAAGGATTTTTCTGATTGGTTTGCATCTGTATAATAAAGGTAATCGGAGATGTTAATCCCACCAGAAGATATCCGGCGATACATCGTCCAAATCGCCTTATCAGACCGTTCGCTGTTAGGGAACGATGCACGATATAAACGAATGGTGCCCGACATCGAACCGCCGGAAGATAACAATACCTCTAATTCATCACGATATATCGTTGATGCAGAAGGGATCTTGCGAGCGGATACAGGGGATTCCGGTAAAGATTCCTCTATCTCTGAAATGGGATCGGTTGACCTAAACCTTGGACCTTTCCCATGATGGATCCGTTCATGACGTACCTTTAACGCCTTATCAGTACGATCGCTCAGGGGAAACGCTTCACGATATGCCGCAATTGCATCTTCTTCAATTAATGGAGATAACGCATCGGTTTCTTCCTGTGACCAAGGCGCGCCCGCACACG
>JAHKLX010000016.1 GCA_020854835.1 Microcaldota archaeon
GCGTTTCAGCAGCTCCAAGGCCTCTGCTTTGAACTCCCGCGTGTATTCCCGATATTTCCTGTCGTTCATGCCTGATCTCCTGATTTTTCTAGTCTACCCGATCAGGACATTTTTTGTGTCCACTTTTTCGCTCATTTCCAAGTTTCGTTTTAATCAACCTGGTTTATCTGAAATTGAAGAAGGACTTCGAAGAAGATTCGGCGGGTTAGGCGGGACAGAAACTGGTTGGCTAAATCTAAAAAATGAACTTCGCGAATGGGTGATTAATCGTAATGAACCGCCACCGGGGGGACTAATTACTTTATCTGAAATAAAAAAAGCTTCTCTCTGGTATACCCTACAATCTCTCCCCCAACGGTTTGAAATACCTTCTGACTATGTCCTTCCATCGGAGGAATTTCACCAAGATTTACTTACCACCTTGGAAAAACACACCAAGAAATGCTTGGTAATTACAGCTAGCCCTGGTGTAGGGAAAAGCACTTATGTAAGTTATCTTTATAACCATCTTTGTGAAGTAGATATTCCAGTAATTCGTCATCATTATTATTTGTCCATGGAGGATCGTAACCGGGTATATCGCCTGGATCATGTGCGCGCCGCCGAATCTTTGATGTATGATTTGGAATTAAATTATGCCGAATCGCTTCAAGGATTAGATTCCAGAAACCCAAACCATAATGATCTTTCTAACTGGTTAGAAAGATCTGGCAGTTATTATGAAGACCGGGGTAAATGTCTTATTGTTATTGTAGATGGATTAGATCACGTCTGGCGAGAACAAAAATCCATAAAAGAATTAGAGGATTTTATAAATATCCTTCTTCCTCCCGTGAAGGGCGTTATTGTTTTACTCGCCACTCAACCTGTAGAAGACAACAAATTGCCAAGAAGTTTATTACGGCTTGCCCCTAAAGTTGAGTGGCTGCATCTACCCCTTCTGGACAGGGCATCTGTGAAGATATGGCTCGGGAAACATGCCAAGGAGATCTCTAAACCTGGTGAAGAAAAAATACAAGATTGGATGATAGATAGGCTAACGGATGCTCTTTATAAAAAGAGCAAAGGCCATCCGCTTCATATTCGTTATTCATTGAAATCCCTGATCGAACGGAACAAACAGGTCACTGAAGACAATATTCTGGAACTTCCTGAATGTGCTCATGAAGACATCACAAAGTATTATGAAGAATTATGGGCTTCATTAGATGAAGAACCACGTGAAATTCTACATCTGATTTCAGCATGCCCTTTTCCCTGGCCAAGGGAAGGAATATTCGATGCTGTAGATCCCTCTGCCCAAAACAGGAGCCGAGTAAGAAAAAGTTTATGTGAGGTTGAGCACCTATTAATTAATAGTGATATGGGATTACGTCCATTTCACAGTAGTCTTTATGCTTTCATTGAAAACACAACTGACCATAATGATTACATAAACATCGAGAAGAAAAGAGCTATAAACTGGCTCAAGACTAATGCGCCTTTGTACTGGCGATGGGCAAATGAATGGATTTTGGAAGCAGAATTAGGGAATCAATCGCCCTTAGTAGAGGGACCTAATAGAAACTGGGCGATTGATGCTGTTTCCAAGCGCTATGCCAGCGAAGATATACAATTAATAATCTCGAAAAGCAAACAAATAGCTTTAGCGTTGGAAGATTTGCCGAGAGCGGTTGAGCTCGGATTGCTGCAGGAATATTGCAATACTTTATACGATTTTGAGGAATATGTCCTTGAGATTCTAATAACCCCCCAACTACTTCTAGAAGAGGATAATTATCTAAGGGCCAGATTACGGAGCAATTTAGAACAGCTAGACGGAAAAATATTAGCCAGTCTCGCAACCAATGAGTACAGATATTCAAATGATCTGGAAATAAATCGGATTTTTAAGGCACTTATCCAAAAGCACCGTCATCCCCAGGAAAATGGACGGCACATGACATGGCAAGAAAATATCCGACCGATATTAGAAACAGCGGCATTGTTAGATTACTCACAATCCGAAAAGACTATACAGTGGGCTATTCGTAATCGAGATAGTGGCTACACAGTAGAGATGCTTTATTTCTATATATCTCGTTTAAGATCCCTAAAGAAGATTGAGCATTTACGCTACGTATTAAACACTTGGGGAAAATGTCTTGAGCAAGGAGATGAGAATTCTTTATCAAACCGCGAGTGCGATGTCATCATCCAGGAATCGGTCCTATTAGCCATTGAAGAGGGACTCGACATCGATCAAGAGCTTATTAATACAAATTCAGAAAATCCGATATTGGTCATTTACTCAAAACTGCGAAACACGAATTCTCTAAACGTGACCAATTTCAAGATGCCATCAATAGACCAGCTTATGGTTAAACAATACGATTATTCTTTGTGGGACTCAAAGATAAGGGACTTCTACCGATATTTTTTTCTTTGTTTATTGGCGAATTGTCTGTCAGGAAGAACACATGAGAATGTCAGGTGGCTCAAAGATGTTGGACATTCAACATGGAACCATCAATTTTTACATCGGCTCGATAAGCTTGCAAAAGATGCTTCTGCTTGTCTTTTAGCCAAGATACCGATTACACCAGGTTGGGTATATGACAAATTAAATGATTTTCCTAGAATAAGATGGCCAGAAAACCAAGACGAGAAAGAATATAGCGAAGGATCTGTCGCTTCCATTCAGATGATCTCGTTTGACCTCTATATTTTTTCTTTATCGTTTGACAAAAAGCTTAAGATCGACTCAAGTGACGTAAAAATAATATTTAAGTCAAGTTATTGTTACCCCATAAAATGGATCGAAACCTATTTGGATCATGCGCGAAATTGGCTTAACATCGATGCAGTTCAATGGATAATTGATAATCAAATTCAACGTTTAGAATCGGAAATTGAGGAGTTTCCAACAAAAGCCGAGGAATATGGATTCCTGGCACACCTTGCAGCAACGCATGAGTTACGGGAAAAAGCTCGAGATTTTATCCATAAAGCATCTGAATATCTCGTCGCCCATTATCACCATAAAGATATGTTACTTGGCGAAACAATGGATGTTATTCATCTTTGTTATCCATTGTATAAACCTGGCGAAACCCCGAATTCATATTCCTATCTTCTCCAATTAGCTCCAGCGATAGCGAAAATTGACCTGTTTACAGATAGTGATGAAACAGGGCATTACCCTAGATCGCTCGCCACAGTATTGGCGGACATAAATCCATCGAAACTTCCCAAATATTATCTATGGCTGAGTGAAATCGAGGAGCCATATGATGCCCTCCACGCCTTGAATGTTCTTGTTAGAACAATGGATCTTTCAGATCCGATCGCCAAAGCAATAGCCCAAACTGCTATTGATGAGGAAAGCCTCAGTATTCTTAACGAAAGAGCAGTTGAAGGTGATTATTTTGCAAATGAAATAATCGATTGTATAAATAAAGTTATTGGGAAAATAGATGGCGACCCAGGCCATGATCCTTATAAGTCAACCCAATCAAGAAGAAATCAATCTGAAAATATCCATAAGGATGAGGCGCTGCCTCCATTTAGTGACTTTCCACCTGACCAGGCAATCGAATTCTTCACGATGATAAATAATAAAAGGATCATTTCCCGGGAAGAAAAAGTAAAAGAATGGATCAATTATTGGATTTCTAACGGCAAGAAAGTCGAAGTGTATAAGGGATTAGAAAAAGTTATTGAAAGTGGTTTTTATTTCCGGAATACTGATGAAGTATTTGATTTGTGTCTCTCTCTGTTCGGAAAAGATCAGGCATATCCTTGGTTAATTCAAGCTCAAAACAATGATAGCGGTTGGTATAGGTATTATACGAAGGAAGAGAATGCAAGAAAGCGTTGGGAGATAATCAAGGAATATTACCCAGAAAAATGGTTCGATTTTATTCTAAAAACATTCTCAACAGGCAGCCATACTTTCTATCGGCTTATTTCTTATTTGCTCTACTTTAATCAAGAAGAAATGGCGAAAGCAGTTCTCGATAGAATTGTCTCTTGCGTTTTGGAATATATCTCACCTGGCAATTTTCCAAATCCTGGATGGATAAATGATGAGCAGCAAAACAATTGATCAAAGTTTGCTTCATCCCATATTATTTTCACGGTTAACTTGGCCCTCGCTTTTAGTTCAGGAGAGAGCGGCAAATTCAATCGGTTCACTAATTCTTGATAAGGAAAATAGTTCTGGCATTAAAGAGTTGTTGTTGAAATGGATGTCGTCGCAATTGTTAGAAAGTGTGGCTGCTAAAGCAATTCTTGTGTTATTGCGATCCAAAATACTAAATCCAACTATCAGAACGCCCTCAATAAGTGAACTTCTTACGATCTATCCAAAGCGATCTTTACTTTCATGGTTGTTATTTTCTGCTTACGACTCAAGTTATGGCGAACCGATCGGTGCCTCATTAATTCATTCTGGATCTGTTCCTGACAATTATCCGAGTAATCCATTTTTTAGTAAATTTGTTACAGGCTTTCTCCCTCCCATATATGATTACTGGGCAAAACACATTGAAAAAAAAGAAGGGTTCTCATTCTATAAGCATTGGGAATATGAATGGATCATCCTTACCAATCAGTTAGGGATAACACCATCGGTCATACCGATGGATCATTTTTGGGGTACAAAAACAAACGGTTTGAGATACTCTGCAATTGATACAGAAATGAGTGAGGTATATCGCTCTGCATTCTTGCGAGCGCTTGCTTATTTTTTAGAACAGGGATTTATCTCAGAAGATAATGCGCTTTTCTTAGCTGCCGAAACCTGTCCAATCGATTTAGAACTATGGAAAATTACTCCCGAAAAAAGACCCGACTGGTGGCCAATAGAAAGTATGGTTCAGCGGCAGACAGACTCGGCTATTGGAGCAATCTGGGATCAAGTTGAAAAAATGTGGTCAGCACAATCTGAGTTTTTGTCCACCTCGGATGGAGATAAATGGCTACTTAGCGAAGCTACTGGATTTATTCAACAAGGCGAAACTGTTTATGATCTCGAGATTTATGGAGCATTTCAAAAATGTCATGGGCCGTTAGTGCCTGATCTAAAAGAAATAATTAGCTACTTCAAAGGAGAGGTGAATACAGACGGGTACAATGAAGTTCTTACGAAATGCCCTTCTTTAATAAGATTTGCGGGAACGATTGAGCCCGAAAATATAAATGAATTGGTAAGACGCTTTCATGATTGGACTCTGTTACCTGTTGCTGGTCAGGCTCATACTATAACAACACCACGTTGGCAAGCCTGGCGAATGTATAGAAATATTTGGCTGCCGGCCCCTCGTCTCGGTGATTCTCAAGTTTCTTTTTCTGCTGAAAAGAACTCATTAATAATTCGCGATCACAACCGGATTATTGGCAAATGGAATGACTGGACAGATGGGCTGAGTGAGAAGTATTTTGACAAAGTCCCGCCAAGAACTGGCCAATATTTGCTAATGTCAAAAGACATCATTGAAGAATTTGCCCACCGAACCAATTCCACATTTTGTTGGTTATGCCGGCTCAATATATACTACAAAGAAAATTCATACGATGATTATAAACTGATGACAGATCATCGGTCGTTCGGACAGTCTATACTTATAAAACATAAAGCAAGATAATAGTTCGTTAAAATCTACTTCGTCTTGAAAATGCGTGTATCTGAGCTTATCCAGTCTCTGGCACCAGTGCATTTGGCATGACACTTGGAAATAACCTATGTAGGTTTGCCGACACTTGCACTGATACTTTATCTTTTTCCGAATCTACGTTAATCCCCGTCACCACCTTATTCACCCGTAATGGCTCAGGTACCCGTTGTTCAGGCTGGCAAAGAGCTGGGCCAATACCCAGGCCTTTGCTGGTGGTCTGCAGGTCTCCCGTTTCTACAAACACTCGCTGGCTGATCTCGGCCGCGGCTGCTGCTTTGGCGATCTTCGCCCGGGCGTAGAAGTAGCGCCCTAGCTCAATGCTCAACGCCAGGATCGGGATTAGGACGAATCCAAATAAGACTGGCCAGAAGGTCAGCGAGTAACCATGCCGATTTTTATTAAGTTCATCACCATCTCTCCTTTTTCCATGAGAATATCGGAAGTTATTGCAGCCGGCCCGATAACTGGCAGGAATTGATTATCAAGAATTGGAATGATCTGGTTACCCCAGACGAAACCATTCTGCACCTAGGTGATTTTGCTTTGGGAAAGAAAAGCCATTTTGAGATATTGACCGGCATTTTGAATGGCAGATTGTTCTTAATCCAGGGAAACCACGATCGGTTGAGCCAGTCCTTTTGTGTAGCACATAGCGTGACCCTGATAAAGAATTCATTACTGGTTGAATTAGAAAATCACATGAAACTGGTTTTTTCACATCGTCCGATCGTTCCTCTTGAAGATGGTTGGATCAATCTACATAGTCATATCCATAATGTCCCACCGCCGCCTGAAGGTTCCAATCTGGGACCGAACCATATCAACATGAGCGTTGAGGTCAGGAAGTATCATCCCTGGCGATTGGGTGATATTCTCAAAACCATCAAAGACCATCCAACAGAGAACGATGTGTCACTCCGTTGACCTGTTCCCCCTTAAGACTCTAGGGGATCGAAGTGGATTGAACAAAGTGCACACTGTTCCCATGGATCGGGAAAATTTTTCTTATCACAAAAAAATACCCGGATTTATTTGTGCAAGAATTTACGGTCCCTCATCTGGTAAATTCTCCAATTTACCTATCCGTAGTGGTGCAATTTATACCGGTTTAGATTCGAGTTTTTCTGGGTAGGGAGGGCAATTCTCGGTCGAATGGTATTTCCATATCTCGTTACGGCAAAAGGCGCTTCAGCGCTCTTCCTGTTCAATCAACGTCTGCGGTAAGGTCTGCGTCAACGTCTGCGGCGTGTCAACAAGGCGTCTGCGGCACGTCAGCGAGGACGCAGACCTTAATTTTTTGTCGATATTATTATTTTGTCTTTTCCCGGACTTTGAAATCATCAGCCAAACAATAGGATACGTCATCAGGATTTTTAGGTCATTTAACCTTCAGGTTGGTTAACCTAAATATCAGGGGGATATGCAATGACACGCTATTGCTGGACGATCCTTCACTTTCACTGTATGATTAACTTGTAGTAAATAGAATTTTGTGAGTAGTCCGTGAAAATCGATCAATCCCGATTGGAATATTACATCACTCCCGAACAAGCCGCCAAACAGCTTGGGTTGGATTTGGATTCCATATATCAGTTGGCAGATGAGGGAACACTTCAGGCAGCCGTGATGACCGATGGAAGTATTGGCATCAGCCAAATCAGCGTCAACAATCTGCTGCCCAAAGAAGCCTTACCTGAGTACCAGCTCAACGCAGGCCTGAAAGGCGTTCCAATCAGCATCAATGAAGCCGGACGGAAATACAAGCTCAACACTTCTACCCTCACGCGCTGGATGCAGCGAGGGCTGATCCACCAATTGGGCAAAGAGGGTCGAAAGACACTCCTGGATGAAGCAGACGTGGCATACTGCGCCAGAGTTTATCGCCAAAACAGTGGTCAGGGCAAATGGGCGTTTGATGATTCGGGTCGTCCATATAAAAAGTAATCTCCCAAATGAATACTACAAGATATTGATTAACATGGAGTAATATGTTACAATAAATTCAACCGATGAGGTTGATTTTTTTACTTCAAATTACTCCATGTTGTATAGTATCTTGTAGAATAAAGGAAAATACATGACAGAAACAATGAATTTTGGACTCGATCTGGGAATGGGAGCGCTCAAGCTGCATGGGAATCAGCAAAGCATTCAATTGATCTCTCAGGTCGCAGTCAATAATGGCCCATTGGTAGGGCGCATGCTGGGGTTGGGCAGTTCCCGCCTGCCGCTGCGAATCGCTTTGCCGTCGGGAAGCACGTTCTTTGTTGATAGCGGCGCACACGACAGTGGACGGCCAGTAGAAAACCTGAGCATGGATCGTTTTGCCGGTTCGCCGGAGATGCTAGCGCTATTCTATGGGGCGTTCACCCGTTTGATCCAGCGTTCCGATGTCATTTCCCAACCAATCAGTATTACCTGCGGGTTGCCATTGGATACCCTCTCCGGAGAAGAAGCACGAACCACAGTGGAGAGCATTCAGCGTTGGATGAAAGCAGATCATACCTGGAAAGCCAATGACCAGGAATATCACCTGAATGTGACTGAGGTTCGGGTTACATCTCAGCTGGCTGGTGCACTGTTTGATTATGTGCTGGATGATGAAGGCAAGATCATTCCTGAGCGACGCAGCGCA
>JAHKLX010000068.1 GCA_020854835.1 Microcaldota archaeon
GCTGGAAATGGTTAAAGAAAAGAAGGCGCAAACTAAAGAAGAAACTTAAGAGACGTACTGGTAAATTATAATAGGTGATATCATGCCCCAAAAGGGCACTTTTTCTCAAACGTTTTCTTTTGATCTTGATAGCCATATCTTGAAACGTTCAGAGAAGATTATGAAAAAAGCCAGGGGGCGAATAGTTGTAGCAATTTCAGGAGGAAAAGACTCTTTAACCTGCTCACATATTCTCAAACGTCTTAATATAGAACACGAACTTATACATTTAAATCTGGGCATTCCAGAGTTCAGTTCAGAAAGTTTAAGAATTATAAAAGACCATGCTGAAAAAAACAGTGTAAAATTATCAATTATTAATATCCAAGATTATGCTAAACAACCAATACCTGATTTTATTCCTCTTGTTCAAAAGCTTTATCACAAAGACAAACCCTGTGCTTTATGTGGACTTTTTAAGAGATATGTAATAAATAAATGGGCTTGGGAAAACCAATTTGATTATATTGTTACGGGCCATAATTTAGATGACACCGCAGCTACAATTATAATGAATATAATGTCCCAGGATGTTGATCAGCTTATTAGGGTGGATTCAGTTATTGAAAAAGTTCCTGAAACCAAAATGGTTGGTCGTGTGAAACCTCTTTATTGGGTGAGGGAAGAGCTCATACTCAAGTATGCGAATAATCACAATATCGAAACTGTAAAAATCAAGTGTCCTTATTCGGCAGAAGTTCATCAAAACAAAATAAAAAAAGCAGTTCAAGAATTTGAGTATGTTGAAAAAGATTTCACAACAAATTTAACAAAAACAATTAAAAAAATAAAAAAAAGAATCGAACTTGAAAAAATTGAAGTGTCTCCTTGTGCGAAATGTGGTTTTGCAACAACAGCAGGGACTTGTAAGTTTTGTCGAGTGCTGGAAAGAATTTAACTTAAGAAAACTAAAAGAATAATCTAATAAATTTTTGCTTGGTATTTAACTCATGGTAAAACATCCAAATAAAGAAATAATGAGAAAACTTATTGCGTATGGTCCGGAAAAACCAATAACTGCAGCAGTTGTGGATAAGAACGGAAATATTTTATCAATTTCTTCTGGAAAAATCAATCCAATTGAAAAATGCATTGATCCAACTGCACATTCTGAAGTGGATGCTATAAGAAAAGCATGTAAAAAAATAGGAACTTGGTCCTTGAAAGGTTGTTGGTTATATTCTACTTTTGAACCCTGCCCTTTGTGTTCATCTGCAGCAGTATGGGCAGGGATTGAGGGTATAGTTTATAGCAACAATCCAAAATACAGAGGAAAAGAAAAAAACTGGTCTTTTATCAAATGCAGAGATGTTTTAAAGAAAGCAAGTTATCTCAACAAAATAAAATTATATGAAGATTTTTTGATTGAAGAAACCAAACATTTCTTTTTATGAGGGATTCCATTGGAATACAAATTTTGGTTTTTTGTTGATGGCGAATTTGGCAAAATTAACCCCTTCAGTTTGTTAAATTCTGATGTTGAACATTATTTGTTAAACCTTTCCAAAGGAAAATCAAAACCCAAACCCAGAGAATATGAAGATCTTGTTCTATTGAATCTGGTTAAAGATGATAAAATCAATTTTCCTTTGTTTTCTACCGAAGATAAGCAAGTAATATTTAAGTATGGGGGCAGAATAGCAGAGGGGATTGTAAAAGTTACTAAACGTAGGTTAAAAGACATTCGCACAGACAAACAGAATTTGTTTGCTATTTTAGGTTATTATTGTATTGATATAGGGACTTTAGATGAACTTGAAAAGAGGGGTATGTTGATCCGCGAAGAAAAAAGAGACGGTGGAAAATTTAACTGTTGGGGAATTGAAGATTTTGAATCTGAAGAATTTAATTTAGGTACAGACCATTTTGTTAACGATGTCAAACTTGTTTGTTTTGGAAAAACAGGAGAACGTCCATCCCGACCAGAGTTCAAACTAATAAAAAAAGAATTAAAACCTGTTCTTGATAAAGTTCTCAAAGAAATAGTGGATGAAATGGAAAAAATAAATTTTTCAGAATATGAAAAAACCCAACCATATAATAATGGAATTCCTCTATACAAATCAATCGATGCGTTTTATCACGTTGGAATTGACTTGGCCATTAAACAACTTATCAAAGAAAAAATAATCCTCAGTCCAGAAAAAGGATTTGTTTGTTGGGAGGAAATTTAATTTTTTTGATATCTTCCCCGTTTTAGAACATCATATGCTCTTTCAACAATTTCTTTTTTTCCATTGTTTTCGATGTAACTTTCAATTACTTTTTTTATTTCTTTACTATCAACACCCAAATCCTGCATCAATGTAACAATATCGTTTGCTTTATCTTCAGTTCGCGTACTTACAAAAGATAATCCAAAATCTATGACTGCAGTTCCCTTTGTTGTACGCATAATATTTGCAGTTGTATAATCAGAGTGGATTATATCAAGTGAATGTAATTTTGCCAAAATTTTTCCCATATCTTCAATTTCTTTTCCTTTTATTTTTAGTTTGTTCAATGTTTTTCCATCAAATTTTGAAATATATATAGAATAATTATCAACCAAGTAAACGACAGGGCACAAAACTCCCGTAGATTTTACTTTATGCAAGATTCTTGCTTCAGTTCTCGTTCTTTCTTTTCTAAGTTTTTGATCTAGTATTTTTTCCCTATATGTTTTTTCAAGTCTTTTTTTCTCCAACAATTCTCTGTCACACAGTATAGTATTTTTTATTATTGCTTCTGCCCCTTTATCGATCATGCAAATCTCACCTTTCTTGTTAAACTTGTCATAATCAATGCAAAAAAAGTTAAAAATATAACAAAACTCAACATAGTTATATCGATAAACAAAAGCAGGAGTATTGACACTCCAAACCAAAACGCCCACAAACTGATTTTATAATTTAAAACTTTACTCCCATCTAAAGGGAACATAGGGATCATATTAAATGTTGCAAGAAAAGCATTTATGTAAGCAGATGCTCCAAATATGAGAAGCATTATTTCTTTTATTGCAATGGCTGGCATCAAAAATTCAGTAATTATTCCTGCTAAAACAAATAGGATTGCCAATAAAATATTTATTCTGGGGCCTGCCAAAGATATTTCTGCATTTTCTTTTGGCGTTATATATTTCGCAAAAATTACCACTGCACCAGTTGCTGCAAAAACAAAACCAAAAACAACAGCGCCAATTAACATAAACAATATCCATAATGGAAAACCTTGGTAATGTGCATGTGCACCATATTTCATTGCAACAGTTCTGTGTCCAAATTCATGCAAAGCAAATGCAGGAGTTATCACAATAAAATAAATGAGCATGGATGGAAATATCATTAAGGGTTCTGCCATCATGCCCGCTAACCCTCCAGGAAAGGTTGCGATGGTTAAGGCAACACACAAAGCAAGTATTGAAACTGCTAGATCTATCAATTCTCTTAATGTAAAATTAAAATACTGCATCATTCATCATTCACCCGAACATAGTCATATTGCTTTTGAACTTATCCATATGCTCTTTATATTTTTTTGTAACCGATAGTTTGACTCTTTCTCTTGCCAATTCAAAATGTTTAGCTTTTATGTCTTTAGCTTTCAAATCTTCACGAATTGCCTCCATGCCTGCTTCTCTGCACATATTTTCAATATCTGCACCAGTAACACCCTCTAATTCTTTGGCGAGTTTATTTAAATCAACATCTTTTGTTAAAGGCATATTCCTTGTGTGAACTTTTAAAATTTCCAATCTTGCTTTTTCATCAGGTAATGGAACTTCAATTATTCTATCAAATCTTCCAGACCTAAGCAATGCAGGATCTAAAATATCTGGTCTGTTAGTCGCACCAATAACAACAATGTCTTTAGCAATAACTAGTCCATCTATTTCTGTAAGTAAAGTGTCAACAACTCTTTCGCCAACATTGCTACCCTCTCCACCACCTCTACGTATTGCTATTGAATCTAATTCATCAATGAAAACAATACAGGGAGAGGCTTGTCTTGCTTTTCTGAATATTTCTCTAACTGCTTTTTCACTTTCACCTACCCATTTGCTCAATATTTCAGGTCCTTTAATCGAAATAAAATTTGCTTCTGATTCTGTTGCAACTGCCTTGGCAAGAAGAGTTTTTCCTGTTCCCGGTACACCTACTAAAAGAATACCTTTCATAGGTCTTATCCCCATTTTTTTGAAAACCTCAGGATTTTTTAATGGGAGTTCAACTGCTTCTTTAACTTGTTGTTTTGCTTCTTCCATTCCCCCAACATCTTCCCATTTTACATTTGGCCTTTCAACAAAAACTTCCCTAAGTGCTGAAGGTCTAATATCTCTCATGGCATCAATAAAATCATCTTTTAAAACTCTAAGAGAATCCAAAATTTCTTGAGGGATAATTTCCTCTTCAAAATTTATTTTTGGCAAAATTCTTCTCAAGGCCCTCATAGCTGCTTCCTTTGTCAGTGAAGATAAATCTGCACCCGTATAACCATGGGTAATGTTTGCAATTTTTTCTAAATCAACATCTTTTTCTAAAGGCATGTTTCTAGTATGAATTTGTAAAATTTCTTTTCTGTCTTCTCTATCTGGAATGCCAATTTCAATTTCCCTATCAAACCTCCCCGGTCTTCTAAGTGCAGGATCAATTGCATTAGGTCTGTTAGTTGCACCGATTATTATTATTTGGCCTCTAGCTTTCAATCCATCTAGCAATGTTAACAATTGTGAAACCATTCTTTTTTCAACTTCTCCACTAACCTCTTCTCTTTTTGGTGCTATTGCATCAAGTTCATCCATAAATATGATTGAAGGCGCATTCTTTTCTGCTTCTTCAAATAAACTTCTAAGTTTTTGTTCTGATTCACCTACAAACTTGCTCGTAAGCTCTGGCCCATTAATTGAAATGAAATGTGCGTCACTTTCATTTGCAACTGCCTTAGCAAGAAGGGTTTTTCCTGTTCCTGGTGAACCATATAAGAGAACTCCTTTCGGAGGTTCTATTCCTAGTTTTTCAAACAATTCTGGATGTCTTAAAGGGAGCTCCACCATTTCTCTTATTTTTCTAACAGCTTCCTTTAATCCGCCAACATCTTCATACTTTACATTAGGAACACTAGGCATTTGTGCAGGTTCAGTTTTCAAAGTAAACTCTGTGCTCTCTGTTATTTGAACAATCCCTGCAGGTTGGGTAATAATTGCAACCAATGGGAAAGATGCTCCAAAAACTGCAATGTGTATAGTATCTCCTTTTCCAACCGGTCTTCCAATAAGTCTTTTTTTGATATAAGTATCAAAACCAGGAGAATATTTAATTGATTGCAAAGGTGCCAAAACAATTTTTGTTGCAGGTTTTGTTTCCGCTTTTTTAATTTTAACTTTATCTCCAATGGCAACACCAACATTTTTTCTAATATATCCATCCATTCTAATAATATCCAATCCTTCATCTTGTGGTCTTGCTTGCCATATTATCGCCGCAGATCTTTTTTTACCAATCACTTCAACAATATCTCCACTTGTAACTCCGAGATGTTTTCTTGTTTTTGAATCTGCTCTTACAATATTTCTTCCAACATCATTTTGTAAAGCTTCTGCAACTTTTAAAATTATTTTTTCATTTAAATTATTATTATCATTATGTTCTTTTATTGTCACGCATAACACCTCCTAGTGTCTATATTAGTTGATTACAACTGTTTAAAATGCTTTTGTGACGTTGATTGTTAATTAGTTATGAACATTTTTATTTATAAATCTTTCTAAAAACACCCTTCGAGATAGATTTAAAAGCCTATATGTCGTTAGTAATTTGTTATTATTTTGGAGGTGTTTTAAATGGGTGAAAAAGTAGGACGTGAACAAGTAACAAGAGAAGAAGGTTATTTATACTTTGTAGGAAAAGACGGATACGTCTGGAGAGCCCCAATGAGACATAATAAAAAAGGCAGAAAGAAAAAAGTTGGAGATGAAAAAATCCAAAAAGAGCCTGGATACATGTATTATGTTGACAAAAAAGGGTATGTTGCTAGAGCCAAATTAAAAAACTGGCC
>JAHKLX010000043.1 GCA_020854835.1 Microcaldota archaeon
TACATTAACCCATTCAGTGGATGACTCGGCTAAGGCACTTCGCGGCATGGCAAGCTGTGATAAGCTCAGGGGAGGCGCACGCATCCTTAGATCCTGAGATTCCGCCGTTACCGCCTGAAGTAAAACATTCTAGTAGGGCGAGGAAGAGAAAGCAAATGCGATCCGGTTAGTATGGGCGACAGAAAACCGGTTAGGCCGTCCTGAATCGCTTATGGTAACATAAGTTGAGATGTGGGGCTTATAATCTCCTAATTTGTGAACCAAAACAACTGGAAAGTTGTACCATAGAGGGTGATAGTCCTGTAGGTTAAGCTATTAGGAAGGGAGCAAAAGAGTAGGGCGTCTTAAGTTTGACGTTTGAAGATGGGAGTATCAACTCCTAAGCCTAAACATACCCTTAGACCGATAGTAAACTAATACCGTGAGGGAAAGTTGAAAAGGACCCCGGCGAGGGGTGCGAAAAGAACCTGAAACTGAATGGGGACAGTTTGGTGTGGCATCAAAGGGTTGACCTTTGTTGAAGATGCCTTTTGAAAGAAATGTATCGAAACAAAGTACCAGTGTCACACTGTCCTTCTCGAAGCAAGGGCCAGGGAGTTAATGAGAGTGGCAAGACGAGAGTCATAGCGAAAGCGAAATGCTCGCAGTCTTCGGACGAGGAGCGCCTTACGAAAGTGAGGTTAGTCACTGTCTTTATACCCGAATCCGGGCGATCTAGGCTTGGGCACGGCGAAGCCAACCCTACAGTTGGTGGAGGCCGTCAACCGTTGGTGGTTTTATTCCCTCGGGTGACCCATGTCTAGGGGCAAAAGACCATTCGAGCTCGGGAATAGCGGGTTCCCTTCGAAATATCCCTCAGGATAGCGCCACTTGAGGTTGATTAGGGGGTAGAGCACCGATTGAAAGTGCTGGGGGAGAAATCCCTTACCTTTCTGTCGATCTCCGAATACCTAATCACTGTAGACGGTGGTAGTCGGGTTCTACTGGGTAAGCTAGTAGGCCATTATGGGAATGACCAGAACTAAGGTTAAGGTCCTTAAGTACTTGGCTAAGTGTTAATCTAAAGGAAGCACCCCCCTCAGACAGCTGGAAGGTAGGCTTAGAAGCAGCCATCCTTTAAACAACGCGTAATAGCGGACCAGCCAAGGGTGCTGTATCTGAAAATGTCCGGGGCTAAAGCCAAGCACCGAAACCTTAGGGCACTCTTTGAAGAAAGAGTGATTCAATAGAAGGGCGATCGGCTCGGGTAGAAGCACGGCCGTAAGGTCGTGTGGACTGAGTTGATATGAATATCCTGGTGTTAGTAACATCAAATCTAGGTGAAAATCCTAGGCGCCGAAAGGGCACGGGTTCCTTGGCAACGTTCATCAGCCAAGGGTTAGGCGGTCCTAAACTAGACGGTAACCCCGTCGAGGTGAAAGGGAAGTAGGTTAATATTCCTACCCCGTTTTGGTAGACGCGGCAACGCAAGACGATTTCTTGACACATCCGGCTAAGCGAACAGGGGGAGACCCCTGCTAAAGTGAACAGATCCTCGGAGACTTTTAATGAGGAGAAGAGGTTTAAATCACTAAATGGCAGCAATGTTTCGCTGAGACCAGGTGTCCATGAAAAGAGAATTCGTTCGACCCAAAATGACCGTACCCAGAACCAGCACAGGTGCCCCTGGCAGAGAAAGCCAAGGCGTGACGGAACAACTCTCCTTAAGGAACTCGGCAAATTAGTGCCGTACCTTTGGTAGAAGGCATGCCTGCAGTCGTCGCAAGGCGATCGCAGGTCGCAGAGACTAGAGGGCTCCGACTGTTTAGCAAAAACAAAGGTCACTGCAAAGCTGTAAAGCCTAGTATAGTGGCCGACGCCTGCTCACTGCCGGTACGTTAAAGTCCTTTTCAAGGGACCTAAGCGCCGGTAAAGTGCGGGCCTAACCTTGAGGCTCTTAAGGTAGCGTAATACCTCGCCGCTTAATTGGCGGCTTGCATGAATGGCGTAACGAGGGCCCTGCTGTCTCAAGGAGGGATCCGGTGAACTCACTTCTCAGTGAATATGCTGAGGACTCCCAGTGGGAAAAGAAGACCCCGTGGAGCTTCACTACAGCTTGTAGTTGATGTATTGGGCTTGTTGCAGAGCGTAAGTGGGAGCCGTTTGAGATCGTCCTTTCGGGGGCGGTGGAGGCGCCGTTGTAACACCACTCAACGATTCTGATACGTCTAACCCGTAAGGGGACAACTGCAGGTGGGTAGTTTGGCTGGGGTGGTACACCTTCGATAAAGAAACAAAGGTGCCCAATATCCGACTCAAGAGGGTCAGAAATCCTCTGTAGAGGGATAAGGACAAATGTCGGATTGACTGTGCTTCGAAAAGCAAGAAGCGCAGGTGTGAAAGCATGGCCTAGCGAACCCGGGTGTCCCTGTTGATGGGGGCCCCGTCTGTCAGACAAGTTACCCCGGGGGTAACCGACTTGTCGCGGGCAAGAGTACACATTGACCCCGCGGTTTGGTACATCGCTGTCGGCTCGAGACATCCTGGAAGTGCACAAGCTTCCAAGGGTTGGGTTGTTCATCCATCAAAGTCTCACGTGAGCTGGGTTCAGTACGTCGCGAGACAGTACGGTCGTATCTACTGGGAGCGTTACCACCTGAGAGAAACGAACTTTTAGTACGAAAGGAACGAGGTCCGGACACCTCTGGTGTACCAGTTGTGCCAATGCATCGCTGGGCAGCTACGTGTCGCGTAGATAAGAGCTGAAAGCATCTAAGCTCGAAGCTACTCTCAAGACTAGGTGGTGTAGGCGGTTGTAATAGACAACTTTAATAGGATGGCAGTGTACGCATTGAGGGTTCGCCCGAAATGTTTAGCTGGTCCATTACTAAAGCCGTTGTAATCTTCAACTCACCACCGCTCCACTTACAGATCTCACATCCTCATATCTAAAAGGATGCGAAATTCTTATTTTTTTAAAATTTTGTATGAGATAGCGTGAGCTTTGTCAAGCTTGCCTGTTCTCTTTTAACGCAAACCCCAACCTTTTTATAGGTATAAGTTATTACCATACAAATCTGCTTTAAAATATTATTAGTGGGGGTGTTATTATGAAAAATGTTCTGATTATTGGTGCAGCAGGTAGAGATTTCCATAATTTTAATGTATTGTATAGAAACAATGAAAAAGAAAAGGTTGTGGCATTTACTGCTGCGCAAATACCAGGTATTGCAGATAGAAAATATCCTCCGGTACTTTCAGGAAAACTATATCCTGATGGAATTCCGATATTGGATGAAAAAGATTTGACAACCATAATAAAAAAAGAAAAGATTGATGAAGCAATTCTAAGCTATTCAGACTTATCATATGTGGAAGTTGGGAACGTTGCTGCAAAAGTATTGTCCGCAGGGGCTGATTTCAAACTTATTGCACCAGAAAAAACAATGATAAAAAGCAGTAAAAAAATTATAGCGGTGTGCGCCGTTAGAACTGGATGTGGAAAAAGTCAAACTTCAAGAAAGATTGTTTCAATTTTAACAGATGCAGGTAAAAAAGTTGTGGCCATACGGCATCCAATGCCTTATGGAGATTTGGCAGAGCAAGCAGTTCAACGATTCGCAACCCTCGAAGACCTTGAAAAACATAAATGCACAATTGAAGAAAGAGAAGAATATGAACAGTATGTGAGAATGGGTGCAGTTATTTATTCCGGAGTGGATTATGGAAAGATTTTAGAGGAAGCTGAAAAAGAAGCTGATATAATATTGTGGGATGGAGGAAACAATGACACTCCATTTTACAAACCAGATTTAATGATTACAGTTGTTGATCCTTTAAGACCAGGACATGAAAAAACTTACTATCCTGGTGAAAGTAATGTATATCTTTCAGATGTTATTGTTATCAACAAAGAAGATTCAGCCACAGAAGAAAATATTGAGAAAGTTGTGGGAAATGTTCTTTCTATAAACAAAAATATAAAGATAATTCACGCAGATTCAAAAATAACGATTGAAAATGGGGAGCAGATAAGAAACAAAATGGTTATTGTCGTTGAAGACGGGCCAACATTAACACATGGGGGCATGTCTTTTGGTGCAGGATATCAAGCAACAAAAAGATATGGGGGAATTGCTATTGACCCAAGACCTTTTGCAATAGGTTCAATAAAAGAAACTTATGCCAAATACCCCCAATCTGTAAATATTCTTCCTGCAATGGGGTATTCCCTCAAACAAATAAAAGAATTAGAAGAAACTGTGAATAACAGTTCTGCAGAATTTGTTGTTTCGGGTACGCCAATCGATTTAAATTTGGTGATGAAAATCAATAAACCAATGCTTCATGCAAATTATGAATTAGAAGAAAAAGGAAATTTAGATTTGAAATCGTTGCTTGAGGAATATATGATTTGAAGGAGGTTGTGAAAATGTCAGGTGAAATAAAAGCTATCCTTTTTGACCTAGATAATACTTTAATTGATTTCTTCAAAATTAAGGAATACTGTATAAGAGCTGCTGCAACTGCGATGGTAAACGCAGGTTTGGATTTGCCTGAAAAAAAGGTTGTTGATGAAATAACTGATTTATATTGGAAACACGGATGGGAAGACCAAAGAGTTTTTCAAAAATATCTTAAATCAAAGCATGTTGACAGTTTTTTACTTTACCCTGTATTATCTGCAGGGATAGTTGCGTATAGAAAAACAAAATCAAGTTATATTGTTCCTTATCCCAGAGTTAAAAAAACTTTGATTGTGTTGAAAGAAAGAGGACTGAAATTGGGAATTGTTTCAGATGCACCCAGGATTCAAGCGTGGATTAGATTAACTGAATTAGGTTTGGTTGACTTTTTTGATTTTGTGGTTGCCAAAGAAGACACGGGTAGATTAAAACCCCATGCTTCTCCATTCAAAAAGGCTTTGAAAAAATTAGGACTGCTAGCAGAGAAAGTTATGTTTGTAGGGGATAATCCCGACCGAGATATTTTAGGGGCCAAAAAAATTGGTATGAAAACTTGCCTCGCGAGATATGGCCAAATAAAACAAACCAGGGGTAAAGAAAAGGCTGATTTTGAATTGAAAAAATTCGATGATTTGTTGAAAAAAGTATAATATATTTTGAAGGAGAATTTGGTATAAAAAATAGTTTGGAAACAATTTTAAAACAAAAGGGACTAAATTTGAGTATGAAAATTTTCCTTTCAAAAAAGACTGCAGAGTTTTTGCTTAAATTAGATGGAGAAATCTATATATCTCCATATTTAGGTTTTAGCGATAAAAAAATTAAAATAAAAACCTCTGATTTTGACAAAGAAAAACTTAGAAAAATAACAAAAACAGATGCAGTTTATTATTTTGATACGCTAAAAAAAGAATATTATAAAATTGCAATGTTTGATCCCGGAAAACATAAAGATGCATATTACCAACTAAATTTTTTTCCTGATAGTGATCTGCCAACTCTGACAATTAATGGATTTAGGATGCAGAGAATAGATAAAACACCTTTTCAAAAAGCAGAAGAAATTATTGAAAAAATGAAAATAACAGAAAAAGATAAAATTCTAGACACTTGCATGGGATTAGGTTATGACACAATTCAATTTTCGAAAACTGGTGCCGACACAATAACCTGTGAAAAGAGCAGGTGTGTGTATGAAATAGCGAAAATAAACCCTTGGTCCCGGCCATTATTCAAGAAAAACAATATTAAGATTATTAAAAAAGATGTTATGGATTATTTGGAAACATCCAAAGAAAAATTTGATGTTATAATTCATGATCCCCCAACAGTTAAATTTTCAAGAGAATTGTACTCGGAAGAGTTTTATGAATTGATAAAAAAAGTTGCAAAACCTAAAACAAGACTGTTCCATTATTTTGGAGATTTGACAAAATCATATAATTTAAAAGCCTTTGAAAATGCAGAGGAGTGGCTAGGTTGGAAAGCAGAAAAATGGGAAAAAATGCTTGGAGCAGTGTTTTTCAACGAATAAAAACAAGTGTTTAAAAAAGTAAATGAATTTAACTTACGTGTGGAAAAATTGATTGGTGCAGGTTTGTCTGTGTTTATAGCCCACAATTGGATAAAATATTTAGAAGATTCTTTATTCAAACAATTTCCAATTGTTGAATTTAACCACAACCACAACTCTTTCCCAATGAGACCTATTACTATTGAAAAATTCAATGAGAGAGGTTTTTTTAAAGATCGCAGGTTTTCATTGCATAGTAGTTCAGGATTTAATTTTGGAGATAGTAATGTTTTTGGAGAGACGTCAAGAAAACACTTGTTGGCAGAAATTGAACTATCACACCTATGCAGATTTGAAAGAATAATTCTCCATAGTTTTGGAGAATGGAAAAATTCTAGAAATTTTTTAAAGCAAGCAAAAGAAATTGCAGATCAAAAAAATGTTGAATTGCTTTTGGAAAATAATGCAAAATATGAAATTACAAGTCCAAAACAAATGATGGAAGCATCAGAAGATACTGGTTTGAAATTTAATTTAGACATTGGACATGTACGTTTGTTTAGTGGAAACGATAAAGAAAAATGTTTGGAGTATATTGATCAAGTAAAAGATCATATTGCTCACGTCCATGTTCACACAAACAATGGATTGAGAGACCAACATACGCAGGTTAACATTGACGATGATATTGCAGTTTCAATGATCAAAGAAATAAACAAAAAAGTTAAAAATGAAGTTTGGTGGATGATAGAAGTTCATAAACATGAAGAAATAGAACCAACTTATAATACACTAAAAAAAATATTACTTTGAAATAAACTCTATTTTGTCTCCTATGGTTATATTATATTTTTCTGCGATACCTTGATTAACTTCTAAAGCATATTTTATTTTCTCAGGGGACACATAATAAGGGCAAGGTTCTTTTTCACAAGGTTTCATATACTGGATATCGATTATTTCGTTGTTCTCATCGATAAAATAAATTTCCAAAGGTATGTAGGTATTTTTCATCCAGAACGATCCTATTCTGGGAGTATCATAAACAAAAAGCATACCTTGATTTTCGGCAAGTGCTGTGACATACATAAGACCTTGGGCACGCTCTGAAACTGTGTCTGCATATCTCGCCACTATTATTTTATTTGAGTTCGAAAATTTGATTTCGATTTGATTTTGTTGTGTATTTGAATAAATAATTGAAAAAATCATTAAAATTATTAACAAAAGCAATATTGCTGTTATACTGTTTTTGAAATCCATGCTTAAACTACGTACGTAATATTTTTAAATTAAACTTCTGTTTTGTTTAACGATGAAAAAATATCTGTTTATATTGTTATTACTTGGGAGCAACATATTCGCACAAGGAACTGGAGAAATGAACATGTGGCTTTATTTTGGGATAACTACTGTAATAGCACTTGTTTTTGCAGTTATATATTATATCATATCCCAGTTCGTTCAATCTGCACAGGTTGTTGCAACAGCAAAAAATGAGATGTACTCTGTAATCTCAACTGTCCTTATTGGTGTAGTTATATATGCTCTTATAGCAGGAGGATATTTGGGTGCATCTCTAATGGGGGCATCTGGAACAGGAACTGATGCAGTTTGGAATGTTGTTAACACAAGTGTCAGCCGACAGTTTGATAATGTTCAGATGGCATATAGGGATTTTTACAAGGGGTATTTTGTTCTGACAAAATTAACAGGTTTCTTTTATACTGCAACGAGAGGACCGCCGATGTATGTAACGCAGTTTATATCTGGCTCACCTAACGTTGGTCTAACACCCATTGTTGGACAATACTCACAAATTTTTGGAACTCTGGGTCAAGCACTAATGTTTTTGATTGGACAGTTGGTATTGATTAAATTCTTTTTGTACACTGCACCGAAATTCATAATTCCTTTAGGACTGCTACTTCGTTTGTTGGCACCAACTAGAAAACTTGGTTCAACTATACTGGCAGTAGGTGTTGGAGTGTATTTTATACTTCCTTTTGCAGCAATGATGACTGCAGAAATATATACTGCAATACCTCATTCAAATCCCTATCCTGCAATACAATCTATGGAGGGGAAAATATTGTCAGTTATAGATTTGAATGCACAGCCGATGGGAAGGGTTGGAACTGAATTTGTTTGTTCTCCTGTAATGGGAGTGATTGCGGGTTTGGGGGTTGATGGATTTACTTGGGTAAGCTGTGCTTTGTCATGTCTGCCAAGTATTGCAGCTTATGCATTGTGTTTTGGTGCATGCACGGGCAGTGGAATTTTCCAGGGAATTTATTTGTTTCTGATGCCAGGATATCAACTAATGATGAGCATGGTTGTAAGCGGACAGTTTGGTGGAGATTTTCATCTAACTCCTGGAGAAATAGATACTATAGTGACATGCTTGACAGAAGATATTTTGCCTACAGTATCTTATCAGTGGCTTTTGGCATTTTTGTTACCTGTAATAAATTACATCATAACGATTGGAATAATTAAATCCCTATCATCTGCAATAGGTGGTGAGGGGTATATTTACGCATTGAGTAAGGTGCTTTGATGAATTACAAAATTATGTTTGTATTGGTATTTGTAGGAACCTATTTAATTGCGGGAACAAGCAGCGATTATGAGATGATGAGAACAGATTCTATTCTTTATGTGGGGCTCGCATGTTTTTTGGTTTTGGCAGGATTGGCAGGGGCATTCATACTTGGAAAAGTTCTAAATAGTCCGCAAATTATCGCATTTGTAAATGTTGAATGGGCAAATATGCTTGTTTCTATTTTGTTAACTTTTTTTGTGTTGGGTGCATTTATTGGAATTAATGAAAGTTTAGAACTGACGTATGGTGCAGATATGTTCACTATGAGTTTCAATTATATTGATTCTCTTGTAAACAACGCTTTACAAATCTCAATGGGACAGACTAAACAAAGTGTACTTGATCAATATAAAACAACAGACTACATGTTTATAGGCACCCCTATGACAAGTACAGGAGGATGTGGAAAATCCTATAGGGGATTTAATATGGCTTATGCACAGCACAGAGAAATGGTTGTGGATTTGCTTATGATGGCTGCCATAAGTTTGGAACTTCAAAAATATGTTTTATATGGAATAACTTTGATCACAACAACATTCTTTTTGCCAGTGGGTTTAATGCTTAGAATACTACCAAAGCTAAAAATGGCAGGTAATTTTCTAATATCTCTTGCTTTTGCACTGGGGATAATTTATCCTGCAACTTATGTTCTGCATAGTCAAATGCATGCTGAACTTTATGATGATCCAAGCTCTTTGACTTCAATTGGATATAATGATGAAGTTTTTCCTAATACTGCTGAAACCGGTTATATTTTATCAAAAATGGCTTTGATTTTTCCACAAGCGTATTTCTTGCCGAATTTAACATTGTTGATTGTTGGCGCGTGTATCGCAGGTATGTTCCAAGCGTTGAATGGTATTCAGGTGTGACACAATGAAAAAAATAATGATTTTGATATTGATGGTTTCTATTCTGTTTGCACAGAATTTAGATGAACTTGCTGCTGCCTGTGAGGATTGTTCACAAGATTTTTGTGAGGGGTTGGATTTAACACCCTATGGATATAGTTCAAATTGTGAATATTGGGAAAATGGAGTGTGCTCTTGGGGAGAACCCTGGGAAACAGGGGATTGCGAAACAGAAATTTGTGGAGATGGTATGGACAACACAGGGGATGGTGTTGTTGATGGAGGATGTCCAGAAAATGCAGTTGGAAACCTGGATGCGATAGAAGATTGTGAACATGATTGCAGTGCACATATATTTTGTGAAGGAGTTTACTCCTGCCCTATTGTTCAAGGCAATGGCTATTGTGCGCCAGGAGAACCTGATACAAGCCCTGATTGTTCTGGTTCTATTACATACCCTCCTCAGTGGTGGGGGGGTGCGGAAATATGCAATAATGCAAACGATGATGATGGAGATGGGTTAGTAGGGTGTATGGACCCAGACTGCGCTGGAAAAGTGGGATATAATCTATTTAATGAGAATTATGGGATGTGTGAATGGAGGATGGAAACAATTTGTGATGATGGTTTTGATAATAATGCGAATACAATAATAGATTGCGCAGATCCAAACTGTCAATTAATTTCTCCTTATTGCACAGCAACAGAAATATGTGATGATGGGATTGACAACACTGGAGATGGGATGATAGACTGTGACAGCCCGCAGTGTTGGACAGATCCTGCGTGTTGTGGAGATGGAATATGTAAATGGCAGGAAGTTTGTCCCATTGATTGTACACCAGAACCATTCTGCTCAGATGGTGTGGACAATGATGGGAATGGATCAATAGATTGTTCAGATCCTGCTTGTAAAACTGTTTATCCTTGTTCTGTTACTGCTTTTGATTGTCCAGAAGGTAATTGCAGTTTGTCATTGATAGATAGAACGCAACATGGAGGGACTGTTGCTTCGAGCTCACCTCTGTATCAATGGTTAAAAGATTGGAAACTGTTAACAGTAATTTTGTTAATTTTATCTGTGGGTTTTGTCAGTGCTGTTTATATGATTGCTAAGAATTTCCAAAACACACAACTAACCGCCTGGGCAATGCAGGAAATGGGACAGGTTATTTTGTCGGCAGTTATATTTGTTGTAATTTTAGCTGCACTTTTTATTGTTGATGTAATCGCAGATCAAATAATCGAAGACCTTTTTGGCACCCAATATAAATTTGAAACTGATACAAGCAAACCTTTTGCTTTGGCCCAATATTATATCAATGATTTAATGGATATGATAAAAATCAAAACAGTTGAAATAACTAAAGATAATTATGAAATAGGGAAAGAAATGACAAAGAGAGAAGGTATTAACTACCAAAGTTGGCCCTACATATCTTACAGTTGGTCGCCAAATGCAGACAATGCTATGCCATTTCAAAGAAACAATTTTATAGTAACTACTTACGCAGGACTTATGGGTGCATTAGGAGTTCAGAAAGCGCTTTTAGAAGGAATAGCATGGGTGGTGGGCCCTATTTTACTAATGGTTGGAATTATTTTGCGTTCATTTATTTTAACTAGAAAAGCAGGGGGAACTTTGATTGCAGCAGGAATTGGACTGCTCATAATATATCCATTAACTTACGCTTTGGCATTGTATACTTTGGGGGTTTCTGCACAAGGAAATAAAATCATCGCACCTCTGGATCCCAATTGCCCAACAGAATGTTTAAAGAGTCCCCCGCTTGCATATAATAGAACAACATTGGAGATTTATAATAAACCTAGTGATCTAATAGATTATATCCCTGTAGGTCATTTTTGGGATGATGATTATTCAAAATCTTTTCTTGATACATATTACAATGTAACTTTTTGTGATGATGTTTGTGGAAACTGTAGTGTTGACTGTAGAGAGCTACCTATAAAAAATTGTAATTGTGATATAACTAACTGTACTGGCGAAAACGGAGGGACAGCTTGCCCGCAAGTTTGTATGGTTGTAAAAGAAAGAACATGTGATAATAGATTTTCTTTAGATCCTAGGGATTATTGCTCCCCCTCTTTATGTCCTGAAGACTGCAAAAAAGATTTGGAGGATACATTGGAAATATCAAACTATGACACCTGTCAGGATTGTCCATGGCATTGCAGATACAAACTAATAAATGGATGGGATGTTAGCAATGACCCTGCATGTCAAGATGTTAATTGCTCAAGCTGTAATGCAAAATATGAAATGCCTTCCAAAGCAGGATGGATTATGTTTGACTGTGAAAATGTGTGTACTTGCGAAACTTATTGTAGAGTAATGAATCCAGGACCTTCTACAACGTGTGATGATTGTGGAACAGAATGTAACCCTAATAACTGCTTTGTTGACTTTGACCAAAACAAATGGCATGCCACATGTGATGCGTGGTTTGATGAAACAGGATCGAGTTATTGTCCTACAGAATGTAGATTTGTTGATAAAGCAGATAGGGCCCCATGGTGTTTTGAAGGCGATACATTTATCAATTGCGAAAATATGCCAGATTACTGTAAAGTAGGTACTGTGAAAAATAGGGCGTGTGATGGATGTTTTGATTGTGCACAGGATTGCACGTATAAAAATCCTGTGAGAACAGATTGCAATGATGTTTGTATTCCTCCTGCTGAATCCAGGACTTCTATGAGTCTGGAAAATATTTTAGAAGATATGACAGATCAAGGGGCTGTTGGAAGAACAGATGTAAAGATAGCAGGGGTCTTGATGATTCCCGCGTATATACTTCCTTTGTTTAATATTGTTTTATGTTTAGCATTTATAAGACAAATTTCAAAATATATTGGTGGCGATCATGAACT
Organism: Microcaldota archaeon; assembly: GCA_020854835.1. GTDB lineage: Archaea > Micrarchaeota > Micrarchaeia > Anstonellales > JAGGVH01 > JAGGVH01. The sequence continues at coordinate 12,313 of JAHKLX010000043.1, forward strand.
CCCAGGAATTGAAAAACTCGTTTAAAATTACACTGCTAGTAATTATGTTTGCAGTTTCAACAGTCTTTGCTAGTAGCGACACTAGCAGATGGCAGTTAGGTATTGTTATCGCTTTGATGATAGGAGGAATGATCATAGGAATTACATACATTGTGGGCATGATTATGCAAACCCCTATGTTAAGCGAATCTGCAAAAATAGAAGCAGTGCAATGGGGAATAACTGCGTTCATAGCAATAACTTTTATTGTTTTCATAGTTCCTTTTGATGAAGTGATTTACAGAGTCGCTGAAAATGTTGGTTTTGTTGCACCATTAAGCGGAGATACTTTGGAATACTCGTTAGCAACTCAACAAGCTGCAGGAGAAGTAATAAATAGAAACGGAGGGGAAATTAAAAATTTAACAGATAGTGTTGAAAAAAGACTGCAACAACTTTCTGAACAGTCAAGCTTTACAGGAATTTGTAATTTTTGGGGAGTTGGTTTTTCAGTAAGTTTTTGCTCTGGGTTAAATGGAATACAAAACGGACTTATGCCAGTTTATCACGCCTTGAATATGGTTGTAGGCGAGCTTTACATTTTCAAAATGTTGATAATTGAAGGGGGAAAGATTGGACTGCACACTTTCTTGCCAATTGGTCTTCTGCTTAGATGTTTTAGTTTTACTAGAAAAGCAGGAGGAATAGTTATTACTTTGGGAATTTCATTAGGTATCGTATTGCCTTTATCTGTTTTATTTTTAGATTATATAATAAATGATTTTTATGATACTGTGCTTGGAACAGCCCCTTCACAAGATCTGCCTTATTTCTACAATTCAGGATTTAAAGCATGCGATGAAAGAGTTACAAAATGGGAACAAGATATAAAGGAACCTATGTTAAATTATTCTGAAAGAGACTTGATGGAAAAAATGGCTTATGCAATAGTTTTGAGGGGAGTTGTTCTTGTTGTGGGAGCTTTGTTTATCATGTTGACGTTTATAACTTCAACTGCTGCAATGTTTGGAATGCCCGTTGATGTCCAAGGGTTAATGAGAATAAGTATGTAGTGATATATATGAATAAAAAAATAATGTTATTTGTTTTGCTTGCGGTTTGCTTAGTTGATGCTACATACTGCACAAGACCTGCAAACAATTCTTGGATAGTTCTTGCTGCAATAGGCCTGATGTTAACTTTAATATTTTGTTCAATAATATATTTTGTTGGAGGGTTACTTAGCGATGCAAGAATAACTGCATGGGGAAAAGTTCAAATATACCAAACAGTTGTTGCTGCATTAATTGCAGTTTTCATTTGGGGAGTTATAACTACAGCCTGTCATTCAGAAGCCACATCAATATTTTTATGGACTTTTGATCCTCCAGATACAACAACCCACCCTCATACTACTTTATATAATGCAAGTGATGAGTTTTTTGAAACAGTGGGTGAATCTGCATATATGCTCACAAAATTAGCTAGATATAACATGGGAGTCGCATATGTTAGAGCATCAATAAGTGCTTTTGGTTCGGGAGCAGGATTGTTGGGATTCCTAGGGGGACCTTCAATAAGCTGGTCAGTGTTTCCAGATGAATTTGCAAAAATATCCTTATTTAGCAATGTTCTGCGGGTTGGAACAGTTTCTTTGCTTAATACTTTGTTTTTGAAAGCAGTTTTTGCATATATATCAACTGGTGTTTTGACTTTGCTACTACCTGCAGGGTTGGTATTGTACTCAATATCTTTCACACGCTCAATAGGTTCTGTGTTAATTGCTTTGTCAATAGGTTTGTTTATTTTATATCCTGCTGTTTTTGCAATGCTTAATATTTACTGGGGGCCTGTTGTTAGGGCTTACACAGTTCCCGATACCCCCGAACTGTCCACTCTATCTTGGATTGAAGAAGTTAATAGTTGGTGGGATGTTCAACAAGTTATGACCTCTGCTGAAGGAATAAATTGGTGCAAACATCCAGAATACATCTATCCAGATGGAACAGAATCAAAATGCGACGGAGTGGGAAAACTTAGCGAGCTTTTAGGATCAACATGGAAAGGAGAAAATAATTGTGAAACTAGAATATATGATTATATTATGTATGGAGGTGTTTTGATTTTATCAACAATATTTTTTCCATATATGGGAATAATAATTATTGGGGCGCTGATAGGTGAAATATCAAAAGTTATGGGGCAGGAGTTGGATGTAACAAAACTTGCAACTATGATATAGGTGAAAATATGATTAAAAAATTATTTTTTGTGCTGGTGGTTGCGGGATTGTTATTCGCAGAACCAACATATAATCCCTCGGGGGTTGATTATAGTGACACATCAGTATTCAACCACACCTATCTTGAGGGCAGAGGAGTCGTAGGGGGAAGAGATTACGCACCCTGGATTTTCTATGCTTTGTTGTCAGTAATGCTTGTTTTGATAATAGGAGCTATTGTGTATGTGATAGGAAAATCTTTTGGGATTCCAAAAGCAACTGCGTGGGCACAGAGTGAATTGGTGAATATGGTCGGAACATTTTTGTTGCTAATGGCAGTTATTTTTATTTTGGAGATTATTACAACACAACTTTTGACGCAGATTCTTTCAGGAAGTGCATGGTGCGGAGGAGAAGAATTTTATGGGGACAATCCTTTAGATTTTGCAATGTGCAAGGTACAAGGTCAAATCACAACATTAGATAAGCTTTGGAATCAGGCATATCAATTCAACAAACCTTTAGAACAGAAAGCAAAAAGATGTTATACATTTTTTGGAGTGACGATACAATGTGGAGATTGGTTTGGGCCAACCAGAAGACATATTGAAAGCAGCCATTTAATTGGTGAGAAGGCTATGGGACTACTGGTTCCTCTTCATGCACAGTTTGCTTTGCTCAGGTATGTGGCACAAAACATGCTGGCAATTTTTTTACCTTTGGGAATACTTTTAAGAGCTTTTCCTTTAACTCGGGGAGTAGGAGGATTGATAATAAGCATAGTTTTTGGCTTGTATTTTGTTTATCCTGTTTTAAATTTTATAATTGACCCTAGTTTTGTCCAGGAAGTTGATGAAATTGAAGTTCCAGAACAATTAAAAGAATTTGATGGATGCTGGGACGGTTATACAAACACTGTTGTTTTGATAAGTAAAACATCTGATGAAAATGTTGAAAAGGAAATTGACTTTAGTTTTGCCAGGGCAGCAGATATTGTTGCGGAGATTAGCATTACAGGATTATTTTATCCGATTGTTGCATTTGCAGGAGCAGTTATGTTTATTCATATTGCAACTCCATTTTTCAGTGGAGAAGTTGCAGATTTTGCCAGAGTTGTACAGAAGATGGTATAGGTGGTTAAATGAAAAAATTGATAATTGGGTTGTTTGTTTTGTTTTTTGTTGCTGGTTGTGCTGAAAGACCTATATACAACCCCTGTTGTTTGAATTTTTCAGGAGATTATAAATGTTATTATGGGGAATTTATATTTGAACCAAATGATTATTCAGGGTTTTGTGATACTGAAGGTTGCTCTGCCTTTAATGTAACTATTGACGGAAGGAATATGACTTTTGACCTTATGCCATGGTGCAATCCTGCAGAAGAAGATCCTTGTGAGAAAAAAGGATGTTATGCTATGTTTTGTGGTATAGCGAATTATGACCCTACAGAAGACCCAACTCAGTGTTATGTTATGAATGCTCTTGAAGATGACACGGGTAAGAAAATGCAGGGATTAAAAGTAAGCGGAGAAACCAAAACAGAAGGATTGTACAAAACAAGCTGTGATTTTTATGAAATGACTGATTCGTCTAAAAAGAGTGGGAGTGGAATTTGGATAAATGCATTTAGAGCAGGTGTTGGAACATCTTATACAGATTTTGAAGAAGCAAGATATTACATGCCTATAACAGATTTGGCAATTAAATCAACAGATGGAAAAGTTGATAGATTTGTAAATTACTATTCTTTTTATCCAGGCAGACAAGATGAACTTGAGGGAATATTAGGATTTGGTGATACTCAAACAATAGATGGGATGTGTGTAGGAACAGACACAAACTCCGATGGGAATGACGACACTTTTACGTGCACGCACGAAGTAAATGTTTTGGAATTTACGACAGCTTCTTACGGGTCAGATATATCTGCTTCTAAAACATGCAATGAAATATGTTATAAAATTAAAGCAAATTGGTATCAAAATTGCACTGCACCAGGAGGATGGTTGCCCCCATTTCTAAACAATAGCTACAGTTATGAATTTAAGGATTATATATTACGATCAAGTACGGGTCAAGCAACAGAAAAAGTTAAACAAATTGATTATGAATTTTATGACAAAAATTTAATGTGTGGTTATTGGGATTACACAGGATTTGCAGGAAAGGATTCTTTGGAAAAAACACTAAAAACATCTTGGGGAGTTGATTTTGATTCTTCTATCTGTTTATCAAAAGATACTGATGGAAACATTTATACAGATGAAGAAAGTGGATGGTATGATTCGGAAGGGAATTGGCACATGGGAATGCCTTTTGAATGTTTGAGCGGTTATGACTGTGCTTCGGGAGTTTGTATTAACAACAATCATAGAAGATTCTCCTGCACAGATAAAAACACAGGAAAAGAAATTGATTGTGGCATTGAATTGGATGAACAAGGAAAACCCGTTTTTGAGACAAGAGTTAGCATAGCTGCATGGTGGAATAGACGTGGTGATAATGCCGATTTAGAAAAAACATTGTACTGGTTTGCAACACCTTGGAATGCCCCAAGTGAAAGAATAAAATGGATTAATGAGGAGGGGCCCCGCGATTATTGTGGATTGAACGCGTGGATAAGTTATGGGTGTAAATCTGATGAATTTTGTATATCATACAATTATGGAGATGATGTGTATAGGCACATGGTCCAACATTGTCCTTTTGCAGGAGATGCTCCCCTACAGGTTAATAATAAAAAAGTAAATATTTTTTCAACCGACGAGGTAAAAACGTACAACGTAGATATAAATGGTTGGTATCGTGCCGAATCTGCATATTTTTGGACAAATGAAAATCCCAATAATTTAAAATTTATAAAAGCATGCAACATGACAGCAGGAGAAGATTATGAAATAATAGATGTAAAATCCTTTGCTGCAGATTCTAGTTCCAATGATGTTTGGATGATGCTTGTTTCAAAAATATGTGCTTTGGGAACGGGGACTTACGAAGAAAAATACGAGTGTCTATTATCCTATTCTAGTGGTTTCACAAGTTATGGGAGTGATTATGCAGAAATTAGAACTAATATATACAAACTTACTGCTTCAGAGTATATACCAGGAACTATCTTTAAAACAGAAGAGGGGGATGTTTACTCACGATTTGCTGCAAATTTTGCCAAGAATCTTGTTAAAATAAATTCCTGGGGAGATTGTAAAACAAATGAAATTAATGGAAAAGAAATGATACAGGTTAATGATTTTGGATGGTGTTTGCCAGGAACAACATTGGGTTTTGCTGTTCAAGAAATTTACAGCTCAGGAAGTGGGGGATATAGAGGATTGAATGCAGGGGTATCTTATTTTCCATCGTTAGGCGATAGAGAGGAAGTTGGAGTTGGCGTGTGTTGGGAGGATTGGTATGGAATAAAATGCAGTGGGGGAGCAGGAGGTTCGGAACCTACAAAAGTTTCAACTTTTGAAACACTGCCTGATGCAAAATGGTTTTATGA
>JAHKLX010000103.1 GCA_020854835.1 Microcaldota archaeon
CAAATTCGCCTTGGCCGGCGCGCCCGGGGGCATCCTGGGGGAAGGCGTGCTGGCGGCTGTCCATGGCTACGCTTCGGGGAACCCGCGCATAATTGACAGCCTTATGACTGAGGCGCTTACTTTGGGCGCGCAGCTTGGCCTTGAAACGCTTAATACGGATATCATTATGGCGGCCACCAACAACTTGGCCCTTATTTGATTAGGAGATAATTGAAGTATATTAAGGGAGGTTGATATATATGCTGTTGGATTTTCTCAGCCGCGCTGGTTTGTCAAGCCGGCGCCAGGCGCTTAAAATGGCGCTATGGCTTTTGCGGAAAGTTTACGATGCCGAGTCTCGGCATGCAGCCCGCATTTCGTCCAAGATCGACCGGTTTGATGACGAAAATGTGGTATATGACCATTCGCTTATTAAGGCTTTGGAGGAAGAACTGGAGATTTCAGAATATGCCCTGGATTGCCTTATGTCCCTTTTAGATGAGCTGGAAATGGTCTATTAAACCTGCTTTTCCAGCTGCGGAGCTTAGGGGCTCTGCCGGGAAGCTACCCCGAGCACCGTGGCGTGGTTTTTTAAGTGAAGGAGTGCGGTTGGCTTACTTGCCGCCGCCCTTTTTCTTTTCTGTTTATTACTCCTCTTTACTTTGAAAATACAAAGCGAAAAATCCTGGGAGTTAGAGGGTTAAAGCCCCCATTATAATCAGAAACTTGACGCGGGCCTCAAGTATCCTTTTAATGTGGCGATGTGCTGATTTTATCGTGCCGCACCGATTATTGCGTGTCGGATGACCGATTATTTCACCGCTTTTAATTTTTCGTTTGTGCCGATTTTAATGTGTCGCGGGACAATCTTTGATGCAGCTTTCGCAGCACACCACCACCGCTCATGCGGATCTGCCGCAAGCAGCGGTTCGGTTGCTGATAGGGTGTGCCACTGCCTTGCGTTGCCTATTCTTCGCCGCTAAACGTTCTTATCCTTTGCTTTCGGTTTCCAACCTATCCCCAGATAAGTAACCTCTTGCGAGCAACTGTTATCTTCGCGTCTTAGTTAAGCAACGTCTATCTTATCACAACCGTCGAATCCTTTCCTCCATCTGCTTTCACAAACTTCTCAGGTACTAAGACTGACTTCTGCACATTCAGCCTTACCTCCTGATAAGGGTTACTTTGGAGCGAATTTTCTATCGCTTTCAAGCGTACCATGCAGACCTCACCGGTTAAGGTGCGCCTTCTTTCCCTCCATCTACCTGCCACATTTACACAGCACACCTTCGGATAGTTATTGGGCTTCAGTTTGTATGGCAACCTTACCCGATATACCGTACCTTATATGTGGTTTCTGTTCGTCAGGGCCAAAGGTTTGCCGCCAGCTTCCTTCAGATTCCACTTTGCAATTGACACCCTTGCTCTTGGCTATACACTTCCCACTATCAGGGCGTGTTAGGGTCTTCCACCTTTTAGAACACACCCATGCCGGGCGGACCACAAACAAGCGGGCAATAATTTAACTTTTAAACTTTTAAACTCAATATTAATTCGAATAAAAGCGGCTTCGCCTCAATTTCATCTGAAAGAACCAATTTTTATTCTTCTTTCTCCCTCGGTTCTTTGTTATGCTCAAAATAGCCAAAGGCAAGAAACAAGCCGTTCAAAAACAGCTTATTTCTCAGCTAATGCAACGGGTAACATATCAGTAATATTAGCGGTTGCACCAGTTAATATGTTTATGCCGATGGCCTGGGGCAAACAGCGAGATGTCTATCTCTAAAGTTTTTTTAAAAACTGCGTTATAATAAAAGTGTTGCGGTCAAAGAGTCTTGATTATTAAATATTGTTCACATAGATGTACGCAGACCCAGTAGTACTATAAGTGCTGGCACGTACTGCATAAGTGGTAGTCGCTCCAACTCTCATTTCAAACCCTTCTCCTTGTACCAGCCCAGGCTTCCATCCTAAGCTCTGGCCAGTAGAAACTAGGTGATAACCAAGATTATAGGTTGCACCAGGAATGATCGATGCATAGGTATACTTCATGCCGTCACCATACCAGGTAAAGAATGGAGGTGTATTAGTGTTAGGCGGTGGAGCTGATAAAGTCACCCAATCGCTAAACGTGGGGCCCCCACGAGTAATGATAGCGGTATCTGCTACTCTAGCATTTTGGGCATTAATTATAGGAACATCCCAGCCGGGGAATAATTCAGAAAACTCGGGAACTTCCTCTCTGGTTCCATCGGCGCGGACAACCACGCATGCACCATCAACTGTCCATGCTTGGCTATAAATGATAATATTTCTAGCCTCAAGGATAGTTTCCTTCAAATTGTCGGGAGCTGATGCAATATCCATATATGCATAATCAAGGATAATTTCCTTCATATTGTCGGGAACCGAAGCAAAATCCATATTTGCATAATCAACTAAACTTAACTCTCCACTTGTGGAATTTGCAAAAGCAGATACGCTCAAAGACATTACAAAAATCACCGTAAGCAATAAAGATAATCCTTTTTTCATTTTTTTCATTAGATGATTCATCTCCTTAATATTTTTTGAAACCCTATTGACACTCATAGAAAGTTGCGCAAAAAACAAATAGTGGTATAACCCGACTTTTACAGTTTAAAAAAAGTGATAAGCCCGTGGCAGCTTAAACCATGGGCTTTTTAGCGGTTTAATCGTAAATGAAACGTGTTATGCTAAAGTGATATTTTTCAGAAACCTGTTGAACACCTCCTGCCGCAAATAAATATTGTAGCAATCAGCGCCAAACATATCCTGAATCAGCTTATAATCCAGCGCAATTTCATCTTCGTTCGTAAAGGCCAGCGTATCCACAAGCCTGCCCTTTTTGTCACGTATTTTTTGAAACGCAATTGCACCGCCAACATCATCGAGGTGGATGATGCCGCCCTTCAAAACCTGACATGTCGCGGCGCCCAATGCTCTTGCGATCCGCTCTGCTGACAGTACTTTTTCTCCCATACGGTGCTGAACAATTCGGATGATCAAGAGCGCAACAAAGCAAATTAGGAAATGCGCGCGGATATGCTCATTCTTGCTAACGAATACAGGTCTGGCATAAAGATCCGTTTTCAAGATCCTAAATGACTGCTCTATCCGCCAAAGGCCACCGTACACCTGGCGTATTTTCCGCTCATCATAGTCAAGTTCGCTGGTGATAATACAAAAATATCCGTCATACATTGCGTCTTTTTCCGCCTTCTCCAAATCCACACTGCGTAGTTTTTTTGTGTTTTCTAAAATTTCGCCGGTTTTCAGGTCAACGATATTTTCTTTTGTATATTCATCAACACCCTTTTTGATGCCATAGGCATTGTTCTTGACGGAACGTGCGGCCTTTTCAAGCTTTTCTTCCCGTTTGCGCCTCGCCATGTCGGCTTCAGCCTTGCTCCAATGCAAAAGCACTTTCCTTGTCCGTATTTCTTTTTTCCCGTCCTTGTCCTTCCCCTCGTATTCTTCCGTGAACATTTTGTATCTGTATGTGCCATCCTTGTTCGATGTCCACC
>JAHKLX010000092.1 GCA_020854835.1 Microcaldota archaeon
GAAACAGGATACGTACTGCTTTCGGAAGAAGACGTTGAAGATGAGATGAGAAAAGAAGAGATTGGAGATGGTAAATTTGAAGAAGATACAGGAAAATGAAGAATTGGATAAGGCAAAGAGAAGAAGCAGGAGAGCCTTCATAGTATACAGCGCTCTTGTGTGTTCACTGACTATGGGAGCCGCAACATGCTTTGCGGCAGGAAACCCGATATCGGTCATAAACAATCTGTCCACGTTCATATTCAGTTTGATAAGAGCCATAGGGCTTATACTGCTTGGATTCGGCATAGTGCAGGTAGGCCTGTCACTTAAGTCGCATGATCCGAGCCAGAGAGCCAACGGATTTCTGACACTTGCGGGCGGAGTTATAATCACGTTTGCAAAGGAAATACTGAATACGATAGTTGGGTAAAATCAGGGCAGGTAAAACTGCCCAGTACATGTATAAATGGCAAGAAGGTATCAAATATATTGTCATTTTTAATATTCTGATTTAGAATAGATATATTGAGAGACGGGATTTGTAATATGAGACATGTGGTCTAAATCAATTCCGTTAGAGGAAGATATATGAAGATGTATGTAGGTGTGACAGATAGGAAATGGTTTGAGTTCCTTAAAAGTCAACAATGCGATGAGGTGAATTTTTGGACTCCAGGATCGCGTACTTTTAAAGCAATACCTGAAAACAATCTTTTCCTTTTTAAATTACATGCTCCGGACAATTATATTGTTGGAGGAGGATTTTTTGTACGCTATTCCAAGTTGCCAACGTTCCTGGCATGGGATGCATTTGGAATAAAGAATGGAACAGAATCAAAGAACGAACTTGAAAAAAGCATACAAAAATATAGGACACGTAATGGCATGGATAAAGCTAATCCTGAGATAGGATGCATTATTCTCACAGAGCCATTCTTCTTTGATAGAGAACACTGGATTCCTGTGCCCGATGATTGGAGTAAAAGTATTGTGACTGGAAAAACATACGATACCATTACTGAAACAGGAAATCGTTTATATAAAGATGTACTTGAAAGAATACAATTAAGTGATAAGAATAGGTACTCAGAGTCATTGGCAAAACATAGACTGGGGCAAGGAGCCTTCCGTGTAGGAGTTGTTGATGCATATGGCGGACGATGTGCTGTTACAGGAGAGAAGACTCTTCCAGTTCTAGAGGCGGCACATATCAAACCGTACGCAGAAGAGGGACCGCATGAAATAGACAACGGCATTCTTCTCAGATCGGATCTCCATATCCTATTTGATGATGGATATATTACAGTTGATGATGATTACAGGATAAACATAAGTCATCGTTTGCATGAAGACTATGGGAATGGAAAAAGGTATTACGATTATCAAGGAGAACAATTGCTTGTCTTGCCTGAGCAGAAAATCTATCAACCAAATAAAGACTTCCTTGAATGGCATAATGATAATGTCTATCTTGGATAATCAGTGATAATAGACTGTAATTATGAAAAAATAAATCGGTGGTGAAAAAATGGAATGGATAATAACTGCAAACCCAAGTGGTAAACATGGATACAAGGTACTTGAAGCCTTCGAAGATTTACAATATGTTGACTGGCATATGTCTCGCCCACAAAAAAATATTCGCGAAGGCGACATAGTATACATCTACGTTGGAAAGCCATATTCCAAAATAATGCTGATGACTAAATGTGTCAAAGACAATATTTCCAAATCAGAAGAATCGTTGGATGAGCTAAAATACTATAATGATTTTAATTCGTTCGAACATAAGGACGGTTCAATATTTTTTCGCCTAAAAGAACTTGCAAGGATGGATGATGAAAGACTCAACATAGCCACCTTGAATAAAAAGGAATATGTAAAGGGAAATATTCAAGGGTCTTTCAAGTCGGACAATAATACGGAATTGTTCAAATACATTGAGCAATGCTTTTCTGTAGAAACAATAGAAAAAGAATATGAGGATTTAACAAACGAGATTTCTGATGCAGGTAAAAAGTATACTGATGTAATAGTAAAAGCAAGAATAGGGCAAGGCGCATATAGGGATGCGTTAATAGAGAAATATGATTGCAAATGTATGCTTTGCGGCATAAAGATGAAGAGTGTGCTTATGGCAAGTCACATAAAAGAGTTCGCAGTTTCCACTAAGGCGGAATCTACCGATGTGAATAACGGACTAGTATTATGCGCAAACCATGATAAGCTTTTTGATCAACATCTTATAAGTTTTGACAGTAGCGGTGACATCATTATTTCATCCCAAATAACTGATGAACAATATGATGATCTTGGCATTTCAGAATTAAGTCATATCGAAGTTGATGCGGCTGTTGAACCATATATGCGATATCATAGGAAACAACTAAAATAATCAAGAAGACAATTACATGGCCGACTGGTTAATGATCAGTCGGTCTTTTATTTTACCCAAGATCAGGAAGGAGGCAGATCGGTGAAGTCAATCAAATATCGAAATGGAACAGGAGGTGACGGATAGTGTCAGACAACTGGGTAGTACAGAACCTGCAGAACTCACTGTCAACATGGAACGAAAAACTGGCCGAAGTCTGGCAGCTTTTAACGCAGTCGCCGGAGAACTTCAAGGGCGGGAAAATATGGGACGTGATCCTAAATATCAACGGAGCAGTACAGGCAATCGGCCTTGCACTGCTCGTTTTGTTTTTCCTGGCAGGTATGGTGAGGACCAGTGCCTCGCTTACAGAAGTCAAGAAGCCTGAGCATGCACTGAAGCTTTTCATAAGATTCGCTATTGCTAAAGCGGTCGTGACATACGGACTTGAACTCATGCTTGCGCTTTTTACTATCATCCAGGGAGTGATCAGTACGATCATGAAGTCATCTGGGATAGGGGGCGTGAACAAGACGGTGCTCCCGCAGAAGATGATAGATGCCATAGAGGACTGCGGATTCTTTGAAAGCATACCTCTTTGGGCAGTAACACTAATAGGCAGTCTGTTCATAATTGTGCTGTCGTTCATCATCATTTTGACGGTATACGGCAGGTTCTTCAAGCTGTATATGTATACGGCCATAGCGCCAATACCACTGTCGACTTTTGCAGGGCAGCCAACAGAGCAGATAGGGAAAAGCTTCCTTAAGTCATATGCGGCAGTATGTCTTGAAGGAGCGATAATAGTGCTTGCCTGCATCATATTCAGCATGTTCGCATCGAGTCCGCCTGTTGTGGACGCAGATGCAGCACCGGCTGCAATGGTATGGAAATATATCGGCGAGCTTGTGTTCAATATGTTAGTGCTTGTGGGCGCAGTTAAAATGAGCGACCGCATCGTCAGAGAGATGATGGGTCTGTAGGAAAGGAGAAAACCATGTCGGAACAAATGACGGTAGAAATGTCGAAACAAATCAAAAGGATCGCAGCATTCAAAGAGATGCTGATGGAAGGAGAAGATAAAAATGAATAAGCAGGAATTTTGGGGCAAGGCGATGGACGAACTTCTGGAGCAGCTTCCGGAAGATATGAGAAAGGGCACTATTCTTGCCATGAATACAGTGCTCAAGTGTAATGATATAGAACTTCACGGAGTATCTCTCAAAAAAGGAGACGAAGATATATCGCCCAACATATATCTCGATAGCTTCTATGAACGCTTCGAAAACGGGGAATCAATGAAAGAGTTGATGCAGGAAGTTGCAGGCGTGTTCAAAGAAGCAAAAAGACCTGAGATCAAACCGAATGAACTTCCTCTTGATTACAGTAGCATAAAGAACAAACTGACTTTCAGACTTCTTGAACTGAAGCGCAATCGTATGTATCTGGTTAACACGCCGTATATGCCTGTTGGCAATGGTCTCGCTCTTGTCTGTGACATAAAGCTGAGATCAGGCGGAGATGGAGAATGGAGGACCACTATCACAAAAGATATGATGGAGAAGTACGGTTACGATAAAAGAGAACTGTTCTTTGATGCTCTTTCCAATGTGAGAAGCGTTGATCCGCCGATTATGATGGATATGGAACAGAATATGTTCGGGATATCGCATAGCAATGTCCTGGATATAGAAGGACCTCTCTATGAGAGAAGCAATATGTATGTCCTTTCGAATGCGAGCGGAGTGCTGGGCGCCTCTGCTCTTTTTTATCCCGAGATCCAGGAGCAGATCAGCGAGAAGATAGGCGAAGGATATTATGTTCTTCCAAGCTCGCTCCACGAAGTCATAGTGGTACCGGAATCAGCAGGCTTTGATACAGGACAGCTCATGGATATGGTAAAGGATGCAAACAGTTCGGTGGTCGCACCAAAGGACGTGCTCTCAGACAGCGTATATCACTTTGACATGGGAGAAAGAAAAATTGAGATCATGCGGGCAACGCCGGAACTTGGGAGCAGAGTATCAGAGGCAGGGAGGTAGCAGATGGAAGTAAAGATAAACAGAGAGATCCGTAACTACACGGAATCCATGTTTTTTGGGCTGTCACTTCGGCAGTTCATTTTTTCTGCCCTGGCCTGCGGGGTCGCGGTCGTGGTGTATTTTACACTGCGGCCGATCCTTGGCCTTGAGACAGTAAGCTGGGTGTGCATAGTTGCCGCCGTACCTTTTGCTGCAATAGGCTTTCTGAAATACAACGGTATGACGGCAGAAAAATTTCTGTGGGCATTCCTAAAGTCGGAGGTACTCATGCCGAAGACGCTTGATTTCGGGAATACGAATATGTATGTCACTGTGATCAGGGATGCAAGAGAGCAAAAGAAAAGAGAAAGTAAAAGATCGTACAGGCTGAAAATGAGGATGCTGGCCTGGATAACAGAGAGGAGACGAAAGCATGATAAAGACACTGACTAATATGATGAAACAGGATAAGGAAAAGGTCGAGGTGCCGAAGAAGCTGCAGGACATGATCCCCGTCAAGACCATATGGCCGGACGGGATATTTTTGTCCGGTAAAAACAAGTACAGCAAAATGTTCCGCTTTGAAGATATCAACTATGCGGTAGCATCAAAGGATGATAAGGAGGCAATGTTTCTTGAGTATTCAGAGCTTCTCAACTCCTTCGACAGCGGAGCAACGACAAAGATCACTATCAACAACAGAAGGCTCAATCGCGATGATTTTGAGAAGCAGATCCTTATCGACATGAAAGAGGATGGGCTCAATGAGTACAGGCAGGAATACAACCATATGCTCATGGAAAAAGCCACAGGATCGAATTCCATAGTGCAGGATAAGTATTTGACCGTATCGGTGGCAAAGAAGGACATAGAGGATGCAAGGACATATTTCTCCAGAGTAGGGACCGATCTCATATCTCATTTTGGAAGGCTAGGATCTGTATGTACAGAGCTTGACGGAGAAGCGAGGCTTAGGATCATACACGACTTCATGAGGAGCGGCGAGGAAACTACCTTCCATTTCGATTTTGCAGATCACATGAAGAAGGGAGCGGACTTCAAGGACTATATTTGTCCTGACGGTTTCGAAAATGATGGAGACTATTTTATGATAGGCGGCAGATATGGAAGAGTTCTGCTTCTCAGAGATTATGCGTCATATATCAAGGATAGTATGGTTGCGGAACTCACCGATGTAAACAGGAATATGATGCTCTCGATAGACGTGGTACCTGTGCCGACAGATGAAGCGGTAAGAGAAGTCGAGAGCAGGCTCCTTGGAGTAGAAACAAATATAACCAACTGGCAGAGAAGACAGAATATGAACAACAACTTTTCTGCTGTAGTTCCGTACGACATGGAGCAGCAGAGAAAGGAATCAAAGGACTTCCTGGACGATCTTACGACAAGAGATCAGAGGATGATGTTTGCAGTCGTTACGATCGTTCATACTGCGGATACAAAGAAGCAGCTTGATAATGATACTGAGGCCATACTGACAACAGCGAGGAAACATCTCTGTCAGCTTTCAGTGCTAAGGTATCAGCAGCTTGACGGACTCATGACGGCGCTGCCGTTCGGAGTGAGAAAGATCGATGCTTTCAGGACGCTCACTACAGAAAGCCTTGCGGTGTTTATGCCATTCAGAGTACAGGAGGTATATGACGAAAACGGGATATATTATGGGCAGAATGTCATAAGCAAGAACATGATGATAGCAGACAGGAGAAAACTTCTCAACGGTAATTCATTCATCCTCGGCGTGTCCGGTTCCGGCAAGTCATTCACAGGTAAGAACGAGATCACCAATCTCATGCTGTCTTCAGACGCAGATATAATCATAATAGATCCGGAGCGTGAGTATGCGCCGCTGGTCAGAGCGATGGGAGGCTCTGTCATTGAGATCTCAGCCACATCGCCTAATCACATCAACGCCATGGACATGGGTAAGGATTACGGCGAGGTCGATCCTATCATAGAAAAATCTCAGTTCCTGCAGTCACTCTGCGAGCAGATCATAGCCGGACATCACTTCGCAAAAGGTCAGCAGTCCATAATAGACCGCTGCACTGAGAACGTGTATCGCTACTACAAGCAGGGAGACTACAAAGGTACGCCACCAACTCTTCGGGATTTCAGAGATGAACTCCTTAAGCAGGATGAACCTGAAGCGAAGTCACTGGCCCTTGAGCTTGAACTCTTTACTAGAGGCTCTCTCAATACCTTTGCGAAACAGACCAATGTCAATACTGACAATCGTCTCATATGCTACGACATCCTGGAACTGGGTGAGCAACTGAGGGCAATAGGCATGCTTGTCATACTGGATTCTATATTGAACCGTATCACAAGCAACAGACAGAAGGGGAAACAGACATTTCTGTTCATCGATGAGATATACCTTTTGTTCATGCACGAATATTCGGCGCAGTTCCTGTTCAAACTCTGGAAGAGAGTAAGAAAGTATGGAGCTTACTGCACGGGCATAACTCAGAATGTGGATGACCTTTTGCAGTCACATACCGCAAGGACCATGCTTTCAAACTCTGAGTTCATAGTAATGCTGAACCAGGCAGCTACGGACAGAGAGGAGCTGGCCAAGCTTCTCAACATCTCGGATCTGCAACTTTCATATATAACGAACGTGGATGCAGGGCATGGTCTGATCAAGGTTGGGTCCAGCCTAGTTCCATTTGCTAACAGTTTTCCGAAAGATACTATGCTATATAAACTCATGACGACGAAGCCCGGTGAGGGATTGGAAGATGTGAAAAAAGTAGTCGATTGAAAAGATACTAATTGATCCGACTGGTTGCAGGTCAAAGCAACTGGCCGGGTTTTATATTGCCGGAAAGGAGACTTGAGCATGGCAGATATACGTACCAGACAAATAAACAAAGGGACTATAAAGTCTCTTGATAAGGCAGCGTCCGCTGCAGATCGTATGCGTGTGACATATACGAAAACGAAAGACAGAGCAGAATCTATGCGCGAAAGTGATGATAATTCGCCGGTTTCATATGCCACCGATAAAATGAGAAACGCGGCAGAAAATGGGCTTTCAACATCCGAAAAGACGACAAGGGCATTGGTCTCAAAGGCCAAAGTAAAGATGAAGGAGCATAGGATAAAAAGTGGTTATGCTGCATCTGCAGAAGCGTCCACAAAGTCTGTTGAAGAAATAGCTTCTATAAAAACAAAGAACTTTGCAAACAAGAGGCAGGTCACAAGACAAATAGGAAGAGTGAGAAAGGCAGATGCTGCCAGACGTTACGCAAACGAAAGACTTGTCATATCTTCCGAAGAGCGAATGCGTAAAGCGGCTAAGGAAGCAGTGAAGGAAACGAAGCGTATTGGTAAGGCTACCATCAAAGCCGTACGCATGATCATAGAAAGCATGAAGGCTCTAGTGCAGGTCATAGCTGCAGGAGGATGGATAGCAATAATAGCGATAGTTGTTTGCTGCCTTTTCGGGGCAGCTTTTTATATGTTTGGAGATGAGAGCTCAGGCAACTACACGCCGGTAAGCGCAGAGGTAGAAGCATATTCGCCTGTGATACAGAAATACTGTCAGAAATATGGAATCTCAGAATACACAGAGCTTGTAAAGGCAGTCATGATGCAGGAGTCGGGCGGCAAAGGGAAAGATCCGATGCAGTCTTCAGAAGGACCGTTCAATAAGAAGTATTCTAAGCAGCCAAACGGCATCACGGATCCGGATTACTCCATATCATGCGGAGTCCAGGAAGTCGCATCATGTCTCAAGCAGGCAAAATGTAAAAACCCTCTCGATATGAGTCACATCCGCCTTGCGCTTCAGGGATACAATTATGGCAATGGATATATATCATGGGCAGTGAAACGAGATGGTGGATACACTGTTGAGAACGCTTCGTTATTCTCAGACCAACAGGCAAAGAAGCATGGTTGGTCATCTTATGGAGATAAACAGTATCCGGCGCATGTTCTCAGATATTATCCTTACGGCAGTTATAACTACGGCGTAGGTAATGGTGTGATCACGAAGGTAGCAGCACAGCAGATAGGCAATAAAGGTGGTAAGAAGTTCTGGAGTTGGTACGGCTTCAATGGCAGGGTAGAGTGGTGTGCCTGCTTTGTTTCATGGTGTGCAGATCAATGCGGATATATCAAAAGCGGTACCATCCCGAAATTTGCTGCCGTTGAATCCGGAATAAGCTGGTTCAAAAGCAAAGGGCAGTGGCAGAAGAAAAGCTATACGCCGAAGCCTGGGGATATAATATTCTTTGATTGGAATGGCGGAGGAGCAGATCATGTTGGAATAGTTGAGAGCTGCAATGGAAAAACCATAACTACCATCGAAGGTAACAGCAGTGATATGTGCAGGAGGAGGACATATACGGTTGGCGGTAGTGTGATTTATGGATATGGGATACCGAAGTACTAATAATAAGATATTGGGCATTTTTTTGCCCAATATACATGGTTGGGCGAAAAAGATACCAGTGAACAAGAAAGTGTGGTATAATATTATTGAATTTTTATAAGAAATTGACAGATTGATTGAAACAAAAACAATAGGGGAAATGTATGGAAATACAGATATATAATAAAGCATACGTATGTCGAACAAAAGAGCATCTATGGTTTCAGGAAACAAAAGATGCCTTGATTGCTATTGGCAAGGATGAAATGACGGTCGAAGAGATCGCTCAGAGAAGTGATGGCGAAAATTTTTTTAATGCTGCATCAAAGAGCAGAGCTAGAGAAATATGCCGAACTGTGATCAGACGCATGGAAGTTGTAAACAACGATTTCATTAATTATTTTGGTATGCAAAATGTTGAAAATCAAAAGATTTTGGTCCTAGTCATGGTGATGCTTGAAGATAGGACCTTTTTTGATTTTATGAATGAAATATTCAGAGAGAAAAGTGTTATAGGAGACTATAACCTCAATGATGCAGAAATAATTCGATTCATTCATAATCTACAAGAAAAAGATGAAAAAGCCGCTACATGGTCAGATGCGTCAATACAGAAGTTGAAGTTATACATTAAGAATTTGCTGAAAGACTCCGGAATGTTAAAAACTGAAAAAAAGACATCTACGATAGTGCGGCCGATAATAACACCTGATTTTAAGGAATTCTTGGAAAATGAAAACCTGAATGTAATAGAAAACATTTTGATGGGAGTTAGATAATGAAGACAATTGAGGAAAGACTGGACATATTAGAAAAACAAATGCGGTCAGAAAAATTTCGCTCTAACACAGGTCTTGGCAATGAGGTGGGATACTATGTGTTTGATTATGATCCTGACCAGGAATTGATTGTAAGAGAACGTATTAAAGAACTTGAGAATGCGGATACTGTTCTGAGGTTTGGCTATGAATTAGTGATATATGATTTATATGAGCTGATGCTGCAACTCCTTAAAAATGAAGATGTTTATGAAGATCTCTTAGAACTGGAGGAGACTGATGGTACAGAATACGTGTTTGGCGCTATTTCTGATGTCTTGAGATTTAATGAAGATGACAGTTTGATTGTGAACTACATTTTAGAAAATACTCCGGAAGATTCCGTTGTGTTACTAACCGGTATAGGAAAGTGTTATCCTATATTGAGATCCCACAAAGTCTTGAATAATCTTCATCAAGTCATGGATCATTGCCCTGTGATAATGTTTTTCCCGGGCAGGTATGATGGCAATTCACTGAATATATTCGGTAAAGTAAAAGATGATAATTATTATAGGGCATTCCCTATTGTTGAGCGTTAAAAGAGAGGAACGTTTTATGAAAATCAAAGATATGTTTCAAGCCAAGATAGATCGCGAAATCACAGGGGTCATCAAGGTAGGGCAGCATGATGAAGCTGTTAAAGAAGAAGAATTAAAAGAGTATGTTGTTACCAGAGAGCTGGCTAAACATTTTGATGAGTTTTTTGGAAATTACTCTAAGAGTATTTCAACCCCGACAGATAATATGGGAGTATGGATATCCGGATTCTTTGGAAGTGGTAAATCCCATTTCTTAAAGATACTATCATATGTTTTAGACAATGCACAGGTAGGAGGCAAATCCGCAATCGACTATTTTGCAGATAAAGAACGTATCGCGAATAATGCTATGCTTATGGCAAATATGAAATTAGCTAGTGACACTTCTACACAGGCGATACTCTTTAATGTTGATAGTAAAAGTGCTGCTACGGGGAAATCTGATAGTAATGCCATAGTTTTGGTTTTCAATCGTGTATTCAACGAAAAACTTGGATATACCGGAGCAATACCGGCTCTTGCTGATTTAGAACGTACTTTAGATGAAGAAGGCAGGTATCAAGAATTCCAAGATACTTTTGAAAAGATAGTTGGTAAACCGTGGATGGAAGAGCGGCATAAGTTCAAGGTCCGCAGAGGTAAAGTCGAGCAGACTCTGGTCGAAATGAAGTACATGACCGCAGAAGAAGCTGCAGTGTGGGCAAAAGAGTCGTCTGAAGGATATTCAATCGCTATTGAAGACTTTGCACAGAGAGTAGCGGACTATATCGAACGGACAGGAGAGCGTGTTGTATTTCTTGTCGACGAGATCGGGCAGTTTATAAGCAAAGAATCGAAACTCATGTTGAATTTACAGACAATGACTGAGGAGCTGGGAAACAAATGCCATGGGAAAGCATGGGTGATAGTTACATCGCAGGAAGACATCGATTCAATGACAGAAAATCTCAGATCTGATGGGACAAGCGGCAATGATTTTTCGAAAATACAAGGCCGTTTTAAAACGAGACTTTCATTGTCATCTGTCAACGCAGATGAGGTCATAAGGGAGAGAATCCTGAAGAAGAATGAGTATGGCGATCAGGCGTTGAGAGCTCTATATCAATCAAAGGAAATGACAATGAAAAATGTCATTGATTTTGATACGCCCATTTTGCTTAAAAAATTTGAAAACGAGAAAGAATTTTCGGAAGTTTATCCGTTTGTGCCGTATCAATTTGACCTTTTGGCAGATGTCCTGAATGCTATCCGTACTAATAGTTCTACAGGGAAACATCTTTCGGAGGGAGAACGTTCAATGCTCGGGGCATTTCAGGCGGCAGCAAAGAATGTAATGAATGAAGAAGATGGCGTTCTGATTCCGTTCTATCGTTTTTATGATGATCTGGTAAAGTTCCTTGATCATACACATGCTGGAGTTATTCAAAAGGCACAGGATAATGCAAGGATAAATCCTAACCGAGAGGATGATTGCTTTAATGTGAACGTTTTAAAGACGCTCTTCCTGTTGAAATACGTAAATGGCGTACCGCTTACAGTTAAAAATATTGTAAGCCTGATGATATGCAACATCGACGAAGATAGAGCAACACTTAAGAAAAAAGTTAATGATGCTCTTGATATTCTGGAGAGCAATCTACTCATTTCTGAGATGCAGGGAACATATGAATTTCTGACCGATGAAGAACAGGATATCAATCGTCAGATCCAGGATAGAAATATACAGATGGCGGATGTTATAAGTGCCGTTGCAGACATGGTATTTGACCAGATATACACACAAACCAGGTATAAAATGTCTAAATTCAATGGGCGTTATACTTTTGCGTTCAACCGAGCAGTAGATAATAAGCCTAAGGGGAACGTAAAGACTGAGGATATCGGTATACGATTTTTGACACCTTGGTATTTAGGAAGTGGCGGAAAAGGTGCAGATGATGTATCGGCAATGATGATGTCTACAGCAAATAACGAAGTAATATTCCTGCTCCCTGCGAATAATGAATTGTATCTCAAGGAACTTCAAACTGCGCTTAAGATCGATGATTACATCAGGCATGTAGGAGATCCGGAAAAGGGTAAATCAACATTGATCCGAGAAGTTAAAATACATGAGTCTGCCAGGCATAAAGATTCTGCAAGCTCTATGCTAAAGGATGCAATCGCTGATGCAAAAGTATTTATCAGCGGTAGCGAAGTTACCGATATAACCAGTAATGATGCTACGGTAAAAATAGGGGCAGCACTAGAAAGACAGGTAGAACTCCACTATCCAAAGCTTTCATATATTGATAAAGCAATGGAAGAGGGTGATGTGCGCAAACTATTTGATAAGAATTCACAAACATCAATGAGCCTTGGATCTAGTACAGAGCCAAACAGTAATGCGGTGAAAGATGTTACTGATTATATTAAATTGAATACCGCCGGACATATGTCAATTTCACTGAAAACGATTATGGATCAGTTCACTAAGGCACCATATGGATTTATTGACGTTGATGTGAAGTGGCTTGTTGCGAAGATATATAAAGATGGGATGGTCACTGCAACCGTTGAGAAAGAACCTGTTACACTTTTTAACCGCAAAGCAGATGAACTTGCGAACTATTTCCTTAATCGTAAGTACGTTGAAAAATTGCTTCTAATTCCAAAGGAAGAGATCGAGCCTAAAAAAATGAAGGCAGCTAAAGATGTTTGCAAGGAACTGTTTAAGGTTACCGAAGCAACTGCAGATGCTGAACGTCTTCAAGCGTCAATACAAGGCAAGAGCGAAGTGTTAAAGGGGAAATGCGAAAGAGCAAAAGATAAAGCAGATGCTGTATCAGAGTACCCTGGTAGAGATACTTTAGGAAACGCTTTAAGCTATACAGCTTTACTGATTTCGCTGACACAGACCAAATCATTCTATGACAAGCTATATGATATCAAAGATGAATTACTTGATTTAGCGGAAGACCTGGATCCGGTATTGAATTTCTATATGGAGGGAGCACAAAAGAAAAACTTTGATGATTATGGTTTGCGCGCGTTGAAGTTCTATAACAGCAGCAAAGAACATATCGTGGATCCAGAGTTGGAAGATACGATTAAAAAAATCAAACAGATTATCGATATGAAGCAGCCATATGCAAAACTAAAGGATCTGCCCCAGCTATATGATGATTTTGTAGCTTCATATGGCAGGATCCTTAAAGAAAAAGCGATACCTGTGAAAGACATAATCGATCAGGATAAAGATGCACTTCTTGAAAGAATAGCAGGCAAGTCATACGAAGAAAAATATAAAACGGAGATCACAAACAGGTTCAATGATCTGAAGGAACGAGTGGATCATGAAAACGATATCTCTGATATGCTGGGTTTTAAGGATAAAGCCGATAGCCTGCGTACCCAATATTCCAACAGAATAGATAATGAAACAGAATACACGCAAGATACTGATACAGGAGACAAGATATCTGATGTTCATGGTGATATCAACGCAGACGCTCCAAAACCTAAAAAGGTGATGAACAAAATGGCACGCGAAATTACATCAGACTGGAGAATTGAAAACAGAGACGACCTGGAGAGGTGTATTGATAAGCTTCAGAAACAAATCGAAGCATATATCGATGAAGACACCATAATCAATATACAGTTCTAGTGGAGGACGGAATGAATAAATCTAAGATAAAGGCATTTGCTATATGGGCAAGACAGAAATTGATGGATGATGTACGAGGTAATGCGAGCCTTATTGGCATAACAGAAGCACAAATTGATGATCCATTATCACAATCCACTTCAGAAATCCAATATTTTGATATAGGGACAAATGAACCATATGCTTTGTCCGGTGATGATATTTTAAAACGCGATAAGATAGTAGTGGATCTGAAAGCTGCAGCAAAAAATGAGGACTACAAAACTGCATACACGAATATGATAGAACATACAGCATCTACTTGGTTCAATCGTATTGCGGCAATAAGGTTCATGGAGGTCAATGACTATTTCGATGATGGTCTGCGAGTGCTTTCTTCTGTTAATGAAGGCAGCAAAGATTCTGGTCTTATGATTGCACCGTTTGAGTCTGATATTGAGTTCACAGAACAAGAGCGGCAAAGCATCATAGACTGGAAACTAAATAACAACAACGAAGAGCTGTTTGAGTTATTACTTCAAAAAAAGTGCATAAGGCTTGGGAAAATTCTGCCGGGATTGTTTTCGAAGGATACAGACCCAACAGTATTGTTAATGAACTTTTCAATCACGGATCGAGATAGTGTGATATGGCATTTCACTCATGACATAGAAGAATCCGACTGGAAAGAAGCGGTTGAGATAATAGGCTGGTTATATCAGTACTACAATACGGAACCTAAAGATCAAGTTTTCGCAAAGCTCAAAAAGAATGTAAAAATCACAAAAGACAATATCCCTGCGGCAACGCAGTTATTTACTCCAGATTGGATAGTAAAGTATATGGTGGAAAATTCATTAGGGAGGCTCTGGATAGAGGGGCATCCAGATGATGATTTAAAATCAAACTGGAGATATTATCTTGATGAAGCAAAGCAAGAGCCAGAAGTTGAAGCTAAGCTCGAAAAAATTAAAGAAGAATATGCTGCTTTAGACCTTGAAAACATCACATTCATAGACCCTTGTATGGGGAGCGGCCATATACTTAGCTATGCTTTTGATGTATTGATGCAGATTTATAAATCGCAAGGTTACACCGATCGTGATGCTGTCAGATCTATTATAGAGAAGAACTTATATGGCATAGATATAGATGAACGTGCATATCAGCTAGCCTACTTTGCTATAATGATGAAATGTAGGCAGTATGATAGAGGCTTCCTAACGAGAGGCATTGTGCCAAATGTGATAGCCATATCAGAAAGCAATGGGCTTAATAAGGTCGGAGAGAAGACTGGCCAGATCACTTTTGACGATAGATATAAAGAGATTATCAATTATCTTATTGATATATTTAACGATGCCAGAGAATATGGCTCGATACTTGATGTGGAATCTCGAGACTACGATGGGTTATCAGATTATCTGAATCAAATCAATGAGCAAGGCGGATTTGACCTCGTTACTGCAGCGGAATTCAACCCACTTATGGAGAAGTTGCCAGCACTCATAAAACAGGCAAAGGTCTTGAGCCGTAAATATGATGTTGTAGTGACTAATCCGCCTTATATGGCAATCAGTAGTGCAAGCTCTAAACTGAATGACTATGTTAACAAAAATTATTTAGGCGGTAAAACAGATTTGTTTTCAGTGTTTATCGAGAAATGTATGCTTATGGCGAATAACCATAAATGGATATCGATGATTACGATGCAATCGTGGATGTTTTTAACTAGTTTTGAAAAACTAAGAAATAAGATATTGTCATATGAAGTATCAAGTATGGCTCATATGGGAGCTCGCGGATTTGATGAAATAAGTGGAGAAGTTGTGCAAACTGTAGCATTTGTTATTCAAAAGAGTCATCTTCGTGGAGAGTATAAGGGACAATATTCGCGACTTATTGATGGAATGTCAGAAAAAGAAAAGGAACAGACATATTTAGATGAAAAATCTTTGTATATCAATAAAGGCAGTAACTTTTTGAAAATTCCGCAGTTATTATTTGCGTATTGGGTTAGTGAGGATACGATTAAATGCTTTAATGCCGAAACATTGGATGCAGTCTTTACAACAAGAGAAGGAATGGCAACAGCAGATAACGAACGGTTTTTGAGATTATGGCAAGAACTTGAAATAAGGAATATCACACTTAATTGTCAATCATCAGAAGACGGAATTTCCAAAGGTATTAAGTGGGTGCCGTATAATAAAGGTGGAGGAGAGAGAGATTGGTATGGTAATAATGATTACGTAGTCAACTGGAGTAGTGATGGAAATGAAATTCGAAATAATAGAGACCTCAGGACTGGTCGTATTCGTTCCCATAACTATAATGGCAAATATGGCTTTAAGGAAGGATTGACTTGGTCGGCAATTAGTTCGGGCAATTTGTCTGTAAGATATTGCAAAGCCGGCTTCTTGTTTGATTCAAAGGGAGCCAAGGGATTTGCAAAAGTAAATTGTAGTATTTACTGGATTATGGGATTACTAAACAGCAAGGTCGCTATGCAGTTTTTGCAGTTTATATCGCCAACGCTCGATTTTAAGGTCGGCGATATTATTTCGATTCCATTTATTGCAGATAAAACAGTTGAAGATACTATTGAATTTCTTGTGAAACAAAATGTGGATTTATCAAAGCAAGAGTGGGATTCATTTGAATCATCATGGGATTTCAAGCGCCACCCACTGATTCCAAAACTAGAAATCGAAAGCGAAATGGCCTTTATAGATAAAGATAGGCAGTTGGACAGTGTGACAATACAGTCACAAAAGATATTAGATTGTTTTGCAAAATGGGAGCGAGAGTGCGCAAAGCGTTTCGCCCAAATTAAAGAAAACGAGGAAGAACTAAACCGCATATTCATTGACATCTACGGTTTGCATGATGATTTGACACCGGATGTGGAGGACAGGAATGTGACTGTACGCCTTGCAGACTTAAAACGCGACGTCCGTTCTCTTATCTCCTATGCCGTGGGTTGTATGTTCGGAAGGTATTCCCTTGGTGTTGAAGGGCTCGTATTTGCCGGTGGTGAATGGAATGATGAAAAATATAAAACATTTATTCCAGACGAAGATAATTGCATTCCTATAACTGACGAAAACTATTTTTCGGACGATATCGTAGGACGATTTGTTGAATTTGTTCGTGTTGTCTATGGTGATGATACACTTGAAGAGAATCTGAACTTTATTGCCGATGCACTTAATGGGAATGGAGAAGAACCTAGAAACGTTATAAGAAAGTATTTCTTGAATGATTTTTTTAAAGATCATTGTAAGACTTATTCAGTGACTGGGTCCGGCAAGCGGCCGATATATTGGCTATTTGACAGTGGAAAGCAGAATGGGTTTAAAGCACTTGTTTATATGCATCGATGGAATAGCGATACCATTGCTACAGTTAGGGCTTCGTATGTAACTAAAGTTCAGGAAAAATATGAAAATGAGTTACGCGCTATTGAGCTTCAGCTTGAGCATTTAAGTGATCCAAGGCAGAAAGCTTTACAGCAAAAGCGAAAAGAAAAGATAGTGAAACAAGTTGCCGAAATAAAGCAGTATGATGAACTTATAAGCCATCTTGCGCTTGAACATATTGATATCGATCTTGATGATGGCGTTAAAGTTAATCACGAGAAAGTACAACATGATAAAAATGGAGACAGATACGGTATACTGGCTCCGATTAAGTAGGTAATTATAATGGCAGAGCAGCTTAGTCTTAAGGACATTGAAATAAAATTAAATGAAGCGTTTGATTTAGGGCAAAGGATCATATTTTGGTATGACATAGAAGGCTCCTTTGAGGATTCTGTTGACGAGATGGAGCTAAATGGAGCATCGGTTTGGCATTTGACTGAGAACAATAGCTTCCGTACAAAAATAATGCTAGAGCATGAGGATGAAGTTGGTAAGTACTTGATATATGCACCATTTGAGAAACCAGATATAAGGCAAAATCATCTTGAAGATATTTTCCTATATTCTACTCCGGCATTCTATGCTGATCGGATGTCTCTCATAATATCCAAAATCAAAGCTCCCGACAATAAACGTGAGGCTCTGAGAGACATTTCCAAGTTCTTTGGTGTTGGGATCAAGAAGACAAGCAAAAAAGAACGAAACGAGTCAGAAAAAAGGGCGAGCGCGTTTGTTGAGCGTGCAGAAGAAATCAATCTTGACACAGAAAGTAACGACATCATCCCGATCATTGCGATGTGCGTTCTGACTGATGCAAGAAACGCTACACTAGATGACCTGATTTATTCAGTCTATGCTTATGGTGATATTGAGAGCAATGAAATACTTGATGAATTCAGCAAGTATGATCTTACGGAACAATTCTGGAGCATCTGCGCTGCTAGGTATGGGTATCAAGAAGATGATCCAAATCTGATCAAATTGCTCCGAGCATTATTTGCGACGTATATTAGCAGAGATATGGTGGACAATATACCAAAGGCATGGGAAAGCTATATTTTATCTGAGAAGACAAATGTAAATGTGCTTCTGGACAATATGATGAACAGCGTGCTATATAGTGATACTTTTGACGAAATGGCTGAAACAGCTACGAGGCAGCTTGACATAGATGATCATATTAATAATATGCCATTAGAAGGATTGCTTGGATGTGCTGCGTCACCTGCCATAGATAAAGCCATTATCAAGTGGATGAACGATCGCATTTTAGACGAAAATCGTTTGGCTTCTATGGATGGCAAGACTATAGATGAAATATGCAATACACGTTTGAAAACTCATTATGGAAAAAGATTCAAGTGGGAATACAAGATGCTTACAGCGGCATATGAAATGTTGTCAGCATTAGATTATGAACCGGGATCTGAGATGGATAAGATGATAGAAGCATATATCAAGGAGGACTATAAAATCGATCAGTCATATCGTCATTTTGTATACGCCTACGATAAAATCGAGGAAAGCGATATCTTTGATGCTTTGTTCGAACGCATATTGAACATCTACCAGACAGAATATCTGGAAAAGGCTGTTTATGCATGGAATGATGTTTATTCAAAAGAGAGAGCGATACATGAACTGAAAAAGCAATGTGACTTTTATCAGGACAATGTAAAACAAAGTAAAGAAAAAGTTGTGGTAATTATTTCAGATGCCTTTCGCTATGAGTCGGCCGACGAGCTTAGCAGACGTTTTATGGCAGATCAAAATTGTGAGACCGAGCTGTTCGCTATGAGCGGGACGCTGCCGTCATATACTCAGGTAGGCATGGCTGAGCTGCTGCCACATGATGATATAGAAATGACGGACGATTACGATGTCCTCATAGATGGAAATAAATGTTCAGCGACATCATTGAGAGAGAAAATCCTACAGATTGCTAATCCGAATTCCGCAGCAATAGCATATGATTCGATTAGAAGCATGAAAGCATCAGAGTTGAAAGAATATACTTCTGGAAAGGAAGTTATATACATTTACCATAATACTGTAGATGCAAGAGGTGAACAACTCACTACTGAAAACAATGTATTTGACGCATGCCAAGAAGCTATCGAGAACATCTTCTCTCTCGTAAAAACACTATCCAAGAGCGGGAATGTTCGCCGATTCCTGATAACAGCAGATCATGGTTTTATTTACAACAGGAAAGCAAATACTGAAAGCGATAAAATATCACATGGCGCAACGAAATCGGCGTATAGAGACCGCAGATTCATTATAGATACGCAGGACCTTTCGACGGATGGAGTTTATTCAATCAAATTAGGCGAGGCATTAGGAAATTCGGACGAGCGATACATAATGCTGCCAAAGGGCATGAGTATTTTCAAAGCTGGCGGCGGAATGAATTATGTTCATGGTGGATCTTCTCCTCAGGAACTTATTATTCCTAAGATATTTATCAAAACAAAGAAGGGTTTAGTAGATACGGAAGATGCAAAACTTGTTTTGGTAACTGGGCTTAACAAGGTGACTAATTTGATTACCTCACTGGACTTTTTGCAGGAATACCCTGTAAGCGATACGGTCAAAGCTGTGAAATATAAGATATTCTTCGCGACAGAAAGTGGAGAAGTCATTTCAAATGAAGTGATCCATTCTGCAGATAATACATCGGATGATCCAAGGGAGAGAATGTTTAGAATACGCTTTGATATCAAGCGGCAGGCCTATAGTAATGATAAAAACTATTACCTTAAGATAGTAAACGTTAAAACTGGTAAAGAGATCTTGTCTAAACAAATAATAATGGACTTACCATTTACAGATAATTTTGGATTTTAGGAACGCATGGAGTTATTAGAATGGAAACAGAAGATAAGAAAAGTAACAGAGAAAGCATTAAGGAAAAACTGAAAGAAAACTTTGATGGAAAAGTCGTCAGAAAGGACTTAACGAAGAAGATCAAGGAAGGTGCCAATGTACCGGTATATGTTCTTGAATTCCTTCTCGGACAGTATTGTAGTTCTAGCGACGAAAAAGTGATAGAGAATGGCGTTGAAACAGTCAAGAAGATCCTTTCAGACAATTTTGTTAGACCGGATGAGTCACAAAAGACTTTATCCATGTTGAGATCCCGTGGAAGTTATACTGTGATTGATAGAATTACAGTCTCGCTCAACATAAAAAAGGATTGTTTTGAGGCGGAATTCTCAAATTTAGGTTTGCGTGGGATCCCAATTGATGATGAATACCCAGAGCAATATGATAGATTGCTTTGCGGAGGAATCTGGTGCATCGTCCAGATGAAGTATGAATATGTTGAAGAAGACAAGAAAAATGGGACCCCGATTCAAATCAGCAAACTGACACCAATACAGATGCCACATGTTGATATTGATGATCTCAAAGCTGGACGCAAAGCATTTACAAAAGATGAATGGATAGATGTAATGCTAAGGTCAATCGGGATGGAACCTGATTCGCTTGACTATCGTGAAAAGTGGTTGCTTCTCGCCCGAATGCTTCCTTTGGTTGAAAACAATTTCAACCTCTGTGAGTTAGGACCGAGGTCCACAGGCAAATCACACATATATAAGGAAATATCGCCGAACAGTATCCTTGTTTCAGGCGGACAGACAACCGTTGCAAATCTTTTCTATAACATGGGCAGAAAGACAGTGGGACTTGTTGGATTATGGGATTGTGTCGCTTTTGATGAGGTTGCAGGGATCAGCTTCAAAGATAAAGATGGCGTGCAGATCATGAAAGACTACATGGCTTCGGGATCGTTTGCTCGTGGTAAAGAGGAAATCGCAGCATCTGCTTCTATGGTATTCGTAGGCAATATAAATCAGAGCGTTGATGTGCTTCTAAAAACATCTTCGCTGTTTGATCCATTCCCACCCGAAATGGGAACGGACACAGCTTTTCTTGACAGGATGCATTGTTATATCCCTGGTTGGGAAATTCCAAAATTCCGCCCAGAGCACTTCACGGATGATTATGGGTTTATCACGGACTATCTTGCAGAGTTTATAAGAGAACTGCGTAAAGAGCAAGAGGGAGACGCATTAGACAAGTATTTCCGCCTTGGTAGGAACCTCAATCAGAGAGATACGATTGCTGTTCGTAAAATCGTTGGAGGAATGATAAAACTCATATACCCTGACGGAGAATATACGAAAGAAGATTTGGAAGAGATCCTTAAGTTTGCATTGGAAATGAGGCGCCGTGTTAAAGAACAACTTAAGAAGTTAGGAGGCATGGAATTCTATGATGTCAATTTTTCATATATTGATAATGAGACATTTGAAGAACACTATGTTTCTGTACCAGAGCAGGGCGGCGGGAAGCTTATACCGGAAGGAATGTGTAACCCTGGACAAGTCTATACTGTAAGCCAAGGGAAAACAGGGATGATTGGGGTGTTCAGGCTCGAGAGCCAAATGCTTCCTGGTAATGGTAAATTTGAACGTACAGGTTTGGGCTCTGATCGTGGGTGCAAAGAATCATCGAATACCGCATTCAATTTTCTAAAAGCGAATGCAAACAGAGTCAGCGGAACGATCAGTACCACAACAAAGGATTACATTGTAAATTATCAGGACCTCCAGGGAATAGGGATGTCAGGGAAACTTGCTTTACCGACGTTGATCGCGCTATGTTCCATAGCACTCGGTAAACCGGCAATTAGTTCGCTTGCTGTTCTTGGAGAAATAAGCATAAGTGGGACGCTGATAAAAGTAGATGAACTTGCTAGTTCACTGCAGGTCTGTCTTGATAGTGGAGCAAAAAAAGTGCTTCTTCCGGCTACATCTATGGTAGATCTTGCAACAGTACCACCGGATCTAATGAGCGCATTTCAATTGATACCTTATCAGAGTGCAGAAGATGCAGTGTTTAAGGCATTAGGAGTGGAATAGTATGGTTGTGAATTTAAGCTGATATCGTGAGAGGAAAGAGTATAGGATGGCAAAAAGTAAACTGATAAAAGAATTGGCTAATAACGAAATTAGCCTTGAAATAGCATTAAATAGAATAATTATAATTGCGGCAGACATAGATAACCCTAAGTTGACTCAATGGGCTGAGCGTGAGTTAAATGGATATGCTTATGAGGACGATCTCCCTTCTTATAGAATCGCTAAAGGAGCAACAATTCTATATAGTGGATTAAGTGGATATATAACAATTACAAATGCGAAATTGGCAATTTATAATTTATTTGATACCAACAACCCGAAGGAAAAAGAAATGCTGGACTTGATTATGAATAGGAAAATCTGTGAAGGGATAGCAACTGTTGAGAAGGCGGCAAACGATAGCAACTCATCAAGAAGCTACGATTTGATGTTTATTGCTGGGCTGGTCTTGGCAAAAACTGGTGTGCAGTGTACTTCAATTAGCCAAAGTGTTTCTTCTGTAGTGTACGAAAATATTGTTAACAATTTAAAAACGACCATACTTAAAATATTATTGGAACTCGACAAAAGCTTTGATGGATTGGATGAATTGGATATAGATATATCAACCAAAAGTGACGAAGATGTCGAAAATGTTAATAAAATAATCAATAATTATATTTACATTGGAGACAACAATAGTATCAAGGGTACTACGATTGATGCTACAGGGGAGAACAATAGAGATGGGTTCGAATAAAATTAACATAGGTAATGATAATAAGATAAATAAAAGCGTAATTGGGAACAATATGTCATCAAATGATTCAAGCACAAAGCAGAAATGGTATGGGAAATTGATCTGGAAAATAATCGTTCCAATAATTATCGCAGTAGTCGCGGCGGCCATTTGTATGTTACTAAAACTCAAATAGTATCGCATTAATAGAAGTGGGTTTAATATGAATTCGATTCGCAACAAACAACGCCTTTTGCGTTTGCTAAAATACTTATACATTAACACAGATGAAGATCATCCTGTAACGACTAAGGAATTGGTAGAAATCTTTTCGGAAGAGAATGCTAATGCTGGCCGGAAGACCGTCAAGGATGATATCGATGTGCTGGTAGATGAAGGATATGACATAGTGACTAATAAAAGTTACTATAACTCCTTCTTCATGGGATCAAGAGAGTTCGAATTGCCGGAGCTCAAGCTTTTGATAGATGCAGTTTCTTCCTCACGATTCATTACGAAGGAGAAGAGTGACATATTGATCCGAAAGCTCTCGGGATTTGCGAGCAAATATGACGCCGAGAAGTTAGTGCGTCACATCTATACCGCAGAGCGCCTTAAATCTGCCAATGCCGGCATATATTATATAGTGGATCGTATTACCGACAGCATAAACGAAGAGAAAAAGGTCCAGTTCCAATATTCCGATTACACAGCAGAAAAAGTGAAAGTGCTCTGTCACGACGGCGAGCTATATGTAGTCAGCCCATATGCTTTGATCTGGGATGATAATCATTATTACATGGTTGGATACTATGATAAGCGTGAAGATATAAATGTTTTCCGCGTGGATAGAATAAATGGCTTGGAAATATCGGATGAAAGGGCAGTTGTAGCACCAGCTAGCTTCAATATCGATGACTTTGCGCAGCAGGTCTTCAATATGTTTACAGGTGAGAAGCAAGAGGTGGTTTTGGAATGCCATAATGATCTCATGAAATCTGTCATCGATCAGTTCGGAGAAGATGTCGTCACTTGGAAGATAACGGCTGATACGTTTAGAACAAAAGCATATGTATGTACCAGTCAGACATTTTATAGTTGGGTATTTCAGTTTGCAGGAAAGATGAAGTTAGTATCACCGGGACCAGTGGTGGAAGAGTATAAGAAAATGCTTGAAAAAGCCTTGATGCATATGTCGCTATAAAACGATTTGAATATGGAAAACGCAGAAGCTGGCTTGGTCAAAAATTATGCCAAAGCCAGTTTCTTTTTAGTCAAAAAAGAACATAAGTTTGATTTTTGCCGGTGCAGAGTTTATAATATACTTAACGACATAAGGATGGTGGCTAATGAAATATGAAATTCAGGCTACAGAAAATGTAGCTATGAAAATAAACAAAGAAATGTGCTCGAAAGAAAGAAGCGAAGTGTGGTAATTGTATTCTGAGGGTTATTTTCCCTTTTCCTTCAGGACGATCCAAATCTTAACTGATTGGCAATGGGCAGTTTCTGAGGGGGAAGTAATGAGCAAAAATAACACAAATGGCCGTATACAACGAATGTGTGCGGCGAGTAAACTCGATGAGAATGATCTGTATGAGCGAGCGAAACTGTTGCTTGAGGTCTACAGAGATGTTTGCTGGAGCACAGTGGATTATGTGTGCGAGGTAAAGGAGGAACTGCAGGGTTACGGCAATGGATATTGCAGCGATGATATGGATGCTGCCCTTATCTATCTAGAAAATTTTGCCCCGGATGAAGGACGGGAGAAATTTGAAGACAAGATAAGAGGACTCTTTGAAACTAGGTGGATGATCGAGATCGTCGACTCTGCCATGATCAAGGTCAAGGAATGTCCTGTAAACGGAGATCTATATTTCTCACTACTGTCCGACTATTACCTGAACAGGTTCGTGTACACAGAGAAGGAAATGCTTGAAGAATACAACATCGAAAGAAGTACATATTATAGACGCAAGAGAGAAGCAGTCAAGATCTTCGGGATCGCTGTATGGGGTTCCTCAATAACTGATCTAAAAAAGCAACTCTTTGATACATGCGGCACAGATCAGATAAAACTGCAGTTTACAAAGGAAGGAGATGCGGTATGGGGAATATGAAATGGATAGAACACGATGGATATAAGATGATACAGTCAGAGCTCACTCACAACATTACAGTGTGCAAGGATGATCGTGAAGTTATGCATCTTAATGTCTCAAAACAAATGAGTGATGAAGAAATCATTGCGACTGTCTCAGATACACTTTGTCTGATGGCCGGAAAGCTGCCTGGGATAAGACGCGAGCGTGACTGCTCCGATGTGATCTATGATGGAGATGAGCCGTGCTAGGAAACGTGACACAACATTGGCACTGATTTGAGACAAGAAAGAGACCTGCTTGCCACTGACATGAAACTTGGCAGGGGGTAAAATATGTATGCTGGGAGATAGCAGCATACTTCAACTAAATAATATGTAGAGGAGAGCCTCATATCTGTAAAAGGATATGGGGCTTTTGTTATGCCTGTCTTTCAGACTAATGGCTTGAGACCGGGGAGAGATCCTTCGGTCTTTTTTCATGCCTAAAAAAGGAGAGAGAGGGATGCATAAACAAATGGTCAGTTACAGGGTTCGCAGCCCGTGATCTTTCTGAAATTTAAAAAGTTACATTTTTGGAATTTCAGGAGGATACAAATGAAAAAGGAATATTACCTCATCATAGATGGAGAGAAGATCGTTGTTACTGAAGAAGTCTACCGCGCATATAGGCAGCCGCAGTGGAGAGAGAAGAAGAGGAAGCAGAATGTATGGCGCTGCCGTGATGGTAAGGGCGTGCGTTGCAAAGGTGATTGCAGCAGTTGCGACATATCCAGATTTGGCACTGGAGCATCAGGAAGTGATATATCACTTGAACGTTTTATCGATGAAGATGGCGGAGATGTGAGATCAGAGACAGATATAGAAGCCACGGTCATTAGGAATGGTCAGCTGAAGGAACTTGCGAAAGCAATAGAGATGTTGGATAAGGATGAGCAAAAGATACTCACGCTTATTGCTTCCGGTAGAAAGAAGAAGGACTGCGCAGAGGAGCTCGGCATATCACCAAGGATGCTCAGACACAGGGAAGAGCGCATATATGAGAAGCTCAGAGCGCACCTCAAGAAAAACGGTTGGATATAAAAAACAAAAAGTTTTCGAAAATCATGTAATTTTTGTTCCTTTCGTTCCTAGGGATAGTGAGAGGACAAATATCTCCGGCAAAGGGCCGGAGAAAAGGGCCTCTATAGAACAATGATAATCGAATACACAGCTATCAGGTACTTTCTCTTTGGTATCGGTAATACGTGAGCATGCGGAAACGATGCGCCATGACCCTTCGGGCGAGCGAAAATGTCTTCGTTTCAAAAGGCGGGCAGCACCCGTTACGTGCGACGAAAGCCAAAGAGGATAATGATACTCCCGTCCAGTCACAGCCCTGCAGTAATGCAGGAACACGCAATGAGGGCGGCTCGGAGAGAACCTCGGAGGGGCATAAGGACCCGT
The DNA here is from genome assembly GCA_020854835.1 of Microcaldota archaeon. Taxonomy (GTDB): domain Archaea; phylum Micrarchaeota; class Micrarchaeia; order Anstonellales; family JAGGVH01; genus JAGGVH01. Next base: position 26,392 of record JAHKLX010000092.1, read on the forward strand.
GAGACTGCATCGCAAGCAGTCGCCTGACAGATTCCCGCAGATCAGGGGCGTCGTGGACAAATATGGATCTTAACAAAGAAATTCACCGGCACGGTTTTACAATTCTTGCTTGTCAAGTATGCGATCCTGTGCCGGTCTACATGTTAGATCCGTCCAGATGCCGCCTTGCGGGATATGTGTATTCATATCAGGAAGCGAGGAAAAGATGCAGAAAAGAAAAAACGAAATGCTCATATATTCAGATGATATGAGTAAGATCATCGATATGCTGCTTTCAGTAGATGGTCTAAAGGAAACCTATCAAAAGAAGCATGACAGGAGCTGGATAAGAAAGGTCGATGACGACCTGAAAACTGGCTTATTCAAACTTTCCGATGTGCAGCTCAGTATCATTGAGGGATTCATATTTGAGGATAAAAGCATAGCGGATCTAAAAGATGAACTTGGGTTATCGCTTAAAGACATAAGGGTCGAGATAAGGAACGCAAGAGAGATCCTTATCAGATACATCTAGGAGGCTGCTATGAACAAAAAGATTGCCATGCCTAGTGATATAAAACCGGTAAAGCGCGGAGAAATATATGACGCAGATCTTCCGGAAGATGAGATCGGAAGTGTCCAGGCCGGACGAAGGCCGGTCCTGATAACTCAGAGCAACTGGCTGAACAGAAAATCACCAACAGTCATCGTCGCTATGGTGACTACTAAGATAAAGAACCCGGGGATGAAAACCCATGTGGTCATTCCTATGAGGAAAGGCCTGAGACAGGATTCCATGGTGATGACCGAACAGAGGAAGACGATATCCAAGACTCAGCTTTTGGAGCATCGCTGCACACTAGATAAAAGCGAAATGAAAGCGGTCAAGAGAGCCTGCTCTGCAAGTGAGTGCGATGATGCAGATCCAAAGCAGAGACGCAGCAGGAGCAAGCGTCGATAGAATGTGCGATTTTGAAAAACGCATCATTAACAGAAATGAAAAACTTAAGTAATATACGGGGTATCCCGGGAAATAAAGCGGAGGAGAAAATGGAAAATGCAATGTTTGTAACAGCAGATATCATAGCAAAAGATTTTGGAGTATCAAAAGGATATGCATACAGGATGATAAGAGAAATGAATGCTGAATTAAAAGGAAAAGGTTATTTGACAGTGGCAGGCAGGGTAAGCAGGCAATACTACTGCGAAAGAATATATGGAACAAATATAGCAGAAAGAGGTGAATGAGCATGTCGGCACATAAAGATAATGAACGCAATACGTGGACAGCTGCATTTTATTATGAAGACTGGACGGGAGAGCGCAGGAAGAAACAGAAAAGAGGATTCAAAACGAAGAGAGAAGCTCAAGAGTGGGAAAGGAGCTTTCTAGACAGGAAAGCGGAAACTCTTGATATGACATTCAGTGATTTCGTAGAACTCTATTCAGAGGATATGAAACCAAAACTCAGATGGAATACATGGCTGACAAAGGAGTACATAATCAAAGAAAAGTTGATACCATATTTCGGACGCAGGAAAATGAATGAGATCAAGGCAAGCGACATCATAAAATGGCAGAATACACTGATGAATATGAAAGATGATGATGGCAAACCGCTATACTCCAGGAAGTACCTGAAAACTATTCAGGCGCAGCTCAGTTGCATATTCAATCATGCGGTCAGGTTATATGAACTCAAGAAAAATCCAGTTTATGCGGCAGGACCGATAGGCGGGGACGAAAGGACGATAGAAATGAAGATATGGACAAAGGAAGAGTATAAAGCTTTTTCAGAAGCCATCAGCGACAATGTCGAATCTTTTACAGCCTTCGAGATACTGTACTGGGGAGGTTTGAGACTCGGGGAAATGTTAGCATTGACTCCGGATGATATAGACTTCGAAAACGACCAGATCAAAGTCACTAAATCATTACAGCATTTACGCGGAGAGATAGTAATAACACCACCTAAGACTAAGAAAGGAATCCGTGTCGTCAAGATCCCGCACTTTCTTACAAGGGAGATAGAGATATTTGTAAAGATGCAGTACGGACTGGGAGCCGATAACAGGATTTTCATGGTATCAAAAAGCGGATTGCATCATGAACTGGATAGAGGCACAGAAGCAACGGGAGTTAAGCGTATAAGGATACATGACCTTAGGCATTCTCATATATCAATGCTGATAGATATGGGATTCTCAGCGGTAGATATCGCTAATAGAGTTGGTCATGAAAACATAGATATCACGATGCACTATGCGCATATGTTCCCACACAAGCAGGATGAGATCGTTGGAAAGCTCATGAAAGTGAATGACTGGCAGGAGGCAGTATAATGGGAAAGCAATGTACAGGAAGACGGCCACTTAGAAATGAAAAAAATCGTAAGCGTAATCAGCTCCTAAATTTCCACCTCACACCGGAGGATAAGGAGGAGATTTATAAACGGGTGAAGCTATCCGGAAGGACCTTGCAGGACTTTATGACACAAAGCACGTTATGCCAGAAGATCGTGGTAGTGGGCAATGAAAGATTGCGTGAGCGGATAATCGACAGACTGAAAGAACTGGA
>JAHKLX010000111.1 GCA_020854835.1 Microcaldota archaeon
ACCACCACCATAACTACAATAAACCATTTTCTTTTATAAATTGGTTTTTTTACTCCAACTTCATTTGCCATAAAAATAACCACCTTTCTTTTATATCAACAACTATAAAAAACCATAATACACTAAACACTCTCTAAGAAACCTTTCATCTACTCCTATATAGTCAGCCATTTCATAAGGCTCAATATGCCCATTTTTAAGTGCATCCAAAATAGAGCTGAATGGTATCAGTTTTTTATATGCCCATTTTCTTGCCTTGTGCTCTTGTTTTGCATTGCTTAGATCTGATTGATCAAGTATGTTACCAACAGTTAATTTGTGGTGTCCGATTTCCTCAGCTAAGATACAGACTTTTCTTGTTTGAGTTTGTTTTTTATTTATCCAGATACAGTTATCCCCATATAAGCCTTCAGTTTTCATGTCGCACTCTTTTATATCAAGGTCCTTGCTGTATTCAGATAACAGCTCCTCGAACCGCGTCATGCTTTATTATTTCCCCCTTTTACTTATTATATATTCCTTAAACCTTTCAATTTCATCAAGTTCTTCTTCTGTCCAGTCTCCTTCATGATGTGCAGCCAAAGTCTGAATTTCATTTTCTAAAATATAATCAATAGAAACATTATAAAATTGGGCAAATTTACGTAGAGTTTCAGATCCAACGTCTCGGGCATCCGTTTCATAATTGTTGTACGTCGTATAGGGCATTCCGATTTTCTCTGCAAGTTCTCGTTTATTAAGACCCATGGATTCTCTTAATTCTTTTAACTTTTCTCCTAAACTCATAATGAATCCTTTCTTTGTATAACAATAATAACACATATTTAATGCCCGTCAACAAAATATTACCCAAAACGAGAAATATTTTGCAAAAAACCGTTGACATATTACCCAAAACGAGTTATTATATATAAAAATTACTCAAAATGAGTAATTAAGAAAGGAGATTACTCTCAGTGGGGAAAATTATACTTAGAAATATAGAAGGCGAAAGAGTAAGACATGGGTTGTCTAGAAACGAAGTATCTACTGAACTTGGAATAACGCCCAAGACATATTGGAATTGGATTCATGGGGTCACAGAAATTCCTTCAGGAAAACTAATTCAAATGAGTCGTATGTGGAAGAAGTCAGTAGATTTTTTACTGGAAATTTATGAAGATGAAACCTCATGAGAGTAGGAGAAAATGAAAGGATATTATCACGATAGTGGAATAGGTGAAAGCGGAACATTGAAAATAGAAGCAACTAATATTCCGGAGTTTAGAAAGCTTATTGAACAGGCAAAAGAAGAAGCCGTGCAACTGCAAAAGACAATAAATCGGCTTGAGAATTTTGATTTGGAAGTGAAATTTTCGTCAGCGCAAGGTGGAAAAAGAGACTAATAACATTGGTTCTTTTACCAGAAAGGAACAATTTCATGAAAAAGAAGATAGAACCCCAAGAACAAAGTGCTCTAAAAGATTACACGCAGATTGTTGTTGAAACAGATGAAGAAAACCCCATAGTCATTGCCACGATTACAGCGTGTGATATTAATGTGAAAAATGACTATAGGGTTCGCTTAAGGCCGAAATATGATTAACCCTTTGGAGGGTGTGGGTCATTGCCATAGCTGTTACGTTCGCGAATTTGACCGTTCGTGTTATGAATCAATAATTCCGAATGCTCATTTTTGGCTTTGTCCCTGGCATTATCAATAGCTTCTTTCTGAGTATCAAATGTTCCTGAAGCCCTGGTATTGCCTTCGCCTTTTACCTGCCACTTGCCGTTGTTGGGAACGACATGCTGGTTTTTCCCCATAGGAAGATACCTCCTTTCCATATTATTAAACATACAATATATTGTGGAATTTGCACAATAAACATATGTTCAATACAAATTATAGTAATAAAAGAATGGTTTGTCAATATGATTGATGTAAAAACAAAAGAGATACAAGAATTGCTAAAAAAAGAACGCGCTCGAAGAGGGCTTAATTTTAAACAGTTCGGCATTCTAATAGGTTGCACGGGTAGAGCGGTTTCCTACTGGGAAACAGGCGAAAGACTTATTACGCTCGATATGGCAGACAAGGTGCTAAAGCGCCTACACATGTCAATAACAATTGGTGAGGAGGAAAGATGAGATGATGAAGAAGAAAGATAAGGAGAAACTTGTAGCCATAATTGTAGCGCACATGGAAGAAAAAATCCCAGATGAGGATTTTAATACAGCCTTTATACTGGATCTTTTTGAAGAAATAACGCAGATGCTTGTATACAGGTCTATTTCAAAATCGTTACAACGAGAGTCGCAATAGAGATGATGATGATTATAAAGGAGAGAAGATTATCTTTGACATATTGGATTCTGCGCTGTTTTTTAAAAGCATTAAATTCCTTTTTGATATCTTTGATTTCCTGTTTAAACTCTTCGGAGGCTTCATGCTCCTTTAAGGCAGTTTTAAATTCTTCTGAATTGAAATCAGGGAAATTATCGCTGATACGTGGAGGAATAAAACGATTATTCATAACAGCACCATCCTTTCAAGGATGATTATACCACAGTCCTTGGAGTAATGCTCCCAGCAGATAACACCATCCTTTCAATGGGACTTATCTGGAGGCTACCAGTAAATAGCAGGGAGCATTACTGCGGGGATCATAACCCGCTCGAAAATTATTTTCCCACTTTATGGTTTATGAACAATAGAGGGGAAGCAACAAGAAAGGAGTGAGCCAATATGCCAGAAGTATGGGACGCAAAAGAAGTCGCAAAATATCTGAGAATATCAGAGCAACTCGTATATAAAGCTGCCAGAGCAGGAGACATTCCATGTTTCAAGGTCGGCGGAAGGATCCTTTTTAAC
>JAHKLX010000081.1 GCA_020854835.1 Microcaldota archaeon
GAACGATGAATTTATTGAAAGAAAACTTTCTTAGTATATTGGAATTGGGTTATAATACATACCACGGGGTGTAGTTCAGATGGCTAGAACGCTTGCATGGGGTGCAAGAGGTCGCTCGTTCAAGTCGAGTCACCCCGACCATTCAAGACGTGATTTTTTGAAATATCACGTAAAGCCTCATATAGAGGGCTTATTTCCATGTTCGTAAGTTCGTAATTTCTATATGTGGGTACGTTCGTAAACATACTTCCCAAAATGTCCCTTCTTTGATCAAAGGTTGCAATTTCCCAGTATCGGTCTATTCTTGCACCAAATTGAGCTAGCATTCTAATTTGTGTAAGCAAATCATTGTAGTCTATCTTCTCCTCATTTAATTCCATCTGAGCAAGTGTCTTTTTATCTTCTAAGTCAGACAAGACGGCTCTCAATGCGTTTTCGTCAAGCAATCCTTTCTTATGGTCTTTGTAAGAATCAAGTTTCTCCTTTTCAATCGCTTTTACTTTTCTTTCACATTCATCAACTTTTTTACCTGCTTGAGCTTCTTGTTCTTCAAGTCGCCTACCAACAAACTCTCTCACAATTTCCATAACATCTTCACTAATCTGCAACGATTCTAAAGCTTTATAGAATGCTTTATGAACATCATCAGCCTTAATATTGACTGCACCATGCTTTTTATTTCTACAACAATAGTATAGATGCTTTTTTCCGCTCCCTCCTGTTGAGTAAGCAGCATAAAGCGGTTTGCTACATTCTGGGCAAGCAACAAAACCTTTATAAAGAAACTCAAGTTTTCCTTTTTCAACTTTTCTGATGTTACCTCTTGATTCCATAACTTCTTGTGCTAATAGAAATATTGTAGGTGATACTATCGCTTCATGTAACCCCTGTACCTTTTTACCCAGTTTCTTATACTCAATCTGCCCCATATAAGCTACATTATTTAGTATATCTTGAATTCGACCTTTTGAAAATTTCTTACCTTGACGTGTCTTATACTTATTCTCATCATATATTTTGTCAGCAATTGTTTGAAATGAATATTCGCCAGTTACATATAATGAAAACATTTTTCTTACGATTTCAGCTTCATTTGGAATTATTTGCATAATTTTTGAGCCTGTTCGGACTTCATAGCCATATGGAGGTGTTGCCATATGATAACCGCTCTCAAATCTCTCTACTATTCCCTTTCTAACTTCTGTTTTTAGGTTATCACTATAGTATTGAGCCATTGAAGCCATTATGTTTTCGAGAAAGATTTCGTGTGGAGCTGTACCGAGTTGCTCTGTACAGGAGATAAGGTTTGTTCCATATTTCATCAACATTGCTCTAATTGCCGAGTGATCAACTATTGAGCGTGCAAATCGATCGAGCTTATGAATGATTACAGAATGTACACTATTATCTTTGCAATAACCGATTAAGGCATTCAATGCAGGTCTATCACGACTTGTACCAGTAAAGCCTTCATCTTTAAAAACCTCCAAGACCTTAAAGCTCTCCTGTGATGCTTTAACCTTGCAAGCTTTTACTTGTGCATCAATCGAAAAGCCTTCTGCTTGTTCTCTTGATGATACTCTTGCATAAATTACTGCTGTTTTCATAGTTATTATTAAATATTTATTTAACAAAAAAGGGCGACTCGTTGACCACAACTCTACGATGTAGAATTGTACGAATCGCCCTTATTATCATCTTTTCCTAAGATGACTAAGGTCTACATCGAAATAAGTTGTGGTCACTTATATATTATCATTTTTTAAAAAGCTTCTCAAAAGGAATCTGATATTTCCTTTTCGATTGATGTTACAAGTCTTTCTTCATCTTCTTTTCCAAGTAATTTAATTTCATCTATAGTGCAATGCAATAGTTCATGAATTAAAGTTAAGTACTTTTCTTCCTCTGGTAATTCAGTATTGATTACGATAAGCCAATATACACTTGAATCACCAATAAGATTTCTAATCCCTTTAATATTTTCCTTAAATGATTTTTCCTCAATTTTTATATGTGGCCATTTTTCTTGAGCTATAGCCTTTATATATCTGTAATCTTGAGGGAATCTTGTCCTTAGGCTTTGAGCCGACATGTTTAGCATGTCTTGGACAAGAGGTAAAATCATTTTCTACTTTATTCCCAATAATTAATATCAGGGCAGTCATGGGCAGTTTTCCTAACTAAACTAATTTATTTAGCCAAAAAAAAAGGAGGCTTTTCAGCCTCCTTTTGGTAGTGATAAAACCGATAAGGAAATCCCTTATCGGGCAAAAACATAAAATTAGTTTTCTTTCTTCATATTTTCCCACCATTCTTCGAATGTTTTATTAGTTGATTCTTCTAATTTATTTGCGATATACCAGTTTTTCATCATGGTCTTTGCTTCACTGATTGCCTGATCAGTATTTGCATTTGGACCAAGTGAAAAAGCAAGCATTTCTTTAGGGGATAATAAAATGTCTCCACCAACTTTATCTTTTAATAGCTCAAGATATTTTTGTGCTTCTTTCCATACTTGCTGTGAATCCTGTTTAGGTTCCTCACCAAAGAAAAAGGAGATAGGTTTATCTAATATTTCAGCGATTCTTTGAAGTTTTTCAAGCGGGATATCACTTGATGATATTTCGTATCTACTAATCATCATTCTGGAAATCCCGACCTTTTGAGCTAGTTCCTCTTGAGATAAATTCTTTTCTGTACGAGCCTTTTTTAATTGTTTTCCAACTATTTCTTTATTCATCTCAATGTTTTTATAAATAGAGTTACTAATTTGTATAGGATTGTATCACTAGATGCACATTAATGTCAACAGTGAAAGTATATGCTACGAAGGGATGAAACAACAGTTAGATAATTTTCTGATACATGGGACTTGACATTCTGATAACTCATATGTATATTATTGATAACTGTAATGTATCAAACTGCTCAAGGTGATTATACATAAAGGAAAAACATATGAACTTGAGCAGTCAATTCAAATTTACACAGGTCACCTTAGATGAAGTATTTAGCTTCATCAAGATGAGAATTTCACAAGGTGGGTATCAACGGTTTAAAGACTACTCTGACGAACAACTTCTTGCTGTTGCAATGATTTCAAAGCCTCTTATTGAGGCTCATTTAACTACGGCAGGGAGATTAGCAATACAGCAATTAGAAGAAAGAAAAATTAAGACAGACAAGGCTACGCTTTCTGAGGAAATCGCCCCCTCAGATGATTCATCTCAATGTAAAGCGTAGCCTTTTGTGTTTTAAAAATACAAAAAGAAATATGAAAACTATTGCGGAAAAATACATACAAAGAATATTAGATGAGATCTTCTTGCATGAAGGTTTAGAAAACCCGATTCAGGTATCAGAATTGATGCAGATTGTTCCGCTAACTGATCGAGAGATTAGAAAAGTTGTTCAGTACTTGATAAATGAGAGATTTGAGCCTATTGGTTCTAAGTCTAGTCTGCCTGCAGGATTTTTTAAAATTACAGACATTAATGACTATATAGAAGCAGTCTCAAACTTAAATCCAAGATCTGTAAAAATCGAAGCCAGAGCTTTAAATCTAGCAAAAGCTTGTAGGAAAAAAGGTATTGAAATCCCAGAGGTTCATATCTCTAAATATAAAAACAGTTCAAAAATAATTGTTCATATACATAATTCAGTAGTTTTTATTGGTAATGAAAAAGATGTCATTAGATAAAAGATTTGAAAAACTAGTTTTACTAGATAGTCCTTATTTGAAGGATATTGATTTTCGTGTTGCATCAGTGATTTTGATTCTCCTCAAATACGAAAAAGTAAACCAATATTTTGATCTTTTAATTGATGACTTAATTTGGGGTATAGATAAATTTACATCTGATGGAAAAAGAATAGTTGTTTCGGAAGGATTTGGGTTTGATGAAGTTAAGATAATTAATTCAATAAAAAGACTAACGAAAAAAAGGATTATTGGTTCTCAAAGAATAGATCGAAATATATTTAGGGTTTTCTGAGGGTCTTTGAGACAGGGCTACTTTTAACCTTGAGCAGTTGAGTAGCCCTGTCTCAAGTGAAAGCTTTATTTAATATTTTGATTTACATCTATGAGAAGTAAATATTTTAAGTTTCAACTGCTCAAGAAGATTGTAAAGAGAGTTAAGAAAGTAGGAATACTGAAGAAATTCATAATTCTGAATTTTATACTCTCAATCTCTGGTATATATAATCTTTTGCTCTTACAACCAGTTTATGCTGATCCATTTTATCCGTCAGCTGATGCTGATAATTGTAACTTTGCACAAGCAACTTCTGTTTCGTACAGAAGCTTGCCAAATAATTGTTCAGGGGCAAATTGTGTTTCGTATAATGCTTCTCAAGTTTATGGTGAAAGTGGTGCATATCCAGAAAATCACAACTTTCATGATGTGGCTGATGTGACATATCCAGATGCCCATAGGTATCGAGGGGTTGCTGACAGAGTTGCAGTCCCTCCTAATACACGAATTGATGTCGGTTACTTTATTCATAATTATTCAGGTCATTCAATTACAGCAGATCATGCTTACCTTTTTGTTTCAAGAAGCAATACTTCTAACGGAGATTGGGGACGACTTGGTTCTGGTGGTTCTGTAGGCGGAGTCAATTATCTGTATATGGGTAACTGGCAGACAAGGAATGGAAGGTATGTAAGTCTTGGGAACTTAGGCACATATCCTGCAAATCCTTTAAGTAATCCTCCAAGTGGAAGAACAGTATACTCGTTCACAACTATACAGCCAATTCAGATTCAATCAAGAATTGCCACACCAGAGTTTATTGGAGGTGGAAATCTTAGAATCAGATATGATTTAACTGTTAGAAATGTCTCTTCCTATAATCTCGCAAATATCAGAGTCATTGATGACCTCCCAAGTGGTGAAATTTTTGATCAAACAGTAACTTTCAGTTCAGGTCAAACAAGAACTTTTACTTATTACGCCAATATGGGGGCTAGTTATCCTACAAATATAACAAGCTCACCTGCAAGAATTTCCGATCCAAATAGACATAAAGAAGAAGGTGCAATAGCAGGCTCAAGTATTTATGATCATAATCCTGAAACTAGAACAATAATAGTTAATAGAACTGATTCTGGTGCTCCTTCTGGTTGGACTGGAAGACAACCAGATTTTGTTTCATATCCTCAAGGCGATTACTACTTTATCGAATTACTACCTTATACAGTTTACTCAGACAACACTACTTTAAACGTACCACCGAATATCTCTGTTAATAAAGTTGTATCTGATAATGATGAAACCAGAGTTGAATCAAATGACTCTAGACCAAATGAAGAGATTACTTATGACATAACAGTAAGAAATACTGGTGGAAATGCAACAGGTGTTGTAGTTGTTGATGATTATGACGAAGATATGCTTGAGATCCTCGATGCTGATGGAGGCTCTGATAATGGCAATACAATAACTTGGAATATTGGTAATTTACAAAACCAACAGACTGAAACATTTACCATTCGAGCTAGAGTAACAGCCCCACTAGCACATGGTACATATCAAGCACCAAATACCGTAACAGTTGATTCAGACCAGACTGATCCTATTGACGATTCCACACAGACCAACATTACCGCTGAGGTTAGAATGGAAATTGATAAAACAGTTTCCGATAGTGATGAAACAAATACTAATTCTAACCACTTACAAGGTGGGCATCCAGACAATGCCGAAAGGTTATCGACCTATTCGATTAATATAGAAAATAGCGGTGACGCTGATGCCCATCTTGTAACCATTCATGATAATGTCTCCGAAGTCATTAGAAATGGATCAATCAGAAACATTAGTGATAATGGTGTTCTAACAACAAGAATTGTAGATGGACAGTTGGTTGGAGAAATTGTTTGGGATATCGGCGATTTGCCTCAAGGAGAAAATCGTACAGTTACATTCGATGTGCAGTTTAACGCTGGTATTGATGATAATACTCAAATTAATAATATCGCTGAGGTAAGAACGCAAGAAGTACCACCTATTAGTGATTCCACAATTACGACTATCCATGCCCCTATTCTTGAAATAACAAAGGATGATGGACTTGAAAGTGCAGAACCTTCTCAAACAATTCATTGGGTAATTAATGTAAGAAATGTTGGAACAGGTAATGCTTACAACACAGAGGTTTACGATCTTGTGCCTGAAAGAATGAGTATGAGTAATATTTCAGATGATGGAGCATGGGATGAGCAGCTAAGGCGTGTTGTATGGAGTACTACAGAGCCTCAATACATTCTTAATGGCTCATATGATCCAGACCCAAGAAGTATATGGGGAGAAAGCAAGACACTCAGTTTTGATGCTACTCTTGATCCTGTTTTTCCAGTTGGGACTACTAATCTTGAAAATGTAGCTATAACTGAGACATCCTTTTACCCTCCTGATCAGACAGAACATAACTTGCCTGTAAATGCTTATCCTGAAAATGATATAGAGAAATATGTAATCAACGAGACTGCTTTAGAAAATGGTAGATCTAATAGTGGAAATGAAGTTGATCATGATGAATACGGAGCAGATGCAGATGAAGTCTTTGGAACTGACAGTGATGTTTTTGCTATTGCAGGAGACACACTTAAATATACTCTAGTCTACAGAAATACAGGTAATGCTCACAGTCCCGATACTTACATTGAAGACCATCTCCCAAAATTCATTACCGATGAAAATGGCAATCAGTATCAAATCATCCTTTTAGAGGACATCTTTGATATCTCAGACGATATTGAGGTAATTGAAACTGCAATAGGGTTTGATATCAGATGGAATGTCGGAGAGCTTCAGGTGGGGCAAGAATGGAAGGTAAAAGAGTTTAGAGTTCAAATAAATCTAAGCTCAGATATCACCCTATCACCAGATGATGCTCAAAGGTTGATTGATAACGTCTCCGAAATTGCTTCTGAAAACGAACTTGTTGAAATAGATACAGATAACGCAATTATCAGAGTTAATCAGCCCAATGCTGAAATTACTAAGGATTCAGATAAGCTTGAGTATCAAAGTGATGAAGAAGTAACTTACTCCATTCATGTTGAGAATATAGGTAGTTCAAGAGCAAATGGAATTGTATCTGATACACTTCCAGAAGGGCTCAAATATTTATCAAGTGATTTTCCAGAAGATAAAACAGTAGTTGATTGGCAAAAAATCTCGTTTAATGTATCTCTTGATGCAGGTGAAAGTATTGATATTAATATAACAGCAAAATTCTTAGTCCCTGTAACAGATCTTGATACTTTCAATAATGAAGTTAACTATGAGTATGTAGATCTAAATGAAAACGAGAGACCTATTGTATCTGATGAGGTTGAAGTAGTGGTTCACGCCCCTATTCTTGAACTTGAGAAATTACAGGAACTGCCAGAAGTAGTTGCACCTGGTCAAAGTATTGTTTACACAATACTTTATCGAAATACTGGTACAGGTTATTCTCCTGAAACTGTAATTACCGATTCAATACCAGAGCATACGAGCTTTGTTGAGTTCCTTGAAACTGAAAGTGGTATTGAAGGAGCTTTTGATAATGAAACTAATCAAGTTTCTTGGAATATCGGTCAGCTTAACTCAGAAGAAGAAGGCTCAGTCTCATTTAGAGTAGTTATTAATATCCCCACAGAAAGCGGAACTGAAATTAGAAACTCAGCTGTAATATTTACCCCTGTTATTGAAGAAATTGAAAGTGAAGTTGTTACAGCAGTTGCGAGTTCATGTTGTATGGGTGGCTTTATTTGGGAAGATGCAAATAATAACGGAAAGTATGATGAATCAGAACAAGGAATTTCAGATGTAAAGATCGATATTAAATGGGCTGAATCAGAGTATCTTGTTGAAAACTCCGTAGATATCTATACAGAATTCAATGGTCATTATGAATACACAGGACTTCCATATCACACATTGCTAACGATCAAAGTCTTCAAACCAGAGGGTTTTGACAATATTACTACTCCCGATGAGTTTAAGCTTGTTCTACTCCCTCCTAGCGAAAGCGGTGAGATTGAAGATTATGAGATAGATGGTGTCAGATACTTAACAGCTTCTGGATGTATCAACTTCTTAAATGCAGGTATTTATCGGGATGTAATCCTTGCCCAAACAGGTCAATCAATTATACCTCCTCTTGTAATTGGTATAGGGCTTATCTCAATCGGAACTGGTATCTCAATCTTACTTATTAATCGCAAAAAGAAACAAAAATGATAACGCTAATTGTATTTGTAAGCCTATTTGTTGTGTACGTCTCGATTATCTTTTTCCGAGGTGTACACAGGGAAAAAAGAGATAAAAAGCTCAAGAAAGTCGATGAGGCTTTACTTGAGGAAGAAACTAAATAATTTATTAACAAATTTAATATGTCTAACAAAATAGAAAGACTCAAAAAAGTTACTTTATCAATTGCCACAGTTGCAATGTCGCCGATTATCTTTGTTCAAACTGTTTATGCACAAAGTGATCCAAGTGCAGAGATTTCAGCAATTATTGAGAGAGTCATCACAATTGCAACAAGGGTTGGTTCAGGAGTTCTAATTCTATTCATCATAAAAGATGCTTTTGAACTACTGAATGGCGGTGATAATCCAATGATGAGAGGGAAAATAGCCAGAGATATTTTCTTCTTGATAATTGCAGCAATCTTTTTGTTTAAGCCAGATTTTATTTTGGAAGCTATCAAATATATTGCCGATGTTTAACTTCTTAAATTCATACAAAACAATTGAAAAACAAGCTTTCGAGATGAAAGATAAAATTCATAAGGCTGGAAATGAAGAGAAGAGTCTTATAAACAAGCTTTTTATTTGGGGAATTATCTTAACAATTGTTATTGGAGTTCTCCAAATAGTCTTCTTTCTTGTATATCAACCAAAGATACAAGACCCAGTATTTCAAGAGCCTACAGTAATTGAACAAAAAATGGAATATCAAGTTCCAGATGATTCTGGTGTACTTGATTTACCAGAAGAAGAGCTTGGCAGAGGTCAATCAATCCCAAATCCTATTGATATGCTCAATCCGTTTTCTAGCTTTCAGGAATCAATTGTTGATGCAATTTCAGAAATAATTATGCAAGGATTGGAACTGTTTGATGATTATGTAGCATTTACTCCAAATATTGCAAAAAGTGATGGACAGATTGTTGATGCTAGAGGAAACAATATCCCTATCCATGTAAACAAATTCTACAATGCTACTCAAAGTGTAGCTTGGTTACTTCTTCCACTAATTATTGTACTTACAGGAACTTATGTAGTTCTTGAAGGTTCATTCAAAGGGATTCAATTACTTAAAGAAGTCGCTAAAAAGGTACTTCTCTTTGTTGTTGGTATGGTTGCTATGAGATTTTTATTTGCAAACGCTATTGATCTTGTAAACGCTTTAAATAGGTTTGTATTAAATGCCCTTGTTGGAAGTGGAGATACATTGTCAGAGTCGCTTCTAACTGCTCTTGGTATGCAGATTGTTGATTCTAAACTTGAGTTATCAATTCAAGGAACACTAAATATCTTTGCTGAAATAATACTTTGGATTGGACTATTCTTTCTACTAGTAACAATACTTTTTCAATTTATCATTCGCTTTTTCCACTTACTTTTACATGTAATCATATTTCCTATTGTGCTTGTAATCGGGTTACTTCCAAGTGGTGGACAGTTTTTCAAACAGTACATTGAAGAAACTCTAAGAACTTTGTTTATGCAACCAATATTTCTTATTGGTATTGGAATAACACTTGAAATTATTCAAAGTGTAAATGAGCCTGTACCTAAAGTTATACTTGGTTTAGGTTCGCTAGCCTTTCTAAATATTATTCCTTCAATCGTTAATAGATTCTCAGGTATTTTATGGGGAATTGGAGGTTCTGTTGCAGGTGGAATTGTCGCAGGTGCAACTGTAGGTCAAGCAAGAAGGATGAAAGAAAGTGTTGTAGCAGGAGCAAGTGGTGGAAAATCAACATCGATAAGAAATCTAGCAGGTAAAGCACTCGGTGAAGCTATCGTTTCTAAATTGCCAATTGGTGGTACTGCAAAGAAAGCCCTTGATTCTGGTGTTGCACTAAAGTCAGGAGGGATTACTGCAAAAGCAGGTTCTTTTAACGCAGTTGTCAGTTCAGGTGGGTCTGCTACAAAAGCATTCTCACAACTTGGCATGAAGCCTTTGAGTGGAAGAACTTTAAAGGATATTCAGACACCGAAAACTTTATACTCAACTTCTC
The DNA here is from genome assembly GCA_020854835.1 of Microcaldota archaeon. GTDB lineage: Archaea > Micrarchaeota > Micrarchaeia > Anstonellales > JAGGVH01 > JAGGVH01. The sequence goes on from JAHKLX010000081.1 coordinate 10,249, forward strand.
CTAATATTGAAAAAATCAAAGATCTTTCTGTTAAGGACTCAAATATTGTGAGTAACGGATATTCACAAAGCAACTTCACTTCTTCACTTGGGGAGCCTTTAACCGAAAAACCAGCCTCAATTCATCAAATGATGGATCTATCTCAGGTAAGTTTTTCTAATCCTAATACTAATCAGTATTTATCTGATGTGATCACGAATAAACCTACAGAAATTGTGCAAGGGAGAACTTTCGATTCAGGTAACGAAAAACATTGGAGTCACCTATCCGAGTGGTACTCAAAGAATCAAGTTCTTGATGGAAAGATGAATCAAAATCAGATTCAACAGTATGTCCAAAATCCTCAAAACAGAATGAATATTATAAATACAGCCTCAGATAAGGGGTATTTTCAGACACAAGGAATTAATACAGTGAAGGTTCAGGACAAATTATCTGGTCAGAAACCTGTTACTAAATATTTTCAGATTAAACCAATAAACAATAATGCAGGAAATAGTACCGCCAAAACTAAATAGAGAAACAGGTTTCTTCTCAATTGTATTAAACAGAAGAAATTTTCTTTTACTAATCGGACTTGGGTTGTCCTTTTTTGTCTGGACTACAAATATTCTTAATACTGTAGATCAAAAAATACTTGGTGAGATGTTTATTGGGCTTTTGCTAATTCCTTTTCTCTTTGATGCATATGGGAGACCTCTCCACATTTTTATTATAGACGCCTTTAATTTTCTTTTCACTTCTAAAAGACAAAGAATTGTTATTGGCAAAGACATTTCAGAAGGAATAGTAATAGTTTCAGATGTTCAGTACTCAAGGGTATTTAGAATAGAACCGATCAACCTTTCAATGAGTAGTGAAGAAGAAATCTTTGCTTTTAAGAAATATCTACAACAGGCTCTTTTTGCTCTAAAAAATCCAGTTCAAATTTTAACTATTCAGAAGTTTTCAACGAAAGATAAAAGCATTGATACAGAAATACAACGGTATCGCAATTTAAACGGATTGTTACAAGAACGATGCAGAGAGTATCTACTTGAATACCAAGACTTAACGCAAACAATGGAGCGAAGTTTTTTTATAGTTCTAACTACTTTTGCGAAAGGTTTAGATGATGCGAAACAGAAACTTGATGATCAGGAGAACTCATTCGGAAGACTGCTAGAACAAACGAAAATCAGGCTGATCCCATTAAATACCCAAGAGATTTTAGATTTATCAAAATTAACAGTAAGTGAAATATGAATCCTATCAAATATTTTTTTAAACAATCTAAATATGCACTTAATGACTTTAATCAAAGAATTGATTCAAAAGGCAGAGGATACATTAAAGACAGTATTCGTAAAGCTGAAATTGCGAAACTTTCGCCAGATGACTCTCTTGTGTTTGAATTTCAAAACAAAGGGAAATTAATTGAGATAGACGACAGAAATATTCAGTCGTATATGGTTTCTGAATTTCCACAAGTCATATATCCGAACTGGTTGTACGATCTTGTTAATTACGGAGAACCTATTGTTATTAGCCAGTTTATAAAGCCTCTTGATTCTCAGAAAGCCCTATCGGGTCTTCGAAATAGAATAACTAATCTTTCCGCTCAATTCTACGAGAAAGCTGACAAAGGGAAGATGCACACAATTGATCTCGAACAGGCTATTGCGGATGCTAGAAGTATTGAGGATTCGATTGTTAGGGGTGTTGAAAAACTATACTCAATGTCGATGTATTTGAAATTGAGTCAGGAAAACACCTCAAAACTTATTAAAAGCGATAAATCTCTCAAAGATTTATCTTACGCCAAACAGATCAAATTACATCAACTTGTATATAAGCAGAAACAAGGACTTGAAACATTCTTACCTAATGTAACGGATGCAGTTGGAGAAGAGTTTTATTTAACAAGTTCAAATGTATCTTCCTCTTTGCCATTTACTACAGCAACACTAAATGATCCAGACGGAATCTTTTATGGAATCACTTTAGGTGGTGAGAAAATACGTTTTGATAGATTTTCAAAAGCATCAAAAAATTACAATGGAATAATCTTTGCTACATCGGGAGCAGGAAAAAGCTTTTCAGCCAAATTAGAGGCATACAGGAGCTTATTTCGAGGTATTAATGTTTATGTCATTGATCCAGAAGGAGAATTCAAAACTCTTTGTGATTATGTCGGTGGTACAAACATTGATATCAATCCAGAAAGCAAAACTAAGGTAAATCCTCTTCAATTCTTTTCAAGTGATACTGATACCAAAGAAGTAATGAGAACTCATCTTGGAGTTGTTAAAGGTCTTCTTAAAATTTGGTTATCTGAGGATGCTTACAACAGGGGCATTGTCAGCAAAGCTGTAAATGAAACATATGCCAGTAAAGGAATCTTACTAGATGATCCAAGTACTTATTCAAAGAAACCTCCTACTATTTCAGATCTTATAAATATATTTGAAAAGCAAGGTACAGAAGGTAAACGCATTGCAGTTGAACTATTGGAATACTCTCATAAAGGGGAAATGGGCGACCTTTACGATAACCCTTCTACAGATGATGTTGATTTTAACTCTCCAATGGTAGTTTTCAATATTCAGAAAGTTCCAGATCAGGAGAAACAAGCTTCGATTTTTTACCTATCAAACTTTATTTGGCAAAAAGTTTTATCAAATAGAAATCGCAAAGTCTTAATTATTGATGAAGCCCATCTACTTTTGAAGGATGAATCAAGTGCAAACTTTATGGAAAATCTTGTCAGACGAGGTAGAAAATATAATCTCGGAGTCATTTCAATTTCTCAAGATGTAGATGATTTTCTAAAAAGTCCTCAAGGAAGTGTTATTGCAAAAAATGCAGATACAGCATTAATACTTGCTCAGAAGAAACAATCAATACCAAGCTTAGTAAAAGCCTTTGATCTCTCTGATGTAGAGCGAGACTACATTACAAGACTAACCAAAGGACAGGCTTTATTTATCAAAGGAAATACTCATTCTCATATGTTTGTATATGCGACTCCACATGAGAGGAAACTATTCTCTTCAAATGCAGAAGATTTAGCAAAAAGTGATGAACAAAGAAAAAATGGACAATAAAGACATAAACCTAAAACATGGATATATCTTTCTAACAAGCATTCTGCTTGTTTTGTTTGCTATTTCTCTGTCTGTAGAAATTTACCTTAAAGGCGGATTCGATTCAGTAATTGATGCGGTAGAAACACAAATATCAGAAGGTACGAATGATTCTAATGAAGCAGAACCTACAATTGAACTCGTTTCATTAAAAGATGGTTACAAAACCAAAGAATCATCGATCACAGTTGTTGCAAAAACAGAAAAGCAGAATAAAGCATGGATCAACGGACAAGAAGTTGCTGTAAATGAAGAAGGCATTTTTGAATTACAAATAGATCTTATTATCGGTACAAATGAGGTTTTAATTGAGGTGGAAAATTCAAACGATGCTAGTAAGTCACTAGCATTTTCAATAATTCGAGAGGAAGAGGAAAAAGAAGAGACTAAACAAGAAGACAAACAAGAGCAACCAAAAACAGAAATACCCAAAGTTGAACCAAAGCCAGAAACTCCAAAGCCTGTTACACCAACAGAACCTATACAACCAGAGCCTAATCCAATAACTGGATTAAAACTTAGTTGTTCGATAACTAATACTCAACCACTTGTTGGGCAAAGTGTAAGTTTGGATTGCTCAATTAAGGATCAAAACAACAATCCAGTAAATGGAGCTACAGGAAATGCAACCATGAATTGGCAAAGCGGACAAGCTTCTTACAACTTCCCATCCTCATCAAGTGGCTCAACTAGAATCAGTTTTACTGTACCAGAAGGAAACATCGGATCAATAAGCGGAGTTGTTCGTATTTCAAAAGATGGCTTAACTGTTACATCTAATTTTTCAATTATTGTGAAATGATGGAAGAAAATAAACCACTTCAAGCAACAAAAAACGCAGTAGAAATAGGAGATAGTCTTGTCGGTGATGTTATTGGACTAGCTTCAAATAAAGTCGCACCAGTAATTGGTCCAATACTTGTAAATATTATCTGGAAGAATAAATGGAAGATACTACTTGCCAATGTAGTTATCTTCTTTTTCGCTATCTTTGCACTTGAGGCAATTGCTTATCAGGTACTTGCAGGTACAAGAGGTTTAATAGAAGAGATACCTCAAGAGCATAGAGAATGTATTGATAAAGCAAGTCGCAAATACTCACAAGAGTTTGAACTTATTGCTTCATACGGAAAAGTTATTGCAGATTTCGATGAGAAGCATACTGGAAACGGTGTTGACTTTTTAGAAATATCTCAATCCGATTGGGATAACTACGGATCTGATGGAAATAACAATGATGATATTACTGATGAAGACTTATGTGATAACTACTTTACGCTATCAAATATCCTTTCTAGTTATGATGGTGATGCTGAAAAGAAGATCAATCAATATTCGTATCCAAAGAAAGAAGAAGTCTATGAGCAGTATCAAATGTATGTGGGACTCATGTACATTCCTTACGGAAATCCAATTGGTTTAAATAGATCTGATTTAGTTACAGTTACTTCTGGTTTTAATGTAGTTCGAGTAATTGATGGGGTTAAAAACGTGCATAAAGGAGTTGATATTGTTCCCTCTTCAAAATGGTATCAGAAAAATCCCGGTAAAGGCTCAACTGATTCAATTAATAGAGCAATTCTTACTGGTAAAGTCTCAAATTTCAAGGACGGATATGGTGCTTTGTGTTCGTATATCACAAACGATTATTACAGAGTCCTGTACTGTCATTGTGATGCTTTTATAGCTCAAGATGGTTCAACAGTTAAGTATGGAGATCCAATCTGTTTTATGGGCAATACAGGTTTCTCTACAGGTGTTCATACGCATATTGGAATGTACGAAAAGAATAGTCAGGGAGGTTGGAATCTAATTGATCCAACACCCTTTTTATTTCCAACAAAATATTATGACGGAAACGAATAAAGAAACAATTGAAATACTTGATACAACACTTAAACAGGGATTTTCTCAGATCCCTAGAACTGTATTAAGAGCAAGCAATCTTAGTATGCAGGCAAAGACATTGTATGCCTTACTACTAGATTATGCTTGGCAAAAAGGAAGTTGTTTTCCAGGTCAAAATCGACTTGGAAAAGATCTTGGAGTACATAGAAACACTATTCAGAAATACTTATTAGAACTTCGAGATTTTGGGCTTATTAAATGGGATCGTAGAGGATTTAAACAAACCAATATTTACTACATTTTGTCATTAGATTTTTTAATTGATCAAACGAGTGATGCACAAGAGCGTGTGCATCAAGATGCCCAGTCCTGTGTGCAACCAGATGCACAAGGGAGTGTGCATAAA
>JAHKLX010000076.1 GCA_020854835.1 Microcaldota archaeon
AAACGAAGACATTTTCGCTCGCCCGAAGGGTCATGGCGCATCGTTTCCGCATGCTCACGTATTACCGATACCAAAGAGAAAGTACCTGATAGCTGTGTATTCGATTATCATTGTTCTATGGAGGCCCTTTTCTCCAGCCCTTTGCCGGAGATATTTGTCCTCTCACTATCCCTAGGAACGAAAGGAACAAAAATTACATGATTTTCGAAAACTTTTTTATATTTTTTATATCCAACCGTTTTTCTTGAGGTGCGCTCTGAGTTTTTCATATATGCGCTCTTCCCTGTGTCTGAGCATCCTTGGTGATATGCCAAGCTCTTCTGCGCAGTCCTTCTTCTTTCTACCGGAAGCAATAAGTGTAAGCACCTTCTGCTCATCCTTATCCAACATATCTATTGCCTTGGCAAGTTCCTTCAGCTGACCATTCCTAATTACCGTGGCTTCTATATCTGTCTCCGATCTCACATCACCGCCATCTTCATCGATAAAACGTTCGAGTGATATATCACTTCCTGACGCTCCGGTGCCAAATCTGGATATATCGCAGCTGCTGCAATCACCTTTGCAGCGCACGCCCTTACCATCCCGGCAGCGCCATACATTCTGCTTCCTCTTCTTCTCTCTCCACTGCGGCTGCCTATATGCGCGGTAGACTTCTTCAGTAACAACGATCTTCTCTCCATCTATGATGAGGTAATATTCCTTTTTCATTTGTGTCCTCCTGAAATTCCAAAAATGTAACTTTTTAAAATCCAGGTGGATCACGGATATTTAGCAACGTAAGGCTGCCATTTCAAAAACATAAAAGACTCCTGTCCGAGCCGCTTACAAAAGCGACCCAGTCAGAAGCCTTAACGAGCGTAAAAAAATAGAGCTCTGCAAAACAAAATTATGTGCATCCCTGTCACAGGATCGCTTTTGTTTTGCAAGGCTCTTGATGACCCGGCCGGACTATCTGTCCGACCTACCCTTATCTGCGTCTAGCAGTATGAACATAAGGGCTCAAATTTAACTCGTTTACAAACTCTTGATCTTCGGTGCCGACCTTGATGATTCCCGTACCCGCATTTAAGGGCCTTTGCCAAATCCGACGATTCTTCCGATGATCTCATTCCTATTTAATTGTTATTTTAATTATTTACTCTCAGCAGTATATTCCGATATGCGTTCATGCAACTTCAGTTCTGTTCCTATGTGCACTACAGTCAGTTCGCTGTGGCATCTTGGACACTCTATTTCAAGCTCGCTTCCATCTTTACTTTTTAAGAGCTGTTTCCCACAATTCGGGCAGCAGATTATATATTTCTCGTGCTTTTTCATTATACACACTTTTCCCCTCTTTGAGATTTCGAGGATATGCGATATCATGTTTAATCTGATCTGTAGAAACAGCAAATTACATCAATATCATCATTCCAGATCCTTGATTACTTTTACGGCAACGCCCTGTATGATGCAGTTGTCTATGAATATATCCTCCATTTCCGGATTCTCCGGATGTAGTCTGATCCTCTTGCTGGCCTTATCAATATAGAACCGCTTAAGCGTTGCTTCATTGTCGATCAGAGCAACTACGATCTCGCCTTCTTCTGCCTCTGATTGACTTTTTATTACTACCATATCGCCATTCTCTATGCCGGCTCCTATCATGGAGTCGCCCTTTGCATGGAGCAGATAGAGCGGACCCTTTCCGAACAAAGACTCAGGGAGGGAAACATACTCTTCAATGTTTTCTTCTGCAAACTGTGGTAGTCCGCAGGCAACACTGCCAAGTATAGCTGCCCTGTTCTCATTCAGATCAGTCTTAAGCATTACATTCGTTCTGATTTCTCTGCCGGTGTAAGAGAGCATTCCTCTTTCATCCATTTCCACCAGGTACCTGTGGACCGTACCTCTAGAAATCCCGACAGCTTCGGCGATCTTTGTATTGGAAGGCGAGTTATAATGGTCAAAATAGTATTTCTCTATATAGTCCATTATCCTTTTCATAGTCGCTTCACTCTTTTTTCGCATCTCACTCTCCTTTCCTATCTGAAGCAATTGCTTTTGATACTTTAATTATATATGATTTTTAGAAATGTGCAAGAGCATTTTTTATGTATACATGCACTGGGTGTTTTTTACACGTTATCTATTTATAGAATACGCACTCCACAGTTTTCCCCTTCGCTTCTCAACAAAAGCCCTGTCATTTTGACAAGGCTTTTACAAAATATTTATTATGATATCTATATGATATCACATCAATTCATTTCTCAATCATTATGAATGTTTTTCCAATAATTATACTTGCGTTTTTGAGAACTCATATCTTCACCTTTACGTTCATGAAAATCAAAATACTCATCTAATGATGTATAATCTTTTGCACCTGCTCTATATTTCGGATATCCTGCCCAGTAATGCTCAAATACAGTTAATCCCAATTCTGAGAATGGACCTTCTCCATTAACCAAGTAATCTATATTACTCGTTTTAAAAGAGCCGATATTCTCAGTATTCCCACTGCCCGGTTTTTCACCAGATATTTTATATTTCTCTTGAACAAATATCTCTACATCCTTATACGGCACTTCAAGATCCTCAATATTATCCAATTCGTATATTTTTCCCTCATTTGCATTATCGTTCCTTGTGTATATAAAACCCACAACGTAGTGCTTTGAATACTCCTTATATGGATAAATAATATTCTTTGTACCATTTCGCATAAATGAGGCATACGATCCTAAAGTAAACCCCACTTTTTTTGCTTCTCCATTTTTGTTAAAAGTTCTATACGTGGTTTTAATATCAACGGCGATCTTCTCTTTGTCATCCTCGCTTTTCATAAATGTAAAATCCGGATAAACGGTTTGTTGGTCTGATGGTTTTAAAATGTATCCATATTTATCTGCAATTTGTTGAAGAATGCTATTCGATATTAGCTCAAAAATGCGCCCAATAAGTTTTGAATCACTTCCAAGCGAGTACACATTTCCATTTGGAGATATCAATCCATTAACACGCCAGTCCACTTCATGCTCTTTCATTTCTTGATGAAATGCTTCAATAAAATCCATATTTACCTCCATCACAATATCTAAAAATTAATAACTGTTTGTTGTTCTTTATCACCATTTTTTTCAATGATTTCCGCAGGGTCATAATTCATTAATAATGCTTCTTTCATTGAATTTCGATTAGATTCCTTTGCTCCCACGAAATAGAAATGTTCCTTGTTAATTTTATAGCAATCGCTCCACACCAAATCTATATATTCATTTTTACGATATTTGCTCTCATCCCAAGTAGATAACATGAATTTCGCATTTGAAGAGACTAATGCATCATGTAACTCACGCTCTTGCTCTTCATTCCAACTATCATAATAATCAACGTGCCTCCCTATGTACGGTGGATCACAATAAACAAATGCATCCCCATTTGCCTCATTGATTGTCTCTCCAAACGATTGGCACTTAAAAATCCAATTATTGTGGGGAAATTGTTTTTCAAGCCATGCAACCTGATTGACAATTTTTGTTACATAGGCTTTTGCAAAACGTTCGGGTTTATGCCCATATGGCACATTAAAATTATAACTCTTATTAAAACGAATCATCCCATTAAAGCAAGATCTATTCAGAAAAAGAAAATCAAGTGGATTATGATCTTTATTAAAACGATCACGAACCGTATAGTAATATTCATCATCCAATGAGGCCAATTTTTTTCCTTCAGTTTCCAAAAACTCTCTCACTGCCATACTCGTAATCGTTCCATCTTTAATCGCATTATAAAAATTAATCACATGTGGATTTGTATCTGCAAAAATGGCATTACATGGTGCGATGTTGAAACCCACAACTCCTGATCCCATAAACGGCTCAATCCAAGTTGTGTTTTCATCAATATCCGCTGCATCCGAAATCTGTTCCACTAATTTTGTTTTGATTCCTTGAATCTTAATTGGTGGAACATGTACCTTGTTCTTCATCTATCATTTCTCCTTTTGTATTTTTTGTTTCAAACAGTACTGTGGTCGCGTGCATTCATATTTATAATTGATGCATCTTTTATTATTGCAGTACCCTTCCTTCTTATAGATACATAGCTTTGAATTAGCCACACGAGGGGGTTTTCCCTTTTCTTTTTTTATAACTTTCGGTTTTCTTGGTAAATCCTTATGTTTCACCAAAAAAAATGAACTGAGCGATTTGTTAAGATCATGCACTAGCTCTTTTTCACTACTTGCTACTACATAATCTTCCAAAACATCTGCATCAATGCGCTCTATTGATGTTAACTTAAAGTAAACTACTGGTTCCTTCTCGGTTCCAAACAACACTTCAAAATAGTATTTGGGGAAGGCATCCTTCGGCCTCGAATAAGAAACGTCTTCACATTTACAATAGTACGCTATCCCCTGTCCTCTCAATTTTGAATAGAGAACAATATGTGGATCATTAAGACCCAAAAATGTGTCGATATATTTCTGTGAGGGTTTCTTGCCAAACCTGCCAAACCAACAAAAGCCTCTCTCTTCTAAAACATTATTATGTTCTTCAATAGTCTTTATTGCGAGGATATCGGAGTATCTTAGTAATAAAAACTCCTTTTGAATGCTCATTGTCACGCTCCTTGATTCTATGTATTATTTTATTTTACCATGTTTACAAAATATTGACAAATATCTTTAGCATTATATTTTGGTATTATTTCATATTAGTTCTTCTGGATAGACTTATCAAAATATAGTCTTATGTATAGGAGAGCCTCTCATCAGAAGACAATTGGCTCTTATTTAATCTTTTAGGAAAGGTACTATGGATTTTGGGATATGAATCATTGCATTTACCCATGACATGCATCAGTACTTCGGTATCCCATATCCATAAATCACACTACCACCAACCGTATATGTTCTTCTCCGGCACATGTCGCTGCTATTACCTTCGATGGTTGTTATCGTTTTCCCATTACAACTTTCTACTATTCCAACATGATCAGCTCCGCCACCATTCCAGTCAAAAAATATTATATCCCCGGGCTTTGGTGTATAGCTTTTCTTCTGCCACTGCCCTTTACCTTTGAACCAGCTTATTCCGGATTCAACGGCTGCAAATTTAGGGATAGTACCACTTTTGACATATCCGCATTGATCTGCACACCATGAAACGAAGCAGGCACACCATTCAACTCTTCCATTGAAGCCATACCAGCTCCAGAACTTCTTACCGCCTTTATTGCCTATCTGCTGTGCTGCGACCTTTGTGATCACACCGTTACCAACTCCGTAATTATAACTGCCGTAAGGGTAATATCTTAGGACATGAGCTGGATACTGTTTATCACCATAAGATGACCAGCCATGTTTTTTCGCCTGTTGATCTGAGAATAGCGAAGCGTTCTCAACAGTATACCCTCCGTCACGTTTCACCGCCCAGGATATATATCCATTGCCATAATTGTATCCCTGAAGTGCAAGACGGATATGACTCATATCAAGAGGACTTTTACATTTTGCCTGCTTGAGACATGATGCGACTTCCTGGACTCCGCATGATATTGAATAATCCGGATCCGTTATGCCATTTGGCTGCTTAGAGTACTTCTTATTGAACGGTCCTTCTGAAGATTGCATCGGATCTTTCCCTTTGCCTCCCGATTCCTGCATCATGACTGCCTTTACAAGCTCTGTGTATTCTGAGATCCCATATTTCTGACAGTATTTCTGTATCACCGGAGAATACGCTTCTACCTCTGCACTTACCGGCGTATAGTTGCCTGAGCTCTCATCTCCAAACATATAAAAAGCCGCCCCGAAAAGGCAGCACACAACTATCGCTATTATTGCTATCCATCCTCCTGCAGCTATAGCCCGCACGAGAGCCTTCATGCTCTCTATGATCATGCGTACGGCTTTGATGGTGGCTTTCCCGATACGCTTTGTTTCCTTCACTGCTTCCTTGGCCGCTTTACGCATTCGCTCATCCGAGGATATGACAAGTCTTTCGTTTGCATAACGTCTGGCAGCATCTGCCTTTCTCACTCTTCCTATCTGTCTTGTGACCTGCCTCTTGTTTGCAAAATTCCTTGTTTTTATCGAAGCTATTTCTTCTGCCGACTTTGCGGACGCTTCTGCAGATGCAGCATAACCACTTTTTATCCTATGCTCCTTCATCTTTACTTTGGCCTTTGAGACCAATGCCCTTGT
>JAHKLX010000085.1 GCA_020854835.1 Microcaldota archaeon
AAAATATTTGAAGCCCGGGGAAGAACCGAAAGCTGTTTTTGAAGTTGCTGACGGAGATAAGGCTTTGGCTGTATATGAGCACTGTAATCTTCACGGTCTTTGGAAAACTGAAGTATAAAAGTCTTTATCGAAGCCGGGAAACGGAAACTATATGCAAAAACTGCGGCCTCCGGGATCTTCGGAGGCCGTAACAAAAGAAAAGAGAGAAGCGATGCTTAGACTTGATCAGTTTGCTGCAATGAATATAATGTACAGCAGATACAGTCTGGACTATTTTCTGGATAGTATGCAGAAAATAGGATATAAGAAAATAGAATTCTGGGGGGGCACACCTCATTATATTTTTTTTGACCATGGGGCAAAGCAGCAAAAAAGCATAAAAAAGAAGTTCAGGGACAGGAATCTTGATATGATTTGCTTTACTCCCGAACAATGTTTTTATCCGGTCAATATAGCTGCCGAAGAAAAAATGCTAAGAGAAAGAAGCGTGGAATATTTCTTTCACTGCATTGAAGATGCATCGGGGTTTGATTGCTCCAACATGCTTTTTACTTCCGGCTGGGGAGATTTTGATAAACCACGCAAAGAAGCATGGAAAAGATCAGAAGAATCCCTGGATATGATACTTAAAAAAGCAGAGCTTGAGGGAATAACCATTCTATACGAAATTCTCCAGGAATCAGAATCCAATCTGGTAACAAATTTTGAAACTCTCAAAAAGATGATCGAAGGATATGATTCTGACAATCTTAAATGTTGTTTGGATACGGTTCCTTTGTGCTGTGCAGGAGAAACACTGGAAGACTATTTTTCTTATTTCGGCGAAAAAATAGATCACATACATTTAAATGACGGCACTCCTTCGGGACACATGGCATGGGGAGAAGGTACACAGGATTTGAAAGCCCATTTAGATGACCTTGAAAAAAATAATTTTCGGGGATATATCACTTTTGAAACATGCGAGACCGGATCAAAAGATCCGAATGATGCATTCAGGCAGAACCTTAATGCTGTAAAAAGGTATGTAAAATGAAATTTATCGGAATAGGCGACAATGTTGCTGACAGATATATCAACCAGAGGATAATGTACCCGGGAGGCAATGCGGTAAATTTTTCTGTTTTTGCAAAAGAATGCGGAGAGGATTCTGCATACTTGGGAATAATAGCGGACGATAGGGAGGGCAGGATGATAAAAAAAGCCCTTGAAAAAAAGAATGTAGACACTACCTTTTCACCCCTTGTTAAAGGTTGTGCAACAGAAAGATGTGATGTTGAGCTCATCGAAGGCGACAGACATTTTGTCGGATCGGGTTATGGTCCGGGCGAAAAAAAATCCTTCACACTATCAGAAAGTCATCTGGAGTATCTGAAAAACTTTGATGCCATACACTGCGGGTGCTATTCTGAAATGGAAGATGAGATCGTTAAATTGGATGATATACCAGGGCTAAAAACTTTTGATTTCTCCGAAGAAGAAGAATACAGAGAAGATTCTTTTTTGCAAAAAATACTTCCGTTTATCGATATCGCTCTTTTTTCCGGAGCATCCATGGATGCAGAAGAAGAAAAAGAACTCTGGCAAAAAGTTTTGCGCTTTGGGACCGGGCATATGCTGGTGACAAGGGGGATTTTAGGCCAGCGATTCTTTTGCCGCAGCGGCAGTTACCGTGGGATCGTAAGAGAAACTGAGCCCTTGGATACCATGGGTGCCGGAGATTCATTTTTTGCGGCATTTCTTGTTTCACTTATGCGCAGCGGCCTTAAAAGGGACATTGATCCAGATGAGGCGATAATAGAAGAAGCATTCAGAAAGGCAGCGGATTTTTCTGCCGAAAACTGTAAGCGCAGAGGCTCTTTCGGGTTTGGCGAACGGTACTGATGATGGATAAGAAAAGGTAGGGCTTTGAGAAAAAATGTTTTGACTAAGGATATGTTTCTTTCCAGAGAAATAGAATACCTTATAGAAAATGAGTATAGAGAAGGACAGGCTCTGCCACCGGAACGGGATATGGCAGCGTCTTTTGATGTTCAGAGAGACACTTTAAGATCCGCACTTGATCTTCTTGAACAAAAGGGAATAATATTAAAGAGGGAAAGAATAGGGAATTTTGTGGCGCCCAGCAGGGTGAGATTTGATCTGAACAAGTACAGATCCACCAAACGTTATATTGAGGGGGTCGGGAAAAAACATAAAGTTATCCTCTTGACATTTGAAAAAATAAGTATAGACAGGAGGCATGATGAAGATTACCTGTTGCCGGAGGGAACGCTTGTTTATCGCATCATGAGATTGAGATATGCAAACGACATACCCATGGCCCTTGAGAGATCCCATGTTCTTTGCGAAATGGCATCAGGACTTAATGAAGAGGATGTGCATAAGAAATCCATTTACAGCACACTTAAGAATAAGTTCAATATCACTATCGCCAACTCAAAACAAAAGGTAACTGTAATAAAGGCAAACGGACTGGAATCGGAACTGCTGAAAATAGAAAGAGATGAACCGGTCATGAGATATGAAGGTATAGTATATGACAGTAAAGGCCGTATAGTCGAATTTTTTGATAATACAATACTTATGGACAGTGTGGAATTTGTAAGTCAGAGTTTTGTTTGAAACGACATAGTATTCAAAAGCGGAAGGAAAAAAACTTGACCAAATACAGAGAAATAGAAAAAAAAATATTGGAAGAAATAAAAAACGGACATTATCTGCCGGGAGAAACCCTTGAAAGTGAAAGGATACTTGCAAAAAAGTATGAAGTAAATCGCATGACGGTAAAACATGCATTTGATGCCCTTACGGAAAAAGGGTATATTGAAAGATCCCACGGAAAAGGAACATTTGTCAAAAAAAAGAACTTTGAAAAACTGGATCTGGACTTTGACAAAGAAGATGGCAATACGGGCATAACGGCCCTGGTGGAGTGGCATGGCATAATGATATCCAACAAAGTCCTTTCCAAAGGCATAGTAAACGGAAGCAGGTATCTTTCCGATAAACTTCGTATAGGCCTTGATGAGCCGGTTTTTGCCCTACACAGGGTAAGATACGGGAATGAAGAACCGATTGCTGTGGAGTACACGTATGTGCCATCTTCATACTTCGGCAATATTGGGGAAATGGACTTCAAAAATGTTTCCCTTTATGATTATATGGCTTCTTTCGGGAAACTCCCGAAAAAATTCAATCAAAAGTTGAGATTGATAGAAAATGCCGAAAAAGAAGCGGAGCATCTCAAAATAAAGAAAGGAAGCCCTCTTTACTACTTTGAGTTCATAGGTATGGACGGCGATATGGAAATAGTGGAATATACTGAAAGCTATATAAGATGTGACAAGTGCGAATTCAGATTTACAGCAACAACAAAAAAAAGCTTGGTATAGATAACTAAAAGCAATTAACTAAAAGCGTTTCTCGAAGAATGAGAGCGTATTTTTTTTTGTGGTATAAAAAAATACAAAAAGTGGTTCAATAAATATTTTCCGTTTTGCTTGAAAAGACTTTTATTACTGTTATTCTTAAACTAGTTAAATAAAAAAATATTCAAAATACCAGAGGAGCACAGTCATGGATCTAAGAAATTTTGATTTAAAAAAATATAATGAAGAAGCGGAGACAGCCTATGGAAAGCGTGGCGAGATCGAAGCGATGGCGGACAAACTTCACAGGAGAGGATATAATAATATCGTAGTTATGGGAATAGGAGGCACTTGGGCGGAATGGCATCCGGTGGTGCATGTTATGAGGCATTATACCGATCTGCCCATATATCTGGAAAATGCTGCGGAACTTTGTATAAAAAAAGATAAAAGATTTCTCACAAAGGATTCACTTGTCATAACGGCATCCGCCTCGGGGAACACAAAAGAAATACTGGAAGCAGTCAAAATGTGCAAAGAAAAAGGGATAGAAGTTGCCGGATTTTCAAAAGACGAAAACACACCTTTGGCAAAAGAGCTTGATTATCTCATAGCGAATCCCTGCGGGGACTGTGAGCATTCATATCTAATGTTTTTTATGCTGGCACTAAAACTTCTAAACAACAGAGGAGAATTCAAAAACTATGAGAAGTTCGCCGACCAGATGAAAAATATACACAAAAATCTGATCGCTGCCAGGGAAAAATTTGAACCCGAAGCCGCAAAAATAGCAAAGGCCTATGCAAAAGAACCCTATTCGATCTTTATTAGCTCAGGCACCCTTTGGGGAGAAACATTCCTTTTTTCAATGTGCATACTTGAGGAGATGCAGTGGGTAAGGACAAAATCTGTCAGTTCTGCCGATTTTTTTCACGGCACACTGGAACTTGTTGAAGATGAAGTCCCGGTATTCATTTTTAAAGGAATTGATGAATACAGACCGCTTGATGAGAGAGTAGAAAAATTCTGCAGCAGATTCACAAAAAAACTTACGGTCATAGACATAGCGGATTATGAGCTGGAAGGGATAGATGATGAATTCAAAGTTATATGTTCACCTATGATACTTACATCTCTTGTTACCGAAAGACTGGCTGCCCATTATGAGCTGACAACGGGACATAGTCTTCAATTCCGCAGATATTACAGACAGTTTGAATATTGATAAAGCAGGCAGGAGGACAAAATGACTGATGTGATCGTTGAACTGGAAAAAGTAAACAAGTACTTTGGTCAGAATCATGTTATAAAGGATTTTGATCTTAGAATAATTGAAGGGGAATTCCTTACTCTTTTGGGACCTTCAGGCTGTGGCAAAACCACCATATTGAGGATGATAGCCGGACTTGAAGATGCAACTTCCGGAACAATAAAGATACAGGATGAAAGAGTGGAGGACAAAGAGGCCTATGAAAGGGATGTAAACACAGTATTTCAGAGTTATGCACTTTTTCCTCATATGACCACATATGAGAACATAGCATACGGGCTCAATGTAAAAAAGATACCAAAGCAGGAGATAAAAGAAAGAGTACGCGAAATGCTGGAAATGGTACAGCTCATGGGATATGAAGGTAGAAAACCGGATATGATGTCCGGAGGCCAGAAACAGAGAGTTGCCATTGCCAGAGCCCTTATTAACAAACCCAAAGTACTTCTTCTTGATGAACCTCTGGGAGCCTTGGATCTGAAACTCAGAAAACAAATGCAGATCGAGCTGAAGAGGCTTCAGAAAAAACTTAACATAACTTTTGTATATGTGACACACGATCAGGAAGAAGCACTTACAATGAGCGATCGTATAGCTGTTATGCAGGAAGGCGTGGTCGAACAACTGGGAACACCTGATGAGATATATAAATATCCCGGCACCAAGTTCGTGGCAGGATTCATCGGTGAATCAAATATATTTGAAGGTGAAATTATTTCTGCAAAAAACGGGATCCTGAAAGTTGCCGGTAGCAGCGGAGAAAAAATGACACTTCTGGGCAGCGGATTTGATGAAGGAGAACCCATACAGGTTTGTGTAAGGCCTGAAGCGGCCGCCTATTCAAAAGAGCCAAAGGACGGATTTTCTCTAAAAGGAACGGTGAGAAATATCATATTTGTCGGTTCTCAGTACAGAACACTTATACTTCTTGAAAACGGTCAGGAAGTGAAGATAAACAGAGGAAGAAAAGATAGAGACATCAAAGAAGGCGACGTCGTATATATATACTGGGAGGATGAAGACGGATTCGGCATAAGAAAGAAAGGACAGGAGACGCAGAAGTGAATGAAAAGAATGGGATAACTGTCAAAGACAAAAAAAGCTGGTTCAGGAGAAACGGACCGGTGTTAAGTACAACAGGGCCGATTTCGGTATGGATGCTGGTCTTTGTTTTGATACCAATGCTTTACATCATATTCATAAGCTTTATGACAAGGGATGTATATGGGGGTATCGTTTATGATTTTACCCTTGACAATTACAAAGAAATAATTCAGCCCCTCTACCTGAAGGTTATATGGAAGTCTCTGAAACTTGCCTTTATCACCACTGTCATATGCCTTTTGCTGGGGTATCCTCTTGCATATTATATAGCAGGAAAACCCTCAAAAACCGCAGCCAAGCTGATAATGCTGGTAATGATACCTTACTGGACAAATTCCCTTGTTAGACTTTACAGTGTTAATCTTCTGGGGGCAACGAACGGACCTATCAACAACATCCTTATGGATATTGGACTTATATCTGAACCTCTTGACATGCTTTACAGTGACGGGATAGTGGTAATTGGGCTTTTGACGGCAATGCTGCCGTTTTCTGTACTTCCTCTTTATGCTTCCATTGAAAAACTTGACAAATCCCTTCTGGAGGCATCAAGAGATCTTGGAGCCAGGCCCCATATCACATTTTTGAAAGTCACAATACCTTTGACCATGCCCGGGATCGTAGGATGTGTCTTGCTGGTTTTCATACCTTCTCTGGGGATGTATTATGTTCCCGAGGCCCTCGGGGGAGGCAAGGTTATGCTGATCGGCAGCCTAGTGAGAAATCAGTTCTTAGTGACAAAAAATTGGCCTTTCGGTGCTTCTCTTGCTATTTTGCTGGTACTGATGACTCTGGCAATGGTTTGGATATACACCAGGGTCTCGAAGATGGATGATCTGGAGGTGTTTTGATGGCAGCTAAAATTAAAAAAAGAAAAAAACGCCTTAAAATAGGAGGAACTCTGTTTGCATTTTTGGTATATGCTTTTATATACACGCCTATTGCGGTAATGGTGGTTTTCTCATTCAATGATCAAAGAATAAATTACTACTGGAAAGGCTTCACATTCAAATGGTACGAGAAACTTTTTACAGATTCGGACTTGCTTTCATATTTATGGCTGTCCCTTTTCATTGCTGTTTTGGCAACAGTGATATCGGTCATTATAGGCACCATTGGTGCTCTTGGACTTATGCGTTTCGAATTTATGCTGAAAAAAGTCGTGAATACTTCCCTTTATATACCTGTTGTAATACCGGAAGTTGTAATGGGACTCTCGCTGCTCATGTTATATGAAAGTGTTAACATGCCACTTGGAGTTACTGCCATACTTTTGGCACATGTGACATTCTGCATACCTTTTGTTGTTATTATTATGAGGGGAAGGCTCGCAGGGATGGATAAATCCGTAGAAGAAGCGTCAATGGATCTTGGGGCGAACAGACTAACCACTTTTTTCAAAATCACCTTGCCAATGCTCATTCCCGGAATAATGTCCAGCGCATTTATGTCATTTACTCTTTCTATAGACGATGTAATAATAAGCAATTTTGTTTCAGGTCCCACATCAACTACACTGCCCGTAAAGATACTGTCCATGGTGAAAGTGGGACTGACTCCTGATATAAATGCCCTGGCAACGATCATGGTGATGGTACTTCTTTTGGGCATAATACTAAACTCAGTTTTTCAGGCTCTAATGAAAAAAAGAGCTTCGATTAATATAAAAACATATTTTTAAGGAGGAACGATTATGAGTAGATTAAAAAAACTGGCAGCGATATTCCTGGCTCTGACTATGGTATTTTCTTTTTCTTTTGCACTTACAGGATGCGGAGAAGAGGAAGAAGGTAGTGGGGTACTCAATATCTATATGTGGTCCGATTATATGTCTGATGATTTTGTTGCAGGGTTTGAAGAAGAAACAGGAGTAAAAGTAAATATTTCATATATGAATTCTTCGGAGGAGGCTACAGCCAAATTAACCGCCGGCGGTGGAGATGAATATGATCTGGTTATGCCATGCGACGCAGATATGACGGGACTGATAGAAGGAGGATATCTGGAGGAGATCAATCTTGACAACATAACGAATTTTGAGTATTTGGACGATGCATACAAAAATAGAGAATTTGACCCGGAAAATAAATATGCGATACCATATCTCATGAACTATGTTTATGTAGTTTATAATCCGGAAACCTGTCCTGTGGAAATCACCGGCTATGAAGATCTTCTGTCCCCTGAACTGGAAGGAGAAATAGCATCTGTAGACGGAATAAGGAATCTGTTCCCAATGGCACTGGTTGCACTGGGATATGACCCAAACAGCACCAAAGATTCTGAAATTGAAGAAGCATATGAGTGGCTTAAGGATTACATGAAAAATGTAAAATATCTTAATAGTGATGATGCCGAAAAAGAGTTGATCAGCGGCGGATGCTCAGTAGGATTTATTTTTGACGGAATGTTCACAAGAGTGCTCCCGGAAGATGATACATGGGAAGTGGCAGCACTGGAAGATCCCATACAGCTGGGAGTTGACGAATTCGTTATACCTGCAGGAGCAAAGAACAAAGAAAATGCGGAAGCATTTCTGAACTACATGCTGGATCCGGAGAATATGGCAGCAAACATGAAGGATGGACACGAATACACATGTCCCAACAGCGCAGCAGTGGAACTCATGCCGGATTCATACAAAAAAAGCAAAGCATTCGACCTTCCGGGTGATCTTAGGGAGAACTATTTCCTTCAGCTTGATGTGGGAGATGCCATGAAGACATACGACAAGTACTATACAATGCTCAAGTCAGAATAAGTACTTGACAAGTTCTTTGAGCAAGTGGTATATTAAGCGGGTAACTAAGAAGAAGTTATCCGCTTCTCACCTTTTTGGCCAATGTGCTGGATTGGTTGATAAAAAAGAATTGCATTTTTGCATTAAAGCGGATATTTCTATCCGCTTTTTTTATGCCGTTATCCTGCCGGTTTGGGCAGGGCGAAATTGGAGGTAAAGAACGATTAGCAGGGAAAATCTTATAAACGAGGAAATCCGAGACAGAGAGCTTAGAATAATAAGCCAGGACGGAGAGCAGCTTGGTATAATGAGCCGTGATGAAGCGTTAAAACTGGCAGAGGAAAAGGGTCTTGATCTGGTCAACATATCACCCTCTGCAAAACCGCCT
>JAHKLX010000127.1 GCA_020854835.1 Microcaldota archaeon
GCTGTTTGGCAATTCTCATATTTTGGGTATAATTACCCCGATCGCTCACGATCCCCTGTAGCTCAATGGTAGAGCAGGAAGCTGTTAACTTCAAGGTTCGAGGTTCGAGTCCTCGCGGGGGAGCCCTTTTGACTTTTTATCCGTTTTGGCGATAAAATAGTATGGTTTTTTCCAGTCCCATCGCACTTTTTCACCGTCCCAAACAAGGTTCTCACAGAGTACACTCACTATTGTTCGTTGATTTTCTTCAGAGGCTGACTTAAACCGATTTGCGACGTGATGAAGATCATCCAAAAACCTCTTCATTCGTTTCTCAACTTCTTCAGCCATTTTTTCGTATCTCTGTTCACGCAGCACGTATACTTTTATCTGTTCTTTAGCATCTTTACTCAATAAATCAGCAGTATGTTTATCTATCTCTTTTTTCATTCTTGCGACACCAATTTGCTTAAGCCTTTCTTCAGCTTCAAGTACTCTAGACTTAGCCATTGTTGCTTGTTGGAGATACTTGCCTTTGTCTTCATTATTCAGTTCTGCTACATACTCACGTAATTGCTTCCACTCCTTATCAACCAGTTCAATTTTCTTGAGAGCTTCTGAAAAATCATCCAGAAAGTCAGATTCAACCAAATATGGAACTTTCATTAACTTGCAGGGTTCTTTCCTTTTGCTACATCGATAGTAGGTGATGCCTTTCTTCATTGTTCCACTAACATTTCCACCACAGCTTGCACAAGTAATCATTCTTGAGAAAGCGTAGTCCACATGTTGCGATTTGGGATGACTTCGTTCCTGAATAACATCCTGTACCTTGTAAAAAAGCTCCGGGGTAATAATTGGAGTATATTTACCAGCAATTCTTTCTTCCTCGAGCAGGAACACACCAGTATAAGCAATGTCAGTAAGTCTGTTGCGAATGGTATTCTTTCCCATTCTGGTACGTTTCTTAGTGTTGGATCGCAAACCTATCGAATATGCGTAGTCAGTTATTTCATTTAAGTTGAAGGTTCCAGTTGCATAGGATTCAAAAAGATCACGTACAAGCGGAGCTACTTCAGGATCAATAATCCATTCACGCTTTCCAGACTTTCCACTACCTAGATAGCCTAAAATCGGTGGATAGTGTGGGTGTCCAGTGGTTATTACCTTATCCTTAATACCCTTCTTAGTTTTATCACTTGTTTGGTCGCTTGAATTTTTTGCAATCGCAAAGTTAATAGCCACCATTAGCTGATCTGAATGGGAATCTGTAAAAACCTTATCGTAAGTGTAAATAGACTTAATTCTTCCTGATTGGAGATACCATAAAATTAGTCCACCGTCACCAAAATTTCGTGCTAAACGACTCAAGTCATAGCAAACAATGCCATCAATCTCTTCATCTTCGATAACCTTGATCATTTGATGAAAACCATCGCGTGAGAACGCATAGTAGCCGGTGTGATCATCTCTAAACGGAGGGTGTTTGAGATCCAATTCGTTTTTATTGATAATGTCATTAACTACATTCTGCTGATAGCTGAATGAGTTTAGCTGTTTATTGGCTTCACCACTAAGATTGTCTTTTGATGACTTTCTTAAGTAAGCGACGACTTTGTTTGTAGACATAACTTGTTCCTACTTTTATAGAATCCACAATATGTTTGTCTTGTATATCAACACCTTCATGCATTGTTAGAAAGAACTTATCGGTGGTTTTATTCTTTTGCCCCTTTACCGGTATTTTTATCTTTCTAAGTTGTGGATTTTTAAGATCAGAAAGAGCATTCATGAATGTCTTTAATTGTGAGAGTATCGAATTATTATCGCTTGTAGAATTAGTTGGAAATTTCTTTTTTAAACTTTTTTGTAATCTTACTTTAGATTTAGTATCTGGAAGTATATGGGGGCGTTTTGACATAAGTACCTTATCGAGTTTTTTTCTCTATTAATCTCCTGGTTGATTTCATTTCTTTCCCAATTTCTTCTACAGACTTAACCAACGAAGACATAGGTGTATCACCGGACAACTTGTATTCGACAAGACTTTTAAAACCTAGTATGAAATTATCCATATAATCAGTATCGTAAAAATCACTATATAGGACTTCAATTGAGGTTTTCGCCTCCATTATTTGCTGAAATGCCTCTCCAGACACGATTGCTAATGGTATTGATATTGATTGTTTAGCTGCCAGTAATGGAATTCCGTTCTTTATAGTTCCAATTTGAGAGAATTTTTCTTTTCCTATTGAGTCAATATCTGTGCCTTTAATTTTGAACGAGATATCTTTCGCTGAGCTATACCCATCGTTAAGAATTTTTAGATAGATAATACTGTTTGTTTTCCATCCCTGTTCCAAATAAGCCACTATCCTGGGTCGGCTATTTTCTCTTTGCTCAATTAGGCTCAATCTGGCAACAGAAACTGTTCGATATGCAAAATACGCTGCAATGAGTGTTCCTATACTGCCAAGAGCACTGAGAATAGGCAACCAATTTGCTGCTAAAAATGTACTAATTTGTGTTAGTATTTCGTATAAAATCATTACTAGAATACTACCACACTAATGCACATTGCCATTGATGAAACAGCCGATTTCGTAGAAGCAGGTAATAACAATTACGGCATAGTTACCTTAGTTGCGATCACTGATAAAGCATGGGATCAATTCTGCGAAAAGATGAACCAAGTTCTTCCTGATTGGAGAAACACAAAATCATCTAGCATTCCAAATGCTATTAGAAAGAAAATCATAAAGGAACTAACCTGCCGAAATGAAGTTCATTATTTTTCGTATGTCTATGACATTGGTGCATCAGCAAACGATTTTGTAGATCAGCATAAGAATAAGCAAGCTAGAAAAATTGATCTTGCCATAAAAGATTGCAGAGAGTTTGGATCTCCTCAATCACTAATTGATGACTTAGAACTATTAAAAAACCAACTGAGCCGATATTCTGTGTCGGATTATGCAAAGTTCATTTTAATTTTTGATCTTATTATTGAGTGGAATAGGTATCATCTATTTGATTTAGTTCATTTGACCACACATAGAGATACGTGGAACTTCAATTTAGTTATTGATACTCAAAATAAACCTAAAAAGTTTGAGAGATTGATTTCAGCAATGATGATTTTAACAACAAGTGAAAGAAACCCAGATTACCATTCTTATATTCCTACTGAATGGAGTAGTCTTGAAGACCAACACCCATATATTAAAAAATACGCAATTGCTGACATAAACGATTCACAAGAGAGCAGCACGCTCAGGATAGATGCTAAAAAAGTTTACCCTAACGTGGTGGTGAGCAGTGAACAAGCTAGCTCACAGTTATTTTTGCCAGATTTTATCGGAAATGTAATTCATAGAAGCTTAAGCCATGCCGGAAGAGTTAGTGAAAATCATAAGCTGTTATCAAGATTGCGATCAGCCAGAACTTTAGGAATGAATAATAGGCATCGAAAATCTAAAAACAACTATTATATTATTCGAACTTTCAATGCTGATCTAAAACCAAACGAGTATAGTCAAATCTTTGTAGAACACTACGGTCAAATGAAAAGATATTAGTCTTTTCTGTTAAAGTTTCTAAAAAAACTTTGAAGGTCATAGCCAAGAGCATGTGCCAATCTCCAAACAGTATGCAAGCTTGGTGAATATAGACCTTGCTCTATTTTGCCGACGTATGTCCGATAGTATCCTGCTTTAAGTGAGAGGTTTTCTTGAGAAATGTTCTCTTTTTCACGCAACTCACGCAAATGGTTTCCAATAGTTTTAGCAAACTTTTGTTTTTCGCTCCTACGCTGGCTTGGTTCTTGAATGTCCTGAGGTTTCACGACCTTAATTAAAGCCGTATCAACAACACTAATCCACGCATTATTATGGTAGGATTATAGCTATGAACAAAAAACATCAGCAGAAAAAGTGGTTGAATTACAAACTATTAATTGGGCTAGTATTGGCAAGCATGGTTGGCACGTTATTGAGTAAAACATTGAGAACATCTGAACCCACTACTATTACACCGATTGAAAACACGCAAACAACTCTAGAGCAACAGAAACAGTGGTTTTTAGATGGATGTATATCTGGTGATGGAACTGAGGAACTTTGTTCCTGTGTTTTTGAAAAATTAATAACTGAGTATGGACTGGAGCAGTATATGCTTGAAGCAAAAAATAATTCACCGGCATTTAACGCTAAGCTACTTGAAAAAACAGCAATCTGTAGAAATGAAGAATAAGAAAAACATCATAGTATTTCTAACAGCATGGTTGATACTTCAGGTATTAACTATAGTTATAATTGTATGCTATTTTATTAGCACAACACCGAATTGGCTTGAGAAGAAACACTGTGTTGAATGGAATTATTCATGTATCGAAATTTGTAAAAGTGATAGGCTATGTGAGCCAGACCTAGACTGTTGTGAACGCAGGCAGCTTGAGTTATGGAGGAAAATTACGGTTTATAGTGGGATATCAGGCTTAGGAATCAATATATTTCTAGCCATACTAGTAACTCAATACGTTCAAGATAGGCAGAAAAAAAATGAATATTCATGATCAAAAACTTTATGTTTTAATCGACTTAGTTTTCAGCTCCGAGAGAGCGATGCCGGCACGCTATACCAGCAACGGTGATAGAACAATGTCGTTCTGTGTTGAGATTGATGAGTTAACTGAAGACGACGAATCTGCAATGGCTTCATTTCCCTGGTCTGCCATCAATGAGTATTACCCAAAACTGAGTCAAGAACAGCAAGATTTAGTAGGCTTCCACATAGTTTTAAAACAAAGTGAAGATGTCATGATTGGTGCATTCGCCAATCATGTAAGGTTTGATGATGAGATTGATGCCGAAACCCTAATTGAGACAATAATAGAAGAAAATCTCGACATACTGACTGAAAATGAAGTCGAAGTATCAAATGCCTTCAGAGCTGCGATCTACTCTGAGCCAATTCAGGCTTTTTACAGAGAATGTTATGACTATGCTAAGCAGAGAGCAGTAAGTCATGAATAAGACCCTCCATGATCGTTATTTAGGCACTTTATTTGGCTTAGCCTACGGTGATGCATTTGGAGCACCGTTTGAGTTCTGGAATGCCGATAAGATACAGGAACACTTTGCAGACAGTGATCTTGTGCTGCAGCCGTTCATGCGTGGTAATCAAGAGTTCCCTGCCGGTTTCACGACTGATGATACTTCACAGATGATCTGCCTAGCAGAAAGCTTGTTAGAAAATGGATTTGATTTAGAAGATCAATTTGATCGTTACTACCGATGGCTGAATGAAGGTTATGGTTCAGCAGGTGGTAGTGCGTATGGAATTGGACAACACACAGTGAAAGTGTTGCTTGCCGGTAAAGAAAA
>JAHKLX010000138.1 GCA_020854835.1 Microcaldota archaeon
CTCTAATATCATTTTAACAATCTTAAGCTTAAAGTCAGTTGTATAGTGATTTGTCATCCTTTTTCTCCTTGTCTTAATTATATTATACATCATTATCTACAAAGGGGGGGAGTGTGTCCTGTTTTTTCATAGCAGTGCACATTCTTCAATATTTTCTAAAGCATATTGCGTGAGTTTTTTCTTACCATCATCGTTTATGTACACATACTTTTGTGAATTAACAACCAAAAAACCCTCTACATATGTAATTTTCCCTTCTTTTGACAACCTAGAAAGGTTTATGTTGGTTTTCACCTGTCTTACGGAATCAATAAAATCGATTATATAAGTATGATCTCTGCTGATTGTTTCTTCTTTAATGAGATAATTAGGAATTTTATCCTTATTTATATAGTTGTTGATACCCGTTACAGCTGTATACCCTAAATCGATTAGTCGTATTTTTGCTGCTTGTTTAGAAACATTAAAGAAATCAGCAAGCTTATCGATTACGTATTCAAGTTTACCTGTCTCACTTTGTTCAATATTAAAAAAGTTTACTTCATTCAAAAATTGTGAGTACATTATTTTCGTAGCTTGTTTAGGTTGATTCCTAGGGCTACCAATTCGATATCAGATACGACACTTTTCAATCCTCTATGCCGAAATCTATCGTATCTTAGACCATCTTTGAGTTTTGAAAATACTCCCTCTGCCTGAATAGAACGATTTATCCGTTCATCTATGCCCTCTTCTGTAGAAATGTTAAATGCTGATTCCTTTCGGAATTCTTCAAAAGCTGGGGAGAACGTGATATTTTTCCGGCTGGGGCTTACTGTCGTTCGAGTTTTTATACATTGACTAGCATATTCACACCCTGAACACTCAAAGCAACTATAAACTCTCATCGTATCAACAAAACCAGAAGTCGATTTTCGCGTCCGATCTTTTTGCCGATTTAACAATTTTCCAGCATGGCAAACAAATGCATCTTGCTCAGCTAGATAGAGCATATTTTCTTTTCGTCCGATATCATCTTTAGTTTTCTTTTTCTTCTGAAGCTCATGGTTAGCTGGCTTAATATAAGCTGCTAAGTTCTTCTCCTTTAAATATGTATAGTTCTCTGAACTCTCATATCCTGCATCTGCAACAATTTTATGGAGATTATCACCATAACTTGGAATCATCTTTTCTAAGAAAGGCTTTAGCGTATGAAGATCATTAGCTTTTTGAGATCCCATAACTCCAACGATAAATGCACCACTAGAAGCCATTTGAATGTTATATGCAGGCTTCAGTTGTCCATTGCGCATATGGTCATCTTTCATGCGCATAAAAGTAGCATCGGTATCCGTTTTAGAATAGCTATTTCTATCTCCCATAACCTCAAGATGATGCTCATATTTTTCAAACTTAGATGCTACATCCTTTAGATACTCATAGTCTCTTTGGTGCTGAGTTTTTCGTTTTCCACTACCAAAGACAAATTCTATCTTTAGTCTTTTACAAAGATTTTGTATCGTTCTAAACTCATAAGTTACCTTCTCCTGCACCTCTTTCAAGGTGCTCTCAGTAGGCATGTTAAACTCTTTAATTATTCGTTCTTTTAATCGGCTTTGATACTTTTCTACAGATTTACGCCAAACAAAAGTATAGCGATTAGCAACAGCCTCAACTTTTGTGCCATCAATATAAATGCTCTCTAAATCAAGATGGTTTTCTTCCAAAAGAATCTGGACATACTGCGTAAGCAGATTTTGGGTATGATCCACGAGGAGTTGTCTGAATCGATCTATGGTGCTATACGATGGAGCAACTTGTCCATTTAGTATATATCGAGCTCGGATATCATAAAGGCAGAAGCTTTCAATTTTCCGACAAGAAAAAATCCCTTCACTGTAAGCAAACAAAATGATTTTGAATAGGGTGATGGGGTCAACAACCGGCTTTCGTCCTTTTCGAGAATATGTGCTCATTACTTGACTTAAATCCATCCTTTCGACTATATTGCACGCCAGTCTGACCTTACTATCCTGAGGAATTTGAGTGTCCACATCAAAGTTCATAAGGAATTGCAAAGATGGGACATTTTGAGTAAAATTAAGGTAGGTTAAATTCGTTTTCATACATTAATTATAACCTATTAGGATTGGCTCTTCGAGCCAATCCTTCTAATTTTCACATAAAAAACCCATGGAGATTTACTTTTCTCCATGGGTTTTCCTACGGGCTATTTTGCAACAGCCCCTTTAATTTAGGCCATAAGGTGTTTTTGAAAAAACACCTTATGATGAGCATGGGTGTTTCGAAGATTAATCCTGTGTAATGCTTTACTTAAGCTCATACAGGATGGTAAGATTTGAGAAGATGATAAATAGCTTTAAAGAAACAATTTTAAAACGAAAAGAGGCTATTTTTAAATGTGCTAGGAGGATTATATTTTGGATGCTATTAAAACTGATTCTAAACTTTATCTTGTTACGGGGGCCACTGGATTTTTAGGCGAACGTATTGTAAAAATGTTGCTTGAACAAGGAAAAAAAGTACGGGTGTTTGTACGGAGAGAATTTCCCGATGATCGAGTAGAGACGGTTATGGGAGATCTTTTAGACCATGATTCAATAGAGAAAGCCATAGATGGGGTGGATGTGGTTTTCCACACAGCATCTTTTATTTCTTGGAATCCGAACAGTGAGAAAAAACTTTATGAAATCAATGTTGACGCTAATCGCTTCATTATTGAGACTTGTAAAAAATATAGGGTGAAAAAACTCATTTACACAAGTTCCATCGATGTGGTATTTGGAGGAGCTCCTATTAAAGATGGAGATGAGTCTCTTCCTTATCCAGTGAAGTTTCTAGATTATTATTCTTACAGCAAGTCCTTGGCAGAAAAAGACATTATTGCCGCAAATGAGGATAATGGCTTGTTAACCTGTTCACTACGAACTGCAGGAATCTATGGTCCTGGTGATCGGACTCGATTACCCAGTATTATTAATACCCTAAAAGAAGGTCAGTATATGACTATCGGAGATGGGAGTAGTGAATTTAATCATGTCTATGTGGACAACTGTGCTTATGCCCATGTTCTTGCAGAAGAGAAATTAGAGAAGGGGTCTAAGGTTAGTGGACAGTGTTATTTTGTAACGGATCATAAGGCTACATATTTTTATGATTTCTTTCCAGCCATATTAAAGCCTTTAGGTTACAAAATTCCAAAAAAGAAAATGAGTTATAAAACAGCCATGTTCTTAGCTTACATCTCTGAATTCATAGCTACTCTTCCTTGGAACAAAAATGGTAAACCACCACTAATCACAAAATATGTGGTGGCATCTACTGTGCTAGATTTTTCCTTTAATCATCATAAGGCTACGAGAGATTTTGGTTATAAACCCATAGTATCCTTAGAAAAAGCCCTAGAAAAAACCATTGTGGATTTAAGGCAAAGAGGATTCGCCAATCCAGAAAAATCTTAGAAGAAAGGACTTTAAATACTAGATTTAAATTATCAGTTAAGTTTAGGTGGAAAAAATTAAACAATTAGAAAGCAGCTCATCCTATCAAAACTAGGATGAGCTGCTTTACTAATTTATTCGCATTTTTAAAGTAAAAAGATGTTTTCTTCCTTCAAGTCATTTCGCATCTCTATAGGCCAAATACTGCTTTGGACCTCACCAATGTGGTATCTCTTTAAAAGGAATTGGCAAATTCGTGACTGGCCGATTCCTCCGCCCATGGTTTGAGGGAATTCTCCATTAAGGAGACTTCTATGAAATGGTAGTGAGGCTTTACCTTCTTGGTTTGCCTTTTTGAGTTGAGAACTAAGAGTTTCTTCATTGACTCTTATACCCATAGATGATAGTTCAAGCACATCATCATGCAAGGGATAGTAGAAGAGCAAGTCCCCATTAAGGGTCCAGTCATCATAATCTGGAGCACGACCATCGTGGCTTTCACCATGAGAAAGAAGATCTCCAATGGAGAGAAGAAAATAGGCTCCTACTTCTTTAGCATAAGCTCTTTCCCGCTGTTTAGGGTTTAGGGTAGGATACTTCAGATAAAGTTCCTCTGAAGTAATATAAGTTATAGTATCAGGTAGACTGGGCTTAAGAAAAGGATAACTCTCCTCTAAAAGTCGTTCCCCATCTTTAAAGATAGAATAGATGGTGTTAACTGTATCTTTAAGAGTTTCAAAGTTTCGATCACCGATACCGATGATTTTCTCCCAGTCCCATTGATCTACGTAAATACTATGAATTCTATCCAAGGTCTCATCACGACGTATAGCATTCATGTTTGTATATAAGCCCTCACCTAAAGTGAAGTCGTAGTCTTTTAGCGCTTTTCGTTTCCATTTGGCAAGTGATTGCACAATCTCTACTACTTGGTTGTTATGTTTTATGTCAAAAGACACAGGTCTTTCCACACCGCTGAGGTCGTCATTTAAGCCAGCACCCTGTTCAACAAATAAAGGGGCAGATACCCTGGTTAGATTTAGACGACTGGCCAGCTCTTGCTCGAAAAAAACCTTGATAATTTTAATGGCTTTTTGTGTTTCCTTTGGGGTCATGTTTGGTTTATACACTGAAAATTCCTCCTTTAAATTAAAACGTCCCTCCATCCCTAATAAATAGGGACGAAAGGAGGGAATCTTCCGCGGTACCACCCGGTTTAACTCAAAAATTATGAGTTCGCTTTTTAGATGCGGATGGGTTAGCATCCAAATCCTACTCCTATAACGGGGAGAGCCGGTCAGGTCTACTAGTTACCTTTCTTCTGACAGCTCAGAGATGTTCTTCGATTCTGCTTATGGGCCAGGATTCCACCATCCCCGACTCTCTTTTCCATAAAGGAAAAATCTACTCTTCTCATCACAGCTTGTTTCATTTATTATAACAGATATTAGAGAAGAGTCAAGTGAAATTTTAAAATTGGTTATAAACAGATGTTGGTATACAATACATGTGAGACCAATACTTGATTAAATGAAAGGTGATCCGTATCCTATAAGTAAGAACGACTAAATTCAACTTAAGGAGGATACGAATCACATGTCTAGTTTATCACATAATATACGTTATTGTGAAC
>JAHKLX010000113.1 GCA_020854835.1 Microcaldota archaeon
TCTTTGAATTTGTAAATCAGCAAATTTGCTTCCAGATAATTTTCCAGGGTATCCAGGTCAAGGCCCCTTCCCTGCAGCCAGTTGGTAGTCTGCTCTGCCGTGGTAAGGTTATTGACGGTGCGGAAAACATCCGCCGCCTTTTGCAACTCCTCGTCTGTTACCTCCAGGCCCTTTTCCCTGGCAGCCTGGACGGTCATCTTGCGCCGGACAACCTCCCGCAAGTTCTGCGCAAAAGCGCCGGTAAACCTGGTATAATCCATCACCTCTTGAACACCTACTTCAAGTTCATCCAAATTAACGGTCATTGCTTTTCCTCCTTCATATTTTGTAAACTCCGTAAATATTAATACTAATTTCATTATGGCGGATTGACCCTCCTCTTTCTGTTACCCCCGCCACAATTAAGAATGACTAATTTAAATTTTCCAGCTGATCTTTGCCTTGCTTTCCTGTTCGGCGAGGAAGTTCTGGAACAGGACGCTTCTTATTTCGCTTTCCCGCCTGTCGTCCAGGATTGCCGGATGCTGGCCAATTACCCGGATTAAGCTGTAACCTGCCTCCAGCTCAAAGGGCCCCACCACCTCGCCTTCCGCCGCACCGAAAACGGCTGCTGAAACTGCCTCCGGAAGACCGGTTCTCGATACCAGGCCAACATACCCTCCTTGTTTGGCCCGCTCATCATTCGAATACTCCCGGGCCAGGACCATGAAATCAGCCTCGTCCTCGCGGATTTGGGCCAGGATTTCCCGGGCTACCTCTTCCTCAGCCACGGTTAGGAGGCCGATTTCCACTGCATCTATGCCAACCTTGTTTTCGGCAAAATACTTCTCCACCGCTTCCCGGGGAATAGCCTCCCTGGCTTTGGCCGCGATGATGTTTACTTCTATTTCCCCTTCCACGTCCTCCAGGGTAAGGCCTTTTTCCTGCAGCCACTTAGCGGTGTCGGCTGCGGAGAACAGTCCGTTCCTCCTTCTAAAGGCGTCAAATTTGTTTTGAAGTTCTTCCGCGGTTACCGTAATCATTTTTTCCCGGGCATAGCCGGTGAGGATTGTTTCATAGAGCAGGGGCTTGAGAACTGTCTCCCATCCAGCCGTTTTCAGCCTCCGTACAAGTTCCTCCAGGGTTATTTCCCG
Source organism: Microcaldota archaeon (assembly GCA_020854835.1). Classification (GTDB taxonomy): domain Archaea; phylum Micrarchaeota; class Micrarchaeia; order Anstonellales; family JAGGVH01; genus JAGGVH01. The sequence continues at coordinate 1,134 of JAHKLX010000113.1, forward strand.
GTTATTGACGGATAATACTTTCACTTTTTCCCATCCTTTCAAAATAGCATTTGCTTGAGCAGCCGTGTTTGGCCTGTAATAATTTCCACGTTAGCCGCCAGGCCGGGCATAATAGTGCTTAATTCCGGCGGCGTCTCCTCCAGGGTGATGTAAAGGGCCAGGTGCATCTCCCTGCCGGAGGCTCCTGAATTCTCCAGCACAAAATCCCGGACTGTACCCCGGATAAGACCGTAGTTTTGATAGGGATAGGCGTCAAGGCTGACCCGGACGGGCATCCCCGCTTTAATACGCCCCAGGTCCTTTTCCGGAAGATAAACCTTGACCCCGATGGTCGACGCCGGGTAAACGAGAGCCAGCCGTTCCCCGGCCCGGATGAAATCACCCCGCAGCAGGTCGCGTTGCCACATCAGGACCCCGTCCGCCGGTGAGGAAATGGCCGTTGCCGCTGTTTCAGCGCCGCTTTCCCCCCTGTTGTCCCGGAAATTCAAAAGTACCTCCCCTTTTTTTACCGCGCTGGCCCCCCGTGAGCATACGGAATCTACGATTCCGTCCAGCGGGACGCTGACTGCCTGCGGATCATCCAGGAAGGAAACAAAGCCGCGGCCTGCGACGGTAATTTCCACGGGCAGAAAATAGGACCAGACCAGTCCGGCCAGAACCAAGGCCAGGATAAGATAATACAGTACAGAAGTATAGACCGGCATCTTGTTACCCATTAAAATACCTCCTTAACCCTGCAGCTGCTGGCTGTTGAGATAGAAATAAAGACCTTTCTTCTCCATCAGCTCGTAATGAGTGCCTTTTTCCATAATGACACCCTTGTCGAGAACGACAATCAGGTCGGCGTTGCGCACCGTGCTCAGACGATGGGCAATAACTATGGTAGTGCGATCCTGCAAAATATTGTCCAGGTTCTGCTGGATAATCCTTTCCGACTCGTTGTCAAGGGCGCTGGTGGCTTCGTCCAGAATCAGGATCCTAGGCCGGCTAAACAGGGCCCGGGCAATGGCGAGGCGTTGTCGTTGCCCGCCGGAAAGGCTCATACCCCTTTCCCCGATAACGCTTTCATAGCCCATGGGCAGTTCGGAAATAAAGTCGTTGGCACCGGCCAGCATCGCGGCCGTGATCACTTCCTCCATAGGCGGGTCGCTGACACCCAGGGCAATGTTTCCTTTAATAGTGCCGCTGAAGAGAAAATTATCCTGTAAAACCATGCCAATTTGCCTGCGCAGTGAATTGGCAGCGACATTTCTGATATCTATCCCGTCGATCAGGATGGATCCATCCACCGGCCGGTGCATACGCAGCACCAGATTGGCCAGGGTGGTTTTGCCGGACCCGCTTCGCCCCACCAGGGCAACTGTCTGACCCGGCGCAATCTCCAGATTAATATTGGAAAGGACATTTTTGTCTTCTTTCCCATAGCGAAAGGTCACATTTTTAAAAGTGATCTGCCCTGTTATGGGCGGCATCACCAGGTAATTATCCCCTTGGTTTTGTTCCAGTTCGGCATCCAGGACATCATTTAACCTTTCCAGGGCGATCCGGCCCTCCTGAATCTTGTCCCATAAGCCTATGGTCTGCAAAATGGGAGTAATAACGCTACCCAGGAGTGCATTAAAAGCCATCAGTTGACCGACGGAAATATTGCCGGCCATAACAAGATTTGCGCCGTACCAGAGGATAAAAGTGGTGCTCAGGGTCTGCAGAATCCTGCTGGTGGAGTCGGCCGCCGTGGCGATCATTGCGGCTTTCTGCTGGAGTCCCATCATTTTTTGCAGTTTTTCTTCCCATTTCCAGCGGACGGGTTTTTCCACGGCCAGGGCCTTGACGGTACTGATCCCGCTGATGGATTCTACGATGTAGGATTGAGTGTCGGCCCCGGCCTGAAAACTCTCCCGGCTGACCTTTTTCATTACGGGAGTAAAAAACAAGGGCAGAATAGAAAACAGCGGAATAAACAGCAGGGCTAGCAAAGCCAGCTTCCCGTTGTAATAGAACATCAGAGAGAGGTACACAATCACTGTTAAAATATCCAACACAACAGAAAGACTGGTACCGGTCAGCAAATCCCTGATCTTAGAGTTTTCGTTGAAGCGGGAAATGATGTCGCCCACTTTCCTGTCTTCAAAAAACTTCAGGGGCAGCCCCAGAACGTGACTGTAAAACTTGGTCATTAAAGACATGTCAATTTGCCTGGCTGCAAAAACGAGCATATACTGACGCAAGGCGGAGGTGGCAACCTGAAAGGCCGCAATCACAATCATCCCGGCCAGCATGATATTGAGCAGGGAAGCATCCTGCCGAACCAGGACTTTATCCACAATGTTCTGCATGAAAAGGGGAATGGCCAGCCCCAAGAGCTGCAGGATCAGGGAGGCAATCAAGACCTTGAAAAGCAAGGCTTTATGGACTGTCACAAAGGGCAAAAAGCGGGCAAAAGTTGATTGGGAAGGTTCAACGCGGTGCAAGTCCGGTGTAGGAGTCAATAAGAGGAGGATTCCGTTCCAGCCTTTTAGAAAGTCCTCCTTTTTAATCTTTTTCAGGCCGGTGGCGGGGTCGGCTACCGTGACTTCGCTTGCAGTCACACGGTAAACCACAATATAGTGATAGCCTTCCCAGTGGGCAATGGCCGGCAATTCCGAACGTTCCAGCAAGGCATAATCAGCCCGGATTCCTTTGGTTTTAAAACCCAGGTTTTCCGCCGCTTCGGCCAGACTGTGCAGGGTCGCCCCTTCCCGGGTGACATTGGCCATCTCCCGCAAGCGGTTGATGCTGACCTTCAAGCCGAAATATCTGCAGATCATGGCCAGGCTGGCGGCCCCGCAGTCCATCTCGCTCTGCTGTAAAAGCACGGGAAAACGAAGTTTGCGCCTGGGGACATAAAGCTTTTCTTTTACCTCTTCCTCCACCACCTCGGCTTGCGGCATCTCCGCAAAGTCCTGGGGCATACTTCTGGCTGCAGATGCAGCAACAGCCTCGCTCCCTGCGGATATTTGCTCACCGGCTTCAGAAAGCATCTGCCGCGCACTCTGGCTGTACCCGGCAGCAACTCCCAGAACAGCGGTCTTTACTTGAGGCACACTCGTGATTATCTGGTCAAAATCCTCTTTACTCAGCCTGTATACATTTACCTCGGAGACCGCCCTGACGCTGGCGGCTCGGGGAGCCCCCGTCAAAAGCGCCAGCTCTCCAAAAAACTGGCCCTGTTTGAGCCGGTTTATGACCTTACCTCCTCCCAGGCTGTCTTTAATGACCTCCACTTCCCCCGAGCGCAGGAGGTAGAAAGCATCCCCCTCTTCGCCTTCCCGGACGATGTAGTCACCCGCGTTAACCGTAAGGCTTTTGAAGCCATCCAGAAATCCGCGTAATTCCTGGGGATTGAAAGGTGAAAAAAGGGTGCACTGCCTGATAAAGCTACGCAGGCTGATGTCGGAAATATAATCCTCAAAATAGTGTTTAAGCTCCGGACGCTTTTCCAGCACTTCGACAAAACGTTCTCTGACCAGGCTAAGGGTCACCAGATTACCGCTGGCTCTCACCGTAAACTCGCCGGGTTCTCCGGTCAGAAGCATTTGCTCCCCGAAATGATCTCCTTTGGAGATGGTGGAAAGAGTGGCTTCTTTCCCCTCGCTGTCGAAACCGACAATACGCGCTTTTCCGGTATAAATTACATAGAAGGAATTGCTCGTTTCTCCGGCCTTGCAGATGGTCTGGCCCAGCTTGAAGTTTTCTTCGCGAAAGGCCGGAATCAGATTTTCCAGGTCTTCATCAGAAAGAAAGCTGACGAAAGAAGTTTTTTGCAGCAAGCTTCTAATTTCATCCTTATTCATTCTGTATATTCCACTTCCACTTTTTTATTCTTTTAATGCTCATTTCACATCTTTTTAGCCCTGGGAGTTCCAGCCCTGGTACTCTCATCTCTATTGTGGAGCAGTTCTTTTAGCCTGCTTAGGTCAGGCACAAAGAGCCGGCGGCCTTCGGTGCTGACCCTTCCTTCGTCTTTCATTTTTTTTAATGTTTTCGTCACAGTTTCCCGGGATACGCCCGCCAGCGAAGCCAGATCACCATGAGTCAAACGTGGTTTGAGCATCAGGCCTTTATTAACTTGGCAGCCGTAGCGTTCAATTAATGCAACGACCTGACAGATAACTTTGTCATGGGAGCTTAAATTGATCAGGTTGGAAATTTGTTTATTCGCTTCCCTTAATCTTTCCGTGACGGTTTGCGTGATCAGCAGCCCAAAAGCGGGAATTGTGCGCAGGCATTCTTCAAAGCTTTGCTGATGGATGAATAAAACCTCGGTCTGCTCCAGGGTTTTTGCCGATGCCGAGCGCAAGGGGGACCCAAAAGCCGCCATTTCTCCAAGGAAATCACCTGCGGAGAGTATGGCCAGGGTCTTTTCCCTGCCGTCTTCACTTTCCCGGTAGACCTTAACGAAGCCGGATTTGATCTGGTAAAGGCCGTCGGCCGGGTCTTCTTCATGAAAAATAACGACACCGCGCTTATAGCGTTTTTTACGGGAGTAGAGCTCTATCTGTTCGTACTGTTGTTTGCTTAACTCAAAGCTCCCTTTAGGATTCCTGAATTGAGGCACAGGCCTCCCTCCCATTCTTTTCGCTTTCCATCATGGCCCCGGCTTCGGCCACGCCCATTTCCCCCGGGTAATTGATCGGACTTAGCCCTCCCCTTTAAGAACATACCCTGGACTTGACAAAGGCATTTCACCAATTTTTCTCCTCTGAATAGTTTCTTTGATTTTACATGGTAATACTTTCGATCAAAATTCTTTCCCGCCCAGTTTTCCGGCAAATTCCCCATTAGTAATGGTAAACCAGTGGGCAGCGCCTTCAATAAATGTCTTTTCATCAGGGACATGGCCAAAAATAGAAGCGGGTTCCGATGATACGTTGTCGAACCTGGCACAAGACCCATTCGAGCCTGTAATGATAATCCGATAGGTGCACAACCCGTATATAGGCGTAAATTTATCGTTACCTATAATCGTCTCATAGTAGTATTGCGCCGCATACCCATCCGGCGTTTTGCTATATTCAAACACCATGTCCAGATTGCCGTCTTGATACCCCTCCAGCCGCAGCGAGTCAGCCTGTCCATCATATCTAGTTTTAATCTCCAATGCGCTTCCCCCTGTATCAGTACCCTTTAACAGGTATCCCCCCATTTCATCGTAAGTAAGGGATACATCATCAGCCCATACCTCGAGCATGCCGGCCTCCATAGCAGCGTCAAATTTGCCCAGGCTCTGTTGGGATTGCCCCAGGAAACTCAAGGGGAGAAGATAGTTCAAGTTTTTCAACTCCAGGGGCATTGCCGTACTCTGATGAACCGCTACGATTTCATGGTCACCGCTTTGCTCGACGATATAGTCGCTAAAAGCATGCCAGGCACTATCATAAGCCTCATAGCTTACACAGATAATGCCCTCGCCGTCACTTGCCTTCTCCGGCGCGGATGTCTGGTCCGTCACTGTTTGTTGCGGTTCAGTCTGCCCGCTGTCGTCCGGTTTATTCTGCGCTGTGTCGCTTTTACCGCCGCAGCCCGCCAGTGCCAGGAACATTATAAATACCAAAGTCAACGCAAATAATCTTTTCAAGAATAGACCTCCTTCTTAAGATCAATTACTTTAAATACTTAGGCAATCGCTATACGCATGCTCCTTTCCAGCCGACTGCTATATTTTTCATATCTCTGTCAATATTTTATTAACCGGCTGGTTGTAAGGATAGGTTGAATATGATTATAATTAGTACAAAAAATGTTATTTTTCAGAAGGCCATTATAGAACCCCTTCAAGATGGGGTTTTCTTCAGATAAAAAATAAACGCTGTTTTGCCGAACGTCGGCCAAACAGCGTAAGATCTACCCCAAAAGTTACATTAATGGTCTCCCACAATTACATCCCCTTGATACCTCAGCAGCGGTGATATTTTTCCGTCAGGCTTTTTAGCCTTTCGGCAAGTTCTCCGGTAAGCAGGTCGCCGGAAAAACGCCACAGCCAGTTGCCTTCCGCGGTTCCCGGAGTATTCATGCGGGCTTCGGAGTCCAGGCCTAAAATATCCTGCAGGGGAATAACGACCATACAGGCATCACTGCGCATTGCGACTTCAATAAAGTGCCAGGAAATTTCCTCTTTCTCTGCCTGCGTTTTAGTATGCCAGTCTTTTTTATCCTTTCCGTACCATCCCAGGAGTGTGTCGTTGTCATGGGTTCCCGTATAAAGAACAGTATCCTTATCAAACAGGGGAAACTTAACCTTTTGGTCCAGCCTGGGCTTGATCATAAATTGCAGAACCTTCATCCCCGGAAAGCCCAATTTTTCTTTCATCTCTTCCACCTCCGGGGTAATAACGCCCAGATCCTCTGCAATTACGGGGAAATCGCCGAGAGCTTCCTGCAAACGGAAAAAGAATTTTTCTCCCGGTCCCTTGACCCAGTGACCTTTAACGGCATCTTTTTCCCCTGCGAAAATTTCCCAATAAGATTCAAAACCCCGGAAATGGTCGATTCTGACCATATCCACCAGCTGGAACAGAACCCTGAAGCGCTCCTGCCACCAGCGATAATCGTCTTTTTCCATCTCTGACCAGCGGTAGTGAGGATTACCCCACAGCTGACCCGTCTTACTGAAATAATCCGGCGGTACTCCTGCTACTTTTACCGGATCGCCATTTTCGTCCAGCTCAAAGAATGCAGGGTTACACCAGACATCGCTGCTATCATGGCTGACAAAAATGGGAAGATCGCCAATTATTTTAATACCCTTTTCATTGGCGCTCGCCTTTAACTCTCTCCACTGGCTGAAAAAAATAAACTGAAGGAATTTATGGTACTCAACTCTGTCGGCCAGTGTTTTTCTAACAGTATTTAATGCGCCCTCTTCTCTGGAGGCAAGAGCTTTTTCCCACTGGTTCCATGGTTTTCCTCCAGAGTATTCCTTTAGAGACATAAAAAGAGCAAAGTCTTCCAGCCATCCCGCATTTTGTCCGCAGAAGTCTTCGTAAGCAGAACTTTTTGGCAGGGAAGTGAATTTTTGAAAAGCAGCTTCCAAACACTCGCCTTTAATTTTTTTAACTGCCTGAAAATCTACCCCGTTATCCGGGAAAGGGGGCCTGGTACTACTGTCCAAACCCGTCAGCAGTCCATTGTCAGCCAGTTTTTCCAGGTCGATCAGCAAAGGATTGCCGGCAAAGGCGGAAAAACACTGATAAGGAGACTCCGCGGACCCGGGAGGGTTCAAGGGCAGCACCTGCCAGAACTTTTGTCCGCTTTGCGCTAAAAAATCAAGAAACTGATAGGCCCCTTTCCCCAGATCTCCGATGCCAAATCCGGATGGAAGAGAGGTCGGATGAAGAAGTATTCCGCTTGTTCTGGTATAATCCAAGTTGGCAGACCACCTGTCACTAAGAAGTATTCTGCATTCCAGAGGTTCCATGTTTAATTGCAAAACGCCGTTTTTTAAAGCTATTTCACGATAATCATCAAGAGGATCAACTACACTTTCCCGGCACAGGAAATCAAGGTTAAGGGAAACGGAAACATCTTTCTCTACGTCCCTGTTCAGCAGTACGATAGCGCTATTGTCCCTTGCTTCTTTTCCTGTGGCGCCGCGGCCGTTTTCCACGATCCTGGCAAAGCTAAAAAAACTCCCGGAAGCGTGCAAAGGCTTCCAACAACCGCTGCGCAGGACATCATAATGCTTTCTCAGAGCGATAAGCATCCGGTACCATTGTAAAATACTTTTATCTTCCCTGCCCCAGGGGTATGTTCCCCGGTTCAAAGGGTCTTCTCCGCCTTCCAGGCCAGCTTCATCGCCGTAGTAAATACAGGGAACTCCGGGGAAAGCCATCTGCCAGAGGGAGACCATTTTCAGCCGTTTCAAACGGAGCTCCTTTTTCTCCAGAGGAGAAACATCCCCGGGAAGCCCTTCTTCCAGAACCGTTAAGATGCGTGCTACATCATGGCTTCCCACCAGGTTCATGTTGCTGTAAAAGTGCTGTAAGGGATAATTTTCATACAGGCTCATCAGGGCAAGACGGATTTGCCCGGCATCCTGCCGGTTCAGGACAAAATCAAGCATAATCCTGCGCAGGGGATAATTGGTAACTCCGTCCAGCTCTTCTCCCAGAAGGTAGTGCCTTCTCTTTCCATAGCTCATCTTATTGGAGGCATCCTCCCAAACCTCACCGATCAGAATGGAGTCGGGATCCTGCCTTTTCATCTCCAGGTGGAGCTTTCTCAAAAACTCTCCGGGAAGCTCATCAGCCACATCCAGGCGCCATCCCTTGATGCCGGCGCGCATCCAGTGCTTCAAGACACTATTCTGCCCATAAATAATAAAATCCATGTAAGATAAGTCAAGTTCATTTACATTGGGGAGGGTATCGATTCCCCACCAGCAGTCATAATTATGGGGGTGCTGTGAAAACCGGTACCAGCTGAAATACGGAGAGTCCTGAGATTGGCAAGCGCCCTTCCCGGGATAAGTGCCTTCCTTGTTAAAATAAATGCTGTCACTTCCCGTGTGGCTGAAGACACCATCGAGAATAATATTAATACCCATTTTTTTTGCTTCGGCGCAGAGCTCTGCAAAAAGGCCGTTATCGCCCAGCATGGAATCAATCTTGTGGTAATCGGCCGTATCGTACTTATGATTGCTCGGTGATTCAAAAACAGGATTAAAGTACAAAAGGGAGACGCCCAAATTTTTAAGATAGACCAGCTTTTTTCTGATCCCTTCCAGGTTGCCTCCAAAAAAATCCCAGCGTATTACTCTGCCGGAAGAAAGATCGCGGATATAAACAGGAGTATTATCCCAGTGGGAATGAAGCAGACTGTTTTTTTTGGGATTTAATATTTTTCCGTCTTCAGAGCCATTAAAAAACCGATCCGGAAAGATCTGGTATATTACCGCTTCCTGTAACCAGCGAGGTATGGAAAGATCTTGTTTGTACACGGTAATCTGGTAAGACGGGGGAACATGGTCAAAAGCACTGCCGACACCGCCGGTATTTTGCGGAGAATTGCCGTAATACCGGGTGGAGCCATTTCCCCGGATAATGAAATAGTACCACAGTAAACCCGGATGTGTTGGGGCCAGGATCTCCTTGCGAAAAAGTATCTCTCCTTCTTTTTTTTCCTCCGGGTCCATAGCCAATTCTTCCTGGCAAATTTCCCCGCTCAGTTCCTTTACAAGAAACAGAAAGACTCTTTTGTCCGGGTTACCCGCATTTGGGTCCGCCTGATGGAATTTTACCTTGAATCTGAGCGTAATTTTTTCGCCGCATGGAACCGCACCAAAGGGAGTGCGGAAAAAAAGATCGTGGGAATCGTGTTTGAAGAGTTCTTCTTCCAAATTGAGTCACCTTCTTTTCATAAGGAAAAGTTAGCGGATCACAGTGGGTTTTAATCCCCAGATCTGCGAAGCGTATTGAGAAATCGTGCGATCACTGGAAAATTTGCCTGAATGAGCGGCATTTAAAATAGACATCTCCAGCCATTTATTCCGGTCCCTAAAAGTTTCCCCAACCCTCTCCTGGACATATACATAGGAATGGAAATCTTTTAAAACAAAAAATTCATCGTTATACTGAATCAAAGATTCCAAAATCGTATTGAACTCTCCCTGCCCGGCCACATAAAATCCGCTTTGTATCTGCTCTGTAATCCTCTGGACCCTGGGATCGCTCTGCAGGATAGCCGCTGAATTGTAACCGCCGTAACTGTAATAACTCAGCACCTCACTGGGAGAGAGTCCGAAGATAAACATATTATCATAGCCCACTTCCTCCAGAATCTCGATATTCGCTCCATCAAGGGTCCCGATGGTTACCGCCCCATTCATCATAAATTTCATATTACCCGTTCCGGAAGCTTCCTTGCTGGCTGTGGAAATCTGCTCGCTCAGATCCGCTGCCGGAATAATTCTTTCGGCCAGAGAAACGCGGTAATTGTCCAGGAATACTACTTTAATTCTGTCGTTAATCGCTTTGTCGGCATTAATAACAGCGGCAACCGTGTTGATAAGTTTAATTATTCTTTTGGCCAGATAATAACCCGGCGCCGCCTTTCCGCCAAAAATAAAAGTGCGGGGATAAATATCCAAATCCGGGGTATCTTTCAACCGGTTGTACAGATCTATAATATGAAACAGGTTTAAAATCTGCCGTTTATAGGCATGAATCCTTTTAACATGAACATCAAAGATGGAATCTGTATTGACGGTAATATTACATTTTTCTTTGATGTAAGAAGCCAGTTCAAGTTTATTCTGTTGTTTGATCTTGTAGAACTTCTCCTGGAAAGACGACTCTCCGGCATACGGCCTCAGCCCCACAAGCCTGGCGGGATGTCGAATCCAGGAAGGCCCGATCGTTTCACTGATAAGCTCTGCCAGCCGCGGATTGGCCTTGAGCAGCCAGCGCCGGTGAGTAATCCCGTTCGTTTTATTGTTAAATTTATGGGGATATAAATCATAAAAATTCTTCATTTCCCGCTTCTGCAAAATCTTGGTGTGAATGGCAGCCACTCCGTTTACACTGTGGCTTCCCACGATAGCAAGATGAGACATCTTTACCCTGCCGTCCGCAATAATGGCCATTTTCCTGATTCGCTCCCCATCTCCGGGATAAAGCTCCTCAAGCTGCCGGCAAAATCGCCTGTTTAATTCTTCAACGATCAGATAAATCCTCGGAAGCAGCGCCTGAAACAGGTCGACCGGCCATGTCTCCAGCGCTTCTACCATCGTTGTATGATTGGTATAGGAAACAGTCCTGCAGGTAATTTCAAACGCTTCATCCCAGCCCATTCCTTCTTCATCCATAAGGATGCGCATTAATTCCGGCACGGCAAGAGCCGGGTGTGTATCATTGATATGGAAGGCATTTTTTCTATGAAAATCCGACAGGGGATAATTACGCCTTTTGTACCAGCGTATAATGCTTTGTATACCTGCTGAAACAAGAAAATATTCCTGTTTCAAGCGAAGCATCCGGCCCTCGTAATTCGTATCATCGGGATAAAGGAACTGTGAAATTGATTCCACGGAATACTTGTATTCAAGAAATTTTTGCTGATTATCATAGCCAAGCGCTACAATATCATTATCCTGGAAAGCCCCTTCCGCGCTCCACAGCCGCAGGGTATTAACCGTTTTATTTCCGTAGCCGATAACAGGCAGATCATAAGGGACAGCTATAACGCTCTCGAAGTTTTCATGATGGACGACAAGCTTCCCGCCCTGCTCTTCCAGGCGGACATGGCCGCCGAAACGGACCTCTACAGCCCTGTCCGCCTTGCGAATTTCCCAAACATTTCCGTCCCTTAACCAGTACTCGGGAAGCTCTACCTGATAGCCTTCTACTATTTTCTGTTCAAAAAGGCCGTATTTATAGCGTATCCCACAACCGTGCCCGGGAAGAGACAGGGATGAAAGGGAGTCCAGAAAACAGGCGGCCAGGCGGCCCAGGCCGCCGTTGCCAAGCCCCGCATCCGGTTCCTGAATTTCCAGCTTTTTTATGCTGACTCCCAATTCCTTCAAACCTTGATGGCAGATGGCGAAAAAGTTCAGGTTAATCAGGTTGTTTACCAGCAGCCTCCCCAGAAGAAATTCCATGGAAAAGTAATAGGCCTGCTTCTGGCCGTCTGTTTTATACCGGTTGTTCGTGGCAATCCAGTTTCGGGTAACGTACTCCCGGATCATGGTTCCCAGGGTCAGGTACTTATCCATATCCGTTGTCTCATCAATACTTTTTCCGTGCATTGTTTCCAGTTTATTAAGAAAAGCCGATTTAAAACTTTCTTTATCGTTAAACATTAACCCTCATTCCTCACCTTTCAAGTAAACGTCGGTATAAAACCTGATATTCCCGGGCGGAGTTTTTCCAGCTGGAGTCAAATTTTACAGCATTATTTACCAATCGAGACCAGACTTCTTTATTTTTGTACAGCTCCAGAGCTTTTGTAATTACAGAAAACATATCATGGGCATTATATCTTCTGAAAGAAAAACCGGTTCCTGTTTTGCTGTTTTCATCAAAGGGAACAATGGTATCTTTTAAGCCTCCCGTTTCTCTCACAATAGGGATACTGCCATAGCGCATGGCAATTAGTTGTGCCATGCCGCAGGGTTCATACCGCGAAGGAAGAAGAAACATATCCGAAGCGGCATAGATCCGCCTGGCCAAAGGTTCGTCAAACTGAAAAACAGCAGCCAGTTGTTCCGGATAATGCGAGGTCAATATTTCAAAAAAACGGCGATATTTTTCTTCTCCTGTACCCAGTATGACAATCTGCGCTCCCAGATCTAATATTTCCTCCAGGACATGTTGAATTAAATCAAGGCCTTTTTGCTCCACAAGCCGGTTAACAAAGGCCAGCATAGGGATCTTTTGCCCGGAAGAGAAGCCGAAAATTTGCTGCAGTTTAAGCTTGTTCGCCTGTTTTTTGAGCAGCGAACTTCTGTAGGGAAAGAAAATATGCGGATCATTCATGGGATCGTAAGAGGCATAGTCAATTCCGTTTACTATCCCTAGCAGACTTCCTTTTCTTTTCTTTAAAAGTCCGTCAAGCCTTGCTCCAAAATAGGGAGTTTGGATTTCTTCGGCATAGGTCTTGCTGACCGTATTCAGCAAATCCGCATAGACCAGTCCTCCTTTTAAATAGCTTCCCTGACCGTAAAATTCCAGCGCATCCATGCTAAAATATTCCGGACCCAGATCCAGCAATTCCTCCAGTAATTCTATGGGAAAATTGCCCTGGTAATTAATGTTGTGAATGGTAAAAAGCGTGCGGATATCCTTATAAAATGGGTTGTTCAGGTAATGGGCTTTTAAAAAAACGCTGATCAGCCCGGTATGCCAGTCATGGCAATGAAGAATACGGGGCTTAAAATCCAGGTAGGGAAGCGCTTCCAGAACAGCCCGGGAAAAGAACGCAAACCGTTCAGCATCATCACTGAAACCGTATATCCCGCTGCGGTAAAAATAATATTCGTTTTCCAGGAAGTAATAAGTTACTCCATTGTATTCAAGTTGTTCAATTCCGCAATGCTGGAATCTCCAACCAAGAGAAACTGTAATTCTTTTTTTAAACGTAATCCTTTCCAGCAAAGCGGCAGGGATATCTTTGTACTTGGGGATGAAGACCCTTGCATCCACACCAAGTTTTATCAGTTCTGATGGAAGAGAACCCACCACGTCGGCCAGACCCCCTGTTTTAATAAAAGGGAAACATTCTGAGGCGACAAAAAGGACTTCCATCTGATATCAACTCCTTATAGTTTTTTTCTTTTGCCTATAACCACGGGACTATTCTCCCGGCCCAGTATCTCTTTTCCCCTGGAGATGGTTACATCTTTATCCAGTATAGCGTACTCCACTGCGGCATCCTCCTCAATTTCACCTTTCTGCATAATAATGCTATCTCCAACAAAGGCACCCTTTTTTACTCTTACCCCTCGAAACAAGATGCTGTTTTCCACGGTCCCTTCCACCAGGCAGCCGTTGGCGAGAAGTGAATTTGTAACCCTGGAGCCGGCGGCATATTTAGTGGGCGGTTCATCTTTAACCTTTGTATAAACAGGTCCCGGTTGGAAAAAAAGGCTCTTCCGGATTGCCGGATTTAACAAATCCATGTTGGCCTGATAATAGCCTTTTATAGAAGTAATAGCCGCAAAATAGCCCCTGACAGGGTAAGCATAAATTTTTAGCGTATCCTGATATTTTAAGATCACATCCCGGAAAAGATCGTCCGCTCCGTTCATAATGGCGTTTTCAATCATCTCCACCAGAAACAGCTTTGACATAATAAAGATCCCCGCCAGCACCTTGTTCCCCTCTAAAGTCCCGGGTTCCTCTTCCAGTTGTAAAACCCGGCTGTCTTTATTCACTTTCACCCTGCGTTTCACCGGACCATCCGGCTCATATTCATATCCCTCTTCTTCCCGGTAAAAAACAGTGATATCCGCGCCGTTTTCCCGGTGAAAAGCGATAGCTTCCCTGAAGCCAACATTACAGACCAGGTTCCCCGGAGAAATAATGACATCCTTTTGCCTGCTGCGCTCAAAAAAATCCATCTGGCTGTAGAAGCTCCTGATATCACCCGGATAACCGTCCTGAGAAGAGTAAAATGCATTTGGTGGAAGAATGCGCAATCCGTTCTCTTTGCGGTTTAGATCCCAGGATTTTCCTGTTCCCAGGTGGTCCATAAGAGAACGGCATTTAAAAAGCGTAAAAACAGCAACCTTTTGCATACCGGAATTAGCCATGCCGGAGAGAATAAAATCAATAAGGCGGTATCTCCCTCCGAAGGGTACGGAGGCAATGCAGCGGAAATCGGTAAGCTCTCTGAGCATATCGTCCTGAACTTTCACGTTAATGATGCCCAATACATCTTTCATGTAACCTTTCCCTCCCGTAGAAAATACTCTCGTTTGGGAATAAAACCTCACTTACAGGGAGGTCGCCCTGATCACGGAATTTTGTGGGAGAACCATATTTTCCTTCACCAGAATAATTTCCGGGGGGTCTTTTTTTCCACTGTAAATAAGGCATTCATCCCCAATAACAGCATTTTCATCAATAATCGCCCTTTCTATCCTCGTGTTCCGCCCTATCCTGACATTGCTCATAATAACTGAATCTCTGACCAGCGTTCCCTCGCCTATATATACACCGGTAAAAAGGACTGAATTGATAACCTCCCCGAAAATTTCACAGCCTTCATTGGCCAGAGAATTTTCCATTTTTGCTCCGCTAGCGACAAAATGCGGAGGTTGATTTTGATTGATTGTATATATTCTCCAATCCCGGTCAAAAAGATCCAGCCCGTTTTTACTGGAAAGCAGATCCAGGTTGGCTTCCCAGAGGCTCTCAATAGTGCCTACATCTTTCCAGTAACCCTGAAATGGATAGGCAAAAAGGCGGCATCCCTCCTCAAGCATAAAAGGGATAACATCTTTCCCGAAATCATTACTGGACTCCGGGTTCTCATCGTCTGCCTGCAGGTAATGCTTCAATATGTCGGTATTGAAGATATAAATTCCCATGGAGGCAAGGTTGCTCCGGGGATGAACCGGTTTCTCCCGAAACTCTGCAATTCTCCCGTCGGGGTCCGTTTGCATAATGCCAAACCGCCCAACCTCGTTCCACGGCACTTCAATTACGGCAATGGTCAAATCAGCTTGCTTTTCTTTATGAAATTTCAACATGAGGGAATAGTCCATTTTATAAATATGATCTCCGGAAAGAACCAGCACATAACGGGGATTATACTTATTGATAAAACTAAGGTTCTGATAAATGGCGTTGGCCGTGCCCCTGTACCAGTTTCCCTTCTCTTCGCCCCGTAAAAACGGAGGCAAAACCGAAACCCCGCCATATTTCCGGTCAAGATCCCAGGGAATGCCGATGCCAATATGAGCGTTCAAAATTAAAGGCTCGTATTGGGTCAGCACCCCAACCGTATCGATTCCGGAATTTGTACAATTACTGAGAGTAAAATCAATAATACGGTACTTTCCTCCAAAAGGCAGCGCCGGCTTTGCCATCTCCGATGTTAAAAAGCCGAGTCTCCGCCCTTCACCACCTGCCAGGAGCATCGCGATTAGCTCTTTATCCGTTTTCATTTTATTTTCCTCCTTACTCCTGCTTAAGTTGCGCCTCAAAAACGAGCATCGCCAGCGGAGGAACTGTAATTTCCAGGCTAAAGGGCCGGTTGTGCCAGCCATCCCCCGATGCCTTTAAAGCATCGTTTTTTTGCCCGGAACCACCATAAACAGTCAGATCACTGTTAAAAATTTCTTTGTACTCTCCGGGATATGGAACACCAATCCTGTACCGGTGGTACACCACCGGAGTAAAATTACATAGGACAATACAGGCCCTGCCTTTTTCTTTTCCCCTCCTGAGAAAGGTTATGATACTTTGCTCTTCATTATCAACGTCAATCCATTCAAAACCTTCCGGGTCAAAGTCCAACTCCCACAGACTGCTTTCCCTGCGGTAAAAAAAGTTTAGTTCCTTAACATAATGCTGCATTTTGCGGTGCAGATCATACTCCAAAAGGTTCCAGTCCAGGCTGTCCCACTCTTTCCATTCATCAAACTGCCCCAGTTCCGTCCCCATAAAGAGAAGTTTTTTCCCGGGATGCGCCATCATATAACCCAAAATAAGCCTGAGGTTGGCAAATTTTTGCCAGTAGTCTCCCGGCATTTTGTCCAGCAATGATTTTTTACCGTGAACAACTTCATCATGAGATAAAGGGAGGATAAAATTCTCTGTATAAGCATACCATATGGGAAAAGTAAGAAGATTATGGTGCCATTTGCGATAAACCGGCTCTGCCTGCATATAACGCAGAATATCGTTCATCCATCCCATATTCCATTTGAAGTTAAAACCCAGGCCTCCCAGGTAAACCGGGGCGCTTACCTGCGGCCACTGCGTTGACTCCTCGGCAATCATCAGGGCGGCGGGATACCATTTAAAAACCTGCTCGTTCAGTTTTCTCAAAAAGGATATGGCCTCAAGGTTTTCCCGTCCTCCATAACGGTTTGGAACCCAATCCCCTCCTTTTTTCCCGTAGTCCAGATAAAGCATGCCGGCAACAGCGTCCACCCTCAAACCATCCACATGATAAATGTCCATCCAGAAAAGAGCATTGGAAATAAGAAAACAAATTACCTCCGGCCTGCCCAGATCAAAATGCAGGGTATCCCATTCCGCACTTTCGCTTCTGCGGCTGTCTTCATATTCATACTGGGAAGTACCGTCAAACTGGCGCAGTCCATGTGCATCTTTACAGAAATGGCCCGGCACCCAATCCAAAATTACCCCCAGACCTTTCTGATGGCAGCGATCCACAAAATACATAAAATCATGTGGCGTTCCAAAACGGCTGGTTACGGAAAAATAACCGGTAGCCTGATAGCCCCAGGAAGCGTCTAAGGGATGTTCGGAAAGGGGAAGAATTTCCAGATGGGTATAACCCATTTCCAGGGCATAATCAACCAATTCGTCCGCCAGATCCCGATATGTATAAAAACTGCCGTCTTCCCTTCGCTTCCAGGAACCCAGGTGGACTTCATAAATTAAGAAAGGTTCATTGTAAACAGTGCGATTTATTTTCTCCTGTTCCCACCAGTCATCGTGCCACGGGTAACCTTCAAGAGAACAAACACGGGAGGCCGTCCCGGGTCTTATTTCTGAGGAAAAAGCATAAGGATCGCTTTTTAAAAAAACAGCTCCCCCGGGGCCCTGAATCTCATATTTATACAAATCTCCCTCTTTTGCACCGGGGACAAAGACAGACCAAACGCCTGAATTTTGCTCTTTTTCTAAAGGGTGAAGATGTGCCTGCCATCCGTTAAAAGTCCCGGCCACTCCAACTCTTACAGCCCGGGGAGCCCATACTGTAAACCTGACTCCCTGCACGCCGTCCTGCTCATGAAGATGAGTTCCAAAAACACGGTAACTTCTAAAAAGGCTCCCTTCGCGGAACAGGTAAAAATCATAACTGCTTGGTGCTCCCAAATGCTCCAACTCTTTCTCTCCCTAAAATGCAGTCAAAGTCTCAATTAAAAGTTAAAAAGTGAAAAGTGAAAAGTGAAAAGTGAAAAAAAAAGCGCCGGTGACAATACGGAATTTTCCATTCTCAACAACCTTGCTATTTATATAATTCTCCAAAAATCCCTGTACTTCCTGCAAATTATCAAAATATTTTAAACTTTTCCCTGCAGCAGTGGGCTCTGGAACAACAGCTCCCTGCGGTGATAATAAGTCTCAGGCTTGGACAGTATTTAATTTTTCAGAAGTTCAGATAATTTGCGGGCTGTAAAGGACACTATTTCTTTGCAGATCTCCCGATGAACCTTGTTTTTGTACCGGTTCATGTCCTCTGGCGAGGTAAAATCCAACCCTGTTAAGCTATAGCAATTGGTAGAACCAAACTTGTCAATAAAAGCGCGGCTTAATTCCTGGACTTTACCGGTAATAAGAGCCCGGCCATCTGTAAGATCGGTTCGTCCAAATTTGGCTCCCAGGACCATAACAGCACCGGTAAAGGCCCCACAAACCGACTTTGTTCCGGAGAGCCCTCCGCCAAAACCGGTTGCAATGCGGGAGAAACTCTTCTCATCCATTCCCAGACATTTTGCTCCCGCAGAAAAGATCGATTCGGCGCAATTATAGCCCGCGTCAAATAAGTGCATCGCATCATCAACCAGTTCTTCCCTCATTAAGCCAAACCTCCTAATTTTTATTAATGCTCTGGAGAAAATATCCCTGGAATGTTCCGCGGGATTTAAGTTCATCTTCAACATGCCTGCTGAAAGCAGACCGTGAATCCTGCCATAAAGGGGCGAGCAGAAGTTCTCTGTCGGTAACTTCGCTTAGCAGTCGGTGGACAACAATATCGCCGCGCAAACTTTCCAGCTGGTCACAGACAATTTCCAGGTATTCTTCTTCCGTCAATACGCCTATTTCTCCCCGGCGATACAACTGCTCCAGCGGAGTCTCCTTTAAAACCTGAAGCTGGTGAAATTTAATCCCCTGGATGGGAAGAGCATTCAGCCGGCGGATGGTTTCCATCATCTCTATTTTACTCTCTCCGGGCAGCCCGTTGATAATATGGGCACAAGTATAAATCCCTCTCCCCCGGACTGCGTTTACCGCTTCCACAAACTGCTCAAAGGTATGCCCCCTGTTTATCCGTTCCAGCGTACCGTTGTGGGCACTTTGCAGGCCGATTTCCAGCCAGACATGATAATCCCGGGCGAAGGATTCCAACAGGTTTAGCACTTCAGGGCTTAAACAATCAGGCCTTGTCCCGATACTTAAACCGACGATACCCGGAAGAGAAAGGGCCTCCTCATATATTTTTCTCAAAGTTCCTATGTCCCCGTAAGTGTTGGTATAAGACTGAAAATAAGCCAGGTATTTTCTCCGCGGCAAAAAACTCCGGGGTGAAGATGAAGATTGCGCTGTTATCCCTTTTTCCCATCCCTCACCTCTCTGCTGAAAATGGATAATTTGCCTGCGAAGAGATTGTATCTCCCCTTTAATTTCTCTGTCCAGGGAACCGGGACTAAAACTGGGATTGTAACAGAAAATACACCCTCCTGTCGAGATGGTGCCATCCCTGTTTGGGCAGGATAAACCGGCATCAAGGGGAATTTTATAGACTTTTTCTCCGAAATTCTCCCGAAAAAAACGGCTTAACCGATAATACCATCCTGGGGCAGTCATGAATGTCACCTCAGATAAAGGGCCAGGTACGAAACATCCGCGGGGGTTACTCCTTCAACACGGGCAGCCTGGCCCAAAGTCTGCGGACGAATTTCGTTTAGCTTCTGCTTCGCTTCGGTGGATAAATTAACGAGCTGATCGTAGTTAAAGTCAAGGGGGATAGATCTGGCCTCTAATCTGGCCATCTGTTTAACATGGGCTTGCTGCTTTTCAATATAACCTTCATATTTTACCTGGGTTTCTACCTCCACGGTTATCCTTTCATCCCGGGAAAGCTTCTCCCCGTCTTCTTGAGACAAAAGCTGCCGCATTTGACGGTACTTTATCTCGGGTCTTCTCAAAAGTTCTGAGAGGGTTTGCGGCTTGGTGAGAGGAGCAAACCCTTCTTTTTCCAAAACTTCATTGATGGAAAGGGTAGGGAGAAGACGAAAACTTTCCAGCTTCTTCTTTTCCTCTTCAATTAACCTTTTTTTCTCCTGAAACTGTTCAAAGCGTTCCGGAGAGATAAGCCCCAAACGGTACCCTTTCTCCGTAAGACGAAGATCCGCATTGTCATGACGCAGAAGAAGCCGGTATTCACAGCGGGATGTAAACATGCGGTAAGGTTCGCTCACCCCTTTAAGGATCAAATCGTCGATAAGGACCCCGATATATGCGTCGTTTCTCTGCAGGATAAAAGGAGGTTCTTCCCGGCAAAAAAGAGCAGCGTTAATCCCCGCCATCAACCCCTGGGCAGCCGCCTCCTCATAGCCGGTTGTGCCGTTAATCTGACCGGCAAAAAACAGCCCGGTTATCTTCTTTGTCTCCAGGGTGGCCTTGAGCTGCGTGGGAGGGAAATAGTCATACTCAATAGCATAAGCCGGCCGGGATATCACAACTTCTTCCAAACCGGGAATGGTCCGTAAAAAAGCAATTTGGAACTCCTCCGGCAGCCCGGTGGAAACCCCTTGAAGATACATCTCTTCAGTTCCCTCACTTTCCGGCTCAATAAAAATTGGATGCCTTGGCCGGTGGCTAAAGCGGACCACTTTATCTTCGATAGAAGGGCAGTAACGGGGACCTTTCCCTTTAATCAGGCCCGAATAAATCGGCGCATAGTTTATATTATCCAGAATAAGCCGGTGCGTCTTTTCTGTCGTATATGTCAGGTAACAGGGAACCTTTTTAAAACAATTCCTCTCCGTGGCAAAAGAAAAAGTCCCCACATCCTCTTCTCCTTGTACAGCGTCAAGCCCATCAAGGTGAATACTGCGTCTGTAAACTCTTGCAGGAGTTCCTGTTTTGAGCCGATCCGCCTCAAAACCAAGAGATATAAGGTTTTCAGCCAGTTCGGTAGAAGGCGACTGGTTTCCAGGCCCTCCGGGATAATGATTATGCCCGACAAAAATCTCCGAGCGAAGGTAAACACCGGCAGCCAGGACGATGGCCCCGGAAAGATAACGGCTCCCCTGGCGAGTGACAACACCCTGCGCCTTACCGCCTTCGGCCAAAATTTGCACGGCAACTCCTTCGCGAAGGAAAAGAAGAGGCTCGCCTTCCAGAATTTCTTTCATTCCTTTCTGGTAGGCCTGCTTGTCAATCTGGGCTCTCAGTGCCTGAACCGCGGGCCCTTTGCTGGTATTAAGCCTGCGCATCTGCAAAACATGCCGGTCTCCGTTTAAGCCCATAGCTCCACCAAGAGCATCGATCTCTCGTATCAAGTGCCCTTTGCCGGGTCCCCCCAGGGAGGGATTGCATGCCATCAAAGCAGGATGATCGAGATTTGCCGTTAAAAGCAGCGTCCGGCAACCCATACGGGCTGCCGCCAGAGCAGCTTCACATCCGGCGTGTCCGGCACCGATAACAATCACATCATAATTTTCCGCTTCCATAAGATAACCCCTTCGCAATCCCGAATTACAACAGGGATCAGATGTCGCGAGCCAATCCCGGCTCCTCACTTCGAACTCCTGATATCAAATATTATACCATAAACAGGCAAAAAATTACCTTGTATCTTCCATAAAATGAAGGATACAAGGTTCGCATAGGAAATAATGCGGAAGAAGCTTAGAGAGCTTCGCTTCCCCTCTCTCCCGTCCTGATGCGTATTACTTCCTCTACAGAAAAAATAAAAATTTTACCGTCACCAACTTTGCCGGTCCTGCAGACTTTCCGAATAATCTCCACTACTTTTTCAGCTTTGTTATCATCAACAACCATTTCAATTTTTATTTTCGGCAGCAGATTGAAAGTAACAGGGGTTCCCCGATAGATCCGGGTTTCTCCCTTGGTAGCGCCATAACCCTTCACATGTGTCACTGTAACGCCTGTGGCCACCCCATCAAGCATATCCTGTATCTCGATTAACTTATCGGGTCTGATAATACACTCTATTTTTTTCATCTTCACTCTTCCTCTCCATTTTTCCATTATCTCACCCTATTTACCGGGGCACAAAGTCAGCATAAGCCTCCATACCATGTTCTTTAATATCCAGGCCGCGAATCTCCTCTTCACGGCTCACCCTCAGTTTACCCGCTGCCTTAAGGATTCCGAAAAGAATCGTGGCGGTAATGCCAACCCATACCAGGACCCCCAGAACGCCAAGGACCTGCACGCCCAGCAGGGCTGTTCCACCGCCGTAGAATAAACCTCCCTCTACAGCAAAAAGCCCAACCATGATTGTCCCAAAGGCTCCGCAGATCCCGTGAACAGAAACAGCACCCACGGGATCATCGACGTACACCTTCTTATCCAGGATCTCAACGGAATAAACCACCAGGATACCGGCCATAATACCGATTACGGCCGCACCGGCGAAGCTGACGGAGGCACAGCCGGCCGTAATGGCCACCAGTCCCGCCAGCCCCCCGTTCAAAGCCATACTGACATCCGGCTTCCGATACTTCAGCCACGTTACAAACATGGCCATTACGGCAGCTGCCGCGGCTGAAATGTTTGTATTGACGATAACCAGCCCCAGAACCGGGTCAAAGGCGGATAACGTGCTCCCGCCGTTAAAACCGAACCATCCAAACCAGAGGATAAAGACTCCCAGGGCACCCATGGTAATACTGTGTCCCGGAATCGCATTGGCCGAACCGTCCTCATTATATTTCCCCAGGCGGGGGCCCACAAAATAAGCGCCGACCAGTGCAGCACAACCACCGACAAAATGCACAACCGTTGATCCGGCAAAATCAACGAAGCCCATTTCGCTGAGCCAGCCTCCGCCCCAGACCCAGTGGCCGACTACCGGATAGATAACCGCGGTGAGGACAATGCTGTAAATTAAGTAAGATGAAAATCGAATCCGCTCGGCTACAGCACCGGAGACGATGGTGGCTGACGTGGCAGCGAAAACTGTTTGGAAAATGAGGAATACATAAAGTGGTATCCCCAGTTCAAGATGCTCCCAACTGCCCCCCAGGGTTACCCCTGAACCGACGAATCCTCCGCTGCTCAGGCCAAACATCAGCAGAAAACCTATTAAAAGAAAGCTGAGGCTTCCACCACTGAAGGTCATAAAGTTCTTCATAATTATGTTTCCCGCATTTTTTGCCCGTGTAAAACCCGTCTCCACCATGGCGAACCCTGCATGCATAAGAAAGACCATCGCCGCAGCGATAACCACCCAGATGCTGTCCAGCGCGGAGGAGATATCCGCTCCTTCAGCGGCAAATACAACACCGGGCAACAATACGGTTGACGTAATCAAGAGAAACAGCAGTCTTCTTCCGGATTTTTCTCTTGTTAAATTGCCCCGGTTAGGACTCAATGGTCTATTTAATAACATTTTGCTCATCCCTTTCTAAAAAATCAAAATAAAAAAGGCGCTCAGAGTTCTTAATTTCTGAGCGCCTTTGCTCTAAAAAAATATAAAATTAGCTAAAATTTAGAAAGATATCTCTCCACTTCCCAGGAATGAACCTGCATCCGATAGGTATCGCATTCAATTGTTTTGGCTTCCTTAAAGCGGTCCCAGATATGTTCCCCGATAGCATCCAAAATTACGGCATCATTTTCCAGGTTCTTAATTGCTTCCTCCAGGCTGCCGGGAAGGCTGAATATTTTCCGTTCCAGCCTTTCTTCCGCTGTCATGGCATAAATATTGCGGCCTTCCGGTGCCGGCGGTGTAAGTTTGCGTTTGATCCCGTCCAGTCCCGCCTTAAGCGTTACCGCCAGGGCCAGATAGGGGTTGCAGGATGGATCGGGATTTCTCAGTTCAACCCTGGTTCCCAGACCCCGCCGGGCGGGAACCCTGACCAGAGGACTCCGGTTCCTCTCGGACCAGGCGATATAGACAGGGGCCTCATAACCGGGCACCAGCCTCTTGTACGAGTTGATGGTGGGGTTTGTTATCGCCGTAAAAGACGGAGCATGTTCCAGAAGACCGGCGATATAATTAACAGCTTCTTCGCTTAGCTCATACTCTTTACCGGGATCATAAAAAACATTTTTTTCCACGTTAAAAAGAGATTGGTGAATATGCATCCCTGAACCGTTAATGCCGAAGATCGGCTTGGGCATAAAGCTGGCATGAAGCCCATGCCTCTGGGCTATGGTCCTGATGACAAAACGAAAAGTCGCCAGGCTGTCGGCAGTCGTCAGGGCATCATTATATTTAAAATCAATCTCGTGCTGCCCGGGAGCCACCTCGTGGTGGGAAGCCTCGATCTCAAAGCCCATCTCCTGAAGCGTTAAAACCATATCACGCCGGGCGCTCTCTCCCAAATCTACCGGGGTAAGATCGAAATATCCGGCATTGTCATGGGTATGCAGAGTAGGAAGTCCGTCGGCATCCGTATGGAAGAGAAAAAATTCCGCTTCCGGCCCGGCGTTCATATAGTAGCCCATCTCCGCAGCTTCGGCAATTACTGCTTTCAGGCGCCCGCGGGGGCAACCGAGAAACGGAGTTCCGTCACAGTTGTACACATCACAAATCAAACGGGCAACCGCGCCCTCCTTTGGTTTCCAGGGAAAAAGAACAAAAGTACTGGGGTCGGGAACAAGGTTCATATCCGACTCTTCGATACGCAGAAAACCTTCGATGGAAGAACCGTCAAACTGAATTTCACCTTCAAGAGCCTTGGCAAGTTGCTCAGTGGGGATGGCAACGTTTTTAAGAATGCCGAATATGTCGGTAAACTGGAGACGAATAAATTTAACATTCATCTCCTCGGCCATGCGTAATACGTCTTCTTTTGTCAGTGCCACAAAAATCCACTCCTTTTTAAATCTAGATTGAAAATTAAAAAAGCCCTTTCAGCTCCGATGTTAAACAAGAAGCTGCCAGGGCGCCGTTGCCCGAAATACAAGGGGACTTAGCCGACCGCAAAATATACCGTCTCCCCTTATTTTTGTTCGCCATTTCGACTAAAATTTCCTTTAAAAAGTTTCTCTGCCACTTCTTTAATAGGTACGCGCAGATCCATGCTCTCTTTTTGTAAAAAACGGTACGCCTGCTGTTCACTCCAGGAAAACTCCTGCATGAGTACGCCTTTAGCCCTCTCCACAACTGTCCGGGCCTGCAATTTGGCACGCAGGGCCGAGATTTCCTGCTGCAATTTTTGCCGTCGTTTAAATTCCAGATAGAGCACTTCCACAACAGAATTTAACACTATCTGCTGCACCGGCATTTTTAAAATCATAAAGCCGGCACTCTGTAAATTCATGACCCTTTTTTTGTTTTTCTTCCCCTCCAGGAGCAACAACGCGGCCAGACCTTCATGGTCGATGATCGATGCCGTTTCCAAAACATTCCCCGGTAAGGAAAGGTCTAAAATCGCCAGTTGGGGCTGAACCTTGCGGAGAACCCGCAAAAAATGTCCGCTGTCGCTCCCTTCACCCACACAGGACAAACCGAGCAGAGAAAGAGCCGAGATAACTGCCCTTCTATCTACAGGATCCGGAACTGCCAGGCAATATTCCAGGGTATCCATTATCCCAACCTCCTGAAAAGTTTCCGACCCTGTAAATTATTTCATGGATTTATCTTAACACAGACACTTTTCCCTGTCAAGACTTTTTGGAATATGTTTTCGTATTATGGAATGAGCCCCTTGCCAGGGGGATGCGCCTTCCGCTGCCGAAAGCCTTTGTCGTTATCCTTAGAACTGGAGCCGCCTGGAACCGCTTATATTCCGACCGATCAATCTTAGCCACAATGTTTTCTACCAGTTCCCGCTCATAGCCCATAGCAACGATTTCCTCGATATGCTTATTCTCTTCCACATAATAATGCAACAATTGATCCAGAACTTCATACGGAGGCAGGGAATCCTGGTCCAGTTGCTCCGGGCGCAGCTCTGCGGAAGGAGGTTTGACAATAATGGATTCCGGAATCATCTCTTTACCGGCCAGGGTATTCATATATTCGGCCAGGCGGTAAACCATCTGCTTGGGCACATCAGCCAGAACCGCCAGACCTCCGCACATATCACCGTAAAGGGTGCAATAACCCACCGCCAGCTCAGATTTATTTCCTGTAGTCAAGACCATACGGTTATCCCTGTTGGAGATAAACATAAGAATATTGCCCCGGATCCGGGCCTGCAGGTTTTCCTCGGCCAGATCCATGACCGGTTTTCCTTGATCATTCAGGCTGTCAAGAAACTGTTGAAAAGGACCTTCAATAGGTATCAACAGGTTTTCCATCTGCAGGTTATCTGCGAGCCGGCGGGAGTCTGCCACGCTGTGATCCGACGAATAACGGGAGGGCATCATCACACCGAGCACCTTCTCAGGACCCAGGACCGCTACCGCCAAGGCGGCAATTACAGCGGAATCTATCCCGCCGCTGAGTCCGACCACAACCCTGTCAAAACCGGTTTTTCTCAGGTAATCGGCCAGGCCCCGCTGCAGGGCCGCATAAACCCAGTTTACGTCCTCTGCCTGCAAATAATCCTGAACCTCAAAGGAAGCTGAAGCTGCTGCCTCGCCTTCAAGCTTCACCGGGGTAATCTGAAAATTTTCTGTTTCGCAGTAAAACATGGCCTCCTGAAAAGGCTCGGACTGGTAAAAGGTTTCGCCTGACCCGGAACAGGCGACACTGCTTCCATCGAAAAGCAACTCATCGTTACCGCCAACCTGGTTTACGTAAAATACCGGCACCTGATATTTCGCGGCCAGAGCCCGGAGCATTTTCCCCCTCTCCCCGGCCTTCCCCAGACTGTAAGGAGAAGCTGCTATATTGATCAGCAAGCCGGGTTTCTTCCGGAAAAGTTCTTCCAGGGGGTCCTTCGGGTAAAGCCGTCTTTCGAAGTAGTCTTTATCGTTCCAGATATCCTCGCAAATGGTTACGGCTATTTTCATCCCCTTAACTGTTACGGGATTGTTTTCTGCAGCAGGGACAAAATACCTGCACTCATCAAAAACATCATAATTGGGTAGCAGGGTTTTATAGTGCCTGGAGATAATCTTTCCATCCTTCAGAAGCAGGGCAGCATTATAAAGGCACGTCTCACCCCGGACTTTCTCTCTCCAGGGCGTCCCGAGGAGAACGGCAATCCCCTCCGTTAAAGGCAAAATCTCTTCCTGAACGATTTTTTCTGCCTGATCCAGAAAAGCATTATAAAGCAGCAGATCACGGGGAGGGTAACCGGTAACAGCAAGTTCAGGAAAGATAACCAGGTCTGCTTCATCTTCCCGCGCCCTGCGGATAAACCGTGTAATTTTTACAACATTACCCTGAAGATGACCGATTGTCGGATTAAGTTGCGCTACGGCTATTTTCATTTCGTCACCTTTATTTAATCAGATTATTTTATCTTGGAACCATGCGGATAACGCCTCCCAGGCAGGTCGCTGCACACGTGCCGCAACCGCCGCAGAGAAAAAGATCAACGTTAAAAGTCTCCCCGTCCCGGGTGAGCGCCCCTCTGGGACAGGCTTCCACGCAGCGATCACACTGAACGCAGATCCCGCAATGCAGGCAGCGGTCGTATTCCTCTTCAATACTCAGCTCCTCTTCCCCCGCGGGAGAGGCTTTTTGAGGTTGAAGAAAAACGGACTCCAGGGGATCTTTCTTCTCCGGAACATACTCCCGTCCCCGCAGCAGCGCATCAATTTCCAGGGCACACTTACGGCCGCGTCCGATATTTGTGGTCACGAGTCCCTGGCCCTGGACATCTCCCGCAATGGAAATCCGGGGATGAGCCGAACGAAAACTTACCTCATCCTCCCGGCTGTAAAAGCCCCGCTGATCCAAACCCGCGAGCACTTCCTCCGGAAGAAAGGCCATCTGCGGACGTTCATTAATAAAGACCAGAACCAGCGCTGCAGGGAGAAATTGTTCCTGCCCCAGGGCATCCTTGACGATAAGACCTTC
Organism: Microcaldota archaeon; assembly: GCA_020854835.1. GTDB lineage: Archaea > Micrarchaeota > Micrarchaeia > Anstonellales > JAGGVH01 > JAGGVH01. The sequence continues at coordinate 28,710 of JAHKLX010000113.1, forward strand.
TTTATTCACTTCCTGCAGGAAAAGGGGATAACGGAAACGGATGCCTTCAGCTTCCAGCCTGCTGCGCTCCTCCCCTTTAGCCGACGGTCTTTTGATATCGATGACCGTAATACGGTCCGGTGCGGCTCCGAGAGCCATGAAGGCCTCAATACCATCGACCGCGGCATCCCCGCCGCCAACCACCACCACATCGCTCTGAGGGTTCAGGTTTAAGTAACTGCCGGTAAATCTTCCGAGATTATAATCTTTCAGAAAATCAAGGCCCGCACGGAGATACTTCTTGCCCTTCACCGGAGGCAAAAGGGGCTGGTGGGCACCTACCGAGACGACAACATGTTCATATTCTTTCAATATATTCTCCATCATACCCTTGTTTACACTAGTATTCAAGACAAATTTTACCCCGAGGCTTGCAAATTTTTGCAGATCGTGCTCCAGGCTTTCCAGGGGAAGACGGATCCGGGAGACCACCTGGTACAGTTTGCCTCCGGGACGATGGGACTCATCAAAGACCGTAACCGGATAGCCCCGGCGCGCCAGCTGGTAGGCTGCGCTGAGACCGGCCGGGCCGGCACCGATAACGGCGATTCTTTCGCTTTTTGCCTCTTCCATCTCCACTGTTAGATCGTTTTTATAGTACCTGGCCAGCTCTTCGCTCCGCACGGGGAAGTCCACCTGCCTCCTGGTGCAGTTCTCCATACAGATATGGGGGCAGATAAAACCGCAGCAGCTATAGCGCAGGGGGGTATACTCATCCAGCAGGCGGATGGCTTTCTCCGCCTCCCCCAGGCGCAGCAGGCGCAAAAAACGGCCTGTAGGGATCCCGGCGGGACAACTGGCTTCACAGGGTGAACATTTTTCCACATGCACCGGTTTTAAACCTGTATCCACAGGGTAAGAAGGATAATAAAACCTGGCAAAAGGCCTTTTCCCCGCGGGGACTATTTTAAAAAGCTCTCGCTTAAGGAGAGGGACTGCTTCTATCTGAAAACAGCGGGCAAATTCCCGGACATACGGCTTAATTTTGTTGAGATCATCCCGGGTAACGGGGGTGAGAAGTGCCCCGATCCCCAAAAGGTATGCCGGTGGTTCATAACCAAAAAGATAAATTTCTCCCCCATGTATCCCCGTCGCCAGAGTTTTGTCGGAATTTCCGGCCACAAATTCTTTGGCATTGTCTTTATTCAGCAGAATAATTAACCCGCCGGCCATATACTCCCCCAGGTAGTCCCCGGAGGTCCCCCCGATGACCAGCACCGGCACTTTGCGGCGATACTCCTTCATGTGGATACCGACGCGATAACCCACATCGTCGCGGACAAACAACTCTCCGCCCCGCATCCCGTAGGCCAGAGCATCTCCCCCCAGGCCATGAACAATTATTTTGCCGTTATCCATCGTATTTGCCACGGCATTCTGGCTGTGTCCGAAGACCTCAATCGTGGGGCCGTTGAGGTTGAAGCCCAAATCTTCCCCGGGAATCCCCTGAACCTGCAGGTAAAGGTCGGTAAAAGAAAGCCCTGCTCCCAGGTAACGTTGTCCCCGGACCCCTTTTAAGATAATCCGGCGTTTCCCTTCCAGGGCCAGACGACGAATATTCTCATTTAATTGACGATAATAGATGCCGTCCGCGTCGATCTCTGCCGTTTTATCTGCCCCAGGCTCACTGGCCCGCATGTTTAATTCCAAGGATGGATAATTCCCGGTCATTTAATCCCACTCCCCTCAAGATAAGTCTGTTTCCCCGAAAAGACCCGATATCGTAAATGCCGTTAAGACCCATAATCTCCTGCATCTCGTGCTGCCATGCCTCGATGAGATTTGTAATCCTCTCTTCAGCCCAGTCCACATCCAGGCGCCGGGCCAGCTTCTCATCGTTGGTGGTTATCCCCCAGGGACACTTGCCGCTGCTGCACCTCTGACAGACGTGACAACCGCAGGCCAGCAGGGCTGCAGTGGCGATGGCCACGGAATCCGCTCCCAGGGCGATAGCCTTCATCACGTCGGCGCTGCTGCGCATCCCCCCGGCCGCGACGATCGATACCTGATGCCGGATTTTTTCCTCCCGCAGGCGCTGATCCACCGCGGCCAGGGCGAGCTCAATGGGGATCCCCACGTTATCCCGGACAACGGCGGGCGTGGCTCCGCTCCCCCCCCGGAAACCGTCCAGGTAGAGCATATCAGCCCCGGCCCGCACAATACCGCTGGCGATAGCCGCCACATTGTGCACCGCGGCAATTTTGACACAAACCGGCTTATATCCGCTGGCCTCTTTCAAGGCATAGATCAGCAAACGCAAATCCTCAATAGAATAGATATCATGCTGCGGTGCCGGGGAGATGGCATCACTCCCCAGGGGGATCATCCTGGTCTCGGAAATCCCTTCCAAAACTTTTTCCCCGGGAAGGTGCCCTCCTATACCTGGTTTTGCACCCTGCCCGATTTTAATCTGGTAAGCCCGCCCCAGCCGGAGATATTCGGGGCTGACTCCAAACCGGCCGGAAGCTACCTGCAGCACCACATGATCGCTGTACGGATACAGCTTACGATGCAGCCCGCCCTCTCCCGAATACCAGAGCAGACCTTTCTTTTTAGCCACTCTGGCCAGGGCGAGCTGAAAATTCAGGTTAATGCTTCCGTACGACATGGGGGCAAAAACCAGAGGCATCTTTATTTCTATGAGCGAGTTTCTAAAACGCCCCGCATCTTCCACCTCTTTTGGTGAAAGCGCCTTTTTACCCAGATAAGTAATCGTCTCCATCGGTTCCCGTTGGGGATCAATGGAAGGGTTGGTCACCTGGCAGGCATTAAAGAGCAGATGATCCCAGTATACGGGAACTTCCGTCTCCGCGCCCATCCCCGTCAGGGCTACTGAACCGGAAGCTGCCTGGAGATGGATACGGTGCACCTTTTCTCTCTGCCAGAGCCCGTGTTCCCGCAAAGCCATCTTCTTTTCTTCAATATTAATAGCACCCAGGGGACAGGTATACTCACAGCGATGGCAGGCGCCACAGGAACGGCCGTTGGCAACAGGTACCTTTTTCCCCCCCCTGGTCTCCATACGAATTTCATTAAAAGAACATTCTTCGGCACATTGTCCGCAACCATCGCAGAGATTCAAATCGAATACCGGTCGGAACAGGGACCGGAGCCCCGGCTTTGTCAACAGCATCCTAAACCCTCCTTTTCCCGTAATACGCTTTTTGATTGCCCACTGCCCCTTCTTCGCCTCCGGAGCTTAAAAAAACGGCGTAAGGCTGCCCGGCCCGGGGCGTAAAAACCCTCTCCAGACCGGCCTCCATCTCATACAGAGCCGATACTTCACTGGCATAAAAGCTGCAATCCCCCGCCAGCCCGACAGTCATGGGCCGGAGTTTGGTATTGTCGGTAATACTGAAAAGCCCTCCGTCAAAGGCAGCAAGGACGGCAAAGGGTCCGTTTAACATGGCTGATTCATAAATAACTTTAAGAGTAACCAGTCTGTCCTGCAGCTCCGGGGGCTCCTCCCGCTCCACAGAAGACCAGTACGGCGGGGCGAGGACTGCCGCGGCATCATAGATGGAGAGGCCATGCCTGCGAATGAGCAGATCAAGCAGATACGCGATGACTTCACTGTCTGTCTGCATACGGCAGAGATAGCCAAAACCTTCCAGATAACGGCGGTTGATGCCGTACGAAGAAATTTCCCCGTTGTGGACGATAGAATATCTCAACAAATTAAAAGGATGGGCGCCGCCCCACCACCCCGGTGTATTGGTGGGGAAGCGGTTGTGGGCCAGCCAGATATATCCTTCGTATTCATCCAGACGGAAAAAATCATAGATATCCGCCGGCGTTCCCACACCTTTGAAAACTCCCATATTCTTGCCGCTGGAAAAAACGAAAGCCTTGCTGTTGCCGGCATTAATCTCCATAACCTTCTCAATGGTGTAATCATCTTCATTAATTCCCGGCCTGAGCAACTCCATTTTATCTCCCTGCGGCTCCACAAAATAACGCCTGCACAGGGGGCAATCAGTTATTTTTTTATTCCAGAGGGGGATATCTTCCGCAAAATGAAGGGTAAAGTTTTCTTTCAGAAACTTCTCCGCCTCAAACATTCCGGCAGCATCTTCCGACATGACATGAAGGGCATAAAAATCGGCAAACTTCGGATAGATACCATAAGCGGCGTACCCGGCGCCCAAACCGTTACCCCGGTCACTTTGCAACACAATACCCCTGCGTATCCTGGCACCGTTTTCTCTTTCCATCTTACGGTTAATCAAACCGGCTATCCCACACATGTCTTACGCCTTCTTTCCCATATGATGAAATATAATTCCAAATTAGCGCTTAGTAAACCAGACGAATGCTTCCTAACTGCCTTAGAAAGGCAAATAACCTAAAAAAAAAAGAAAAATCTACCTGGCAGCAACTTAAAGGAGTGCCAGGTAGACAAATTATAGCATTATTTATTCGCCGTGTCAATATTTTTGGAATACATTTTTACATTATGGAATAATCTCTGCCGATTTTTTCCCTTTATTCGGCCGGGGGGGTAAATGTTCTCAGGGATAACTCTTTATCAAGATGGTAGATGCCCTCGCCGTTCTCACCAATCCTTTGTATTTTACTTAAAATGTCGGACATACCTGCTTCTTCTTCCACCTGTTCATCAATAAACCATTTTAAAAAACTGATGGTCGCATGCTCCCTCTCTTCACCGGCCAGATCCATCAGCGAGTAAATTCTTGCCGTTACAAACTTCTCATGATGCAGAGCCAGCGTGAAGACTTCCTCCAACGATTGAAAATCGTTTTTAGGTTCGTCCAGAGCGCTGATAAAAACCCGTTCTCCCCGTTCATTGATAAAATTAAAAAATTTCATGGCATGGAAACGCTCTTCCTCAGCCTGAACAATAAAGAAATTGGCAAATCCGTTAAAATCCCTCGAAGCACAAAATGCCGCCATAGCCAGGTAATAATTTGCGGAAAAAAACTCGTACTTGATCTGTTCATTCAGTTCCCTAAGCAATTTCTCAGAAAGCATTATTAACCCTCCTTGTAGTATTTTCTTTATCTTATCCAGCGAAAATACCTCCGTCAACTCTTTCTAAAAATAATATTTCATTATTAGTAATCAATGCAATCTTTTATTTTGTAGAGATTATTATATCTAAGTTGTTAACAGGTAAGCTTGTATTAATTGGCAGTTCTTGATATAATTTTTTTAAAAAAACAAGAGGAGATTAATGTGAAAAAACTGCTTGTAACCCTGTTTATTTTATTAATAATTTTTAGTGGTATTCCCCTGACCTCAGCCACAGAAATACCGACAATAAACGTGGAGATAAACGGAACACAGGTGGCTTTTCCCGATGCCAGGCCTTATATCAATGAAGATTCCCGGACTATGGTCCCCGTTCGCTTTATTGCCGAAGGATTGGGCGCAAAAGTCGATTGGGACGGGGAGAAACGTATCGTTACCATGCTTTTAAATGGTAAAAATATCATTCTTGGTATCGGGAATTCCTATGCCCACGTCAATTCCGTGAAGACGGATTTTGATACAGCCGCCGAAATTGTCGAGAACAGGACCATGGTCCCTCTGCGGTTTATTTTTGAAACATTCGGGGCCGATGTAAAATGGGACAAAGAAACAAAAACTGTGGCTATTACGACTAAACCCGCTGCTCCTGCTCCGAAAAGCCTTATAACCCTTTTCTTCTCCAATGACCGGGCTACCGGGCTGGTTGCAGAAACCAGAACAGTTTCCGGAGCAAAACCCACACCGGAACAGGTCTTTGAGGAGTTATTAAAAGGACCGCAGACACCGGGATTAAAACCTACGATACCGGTACGGACCAAGCTTATTTCAGCGTTTACAGAAGTTGACAGAAAGATCGCTTACATCAACCTCTCCTCCCACTTTGTCAGTGACCATCCCCGGACTCCCGCCGAGGAGAAGTTAACCATTTATTCCATTGTCAACTCCATGGCACAGTTGCCTGAAATCGAGAGCGTCATGTTCATGCTGGAGTTTCAAACCAGGGATTCAATACTCGGAGGCCTGGATACTTCTGCTCCTCTGGATCCATCCGGGGCGCCGTTCTAGAAACGAACAGGAAGTCGGGCAATCTACTATTAATCAGGAGGTTAAAAGGCGGTTCTCTCTTCATAACGAACAGCCTCAATGATTATGACAACAAAACGCGTTTTAATTATAGACCAGCTAATTGTTGTCAATAGTTTTTTAGAAAAAAAATAAAAAAATATTTAAATGACGATTGCACAAAAATGGCATAACAAATAAACCACCTAAATGTAGTTGACATAATATAGCCGGTCAAATGGTCTTTGAAAA
>JAHKLX010000080.1 GCA_020854835.1 Microcaldota archaeon
GCCATGTACGAGCCAGGGGATACAGTGCTCGACACCGAATCCACCGTGGATATAGAATCGCTTATTTCCAGATTTGCCTTTGGCCAGGTTGGCTCAGCCAAGCCGCAGGAGGATTGACATGTTGCGTACAGCACGCACCTGCAGTGCTACTGCCTGGCTGTTTTTTCTGTTGATTCTGGTCGCTGTTGCTCCGGCACAGGCCGGGAGTATAGACTATCTTGACGATGCCAGTTATGAGACAGGGGAGCGTTTCGAATCCATCTATGATCCTCTGGAGCCCTTCAACCGGGTCATGTTCACCTTTAACGACCGGCTCTACCTTTGGGTCCTTGATCCAGTGGCCACAGGTTACAGCAAGGTGGTGCCGATTGACTTCCGTACCATTATCAGTAATTTCTTCTACAATCTGAGTGAACCGGTGCGCTCGGTCAACTGCCTTCTCCAAGGGCGTCTGGCTGATTCAGGTTTGGTGCTGTCCAGGTTTCTGATCAACTCCACTGCCGGTGTCTTTGGCCTGGCAGATCCGGCTGCCAATGAATTTAACATACACCGCATCCAGGCCACCTTGGGGCAGACCTTTGCCACCTGGGGCATTGGTGACGGCGTCTATCTGGTGGTTCCCCTTTTTGGGCCATCCACCTTGCGTGATTTCACCGGTGCCATAGGTGACGGTGTGGCTCGTGGTTTGTATACGCCCTGGAACGATGATTTTACCACCAGCAGCACGGTGTACGGTTCACAAACCATTAACGAGGTGTCTTTGCATCTTGGTCAGTATCAGGATATGAAGGCCATCAGCCTGGATCCGTATGTAGCCTTCCGCAACGGCTATTTCCAGCTGCGGCAAAAGGGGCCCAGAACCGGGAATCCAGCGGAATTTCCCGCCATTACCACCCCTGAGTTTAACTATCAACATTAAAACAACAGGTAGTTACCATGCGTTTCATAAAACATCTTCATCTCATAGTGGCTGCAGTTTTTTTCACTTTTTTTATGCATATTCCGGCTCAGGCTGCGCCTGATCCAGTGGAGCAACTCCGTCCGGTGGTCGACAAGATCACCACCTTGCTCACCGAGGCAGACTTTAAGAAACTCTCCAGAGAAGAGCAGTTCACCAAGTTTCTCAATCTTGCGGCCGAGCGTTTCGACTTTGATGAAATGTCCAAACGGGTGCTGGGGCCACGGTGGAATTCCCTGTCTGATGAGCAGAAACAAGTCTTCATCGACAGATTTTCCTATCTGCTTGGTTATACCTATATGGACCGGATCGACACCTATGACGGTGAGCCTATTCAGTATGAACAGCCGCGCATTCGTGGAGACCGGGCCGAGGTGCGCACTGTCATCGAGTTTAAGGATGGCAACATCCCCATCTCCTATATCATGCAACTGCGCGATGCTGAATGGATGGCCTATGACCTGATTGTTGAAAACATCAGCCTGGTGCGCAACTACATGGAGCAGCTCAGGTCAATTTTGCAGAGAAGCGGTTTTGACAGCTTGATTCAGCAAATCAACAGCAAAATAGCCCAGTTGCAAGCTACGAAAAAATAAACCACCCATCCGGATGTGCAAGCCTTTGTCGGTGCGAGCAGGCAGGTGTTTGTCCACACTGGCCAGGGCTTGCTTCAACTTGTTTTTTACCTGACATTTTCTCTATTATCCTGTATAGTGGCCGGCTCATGCGTGGCTGTCTAAGTGTATGCTTGTGTGTTTTGATGAAATTCCACCGCTTGGCCGTGATTTTGCTTGGCAGATCACTACCCTTGACGTGACTGGCGAGTGCACCCTTGATACACCGCTTGCGGCGTGGTGTCATGTGCAACCAGTTGGTCAGGGAAAGGTGGAGATCCAGGGACTTCTCCAAGGTACGCTTAGTCTTGCGTGTGATCGCTGTTTGATTTCCTATCCGCTTGCACTGGATTCCGCATTCCGTTTGACTGCGGTGGTACAGCCCCCGGCTTCAGGAGTAAAACAGGCAGAGCAACAGGAGGATATCGGTCAGGAGGATTTTGATTCTGTTGAGCTGGATATCCCTTGCGTTGACCTTGATGAAGTCATGCGGCAACAGCTCTTTTTGGCTTTACCTGGGAAACGGCTTTGCCGTAGCGACTGTGGCGGCCTCTGTCCGCATTACGGTGCAGACCGCAATAAAGAACAATGTGGTTGCGCGCACAAAATGGTGGATTCACCGTTTTCGGTGCTTGCCAAGCTGGCAAAGGGCAAAAAATAAATTATTACCATCTGATACAATACCCATGGCAAGACAGGCTCTTTGTCTTGTTATGAAACGACTCTACGGAGGATACAATGGCTCTACCAAAACGAAGACATTCCCGTTCCCGCACCAGGATGCGCAGGGCACACGACGCCTTGAGCACCCCCCAAATCAGCTCCTGTCCGAATTGCGGTGAACCCAAAATGCCTCATCAGGTCTGCGCTGGTTGCGGCATGTACAAGGGTAAACGGATTGTTCAGTTTGAAGAAGAACTGTAAACAGCGTACTCAACGGTGAAAATCGCCCTGGATGCCATGGGGGGCGACAGTGGACCGGATGTGGCGGTACACGGTGCGCTTGCCGCGGTCCGTACCCTTGATGATCTCAAGGTCATCCTGGTTGGGCCAGAAGAACTGTTATACGACAGGCTCAAGACCTTGGCCAAGGGGGATGCTGCAGCCCTGGCCCGGGTGTTTGTGCATCCGGCCAGTGAGATCATCACCATGCAGGATGTACCGGTTGATGCCATCCGTAGGAAAAAAGACGCTACAGTTGTGGTCGGCTTTGACTTGGTGAAGACAGGTAAAGCGGATGCTGTGGTTTCCGCAGGCAACTCCGGGGCCACCATGGCCGCTGCGGTCAAGAAGCTCGGACGGTTGCCCGGAATATCCAGACCCGGGATTGCCAGTTTTTTCCCTACCTTGAAAAA
>JAHKLX010000042.1 GCA_020854835.1 Microcaldota archaeon
GGAGAGCCGGTTTAATCCTCAAGCGGTGGGAGACTCAGGGCGAGCGGTGGGGCCGTTTCAGTATTGGATCTCGACCTGGCAACAGTTTAGGCGACAGATGGGCTTATCGACCGAGGACTTGCGAGGGTGCGAGGAGGAATCTGTGAGAACGACAGCGTGGGCGATATCGAACGGGCTAGATAGACATTGGAGCGTTGCTAATAAGTGTGCGGAGGAGAATATATGAAACAAATAGACTTTGACCAGTTCTTCTGGAGAGCATCTGAGATGCTCGTGCTCATTTTGCTTATCGTTATCGTGGTGTTTGCCATTACATTATTGCTCTCTTAGGAATATGAAAATCGAAATCCGACCGCCATTTAAACTAGACAAGGAGGCTTGGGAGAACCTAAAGCGGGCCACCGTGGAACATTGCTAGTATGAGCAGTAACGATTATCTCTTACTAACCAAGAAGGGCAATAAATACCGTCTCAGCCACCGAGACGCTGATAACGATGTAGAGTATGATGTTTGGGAGTTTAAGCGGCTGGAGAAGGCCCTAGAGAAGGCAGAGGAAGAGCAGGGGATGGTAGAGTATGGGTTAGTTTTGAAGTTAAAGGAGATAAAAAATGAAAGATAAAAACTGGGAAAAGAAATTTGATAATAGGTTCGTTACCGATTCTTTTATGGGGCAGATAATGGGCAAACCTAGATATATTGGAAATGAAACACAAGAGGTAAAAGATATCAAATCCTTTATCCGTACTCTCTTATCGAAACAGAGAAGGCAGTTGATAAAGGAGATAAAACAGGGGTTCGTTGAAACTGCCATCGAAGGAGCGAAAGACCCCGAAGAGTTAAGGGGGCTTTACCTCTACTCAGGGTTTTTAACTTTATTAGATGACAAACTAAAGAAGGAAAGAAAGGAGGTAAAAAATGAAAGAGAAAATAGTTGAGATGAACCCTAACATACTTGTAACAATGAGGCTTTATTTAGAGAAATTTGAGTTATTAACAGAAGAGGAAAAGAAATTGTTTATCGATGCCCTGAAACTTTACATATACCCAAAATATGTAATTGATAAGCTTGTTAAATTTAAATGGGAGGGGCAAATAGGTGGCGACCCAAACAATCCATTCCCATTAGGCAAAAAAGAACTCTAGAATGTTAAAAAAATCAGAGGAGGCGTGAAATATGATGGAAAACTGGGAAATTGAATTTGACGAAAAGTATGCTAATAAGGTTGGCTGGATAATGGTTGGTGAAGTTAAGGATATTATAAAAGACCTTTTAACCGCCCAAAAGCAGGAATTAAAGAAAAAGGTGGAAGGGAAAGAGTTTATAGAAAAGGGGGCTGTTTTAGAGCATGAAAGGTGGGCAAGGTGGCAGGCATATCTTTTTAGCAAATCAGAATGGACAAAAGATGGCTATTTAATTCCGAAAGAATTATGTAAAAGGTGGCAAAGACAAATTGATACACCTTATCCAAAGTTATCTGAGAAGGAAAAAGAAAGCGATAGGGAAGAAGTTAGAAAATATTTACCTATTATTATTAACCTATTAAAAGACAAAAAAAGGAGGAAAGAATGAAAAAACATGTCTATAAAATTAGTTTTAACCTGAAAGGCACAAAAGAAGAAGTCATCAAAGAAGCGATGAAATTTTGGAAGAACCCTTTATTTTATGATTGTGCTGTGATAATGGAAGGAGATGGAAAACAGATAGCCATAGTTAATGAAGATAAAAAAATTGGAACAAGATATTTAAAAAAAATAATAAGCAAGTTAAATAACCCAATTTAAAGAAAGGAGATAAGAAAATGATTAACCTTTCCTGGAAAACTAGAAAACCGCCTGCCCCCGAAAGGCGAGAAAGGGGTGACGAACAGAGGGCAAAAGTAGTAGCTCAAAAAGTGCGGGAACGATCAATCCGCTATTGCCAGCGGTGCGGTAAGAGTTACTATCCAGAAGAGAAAACAAAGACGGTGGAAATTGATGGCAACTGGTTGGTAGTGTGTAAGCAGTGCGGGGAGGAATTAAAAAAATAAATGGGAGTGGAGTTAAATGTTTTATATGAAGAGAAGAAAATGAGCGAAAAAAGCCAAGCCCCAATAAGAGGTGGCCTAAGCTACATGTACAAAAAACCGACCAAATACAGATAAATAATATCACTAAAACATGGAAAAGTCTAGCCTATTCTCAACCATTATTTTAATACTTATCTCCGCCCTCGTCTTGGGGTGGGGGTGGTATAGTGTTGTTAGTTGGATGATAAATTATGGCTGGTAAATACTCTAGGAACAAGGGAGCGTCTTTTGAGCGAAGACGGGCCAACTGGTGGAAGAAGCTAGGCTGGACTGACGCCAGAAGAAACCTAACCCAATACCAAAAGACTGACGGCAAAGATATTGATAACACCGAACCCTATGTCGAGCAGTGTAAGGTGGGCAAGAAGATTAACATCCTCTCGGCTTACAAAGAAGCTAAGGGGGCGGCTAGCTCTAAAGAGATACCAATCGCCTCCATTCATTATGATGGGGAGGAGACATTGATTGTGATAGGCGAGAAAGATTTTGAGTGGTTGTTACTATGCGGAGAGCTAGAAGAAGATAAGCTAGAGGAATGAAGGCAATCAAACTGATACTATCTGTTACAAAGTGGCTCGTCTTTATCATCGCCGCCCCCTATATCGGGCTGTGGGTGCTGGCCTCGTTTATCGGGGTGGCCCAGGTCCTGGCCGGACAGGGGAATGCGGAGGCCTGGATGTCTGTGTTTGCCAGCCTCTTCATCTTAGGGGTAACTGTGGTCGTCTTGGGTTATCACTTGATCCGAAGCGAGGTGAGCGATGAATGAGAGAAAGACTGATTGAGAAACTAGGCGAGTCGCTTGCTAAGGAGCACGATCAGGCCAGGAATATACGCCGAGCGGGGTTGGAGCTAGACGATGAGCAGTTAAGCCAGGTACCCAATCCTCAGATCAAAGAGAAGGCGAAGGAACCACCAAGAAGGTTGGGGTCGTTTTGGACGGATCGGTATTGAGGGAGTGATATAATCGAAATGGGGACGAGATAGATTTGGCCAATAGGCAAGTTCTAAAAAGGGGCAGGCGAGCTTGCTTTTTGGTACCCGGGGGCAGTACCCGGCGTCTCCACATGGAACCTATCAAGTTTGGTGCTGACAAGGTTAAGGTAAACGGTCCACTGGTAGGAGGCGAGTATTCGGTCACCTTTTACACTGGCGAGTATGAGCAACTGAACGTGGCTAAGATGTTGGCCATTCCCCAGGAGACCCCTTTAAAAGTTACTGTATCAATCTATGACAAACAAGGATAAAGAGGTTCAGCAAATTTCACCACTAGACGCAGTAGGTAAAGAGACCTTAGTTGCCCTCGTGACCAGCAGCACGATCCCTGAAGCGGCTGAGAAGTTGGGGATATCTGAGCGGATGGTCTATAAGCGCAAGAATAAGTACGGCCTACAAGAAGTGATAGATTCTATCCCCGAACAGGCGTATGACACCCTAAAGCTTGGGGCGGCCAAGGCGGCCTCAGTGATGGTAAACAAGCTGGAGGATAGACGCCAGGGTTTTGACGCTTCCAAGGAGATACTCGACCGGGTAGGTTTGACCAAGAAGGAAGGGCCCAAGGTGGCCCAGCAGTTTAACGTTAATGGCGAGGAGATGAAAGTTGAATTTATTGAGAAGAAGTGAGTTTACAAGTAACCCTACATTCAGGCGGCCAGATGGAGGTGGCCCAAGATGATCACCGGTTCCGTGTCGTATGTGCGGGCAGAAGATGGGGCAAGAGCGTCCTGGCCCGAATGGTGGTTCTAAAATGGGCAACCGAGAAGCCCGGCCTCTATTGGATCGTTTCCCCGACCTACAAGCAGTCCAAGATGATCCATTGGCGGGACTTTGCCAAAGAGATTCCTCCTGAGTGGATCAAAAAGAAGAATGAGGTCGAGCTATCGCTTTCCCTCAAGAATGGTTCTGTTATTGAGCTAAAAGGGGCTGAGAATCCCGACGCTCTCCGGGGTGTTAAGTTGCGCGGTCTAGTCATTGACGAAATCGCCTCGATCAGAAACTGGAGCTGGTTATGGACTGAGGTGCTTCGCCCAACCCTGACCGACTATGAGGCCCCGGCTCTGTTTATCTCTACCCCCAAAGGCTTTGACCACTTCCATAAGCTTTACCTGACCGGCCAGAAGAAGGACGGACCTTACCGCTCCTGGCGCTTTACCTCCTACGAAAACCCCCATATCCCCAAGGGAGAGATAGACCAGGCTAAGAAGGAACTAACCGAGGACGCCTTCGCCCAAGAGTACCTGGCTGATTTTAGAAAGCATACCGGCCTTATCTACAAGAACTTCGAGCGGAGCCTTTACGTTATCGACCCGTTCGATATCCCAGCCGACTGGTCCCTCTATCGGGGGATTGACTTTGGCTCCACTAACCCGACTGCCTGTTTGTGGGTGGCGGTGGATAAGGATAACAACTTCTATATCGTTGACGAGCATTACGAGACGGGCCAGACCATTGACTACCATGCGGGCCGAATCAACGCCAATGCCTTCTCTGCACGGGTAACAGCCACCTATGGGGATCCATCAGGGGCCCAGTGGATAAACGAGTTTGCCCAGCGAGGTATCTATATCACCCCGGCCAATAAGGAGACGGGGACTTCCAAGAAGAATTGGGTTACTTACGGGATCGAGAAGGTGGCGGAGAAACTGAAAGCCCAGGTCGGTCATTCGGTACCGATTGTCAAAAACCAGTTGGACGATGACAAGAATAAGGTGAGCTGGCGTCATGGGATGCCTCAACTGTATGTCTTTTCCCACTGCCAGCATACCATCGAGGAGTTTGAAAAGTATCGTTGGATGGAAAAGGCGGTAAGCCAGGCGCCCGATCAGAACAATCCGGAGGTACCGGAGAAGGCCAACGATCACGCCATGGACGCCCTACGCTATGTGGTCTGCTCCTATCAGGCCCAGAACTTGAACCCGGAAGAGCAAGAGTTTCCCGAGCAGAACCTATTTGACGAGGATGGCTTTTACTAATCGGCTATGAAATACGAACTGTCCAAGAAGAACCTGCCAGTCTATGTTGAGCTAGAGAAAGCCTTTGATAAACAGCGGTTTGGCACCTCTACGCTGACCTTCCTTCTTCACGAGGGGCGAGTCGTCTCTGTCATTGGCAATCAGTTTGAGCGATGTCGTTTTAAAGATAGCCCCAATACCTCGGCGGTGGAGGCGATGTTAGCCGAAATCAAGCGTTTACACGAGGATAACCAGTCGGGGACGTTCTCCTTTTCTATCAAGATGAACGAGGGGGAAGCCAAGGAGCTCCATATCCAAAGGAATCTAAAGAGATCATTTCAGCTTGACGAAAAGGCAAAATAGATGATATGATTGGAGTAAGTTAGCCCGAGAGCTTTCCAGCACACGGCCGAACTCGATTTAGCGAGTGTCGGCCTTTTTTTATGGCCAAGAAGAAAAAGTCCACCAGCAAACCCAAGAAAGAGCGGGAAGAGATAGTCGAAATCGGCTCTCTTCAAGATGAGTGGCAATACGCCGACCAGGCCCTGTCTGATGTTAGGGATACTTGGGAGGAACACGAGAAGATCTTCTTCAACCGCGAGAAGGGCCAGCTTTCCGAGGAGGCGGCTAAGTCCAACGTTAACGATGGCCACCTCTCCACGGCGATTATCCAACGCACCCAGCGTATCCTAGCCCAAGAACCAACCGGGCGAACCCAAGCCCTTGATTCTACCGACCAGGGCAAGGCCCACCTGATGGACGCTATCTTGCGAAAATACATTATTCCCAACGCCAACGCCCAATACGACCACCTGACCAAGTTGAAGCTTTGGGTGATCTACTCTCAAATCTACGGCTCCATGCCTCTGTTGGTCGATTATGTGGTCAAAGACGATTACGTCGGACCCGATTGTTGGATTATCCCTATCCGGCAATACTACCCTCAGCCGGGCGTCAAACAACCCCAGGATATGGACTACTGCTTTGTTGACTCCTTTGTTACTGTCGAGTGGCTAAAGGGGAGAAACCGCGACTATTGGCAGAATATTGATGATCTGCTGAAAAAGATTGATGAGGAAGACGGCAAGAAGCGCTCCGAGTATGAGTATCAGTCCTATGCGGAGAAGGAGTGGGGCTCCTCTGACCATGGGGGCACGGGCCGCTTTGCCCAGGTGCTTATCCGCACCAAATATGAGCGGGACCGTTGGGTGACCTATGCGCCTGACTATCAAGACGTTGGACCCTTGCGAGATATTGATAATCCCCATCAGAACGGCCGACTACCGATTGTCGTCAAAGAGACTATTCCCCTTTTGGATCGCTCCGTGGGGTTGGGCGATATCGAGCGAGGCAAGCCGGTCCAGAAGGCGATCAACTCGCTGACCAACCTTTATATGGACGCTATTAAGTATTCGATCTTTCCTCCAATGATCATCAACCGCCAGGGTGTGGTCCCCTCCTCGATTCAGTGGAAACCAATGGCCAAGTGGTTCGAGACGATCCCTAACTCGATCCGGCAGTTACAGCTCTCACCGGCAGGGATCAACTCTTTCAACAATGCCGCTGGACACCTAATCGCCAATCTTAACAACATGCTAGGCACTTCTGATTTATCAGCGCAAAAGGACGTTGATCCCTCGATGGGCAAGACGCCCCAGGCGGTCAAATACCAGGTAGCCAAGGAATCAGCCGCTGATACGTGGGAGAGACAATCCTTAGAGGCGGCCCTGGAGGATCTATACGATCGCTATATCGACCTGATGGCCATTCGCCAGGAGAAACCGATAGAGCTTTCCTTGTTCGAGGGAGAGATTGGGGAGATTGCTTCCTTGTATCCTGATGTAGTCGAGATGTTCGAGGGCGGCACCGGTGGCAAGCTAACCATCAAGCCGGAAGCTATTGAGGGCCGTTATCGCTTCTTTATCGACTCCGGCTCGACCATTGCCAAGGATGAGGCGATGCAAAATCAGGCCCTAACCGGAATTCTCCAAGTAGTGATGGGCAACCCGGCCGTTATCCAGGCGATACGAGAGAAGGGGAAGGATTTGGATATGGGCGAGCTCTTGAAGCATTGGTTACTCACCTCCGGAGTGGTGGGAGCCGATAAGATGATTACCGATTACCAACCACCAGTCAATCAACCGGCTCCTAATCAGGCCCCAGGAGGCCCTCAGATGCCCCCAGGAGGCCCGGAAGGGGCGCAGATGGGTTCTACCCCTGGTGGAGGAGTGGGCCAGCAATTTCAAGACCCTCAGATTAGGCAAGTAGCAGAGCAGTTATTCGGCAATGGCTAACGATATTTTAAAGGCTTACCAGAAGTTACGAGAGGCGGGAAACCGAGATAGTCGGTATGACGACCAGTATTTGGTCCAACTAGCTCAAAGCGAGGGTTGGCGAACGCTTAAGGAAGCTATCCTCGAACCTAAGATTGCCTCACTCTTATTAATGGCTGATGATGTTACAGCTGCCATGCGTGGGGATGAATCCGTCGAGGCATTTGGCCATAAGGCGTTGACCGCCCGCATCGCGGCTGGACATCTTCAAGATGTTATTGACAAGGTTGAGGAGACGCTGGAAGTGGCCAAGGAAGCCGAGGAAGCAAAAAAGCAAGCCAAAGGTGAATGACAAAGACGTTTATCATGAGGACATTGACAAGGACCGACTAGCTCCCCAAACGTTGCCGGGGTTAGCGGGTCACCAATGGATACAGCGCGGACCGTATTTAGTCTGCCAATCGTGTCCGGTGGAACATGCCGTTTTTATCGGCACCGGCGTGATGTTGACCGGTTTTGATGAAGAGGGCTTGCCAATCCTAAAGAAGGTTGAGGTGAAGACATAAACACAAGTGTCTTTACCCCAGTCTTCTTTGGCCAGAAGAATGGAGCCTGCGGTCGACCCTGGGCTCAAAATACAGTGGTCTGACATTTTAAAAATTACCTCGGAGGAGGTGAAAACTTATGAACGAAGAGGAAAAACAGGCAGCAGGTGCCGATGTGGGCACTGACGCTGGAGAAGACACCAGCGCGGCCTCGCCAGCCAAAGAGGAAAAACCTCAAACTGCATCAGAATCTGATGAGGAGACCACACGGTCCCAGTCGCCGGCCAGCGATGGAGACGGTGAGGACAAATCAAAGGAGGAGGATGAGAAACCCAGTCGTGCAGAACGGCGGGTTCATCAATTACTCGACAAGCTGAAAGGTGCCGGACAATCTGGCCGGGAACAAGAAGGTGGGCAAGACTCACAAACCGCGGCGGATAGCCGATCCCAGGAACAGTTACCGCCCTGGATGAAAGAGGAGGTTCGCAAAGAATCTATCTTTAAACCAGGTACGGAAGTCACACCGGACCAGCTTGAGCAAGAGCTTAACCGTCGGGCGGCCCAAATCGCTGATTTGAGGGTGAAACAACACCTATCAGCCTTTGAGCAACGCCAGCAGTTGACTCGAACGCTCGAGGACCATGCCCTTGACCTGGAACGCTTACAGGAAGAAGCCAAGGACTTTGATGATCCGACGTTTGATAAGGCGTTTACCGATCTCTATCAGTCGATTAACACTGATGGAAACGGCCGCTTTGTCGCTAAGAAGAAGCCAAGAGAGGTTTATCAACTTCTCAAGGATCAGCGTGAAGTTGCGCGAACCAAGGGTCAAAGCGAATCAGCTGTGAAGATGGCCGAATCCATGGGCCAGTCGGCGGTATCACCGCAGGCAGGAGGCCAGGATAGAGCTGACTCCAAACTGGAGGCCAGTCGGCAACAGGCCATGAAGGAAGGGACCACCGAAGCGTGGGCCGCTTACCTTAAGCAGCTTAATCGCTCGGACAAGAAGGCCTCCTAAATCAAAAATAAAAGGAGGTGAAATAATACATGGCAAACTCTAGCGCAATGCAAACCTATCAGGCGATAGGCAATCGCGAGGACCTTTTGGACGTTGTTACAAACATCAGCCCAGAAGATACTCCGATGTTCTCTAGTTTTGGTAAATCCAAGGCTAAAGGAACCTACCATGAGTGGTTAAAAGACTCGTTGGCAACAGCGACTTCCAATACCAACATTGAAGGTGCCGATTATTCGTTCTCACGCCGAGATGTTAGAACTCGTGAGGGGAACTACACTCAGATTTTTGTAACCCCGGTCGAAGTCTCTGACACTCAAAGAGCCGTTGATACGGCTGGCTTAGAGGATGAGTACGCTTACCAAATGGCGAAAGCATTAAAAGAACACGCTCGTGATATCGAGTACGCTCTCTGTAGCACCGCTGCTGGTGCTTCCGGAGCCTCTGGCACCGCCAGAAGCCTCAAGGGAGTCCTAGCTTGGATTACCTCTGTCAATGAGACAGGGACAGGCACAGGAGACGAAACGTTGACCGATTCGATGTTCAATGATGCTCTCCAAGATATTTGGGATGAAGGCGGAAATCCTGACACGGTCTATGCTAATGGTTACCAAAAGCGCAAAATCGGGACATTCACCGATTCTGCCACCAAGTTCGTTGAGGCTACATCCGAGAAAGAGATGCTATCAGGGGTTGACGTCTATGATTCCGACTTTGGTCGAGTCAAGATCAGAAAATCCCGGTTCATGCCTACCGACTCTGTCGCACTTCTGCAAACCGACCTTTGGAAGGTTGCAGTCTTGAGAAAGACAGCTAAGGAAGACGTGGCCAAGATTGGCGACTCTACTCGAGGGGTGGTTAAGACCGAACTTACCTTGGAAGCCAGAAACGAAGCTGGATCAGGTAAGATTACCGGGCTGTCAACCAGCTAAGTAATCGGTTATGTGAGGGGGTTGGTGCTTCCTAGCCCCCTCGCCAGTTTTATTTGATATAATCAACAGCAATGGAAACCAAAGACAGGTTTAAAGAGGCAATCGGCAAGATTGCCGACGGTATCAACAACAAACGACGCCAGGAGCTGATCGCCGCCTATACCAAGAAGGACGCTATTAAGGACTACCTCCGATCCGCCAAGATGGCCCGCACCTACAAGCACGGTTATGGAAAGGCCCACTGGCGCAAGATTGCCTCCATGCCCCAATGCGTCGATGACTTCTTTACCGCCCTCTATGGACCCGAATATTACAAGGAGCCTGATTTTTTTAAACATTACCCAGAATGGGCAACACTCAATCCAAGCGACCAGTAAAAATCTTGACCACTCCCCAGGACTATGGCGGAGTCTGCTGGTATCGGCTAAAGACCTTCGCCCAAGCGGCTAGAAGGGCTAACCTTGCCTCGGTTGAGGCGATGGACGCTGAGCTTTCCGATCCCCAAATCGAGGCCATGTTCTCCTCCTGTGACGCTCTCCATGTGCGCTTCCTAAACGAGCGTATCGCCAACATCATCAGGCAATTCAAGCTCCACTACCCGAACAAGCCGATTGTCTTTGATACCGACGATGATCTCCACAATACCTCACCTCTAAACAACGCCTACAAGCAGTTTGGCACGGCC
>JAHKLX010000026.1 GCA_020854835.1 Microcaldota archaeon
AGATAAGAACTGCCTTAAAATAATATTACAAAAATATTCGGCGAAAGTCAACGAACTGAACAAGTAAGTCCCGGGCAGAACTCACGACAGCTCCGGGCATTGGAGGCTCTACTGGTGTACGGTAGGGCCTTTTTTAGTTTTGGAAACCCTTGTTTTTGTTAATTTTTTCTGATATAATTCATTTTGGAAAAGTGAACTTCAAAATATAAAGAAATAACATTTTGAACAATAAATTTATACGAGGGGAATATACAATGAACACAATGCCAAATGAAACAGATACTCGTCACTTAATTGACAATAATTTACAAAATTTAGGTTGGCAGTTTACTGGTAAGGGGAAAAATGTTTTTTTTGAGCAACCGAGAAACGATGAAGAACGCAAGAAATTAAATGGTAAACGTCCTGATTATGTTTTATATTCTGAAGAAAACAGAATCCCATTAATAGTAATTGAAGCAAAGAAACCGGGTGAGCGAATAGATAAAGCATTAGAGCAAGGGATATTTTATGCTAGGGCACTGGAGGCACCACTTGTATATGCAACAGATGGTGTTTTTTGCAAATCTTTTCATACGGGGGCAAACAGAACTCCACAATTAAATGGTGAAGATGTTGATGAATTTATTCGAGAAGCATTAGCGCTTAAATTTTTAGAAACCTGGGAGATCAACACTATTAGCCCGAAAGTACAATATGATAGGCAGGAACTTATAAAAATTTTTGATGAAGCAAATAATATGCTTAGAGGTGATGGACTTAGGGCCGGAATTGAAAGATTTGGAGAGTTTGCAAATATTCTATTTCTGAAATTAATAAGTGAAACAGAAGACAATAAAAAAATGTTGGGTTTGAAAACAGATTTTGACGATGTATGCCATTGGGATCATATAAAGGCATTAAAGCCTAACGCTAGAATAGAACATATTAACAAAATTGTTTATGATAAATTAAACTTATTATATGGCACAGAAATTTTTACGTCATTACTAATAAAAGACAGCGATATTCTTGATAATATTATAAAAAAACTTGATCCTCTTACTTTGATTGATGTAGATAGTGATATTAAGGGGGATGCATTTGAATATTTTCTTAAGGAATCAACGTCCACCAAAAATGATTTAGGGGAATATTTTACACCAAGACATATAGTTAAAACTATGATTAAGCTAGTAAATCCACAAATTGGAGAAAAAATTTATGACCCATTTTGTGGGACAGGAGGATTTCTGATTGAATCCTTTAGATATATTCATAATAATATGTCAAGGAATCCTAATACTGAAGAAATTTTAAGGAATGAAACCATATATGGAAATGAGATAACAAATACAGCCCGCATTACAAAGATGAATATGATTTTAGCTGGAGACGGGCATAGCAATATTCATATGAAGGATAGTTTGGCTAATCCAGTAGAAGGTGAATATGACGTAGTAATTACAAATATGCCATATTCTCAAAAGACCAACCATGGCAATTTGTATGATTTACCAAGTAATAATGGGGATAGCATTTGTGTACAACATTGTATGAAAGCAATAAATTCTCTTTCAGAAAATGGTAGAATGGCATTAGTTGTTCCAGAGGGTTTTTTGTTTAGAAAAGATTTATCTAAGGCAAGAGAATATCTTTTAAAAAATTGTCAGTTGCAAAGTATTATTTCTTTGCCACAAGGTGTATTTTTGCCATATACCGGTGTAAAGACTGATATTATTTATGCAACAAAGGTTAATCAAAAGTTAAAAAGCTCTGAAAAACGGAAAGATTTTTGGTATTTTGATGTAAAAAATGATGGCTATACACTTGATAATCATCGTCGGAAACTTGAGACCACAAGCGATCTTAGTAAATATGAGGAGTATCGCAAATTAGATAATGATCAAGCATCAGATATGATGAAAGTTGGATTTGAAATAATACCATTTGATAAAGTACGAAAAAATTCGTTTGTTTTAGTTGGTAGTAGATATAGAAAATCTATTACTACGGTATCAGATAGTATTAGAACTATTCAATTAGGCAATGTGGCAGATTTTGTTAGAGGTATTGCATTCCCAAAGGCCGCGCAAAGAATTGAACCTGACGATAACAGTTTGAAGATTGTCACAACAAGAGCAGCACAATCTGACGGAATTGATTTTAGTAATATAATTTACATCGATAGCAAATATATAAAAAAAGAAAAACTTATTTCTCAAGGAGATATTCTAATTTCTTTGGCAAACAGTTTGGATTTAGTTGGTCGAGTGACGTATGTTGATAAAAATTATAAAAATCTTTCCTTCGGTGCATTTATGGGTCTTATCCGTGTAGATCGGACTAAAGTTTATCCGGCTTATCTTTTTGATGTTTTGCAGTCGCAAAAAGCTAGAGATTATTTTAAATGTGTGGCTAAAACTACTACGAATATCTCAAATTTAACCTTTGATGATTTAAGTAATTTCTTATTGCCGCTTCCTTCTTTGGAAACACAAATTAAAATAGCATCTGAATGTGAAGGATACCGACAAGTAATTACTGGGGCAAAAACTATAATTGAAAATTATAAGCCGAAAATTCAAATTAAAGAAAGTTGGACAGTAAAAAAGTTATCTGCTTTATGTGATATAAATATCTCCGCCATAGACCCTGTAAAAGCATATGGGGGAAATAGCTTTATTTATGTTGATATTTCTTCAATAGAAAACGATACTGGTAAAATAGATATAAATAATATTATTATTGGAAATAATGCGCCAAGTAGAGCGAGAAGGGTATTTAAGAAAGGCGACATTTTAATGTCAACAGTTCGGCCCAACTTGAAAGCATTTGGTTATGTGGATTTTGAGCCGCAAAATTGCGTTGCTTCAACAGGCTTTGCTGTTTTATCACCTACCAATATTGACGGCAAATATCTTTACTACATGCTTTTTGATGATTATGTTGGCAAACAGTTAGCTAATGCCATGGGCAAGGGTATGTATCCGAGTGTAAATAAACATGATTTAGAGTATTTAGATATACCTTTGCCATCGCTTGAAACTCAAGAACAAATTGTAAAACAAATCGAATCAGAGAAAGCCCTTATTGAGCCATCAAAACAGCTTATCGAGGTGTTTACCCAAAAGATACGGAATAAAATCAGTGAGGTTTGGGGTGAGAAAGCATGAATGCTGAAGTGGAATATACCGAAGTTCCATACTTAAATGACATATTAGATTTTTTGTCGATAGATCCTATAGATAAAGAAGATATTTCTACTTATATTGACAATCTTATAAATTTAATAGCTGTAAATTATAAATATGAACAATATCAATTTGCTTATTTAGGAATCCATCTATTGTATATGACATATATATACAGTACAATATGGAAAATTAGCCAAATTAACCCTAAAAGATATAAAGATGCAATAGTTTTTGCAAGATCATATAATGGTAGAGAAAAAGATTTGCAAATCGTCGATGCTGATTCTATTTTTAAATATAGTCTAATGCCTGAAAAAGATATCGCAAAAATTTTTAAGATTATTGATTTAGACAAATCACAGATTGCTAATGTAGGCGACCTTGTTGACACTAGAAATGATATGGCACATGCATCTGGGAAATTTGAAATTTTAACAGAAGATGGGTTTGATGTAAAAACAAATAGTATATTTACGTCAATGAAGAACATTCATGTGTGCATGGAAAAACAAATACGCATGTGGTATTTTGAAATCTTGTTAAATTTTTGTTCTGGCCATTATGCAGAATATGATAATCCAGAAGATGTAATTACTGAAAAAATGATTCAAAATTTTAAAATATCGGCAAAAGAACTTCTTATTTGCAATGAAATAAACATAAAAGAACTAATAGATGGCAATTATAGGATGAGGGGAAAATTAAAAAAATTTAAAAGTAAACTTGCGGTATATTGTGAGAATATGAATATATAACATTTGAATCAGAAAAAAGAAGCTAAGCTCCGGAAGCCCGGGGCTTCCTCATTGCCCTTAAACTGGTAGCAGAGTATAATGGGGGCAGGTATTGTTGGTGTGTAGGAGGAGTACGAGGAGTACTATGGATTTCAAACCGTTAAACTGGGAATGTGAGATTGTATTAAAAGAAATAATTGATATTATACCATCAGGCAAAAGTATGGATGGCATTATTAATAATTTAAAAA
>JAHKLX010000063.1 GCA_020854835.1 Microcaldota archaeon
CCCTTTTTGCCGCCTTACCACTTCCGTGCCCACGCAGGCCAACATAATTTCCACCATCAACACCCAAACAAAACGCGGATAATAAGGTGGCGCAAACACTTTTGTCAACAACAGCCACGCAACAGGCGGGCTGGCTATCAAAACAAAAAGGATGAGCAAAGGCCACGCAGCTGCCCGTAAATTGGGTCTATCACCTGTACGCAGGAGGCAATACAGCAGGGCCAAGAACCACAATACGTAATAATAACCACCACCTATGACCCTTTCCGCAATCCACACCAGGGTTGGCCAAAGCTGCGAGATTTCAGTAAGTCGGCCCATATTTTACCCGAGAAGATGGTAGGCAACGCCCTGCACCATGGCTGGCGTACCAGCAAGGGCCAAGATCAGGGTTTGAGCAAACTGCCTTTTTTGCCAACCTTTGAACAGACAAAAAGCAACCAACAAAAATGGTACAAAAATAGAGGTCATAGTAGTGGTGACTACCGCAGCCATGGTCACCGTTGTTAGTGCACACCAAAGCGCTGTTCTTAAGCCCTGTTGTTGTTCCTGCACCAGCAAGAGGAACAAAAGGGGCAAAAAAATGGCAGCCAGCAGGGCCTTGCCTTGCCAAATGCGCAATAGCAGGAAAGAGCCGGTAGACCATGCCGAAAAACCTCCAAACACCAAGGCAGTACACATAATCAACAAAAAAATCCAATAATCTTCTGAATCGGAGAAAAGCGTCCGCGCCAGCAAATAATAGACCATGAAAGCCAAAGGAATCAAAACGCCTGGAAGAATGGTGTGGCTCATGATGGCGGGATGGATGGCAGACATTTTGGCATACCATGCAACCAACAGAGGAAAAGGAGCAAGAATCCGCTGCCAGCCAGTCAACCATGGCCTGCGGGTGCCATCCTTGTCAAGGCTGGCCCCTGTATAGGGGTGGTAGCTATAAAGGGTGTCGGTCTGTACCACATCGGTCACCAAGACCACATAGGTGGCGTCATCCGCATCTTGGTGTTTCAGGAGCACTGGGACGGCGGTCATTATAACCATACATGTCAGCACAATGATGGGCAATAGGGTGGGCCGACGCATGCGTTTAGCCAAGGCGTATAATGGAGCCAAAAGTTCCTTTTTCAGCAGTATCAGGGATGCTGCCACGCATAATCCCCAGGCTAGCGTAACCAAAGCAACAAGGCCGTGGAACTTGCCCCACCACAGTGTACATGGAATAGAGATCAACAAAAAGATGGCCCAGAGCAGGGCAGTGCCAAACACAATGGCTGAAGCTACGCCCGGTGCCTGCCATCTCCAACGCATTACCGGCAGACAACCCACAATGTAGGGAACGATAAAAAAGAGTGAAACAATGAGCGTGCCCTTTAGGGCAAGTTCAATTAGTCGCAGAATCGTATCCATGCTGCTGTCAGTTCGTTGAAGGGTCGTCTGTTTTTAGGTGATGGTTGAAAGTGATCTTGCTGTTCGCTGGGTGGCTGAATCGTCCAGGGTTTTTGGAGGTGGTTTTAGTTTAAGTCAAGCTGACACACAGGGTTGGCCTGTGCTTTTTCGAATCGCGAACACAAAAGTTTCTATCATCGCAAGCACTTGTTCTGATGAGGTGCCTAAGGGGATAACTAGGCCTTTATCATAATTGTGTAATCTTTCAGGGGGTGCTCCAATATCAAACGCTACAACAGGAAGTCCCATTGAAATAGCTTCTTCTGTAGTGTATGAAAAAGTTTCTGGCCATACAGATGAAATGAATATAATGTCTATTTTATAGGAAGATAACAAGGACGGTAAGTCATCTCTATTGTATTTGCCAATATGTTTAAATGTAGAATGGTTTATTTCTTTAATGATCGGTCCAAAATGGAAAATTTTAATATTGGTTCGCTCTGTTTCCGCTAGTCTTGCAATATTGTTTGTTATATGCCATCCTTTTGCATAATTTAAAGCGCCAACTATGCCAATATTAATAGAGTCATCATTCTTGTTGCGCACTTTAACAGTGCTTAAAGGGATGATTTTATGTGGAACAATAGTTATTTTTTCTTGATGATTGTATACTTTTTCGAAAAGCAACTTCGATGCCTTAGAAAACATAGTAATTTCATCGCAGTGTTGAAAAAAGTAATTCCATCGATCCCTCCATTCTTCGATAGAATTAAAATTAATGTATGAATTATATGGATTTTCCTTTAAACAATTATTACAAATATCACCAGATTGCACGTTACAAAAAATTGTATTTTTGTTTAATAAATTCACTGTCGGACATATAGAAAAAAAATCATGAAAACGCATTATCAGTTTTGCATTATTTGTGTATTTTAATTTTAGAATCATGTTCATTGTGTCGTAAATTTCTGGATAGGTGACAAGCTCGTTTATAATAATTTCGTCAATGTCTTTAAATATATCTGTAATAATTCCTAAGGTTTTACTTGTAAATTTTATGCGATACTCTTTGTATTCAAGTGAAACAGTATAAATATTCTGGTCTTGAATATATCGAACTGTAATAAATTTATATTTATTGTGCAGCGCTTCTACTTTCTTGTTCTCAAGATAGTATTCGGCACCGCCACCTAAGTTGTGGGAGAAAGACAAAATGGTATGTGTATTTTTAATTTTATTAATTAATTTTAATTGTAAATACAGTCTTTTTGTGTGTAAAGTATCTGCCATGCAATATCTAAGTATGATATCATCATAATTCGGATATTTTTTTAATAAACTAATATGATTATTTTTTTGGAGTTCAATTTTTTCTTCTGAAGGAAAACTTCCTCCATGTTTATGATATACAAACAAGTTGTCAGCTTGAACGTTAATGAAACCAGCGTTAATAGCACGCATGCACCAATCGTTTTCTTCACCATATCCTTTACCAAATGTTTCATCGTCAAATAAGCCGACTTCTTTTATTGCGGATACATTTAATGCCATACAAAAACCAACACCTGTCGGTAGTGTTGGGTATTCGGGTGAGATTTTTCTGAACTCTTCGTCGATTTGTTCAAGACTAAATCCTTCAAACAATGCATTGTCGTAGCAGAATTTAGGGAAGCTGCAAATGGTACCACTGTTTGTGAATGGTGTTACTGAAGCAACTGCTTTTTTATATAATATTGGAGCGATAATTCTTTCAAGCCACATATGTGGAACTTCGACATCTGTATTTATGATCACAGCATGGTGGTTTGATTCTTTTGCAATATTTAACCCAATATTTACAGATTTTGTGAATCCAACATTATTTTCGTTGTGAATAATTTGGATGTTTTTATAATATGATTTATATTTATCTAATATTTTAGAGATTCTTGGATCTGAACTTTTATCATCTATGGCAATAATTCTATACATCATAGATGTGTCGTGAATTGTTTTAAATAAATTTTCTAAAAATTCAAAGCCATTGAATATTGGAATAATAATATCAATTATTGTTTTTTCTTCATAATTATTAAATTTAGTTTTTCTTATGTTTTTAAAAATGAAATCTTTTATATCTCCTATGCTATCTTTAGAGTTAAATGGAATAAAATTAATTCCAAATTTTTTCTTATTTTTAATGCAATTTAATAACGGTGGCTCGTTAGGGGCTGCGTTATTTGAATAATTTGATAAATACCAATTGTTAAAATCTTTACTTGGATCTCTAAACTCATATGCGCCAAAAGTAATAAAATGTAAAAGAGGATTGATCCCGGATTGCTTCACGTCTGGATAAGCACTAAGATACCAAGAAGTATTGAAAAAAGGGCTGGGGTCTCGCAACTCTTTCGCACCACACAAAATATAATGTAATAAAGGATCTGCGCTATTTTTTTTGACATCTTGGTATGTATCTAAATACCATTTGGAGTCAAAGTATGGATTAGGATTAACTCGGCCGGTGCTAGCATGCTCAAGGTAGTGAGCTAATTGGCATAATCCGCCTCGTACTGCCTCTGGATATTCTTCTGCATACCATTTTGAATCAAAATAGGCATTCGGATCGGTTTGCTCTTGTAGCCCACGGGTTATGTAGTGTTGAAAAGGATGGATGCCGCAGTTGCGAACCCACGGATATGATTGCAGATACCATGAGCTGTCAAAATGTGGGTTCGGATTAAAATTACTTTCTGGAGTTTGGCTCAGAAAATGGGAGAGAGGTTCAATATGATCATTGTCTGAGAGGTAGTTTTTTTTGTACCAGTTTACATCAAAATATGGATTAGGCCATGAGCCTTCCTGCCATCCTTGCCGGGTATAGTGTATGAGAGGGTGGATACCATGTTGTTTTGTTTGAGGATATTTGTTCAAATACCATGTGGTAAAGAAATAAGGGTTTGGATTGCGACCCTCTTCTACCCCATATAAGAGAAAATGGAGAAATGGATTGATGCCACTGGCTGCCACATCCGGATATTCTGCCAGATACCATGCTGTAAAGAAGTAGGGAGTTGGATTGCGACCTTCAAATGCGCCATGGAAAAAATAATGCTTGATGGGATCCGCTTTACCTTGGAGGAGCCTTGTATCATCTTGCATATAAAAGACTGCATCAAACAAAGGGGTCCTCTGCAACGCTTGATACAGTGAAGAGAGTTGGTTTTTAGTAGAGCGGCTGATTCTGTCAAGAAAAATTGCTATCTTCGCCGTTTTTGAAGAGAGAAGGCGTGCGTTTTGCGCTCGAAGTGGTGAAGGGAACCACGAGACTGTCCCTTTATTTTCTCTTTGGATCTGGTTCGACATGAAGCGAAATTGTATCTGGTCTAGCTCGGTTTTAAGTTTATGATTTTCTGTGTTAAGTCGCTGGTTTTTTTCTTTAATTTGCTGATTTTCTGTAATAAGTTCGTTCTCCCTGGCGTTAAAATGTTGCTGTAGCAAGTATCTTTTTTGGTTAACCTCTGGATTCCAATATGCATATACATGTTGTTTACTTACAGTAAATTGAAAGGATTTCTCCAAATGATCAAAACTATCTAATTGCTCTCTTGTGACACTAAGCCCAATGGCTTGGAACATTTTTATGGCAAAATCAAGACGAGTCAAATTCTGTGAAAGGACGAAACGTGTGGTTCCATAGAATAATGGCAAAAATGACCGAAATATAAGCCATCCTAAAGGGATGTCTTGTTTCCATTCCCATTCTTGGTCGATAATATGCCAAGATCCATCTGCAGTTATAATGATGTTTTGTGGAATGATATCAATACATTCTCCAGGAATAACAGAAAAAACGGAATTACAACGGATTGAAATATTTTTTTTGTTGCAGAAAGATTGCACGATTTCAAGATATTTCCGTAATATTTGACCTACATCTTCCATCGCCCATTCTGTTCTTGTAACAGCATGTAGCAGCTGTTGGGCTAGAGATTGACCTTGAATATATGATGCTTCTTCCGGGATATGGAATCGCACCAAATCGTCTTCTCCCGTTCGAGAGGCATTGGGGTCTAATGGATTATATCGTACCGTGATACGGTTATAATCTTTTTTAGTGAACAATGTTTCTTTGCAGAATGCTGCTTGCCGTCCCCTAGTGCTGTAATGATAAGCGAGAAAAGACTGGATATCCGATGAGATACTATCCAGCGTGCTGGTTATAACCAAGAAGGAGTTGGCTAGATCCAGTGTGAGATCATTGGATACCACTTCCGGCCAGGCGAGCTCTGGTGCAAAATTCATATATTGCGGTAATTGAGGATCGCTGCAAGCTGCCTGCCAAGCTAGTGCAGCACTGTCGAAGCCGTCGCAATCCAGTCCCTTCTCTGTGAGAATGGAAACTGGTAGCTTATAATCAGGAAACGGAACCATCCAGTACTGATGGAGAAACCCTGAGCGCTCTAATAGATCTTTGAGCGCCTTTCTACCAAAAGTGCGCGGCCCTCTATCTGTATATCTTCCTTCAATGCCAAGCATGGGTTCGCCCGTGTGGTCTTCCGCCGCGCCCGCAAAATACTTAAGCCCCAACTGGTTCTCAATAGCCAGGATCAAGCGTCCTTTGGGTTTAAGCAACTCGCGAACCCGTGTAAGCATGCTAACCACAGGGTCTTCACCATCTGTAAATAAAGCTGCATATTCTAGCACCCCTATCAGTGTGATGATATCAAAGCGCAAATCACATTGAAACTGGTCGAATTTATCTGCGACTACAGTCACATTTTCTAGCTCTCTCGTTCTTGAACGGGCAATGGCCGCTCGTCTGGGCGACCCTTCCAACGCAAGCACGTTGGCTCCACTCTCTCCTAAATATCGGGTGATAGCCCCGCAGCCGGCTCCTATTTCAAGCACATTAGCCTGCTTTAAGATTGAATGAAAAGGACGCAGGATATTGGCGCGCGTGCCAGAAAGATGATACAGAGAAGGCCAGTCTGTGCATTGTACTGCCAGTTCTCTGGAAAAGATGGAAAGATCTTGGGCCTTAGCTATTATATTTGCAATGCGATTTTCTATTGTATCACCGTCGCTGTATGCAATGCCTGCATAACCGGGTTTCATAAAGATAGAAATCTTCTCGGCCAACGCATAGCTGGAATCTATAAGCATGGAAGGGAAGTTCATATATTTTGTACTTGTCTAGTTTTGAGTTTAAGATGTAGATCAATTAAGCCAAAAAAAGAAGTGTCGGAGCGAACCTTGAGATAGATTGAATCGTAACGCCGATCATGTGGGATAATCTCCTCACCTTGTCGCGTAGCGACACCGAGCGATATGAAATAATCTCCTTCAGCAAGTGTGCAGGGAAAGCGAGCGACTGCAATAACCACTGTATCTTGTTTACCGTATTGTTTGAATTCATCAAGAGAAAGTGATTCGGAA
>JAHKLX010000048.1 GCA_020854835.1 Microcaldota archaeon
GGCCTGAAGTAACCAATTACATAGTTGCTGGTTCTCTCCTTTCTGACAGGCAGCTTATTACCCTAGCTACAGCTGACTTATCAAGAACTTCAAAACTTTTAAAAACTAACCTAGTAATTTATTTATGGGAAACAGAGCAAAATCAGGGCTATAGATTCTCTCCCAATGATCTTGGAATGGCTTATGAGTATCTGCAGTCTAACCAAGTTAATCCTAACTATATAACTCTGATCGATTTAATTACCAGCGACAAAGCCCCCACTTGTCAAAGAGCGGAAATTGATGAAAAAAATTTAGCCTTACCTCCCTTGGTGGATTTCAAACAAATACCTGCAGAGTAAAACTAAAGCTGAAGTCAAAGCAAAAATAACTATACTATAATAATTGCTATGAAATCTCGTTTTAGCTTTTTGT
The DNA here is from genome assembly GCA_020854835.1 of Microcaldota archaeon. Taxonomy (GTDB): domain Archaea; phylum Micrarchaeota; class Micrarchaeia; order Anstonellales; family JAGGVH01; genus JAGGVH01. The sequence goes on from JAHKLX010000048.1 coordinate 415, forward strand.
TTTCAATTTTATCTTTTTTTTTAATAGCAATTTATTTTATAGCGCCTGTCTCAACCATTTATGCTGCAACTAGCTATATTGATCCTGACGGCGATGGATCAATTGGTTCAGGTTGGAATTCAACTGGAACCAATTTTTACACTGAAATAAATTGTGGTACAAGACAACCTAACACACCCTCGACAACTAATTACGTCTATGGTCAAAGTAATCGAATAAATGCTGAGAATATATTTTTTAGAATGTCCTCAATCAGCAATATAGAAAGCGTATCAGAAATTACAATTTGGATTTATCAAAATATTAACCGCGGCGATCTTATAGTTCAATTATATGACGATGATGAAGTAACTACACATTCCTCTCGAGTTGCCTTGACTCCAAGCAGTAATACATGGCAGTCAATAACTTTTTCAGGCCTTTCTTTAGCTCAATCCGAATTGGATTCTTTATCAATTGCCATAATTGGTGATCACTATGGAGGAGGACCAATGACTAATTACATTTACGCCATGTATGCGGAAGTCACCTTCACTGAAGCAGCAGCCGTGTCTATCAGTCTTACTACCGACGGCTCAGTAAACTTTGGCATTTTGCCGCTTGATGATACCCAAGATACAACTGAAACCGGCATTAATGATCTTCAAACCATCAGCATTGACGCCGGACCAGCCAATTTACTTGTGCAAAGCACTAACTTTAGTGATGGCACTAATTCCTGGTCGCTAGGAACTAATAATGGAGATAATCAAGTCCTATGGGAATTTTCTAATGGAGATTCAGGTTGGACAACCTTTTCTATTGTGGATACTAATTACACTTTTGAAGATAATGTCCCTCAAGGAGAAACTAGAGATTTATTTTTAAGATTAACCATGCCTACAAGCACCAGCAGTTATAATCAACATAGTAATACAGTTACTATTACAGCCACAGCTCCCTGAAAAAAAACTAAACTAAACAATATGGGTAAGTTTAAACCTAATAACCCGCTTCCTCTACAATTTCATCTAAGTGGACTTTTTCCCGATCTCCCAGCTGGACATCTTCCCCAAAAGTGATCTTCTCTGGTCTTCCCACCAAAACCGATGATGGCTATGATTCAGACACAAATGACTTCTTTTGATTTATCTGCCAGTAATCACCAAATACAAGAAAAGTCAAACCTACCAAAGTTGCTAAAAGTACAAATAAGATTATGCTAAAAAAAATTATTTTATTCTTATAGAACCATCTTCTTTCACTTTAGGAGGAGTCGTAAATTCTATCGTACTAACAATATAATCGAAAAGTGCTATAAACTCATCTTCACTGATAATAGTATGTGTTTTTTCACCACCAAAAATTTCTGCAATTTCAGGATAATCCTGATAAAGTTCAAAGTTGCCAGTCATCGAATAGTCCCTGTTTTCTAAATCTGCTTTTATGTGATAATAATAATCCCACTTATAAAATATATAATCTATTTGCATCAACTCTTCCTGAACATTTTTCTTTATATATCTTCGTCCTGCTACTCCATCCACTATTACATTATTGCTCTTTTTTGCATTGTCTATGTTTTTTGATTTAGCAGCAAAAATTTTAATACCTCCGCCTGGAGTATCAACTGAACAAGTGGTCCCTGGATAACTAAAAAAATTCATATCTGGAGGATGAAAAAAAATTAATCCTTCACAGCCCTCTTGCGCTACCCAACTCTCGGGCATATTCCATGATTCAGACACAAATGACTTCTTTTGATTTATCTGCCAGTAATCACCAAATACAAGAAAAGTCAAACCTACCAAAGTTGCTAAAAGTACAAATAAGATTATGCTAAAAAAAATTATTTTTTTATTCTTATCCACATATTAAGTCTAACATATTTAAGCAGAAAATCATTTTATATAAGTGTCAAATTTGGCTCGAGAAATGGTATGAATTCGGACGAATTGATTGGGTTGGAGAGCTGGAGTATCCGGAGTGGACGGTGAAGGAGGTGGGGAGGTTTCTGACCAATTTATCTTAAATTACCTAGGCATAATTCTCTAAATCAGCTTGTAAGACTTTTATTGAATCAAAAGCTAAATATAAACAAGTGAAAAATCCCCAAAGAGCCCAAGGTCCTTGAAAGATTTTTTTAATGCTAAACAATTCATTTGCGACAAAAATACCAGGGTCTATTACCAAAATTGCGTCAACTCCGCTACCAGCCAACTTTGACCGAGCTGTTTCTTCTTTTGCCCAACCCTTATAACCGACCGCAAACACTGGAATGGTTTTTGCGAATCTTTCATCACCAATCAGAATATTCCCTCCCCAACCACGATAAAGATCTTTTACCGCTTTGGCTGTGCTGAGAACTTCTTCCCATTGTGTGCTTAAATCAGATTTAACTTCTATGACTGCTGCGATACTCTCGGCAACATATAGTCTGGGCTTGCCATTTGGCTGGGGAAGACTGGGAAATAGTGGATACTCAACAACTAAATCAAGTTGACCAGTGACCTTGTCATGAGCGTCAATTGCTTCTCCAGAACCAAAACGGAATACGGGAGGCATTATCTTCTCAAGGTAACTATTGATAAAGTCTTCTCGCTCTCTCCCTTTAGAGGTAGAGCTAGGACTACCTCCTTCGTGATGAGCAATCAACTGTTTCTGAATTGAACTTAATCTAGAATGAAGATATGAATTTTGCATAGTTTTAAAATAATTTTGCTTTCTTGAGTGTTTCCTTCGATGCCCCACCACTAAAGTATTCTTCATCACTTATCTTTACTTCGTAAAATCTCCCATCTTTAACACCTCTTTGGTAAGTTCCTGGTCTTGTTTCTCCAGTTGAGGAAGTTTCTAGATCAATTACTGGCATGGGACTGGCTTGATGAAACTCAACCAGTTCAGTTAATTTATCCCAAAATAGGTCAATATTTTCTTTACTAAAGTGAGAAGTGTGTTTTAAGACTCTATCTTCGAAATATGAATAGTCTAGCCACCTCTTACAACGAAATCTCGCAACAGATTTCGCGAAAACATAGAAACGCCGCATATCGAGAGGATGAAATGATTCAGGATAATTTTTCATCCATACTAGAAAGGCATATTCTGTTTGATTTTTGTACCTGATAACAGCCATCTCATTCCGTTTCTCCATCCTCTACAGAGTCTGGTAATTCAAGGTAACTAACTTTAGGTAGAGCATTCCCAATTAACCCTTGCAGATCACCATAAATTCCAGAGGTTGTAGCAATGACTTTGTGGATACTCTTTTCTTCTTCCTGCCATTTTTTATTAAAATAGACTCTCTCTTTATTGATTTTTTCTTGTCTTTCTCTAAAATACTCAACCCAGACTTCAATTCGCTGCTTAAATTCATTGCTGATTAGGTAGTTGTAGACCACTTCTGCTTTAGTTGTTTTATCGCTATTTGCCACTTGAGCCGTATGTACTTTCATTAGTTGTTGTCTCAGCAGGTAAGCAACACTGATTGCAGATTGTAGATCCGTCACGAAAATACTCTTAATCATCCCAAAACCTCTAATTTCCTCAGGAAGAATATTTGAAACCAATATCGCAATATCACCTTTAACAGCCCTCTGATCTTCAACAAGTTTTTGAACCCATTTTTGATCGAAACGCTTAGACCGCTTTGATTCCCAAACTATAGTGCCACAAGCAGCACCGGTTCTTGTCCTAACCACCTGAATCGTATCTGCACCTCCCTGGCCTTTGGGAACTTCACTTATCTCATCAAAGGGGAACTCCTCTTTTAGCATCTCTTCTAGCCTAAGTTCTTGTACTTCTCCTTGAAGTTGCTGTGATCCTTGCTGCATTTTCCTTTGCAACTCAAGAATTTGCTTTTCAGCATCCTGTAGTTTTTTATCTTTCTCAGCCATTTTCAAATCCAACTCTTCTCGTGCCTCCTTTTTAGCAGTTTGTTTAATCTTGTCCTGATCTTCCAAAAGCTGTTTCTCATAATCAACTGCCAATTTGTCTTTCTCATCTTTGAGTTCCCGCATTTGCTTTAGAGTTGCCTTCAGATCTTCTTGAAGCTCTTCATTTTTCTTCTCTCTAGCCTCTGCTTCTTCTTTGGATGTAGATATTTGGCTTTCAAGTTCCTTGCGGATTTTCTCCTCAGCTTCTTTCTTGGCAGTTTCAGCCGTTTGTTTTTTGGCATCCTCAAGTTCTTGCTCATGAGACTTGCGAAGTTGCGACTTTTCTTCTTTCAATTCAGCCAATTGCTTTACCTGGTCATCAAGCTCTTCCTTTAGCTTTAAGTTCTGTTTGGCGTTATCTGAGGTCTCCTTCTTAACCGCATCAACTGCCATTTCTAAATCTTCCTTGGCTTTTTCCTCTGCTTTACGTTGTGCAGTTTCGGCTGCTTGCTTCTTGGCTTCCTCTAACTCTTTCGCCTGGCTCTCCTCAAGCTCGGCTTTTTCTTTCTTCAAACGCTTCACCTCTTGATCATGCTTTTCCTGAGCTTCTCGAAGAACTCTTTCTTCCAACTCGTGCTTGTACGCCTCAGTTGGCTCGAATGATTTGCTACAGTAGGGGCAAGTTATTTTATTATTCATAGTTTTATTCTTGACTAAAATTTGCTTACTTTTTTGTATAAATCCTTCAAATGTTCATCACCCAGGTCCAAGATTGGTTCATACATAAAACTATTTATATGGATGTTCTCAGGAGTCATTAGGTTTACTTGTTCCAACAAATCAATATTACTAGTCTCAGCTGCAAATAACTCTTCATATTTGTTAATCAATGTTACCGTCTGGTTTACTGAAATTTGATCAACAAACGATTGATCATTAATCTTTTTAATCATGAATTCTTCGGATTTGAGTCTAATTGCAATTGAAAGCACGATCTTATTTTCGAGATCCAGAACATCATCAGTGTTTTGTGAAATTGTATTCGCTGATTCATAAATCACTTGAATTACTTTCTTACCACCATTGGAGAGACTTAAATTATTTTTGTCCTTCAAGATTATTTTATAAATAACTTCTAAATCAAGAATTGTGTGATTTTGTGAGTCAGTTTTTATATGCAACAGAGATGTTAGTTTTTCGAATTCATCCTTATAACCCGCATATTCCGCTAAATTTCTTACGAATGGAATTGAAGCTATTAACATTGAATTGTTGTCTAAGTTGTCTTTCCAATGCTTAAATGGGTTGTTTTGATATTTTTCTTCTACTATTTTGATTTCATCTTTCGTCTTTACAACATTTAGCCTATTGTTTCTAGGCAAATATAATCTGCCCGATACGCATCTATAAAAATCAAAATTATGCGTGAGTATTAACTGACCAAAACAACCTTCTTTTGAGATATCGTTAAGGTATTCAATGATCGCATACTTATTTTTGTAATCAAAAGAATCTGCAATATCGTCAATAATGAATAATGTGGTTTGTTTATTCTTTTTCCTAGCTTGTACTTCAAAAATAATATTTAACAAATACAGAGCTCTTCTTTCTCCCTGGCTTAGTACTTTTAGCAATTCGCCTCTCTCGATTGATTTCTGACCTTCAGAATCACTAAATAAAAACTCAACTGTGGGAGCACTGGTCTTTAATAAGACATCTTCTCTATTTTTTATTGTCAACCTGAAAGGCAAACCTTTAAAACGATCATTAAACTCTTCAATGGACCTTTCCCAATCTGTCTTTTCTTTTTTTGCTTTGGAAACAATATCTTCAAGCTGTGATTTACGAGTATTGTAAAAATTAAGCAAATCCTGAACTTCTACCGTCAACTGATCTAAATAACCCAACCATACTTTCTTCTTGAAGCTCTCATAATCTTTAAGCTCAAGTAATAATGTGTTGTTTTTCTCTATAACAGACTTGAATGCCCTTAGCTCAACATTAGAACCGATATCCTTGTCTACCTTTTCAAAAATCTTTTTTAACTTTTCGTCACTTACAACCTTTTTTATTTCCACATCCAGTAAATTTTTGAAATCACTTACAGAACCTATTTTTGTCTGATCTGTAAGTTCAAACGAATGCCCTGCATCAAAAAATGAGTTGTCTGAAACGGATCTAAGAATTTCAGTTGCTTGATATGTGCCAAAGGTATTCTCTGATTTCTTGAAAAAATTTGACTTTGAAATGAGTGATTCGTAATTTTTTGAGTATAGTTCTAGCGAGCTTCTATGTTTATCTAAAAACTTTTTAACATTACCTTTCTTGTCAAAAACATCGTTATATCTAAAATTGTATTTTATCTGCTTACCATCAAGCTCTGTCAAAACTTGACTTAATAGATCTAAAAAGTTGTTTTCTCCAGAGGAAGAAAAAGTTAAGAGAAATTCAGATTCACAGTCAGTGCTCTGTGAAATATTTTTTAGTTTTTTAATAAATTCGTTTTTCTTCGTTTCTAACTCCTGATACGCTTTGTCATACTCCTCCTTTAATTCTTTTGTAACAAGGAGGGTAGATACTTTATCTGTATTAAATTGTTCGTTATACGGCTCAATAACAAATATTTCTTCGGGTTTTACATCACTCCCGCTTTCATCTGTTATTTCTCTTTTTGTCACACGATCAGGAAAAACTAAGTCTACTGAATCTTTCCCGTGACTTAAATCAATAAAGGTTTTAGCAAAAGAAGTTTTCATTACCCCATTCGGAGAATATATGGCATAGGTTCGCTTCACAGAAAAATCAAACTCTACCTTTAGTTTGTTTATTCCATAGCAGTATTTGAGATCAACAAATATTTTATTCATAGTCATTTTCATTTTTTGGATGTCGCGCTTGACATCACTGTATATTTATCATAAAGTTATCATAATATGCCCATATCCGTCAAGCCTCTTACAGACAGACAAAAAGAAGCTTTAGATTTCATAAACTCTTTCATAGTTGCAAAAGGATATTCTCCTTCTCTCAAAGAGCTCGCCAAATTTCTTGAAACAGAAAACCTTAGTACAGCACAATATTTTATTCAAGAATTAGAGAAAAAAGGGCATCTCAAGCGAGATCCGCATAAAAATCGCGGAATAACTCCTACTGCACAAAAGCAAACAGTCCCTCTGTTGGGCTATATTGCAGCCGGCTCACCAATAGAACCGATTGAAGATTCAGAGCCTGTTCAAGTACCCACTAATATCAAATTAAATAAAAACAACTCTTACTACGCGCTCAAAGTAAAAGGTGACAGCATGATCGATATGGGAATCTTAGACAACGATATCGTGCTCATCAAACATCAAATGACTGCTGATAGGGGTGACGTAGTCGTGGGAGTTACGGAAAATGGAGCTACTCTCAAAATTTTTGATAGAGAAAATGGAAAGATTGTTCTAAAACCAAGAAATAACAAATATAAATCAATCAAACCTGAACAGCTTGACATCAGGGGAGTGTTTGTCGGTTTAGTAAGAAGCGGTTATTAGCTACAATGAATATAAATTATGAGTAATTTAACAATCAATCAACTTGTCAAGAAATACGAAGAAAATAGAGATGCTTATCTAAACCCTTCCTACAAAGAAGCTCAGTTAAGGATAGATTTTCTGGATCCCCTATTTGAACTTTTGGGTTGGGATATAAAAAATCAAAACGGTAAACCAACCAATGAGCGAGAAGTGCTTGTCGAGGAATCTCTTAAAGAAGACGCTTATTCGACTACAGAAAAACCAGACTACACTTTTCGCCTTTTTTCAGAGAGAAAATTTTATCTAGAAGCAAAAAAGCCCAGCGTTAAAATAGATACTGATGATGAACCAGCTAAGCAAGTCAGAAGGTATGGCTTCACCTCTAAACTCAAAATTTCTGCTCTCTCAAACTTTGAGTACCTAGCTATTTATGATTGCTCTCAAAAAATTGGAGAGGGCGATAAGGTATCCAACTCAAGAGTTAAACTTTACCATTACACTGAGTACGAAGATGCCTTTGAAGAAATAAGAAAAGAATTGGGACACGATAGTGTTTATACTGGGGAATTTGATAAAACTTGGGAACACATAGAGGAACAACTCAAGCTTTTCAGTGTTGATGATCTATTCCTCTCTCAAATCAACGAGTGGCGACTCATTCTAGGAAAGGAAGTATTTTCCCATAAACCATCTTTAACAGAACCAGAACTAAACGACTTAGTACAAAGATACATTAACAGCATTATCTTTTTGAGAGTTTGTGAAGATAGAAACCTGGAAACATACAAAACCCTTTTATCTAGCAACGGTGATTACGAAACTTTAATCAACCTTTTCAAAACTTCTGATAAAAAATATAACGCAGGTTTATTCAACCACCCTCTCAATGATGAAATCATCAAAGACAACAGCTCTGCATTTTGGACAATAATCTCACAGCTCTACTACCCTGAAAGTACTTACTCATTTGCGGTATTCGCTTCCGATATCTTGGGGAATATTTACGAAGTATTTCTCGGACAAAAACTGAGTATTAGCTCTGATGGTGAAATTTCTCTTACAAAAAAGCCGGAACATGTTGACAGGGATATTGTCACAACTCCAACCTTTATTATTCAAGATCTTTTAAGGAAAACGGTTCTTCCCTTTTGTGAAGGTAAAACAGACGAAGAAATACTTTGTTCATCATTTGCAGATATTGCCTGTGGCTCTGGAGCCTTCTTGCTTGAAACTTACCAACTAATAGTCGACTTTCTGATAGATCATTACTTAAAGCATTCTCCCGATAAACTCATTCAAACAGGAGTTAATTCTTATAAATTGCCATTTAAAATCAAAAAACAAGTATTGGTGAATTGCCTCTATGGTGTAGACAAAGACTACAACGCTGTTGAAGCCTGTAAATTTGGGTTATTACTCAAACTTTTAGAAGGTGAGAACAACGAGTCGATTCCAACCCCGGCACTACCATTGCTAAGTAAAAACATCCAATTTGGCAACAGCTTAATTGATTCTCCAAACACTCCAAGCGGAAAGCAACAGGAAATAAACCCTTTCGATTTTCAAGACACAAAATTTAATGTGATTGTTGGTAACCCTCCTTATATGTCAACGGAGCATATTAAACAACTTACTCCATTAGAGCTGCCTATCTACAAAAAAGCATATGAAGCCTCCTATAAACAATTTGATAAATACTTCTTATTTATAGAGAGAGGGTTTAATTTATTAGCCGATAATGGATATCTTGGCTATATTGTGCCCAGCAAATTCACTAAAGTTGGTGCTGGAGTAAAACTCAGAGAGCTGTTGGCAAATGAGCAATCAGTTCAAGAAATAGTTTCCTTTGGCGCAAATCAAATTTTTCAAGATAAAACCACCTATACTTGCTTGTTAGTTCTGAAAAGAGAATCTCAACAAGACCTAAAATACCTCGAAATTACTAATCTAAATGATTGGAAAACAAGAACTATTAAGTCAGAAGATTATGATGAGATTGAATACAGCGAGCTTGATAATGAAGTGTGGGTATTGGTCCCGGGATATCTAAAGCCTGCTTATACAAGCGTTAATCAACAGAGCGTCAATCTAGAAGAACTTATTGGGGCAGACAATATTTACAACGGTATTCAAACTAGTGCGAACAATATTTATATACATACTGCCACCAAAGAAGATGAGCAATATGTCTATTTCACAAAAGACGGAAAAGAGTGGAAAGTTGAAAAAATTCTAACTCGTCCCTACTTCAAGACTACAAATGGTAAAGATAACTTAAATTCTTACAGACCATTTAAGCCAAATGCCTTTGTTATCTACCCGTACCTAAAAACCGACTCTGGTATAGAATTCGTTACAATAGATAAGTTGAGAAGTGACTTCCCCAACTTGTATGAATATTTGTCGGCATACAAAGAATCTTTAGATAATCCGAAACGAGATATAAAACCAGAACCCGAGACCAATGACGAATGGTACCGATATGGCAGACATCAAAGTCTAGAGAAATGTGATGTGCCAGCTAAAATTATTGTGGGAGTCTTGTCTCAAGGAAACAAATACGCTATCGATTACCATGGAACTCTAATCTCGTCAGGCGGAACCGCGGGTTATTGCATGATAACTTTACCAAATGATTTTCCTTACTCCATCTACTACATACAGGCTCTCTTGAATTCAAAGTATCTGGAATGGTATGCCTCACTCATAGGTGAGATATTCAGAGGTGGATATATTGCCAGAGGGACGAAGGTATTAAAAAAACTGCCAATCAGAAGAATTGACTTCTCTAACCAAAAAGAAAAATCTCAGCATGACAAAATATCTACCTTGCAAGAAGAATTAATCAAAATTCAAGGAGAGATTGATACCAATCACGGAAACAACAGAGTACTTGAACCATTACATAGGGAATTCGAAACCAAGAAACGAGAACTGGATCAAATCATCTCTCACCTATTCAGTCTTGGAGAAATAGATAAAAAAGTACCTTTAATCAATCAAGTATATGAAACTAATTAGTGAAACAACTCAAGAAAAATTGCGCGGTGGATTTTATACCCCTAACTCAATTGCAGCCTTTATTCTCAAATGGGGCTTCAACGGCAACAAGGAAAATGATGTTTTAGAACCAAGTTGTGGCGATGGTGTTTTTTTGGAAGAAATTAAAAACGGCAATTATAAATATAAAAGCGTCACCGCAGTTGAAATTGATGCTGTAGAGGCTGAAAAAGCAAAAAAGATTGCTCTTTTAAAGAGCGAGGTTATCATCTCTGATTTTCATGAATTTTGTCTCAAATCTAGTCAAAAATTTGACCTCATTATTGGAAACCCTCCTTACATCAGATACCAATTTTTTGATCGCAATCAACAAAAAATGGCTGATGAGATATTCACAAGAGCCCAATTAAAATATTCAAAATTGACTAACGCGTGGGTTTCATTCGTAATTGGTTCTAGTTTATTGCTGAAAGAAAAAGGCAAGATTGGTTTTGTTCTTCCGGCAGAATTATTACAAGTCTCCTTTGCCCAACAACTCAGAGATTTCTTGGCACATTTCTACAATAAGATAAACATCATCTCTTTTAAAACCTTAGTGTTTCCAGAAATTCAACAAGAAGTAATACTCCTTCTTTGTGAAAAAAATGATTCCGACTCCCATTTTATAGAGCATTTAGAACTCAAGGATGCGCAAGAGTTATCAAATCTGAATGTCACAACTTTAAGAAGTCCTAAAAAGAAGATCGACTTTAAATCTAATAAATGGACCTTTTACTTTCTAGATCAAGATGAAATAGATTTTATTGAACGCCTTCAAGAAAGCGAAGCAATTCCCAAGCTAGGTAAGTATGCAAAAGTCGAGGTAGGAATAACTACCGGCTCAAATCCATTTTTTACAGTTTCAGCTTCAACGGTTAAAGAATACAACTTAGAAAAATTTGCCCAACCTTTGGTGGGTAGAAGCGTTCAGGTCCCTAGTGCGATTTTTACTCACAAGGATTGGCTAGAAAATAGGATTGCTGAGGCGAGAACACACCTTTTGGTATTCCCATCATTATCCGAGCTAAAAAACCACGCTGGTGCCATGAAATACATTAGATGGGGTGAAGATCAAGGAATTAATAAAGGGTATAAATGTAGGATTAGGAATGAGTGGCAGATGGTTCCCTCACTTCGTATTTCAGATGCACTTTTCATAAGAAGAAATAATTTATATCCAAAATTAATTATTAACGAAGCTGGAGCTTACACCACTGATACAATGCATCGCGTTACAGTAAAGCCTGACGTTGATATTAATGCCTTAATCGCAAGCTATTATAACTCTTTATCTTTAGCGTTTGCCGAGATTTGTGGAAGAAGTCATGGAGGAGGCGTCTTAGAGTTAATGCCTAACGAGGCAGAAGAAATATTGCTTCCATACCATGAGAACAATAGAAATTTGCTTGAGGATATTAACGACATGATTAGAAATAAAAAAGATATATCAGAAATATTGAAAGTCACTAATCAAAAGATTCTAAAGGATAATTTTGGATTATCATCAAGTGATATTAAAACTGCTGAAAACATTTGGAGGAAATTGTCAGCAAGACGGCTAAATAGAGGTAAAAATAATCACTCCTAGAAATGTATTCTCCGATGGATCCAAAGCAGTCGTTTCCATTTTGGAAATAACTCTCAAGCAAAACACGAGCCCTGAGCCCGCGTGACCAAGTTTACGAGGCTTTTGCTGCCTATTTGGGCAAGTTGTACCCTGGAAACAAAATCTTGAGAATTTGGAGTCATTTATCAAAAATTAATAGCTACAATCCGTAATAGTCGCCCAATCAATAGTAATACCAGAGCTGGCTCTATTAACCACACACTCCATAGCTCCCACAAACCACCAATACTGGATAGCAAAAAGTACAACCAAGAACGCTATAAATAATAAAATCTTCTTCATATTCATAGTTTATTGTACCGTTGCTCTGCTCACCGGTCCATTTAGCTCGTTGGAAAAGTTGATGAGTTGCCCACCACTCGTAAAGGCAATACTTAAACTCTGTTGTTCCTTGGACTCGTAAACCTTAATACAAGGAACACCATTGCCGTTGTAGTATAAACCCTCAACGTCCTTATCTAAGTCTTCACTGCACGTTTCAAGCGGTGGGTTGTGCTGAACAGTTCGGGCTTCGCCACTCCAAATGAAGAAATAATTTACTCTACCATTCCCACCGTCTTTCTTGCCGGCTTCCAAGGTTAGTTTACCCAGATCAACATTACCAATAGCAGAAGCATGTTTGGCAATGAAGCCCTTGGCGATTTGCTCCACCTCTTCCTGAGAGTAATTGGCAGAGTAGTCATAGTCTTTCTGATGACTAAACCAGCGAGTGCCATCGGTCTTGTACCCCCAAGTGCCAGGAGTCTCATCAACTTGTAAAACATAGTTTGTTGCCGGATCAACTACAAAATACGTCATGCCTACAGTGTATGTCTCGCCTTTGGCAGGGATAAGCCTGTCTTCATCCAGACTATAAAAGGCGTTATTGCATTGATACTCTACTTCGGCGGTTGGCATTTCCAGAAAATCGCGAACGGCACTAACTGCTTTCTCCCGCTCAGCAGCTGGACGAGCAGTCAGGGAACAAAGATTTTCTCTTAATTGTTTGGTAGATTGAGAAGTACGATCCCGATATTTCGAGTCAGTACTGAGTTTTTCCGTGATCTCTTTGATCTCCTGGATCTTCTGCTCCTCAGCTTGTTGCACTTTAGTGGACTGGTACTTCGTCCGCACCAACCCCAGCCCAAGAACACCCGCCACCAGAACCAAGGCAACCAGAGATAATTGTTTGAACATTTTCATACTCATATTATGCTCCTTTCTGTAAGGTTTGCCGATATTAACTTCGTTTGGCGCTGGTTGTCAAATCTTTGTCCAGTTTCACTAAAGCGGGCATTTTCACTAAACAGTGAAAACGGGCAATTTAGTGAAAATCTTTAACTGTAAACACAAGTAAACACAAATCACCACAAAGTTTATTGAGACGAACATACGACTCCGGCTAGGCTAGACATAGTTAATTCTAAATTTGAATTCTTATGTCACAGCCAAAACCTGCTACTTACCTTACCAGCGATCTTGCCCTCGCTACCACCATTTCCCTTACCTTTCCCATTGAAGACATTGATCGATCCAATCCACGCAAAGCAGTGTTTGTGTTTCGCCGGTCCCCGGAACTGGAAACCTTAGTCGATGCTTACTTCACCAATCAACTCAAAGTCTCTCCTCAAATCTTTTTTAATCAACTGCGCGATGTTAAAGCAAGGCTGTACGCCGAGAAACGACCATGGTAAGTCAAAAATTATTACTCGAGCTGAAAATGATTATTGAAGAAGACTACGGGATCAAGCTGACCATGGCTGAGGTAATGGAAGTAGCTACTACCTTAGTGAGCTTTGCGGAAACAGCGATGAAGATTGAAGCTAAACCCAACAGTACTTAGCTCACCTTGCCTTACGAAGGATAATTTAAATGTCAAAACAAAATAAACCACCAACAGACAATCTCTACCTCCAAATTTGGAGAAATCCTATTTTCAACGATCACCTGCTATCTCACATCACTGCTGAGCAGTGGCACACTTTCACGGCCCTGGCGGTCTTCATGAATAAGAAGGGCGAGTGTTATCCCTCGCAAAGCAAACTTAAGCAGCTGCTTGGCTTGGACAATGTGGCTAGTGTGAGTAGGAGAATCTCTTCTTTAGAAAAAGCCCGCTTTAAAGGCGAGCCACTCATCAAGGTCTTTCGTGGCAAGAAAACCAAGATTAAGGGCAAGCTCATCTTTGCCAGCAACAGCTATCTTCTCAATCAAAATATCATCACAATTTTCTCTCCGCATGACACCACCGTCACACGGAAGCAAGAACAACTGGAAGATTTAGTACAACGCAAGGCTAAACTCGCTAATTCATTGCACATTGATGCAACACGAAACAACGACAAGCTAACTAGAAGAAAGTTTTAACAAAAAATTTAACGAAAACAACGCCGTTTATGACAAAAAACTTTACCCTAAAACCTATACAGAAACTGTGCAAAATTGCGACAGGAAATCAGATAAGAAGACTTGGTCAATTCCTGGTCAAAACTTGGTCAGGTTCTCTGATAAAGGGCGGGCAGTCTTCGGGCAAGATGAGGGTAAAAACACTTCGGCAACGCTTCGGCGTGGTTTCGGTGGTTTTAGAACTCTTTCAGGCAAGAAGTGTTGAAAATCAGGGTGGGCAAAAGGTGAGCAATAATGGGACGGATTTAGAGAATTTTCAAGCTAAACAGGGTGTACAAAAGGTGGACAAAAATGGAATGAAAAGGGTTCACCAACGCTTCACTGAAACTTCACCGGATTTTGAGGGTCTTAGTCTGGGAAGGTGTCGGCAAAGTGACGGCAAAATGTCGGCGGGTTTTTACCCTTCATTTGTCCTGTTTCCGCTTGTAGACAACGACATATGGAAAAGTCCTATTCAATTTGCTATTCCCTCGAGTTACCTATATGTTGTTGTGTTGAAAGAGCCAGACTTATGAAAAGCGTCATATTCTGCCGAGTCTCCAGCAAAGAACAAGAAGAAACCGGCTATTCCTTACCGGCTCAGGAGAAGTTCCTGCGAGAATATGGCGACAAGCAAGGCTTGGATGTAACCAAAGTTTTTGCTATCTCCGAGTCAGCGGCAGGCAAAAGCCAGCGCAAGGTTTTCCTTGAGATGATTGGCTATGTTCGTAAGAAAAACATCTGTGCCATCATTGTCGAAACTACGGACCGACTGACTCGCAATTTTTCCGACGTCCCTACCATTGATCAATGGATTACTGAAAGTGAGCAACACCAAATCCACTTGGCCAAAGAAGCCTGCATTCTCCACAACTCCTCCCGCTCCCACGAGTGGTTTATGTGGCGGGTTAAAGTGGCCACTGCCGAGTATTATGTCCGCCTGCTGTCCGAGAATGTGAAGAAGGGGCAGAAGGAAAAACTCGCTCAGGGTTGGCTACCAACCAGACCACCACTTGGCTACAAAACCGTGGGTGAAACTGGACATAAGATCCACATCATTGATGAAGGCGCCTCAAAACTGGTGATTAAAATGTTTGAGCTCTACGCCTCTGGCGACTACTCCATCAAGAAACTAGCCAATACCATGTACAAAGAAGGCATGAGATCGCCCCAAGGCAATAAGCTAGCGGTCAGCAGAACCCACTCCCTACTGCGCGATCCTTTCTATATGGGTAAAATTAGATGGAACGACGAGATCTGCGACGGCAAACAAGAGCCGTTAATCAGTAAAGAGTTATTTGATAAGGTCCAAACTCTGCTTAAAAGCAAAACCACACCAACCTATATGAAACATAGCTATTTGTTCAAAGGCTTGATCCGCTGCACCACTTGCAACGGTCTGATCACCTGGGAACTGCACCGCGGTCATCGCTATGGCCACTGCAATCACTACAACAAATGTCCTCAGAAAACATGGGTCAAGGAACCTGAAACTGAAGAACAGCTCTTGGCTGGCTTTGAAAACTTGAGGATTAAAAATAAGCGAGTCACAGAGTGGCTCAAAAAAGCTCTCAAAGAAAGCCACCAAGACGAAGTTCAGTACCACAACAGTACCGTCGGCGAGCTGGAAACCCGTTATGAAGCTGTCAGCAGAAGAATGGACAAGCTATATGACGATAAACTGGACGAGAAAATCACCCAGGAATTCTATAACCGCAAATTCAAACAGTACTCCAATGAAAAAGACGAACTCACCGAAACCATCAAGCGACACTCCACTGCCAGCACAGGTTACCTAAACCTTGGCATCAATCTCTATGAACTTTCGCAACGAGCTAAAGAAATCTACCTAACTGCAAAAAACAAGGACATGTTGGACGAACAACGAGCCCTGATCAGGCTGGTCTTCGCCAAGTTAACCCTCAACGAAGGCAAGCTCAGCTGGGAATACTCCAAGGCATTCAAAATACTTTCAGAAGCAGTGGACCGAACCAATTGTTCTAAAGTGGAAAATTTGGAGGATTTTGAAAATGGAACTTTCGAACATGCAGAATTGCCCGATAAATCAATAAAAAAGGACGCTTTGTTGCCTCTGCGTCCCATCTGGCTCCCCGGGCTGGACTCGAACCAGCAACCTTGAAGTTAACAGCTTCCTGCTCTGCCATTGAGCTACCGGGGATTGTTCTTTACTTGTCAAAGATCACGGCCACCAATTTTTTGTGTTATGCCGCCTGTGCCAGGAGTAGGATTCGAACCTACGTAGGCATACGCCAGCAGTTTTACAGACTGCCCTCGTTGACCGCTTGAGTATCCTGGCTAA
>JAHKLX010000050.1 GCA_020854835.1 Microcaldota archaeon
ATACCCCAGAAAAATGGGTAGCTCAGTGTGAACTTTGCCAGAGCTTGCTGGATGGAAGCGGAGATGTTCGTGTTCCCGACTATGTCCTGGAGGAAGCCGGTATCCCGATAGATGCCAAGTTAGAAGCCTATGCCGATAAGGATCGCGGCGAAATTACTGTTGTAGAAGCAGATATCCAAGAAGATATTACCGACGTGTCTCCCGGCATAGTTGCAATTCTTGCTTCGGCCGGTATCTGCCTTGCTAAGCTAGATGAACTTATCATGCTGGAGGAAGTTGTCTACGGGCAGGGAGAAATTTTTAATAGTTAATGATAAGAAACGCTTTAACTTTCCGGGAGCAGCTTTAGATTAAAGGCAGGTGATGAAAATGCAAGGTATTACAAAGAAAGGCGGTGTCGTTTTTTACTACGGCAATCCTGCCGGATACGTCAATAAAAAAAATGCCATTATGGACTCTATCTTTCAAAATGAAGAACTGGAAAGTTGGCTGCAAAAGAAAGGATTAGTTCCGAAGTGGACAGATGGTGTCATGGAACGGCTTCTTGCCGGGGAACAGTTCACAGGCAGTATGGAGGGTGCTGCACCGCTGAAAAGTGTTCGTATCTGGCAGCTTAAGCCTGAAACGGATGTGCATATGAAATTCATCTGCTTAGATGAAATGTTAAGCCAGTATGGGGAGCTTTCTCCGGAACATTACGGCATCGTGTATGATGGACAGCTTGAAACAAACGACCTTGAAGCTATTTACACCCGCTGCAATATAAATCATCCTCCCGGATATAGGGGGCATTCGCTGTCTATGTCCGATGTGGTGGAACTATATGACGAGGAAGGTAGTGAATATCATTACTGCGACCGTTTCGGATTTAAGCAGATTGCTTTTGAAGAAGATGGTCAAATCAAGGGCATGGCAGAGTCCATGTCACAATCATTTTAGGAGGAATAAGTTATGCCAAAAACAGCAGCACAAGCAGCCACTAAGCAGGAGCTGCCGCAAGAAAACCCGATGCAGTTTAATGTGCGCATTTATCCTGTGAAAACAGACGGTACACTGAAAGCCAATGCATCGGTCAATATCAACGGATTTTTTGCCGTATCTAAAGTCCGCATTTTAGAGGGTACAAAAGGCCTGTTTGTATCCATGCCCCAATATAAAGGGCAAAACGGAGAATACAAAGACATCTGCTTTCCCTGCACGAAGGAGGCAAAGCAAGCCTTTGATAAAGCAGTGCTTTCTGCCTATGAGCAGACGATGGCACAAAAGCAGTCCAAGGAACAGGTGCAAGAAGCTCCAAAACAAGAACAAAGCCAGCAGATGGCCGGAATGTAAGGGGGATGTCAATGAGTACAAAGATAAAAAGACCTACCAGCTTTTTGCTGATACTCTGTGTAGTGCTTTCGCTATTTGCAGGAAGTGCCTATGCAGCCCATCGGTACTTTGAAGATGCCAAAGGGCATTGGGCAGAGGAAGCTATAAATATCCTTGCGGAAAAAGGTGTAATTGCAGGCTATCCCGATGGTCTGGTACACCCCGACAATATTATTACAAGGGCAGAGTTTGCAACTTTGATAGCAAGGACAATGGAACTGCCAAAGTCCACAGACAAGGATATCACAATCCACTTTACTGACATTCCAGGGCATTGGTCCGAATCGGATGTAGAGGCTCTTGTCATTGCAGGCATTATTCAAAAAGGTGATTTTAGCAATAAGTTTTTGCCTGATGAACCTATCACCCGAATGGAAATGATCCGTATGCTGGTGAGGGCTATGGGCAAGGAAAATCATGATCCCTCCTGTCCCTGTATGCTTGGATTCTTAGATGAGAGCCAGCTTAACGAGGAACAAAAGGCATACATCTGTACCGGCAAGCATTACCACATTATAGATGGATATCCGGACGGCACAGTTCGCCCCGATAAGAACGCAACTCGTGGTGAAGCCTTTGAGATGCTGGTGGATACAGAAAAGGCTAAGGAACAGATTAAAAATGAAGAACCGGAAAAACCGTTTGTTACAGAACCAGAGGAAAAATCTTCAGGCAGCGGCGGCTCTTCCTATGTACCGACACCTCAGTTTTCCTTTCTTTTGCCGGAAACTGCCTACACAACCGATGAAATTGAAGTAAAGCCAAATAGCCGCTATGTCAGTAGCATCTTGTGGACAGTTCAAAGAGATGGTGTCCCTATGGAGCTAACAGATGTTATCAAAGGTGAGCTGACGGCAGATGGCGGAAAAGTGCAGTTTTTACAAGCCGGTAATTTCACCCTTACCGCAACTGTTAAAAACAGTCGTGGTGTTACGGCAAGTCATGAGCAGGCTATTGAAATTTATCCGGTGGTTTCAGCAGGTTTCAAATTGCCTGAGACAGCACACACCGATACAGCTGTTGCCGTAGAGCTTTCAACTGAAAACCTTGGAATTAATGAAGTGGTTTGGTTACTGGAAAAAGACGGCACAGCTATAGATATCACGGAAGGTATCTTAGGGGAGCTAAACTCCCAAGGCGGCACAGTGATGTTCAAAGAAAAAGGTAATTATGTATTGAACGCTGCTATCACTGACGGACTTGGCAAAACAGTTAATGCCTCCGATACCATCA
>JAHKLX010000040.1 GCA_020854835.1 Microcaldota archaeon
AGACATGAAAAGTGTTTGGCCAAAAATGCCTGGTTTAAGATTCAAAAAGAGCTACTTAAATCTGTTAACAATATTAGTTTGCAAGATTTATTAGATGACAAACTCAGCTAAAAATATTTATCTAGATTATGCAGCCACTACTCCAGTTGATTCTAGAGTATTAAAGGCAATGCAGCCATACTTTGATGAAAAATTTGGCAATCCAGCCTCAATTCATTGGGCTGGAATAAAGGCGGATCAGGCTGTTGAAGAAGCTAGAGAATTGCTAGCTCATTCAATTCAGGCTAATCCTGAGGAAATTATTTTTACGAGCAGTGCTACTGAAAGTAACAATTTAGCTTTAAAAGGTGTGGCTTTGGCTAATAAATCTAAGAAAAATAAAATTTTAATCTCTCCCATAGAGCATGAGTGTGTGCTAAACAGCGCTCACTGGCTTGAAACTCAAGGTTACAGGGTAGAACTTATTCCGGTTGATCATCATGGCTTGATTGATTTGGCACAATTAGAAAAAATGTTAGATGAGCAGGTTTTGTTAGTTTCAGTGATTTATGCCAGTAATGAGATTGGAACCATCCAGCCGATTAAGGAGATTGGCCAGCTATGTCAAAAGGTAGGTGCTATTTTTCATACTGACGCAGCCCAAGCTTTTGGTAAACTTTCAATTGATGTTAATCGCAGTCATATTGATTTGCTAACTACTTCTTCTCATAAAATATATGGGCCTAAAGGAGTTGCTTTTTTATTTAAAAAAAATGGAATAAAAATTTCACCTCTTTTACACGGAGGAGGACAGGAGAGAGGTTTTAGGCCTTCTACTTTAAACGTGGTAGGTATAGTGGGGTTTGCTAAAGCTGCTGAGATTGCTTTTAGTGACCTTGCTCAAGAGTCAAAAAAGATCAAAAAATTAAGAGATCAGTTAATCTCAAAAATTTTATCTACTATCCCTCACTCTTATTTAAACGGCCATCCAAAGCTGAGACTTTTTAATAATATTAATTTTAGATTCGATTTTGTGGAGGGTGAGTCATTAGTTTTAGGACTGGATCAGCATGGAATTGCTGCTTCAACCGGCTCAGCTTGTTCTTCTCCCAAACTTGAGCCCAGCCATGTTCTAACAGCCCTGGGCTTGACTCCAGTTCAGGCACATGGGTCGCTGCGGCTGACTTTAGGCAGATTCACCAAACCACAAGAGATTGAGCAGGTTGCTGAAATTTTACCTCAAGTAGTTTCAAATTTACGAGCTATTTCTCCATTTAAATCATGAATTACTCACCTCAAGTTTTAGATCATTTTAGAAATCCTAGAAATTTTGGCAGCCTTGAGAAAGCCAGCGGAGTTGGAACCGTTGGTAATGCTGTGTGTGGCGACGTAATGAAGCTTTATTTAATTATTGAGGAAGACAAAGAAGGAAAAGAGATAATTAAGGATATCAAGTTTGAAACCTTTGGCTGTGCTGCTGCTATTGCTACCAGCAGCATGATTACGCAGTTAGTCGTGGGCAAGACAATCAAAGAAGCTTTGCAGATAAAAAACAAGGACATAGCAGCTGAGCTAGGACAACTGCCTTTATCAAAGATGCATTGTTCGGTTTTAGCAGCTAACGCCCTGGCTGAAGCAGTGAGAGACTACAGGGAGAAAAAGAACAAAAAGTAATTTAAGACTCTTTTCTAACTGGATATTTATTATTAAAACAACCAGTGCAAAAATTCATTTTAACTTTAATAGATTTTTTGAGATCAGTCAGCGACAAATAAGCTAGGCTATCAGCCCCCAACTCTTTTCTAATTTTTTCTATAGTATTTTTATTAGCGATCAACTCTTTATATCGCGAAACATCGACACCTAGAAAACAGGGGTGTCTAAAGGGAGGACTGGTAATTCTTAAATGAATTTTTTTTACTCCTTTACTTTTGAGAAGCTTAACTAGTTGCTTAAGTGTTGTGCCTCTTACTATGGAGTCATCGATTATTATAATAGTTTTATCTTTTAGTACCTCAGCTAAGGGGCTGAATTTTAATCTCACTCCCAGATCTCTAATTCGCTGTGAAGGTTGGATAAAAGTTCTTCCCACATATCTGCTTTTTATCAATCCTTCTTGAAATGGGATTTTACTTTCTTGACTGTAGCCCAAGGCTGAGGAAGTGCCAGAATCTGGAACTCCAATGACATAGTCTGCTTTTACTGGATGTTTTTTTGCTAGCAGCTGGCCAGCCCTAACTCTTGTTTGATGAACTAAAGAACTGTTGATAGTACTATCTGGTCTAGAAAAGTAAACATACTCAAAAATACAAAAACCAGTATTTTTGTTTTTGATTTGATGAAAAGAATCCATCCCAGTTGCAGACATCTCAATCATTTCTCCAGGTTTTATCTCACGAATTACTTCTCCGCCGATAGACTCAATAGCAGTTGATTCTGAAGCTACCACCCATCCCTTGCCGTTAACTTGACCAAGGGTTAAGGGCCTTACTCCCCATTGATCTCTAATGGCGTATAGTTTATCTGCAGTTAGAATTACCAGGCTAAAAGCACCTCTAAGTTGAGGAATGCCATTTATCAGTTTTTCCTTGAAAGATTGGCCATTAGCTTCAGCTATTAGTCTAGCAATAATTTCAGAATCAGTGCTGGTGTTGAGAGAATGACCTTTGTTGAGTAAAAAAGTTTTGAGTTGCTGGTAATTAACTAAATTCCCATTATGAGCAAGGGCAAACTCGCCAAAGGAAGCAGTTAAAAGAATGGGTTGAGCATTTGATAATTTTGAGGCACCTTCAGTAGCGTATCGAGTGTGACCCAAAGCTGCTTGGCCATGTAGTTTATTAATAATATCTTCAGTAAAGATTTGATCCACTAAACCCATATCTTTATGAAGGGTAATGTGGTTTTGACTACTAGCAGCTATGCCAGCTGATTCTTGACCCCTATGTTGAAGAGCAAGTAAGCCATAGTAAGTTAAGCGCCCCACTTCCTCTTCAGGGGCGAAAATCCCAAAGACTCCACAGTGGTCATGGATTTTCTCTTCCAAGTTAATCACTTAATATATGTCCTTATTACAAACTTTAGTTAAAGATTAGAGTTTGATTAGTGACTGATTTTTACTCAGTATCATATTGAGCTTCCATCTGTTGGGCCCAATCTTCTAACTCAGACATTGACTCTTCGTCAAATTCAGGCATGTCCATTGTTTCTTCATACTCAAACCAATCAGAACCATACATATCTGTCATATCCATAAATTCTATGTTTGTTGGAGGCACAAAGGTGCTGTCGGGCACATTAGTAAACCTGCAGGCAATATCATAAGGTGTTTCTACATCATCTTCGTATTCAAAATCATCAAGGTCCCAACTAAAATCATAATCTTGATCAAACTCTTCTGTTTCGGGCATTTCTTCAGGCTGCACAATTTTCATTTTAGTACCCACTGGCTCAGTACTGGACCAAAAGTAATGGTACTCTCCGTCGTTAATGATTAGAGTTTCAATAGTTTCACCATCTCTAGCTTCAGTTGTTTCAATTTTAAATTTATCATCTTTAACATAATAGGTCATTTGTTCACCAGTGTCTTGGTGGGTGATGGTGCAAATTCCTGGTTGGCCTGTTTGCATCATGACCGCAAACTTTTCTTCTTCACTGTCAGTGGTTAATAATCTCATTGCTCCTGGATAAAAAGCAGAAGGGAGTATATTCATTAGCCATCCGGGAGGAGTAAAAGCTCCTACTTTGATTGCTATTAATAGACCCACAACAGTTATTACCACAACAGCTATGATTCCCACCAGAGGATTTTTGGAACCTGATTTTTTGGGAGATACTGAACTAGATTCAGTGTCTGGATTTAAAGGCATAATAATCCTTTTTTTAATTTTTATTGTTTTAAAATTTAAATAACGTCGGTTGGTGCTATAAAAATATTTTGATACCATAGTAACATATCTTTTTAAAAACTACATCCATATTTTTTTAAAGTAAAAAGCAACATAGTAACTAAAGTAACTAACAATTGAAACAATGGAAGATAAACAAACAAAGCCAATAATTAACCTTTTTTTATTACTCATTCTTCCAGTGTTTCTTTTGATCACTATGATTTATTTTAAAAACAATGTTAAACCAACTTATGATTTGAAAAACTTACCTCTGATCCAATTAGATCAACAGGGATTGCAGGAAATTATAGATCAGGCTGGAGATGTAAACTATGTTTTGTTGGGAGAGTCATCTCATGGTACGGCAGAATATTATAATTGGCGCAGAGAGATTTCCAAAAAATTAATACAAGAAAAGGGTTTTTCCTTTATTGCTGTTGAGGGGGATTGGGCTGCTTTGTACCGGGTTAATCAATATGTTAAACATCAAACTGATACAGAAACGAGCGCGAGGGAAATTTTGGCAAGTTTTGAGCGTTGGCCTACTTGGATGTGGGCCAATGAAGAGTTTTTACAACTAGTAGAGTGGCTGCATGAGTATAATCGAGCCCTGCCTTTAGAGCAAAGAGTAGGGATTTATGGTAAAGATGTTTATGGTGTAAGTGACTCAATCTCGCAGGTGTTAGTTTATTTAGAGCAGGCCAATCAGGAGTTGGCCAACAGTGCCCAACAAGCCTACCAATGTTTACTGGTCTATGATGATGATTTTTCAGCTTATATTAATGACTACTTAAATCAAAATTATTCATGTGAGGCTGAAGTCAGCAGTGTAGTTACCTTACTAAGAGAAAATAGTGAATTATTACAAAACACTGAAAACAATGATACTGCTTTCTTTAATGCTAAACAGAATGCTTTAGCAGCTAAACATGGGGAACTTTATTATCGAAACTCCGCCTATCAAGGTCCTCAAGGATGGAATAGTAGGGTTGAGTATATGAAAGAAACAGTTAATAGATTAACAGAATATTACTCAGATGG
>JAHKLX010000144.1 GCA_020854835.1 Microcaldota archaeon
ATACCATATGTATAAATGTCCATTGTATCTTGATTGTGTTAAATTGACAATATAATTTCCTTTGTGGCATTGGAGACCTAAATCATTAAATAAAAATCCTTGACCTTGTCGCAGTCTTCTACCTTGTTCTCTTGAACCATCCCCAAAATAAAATGTTCTGGTATCGTTGAATGAGAGAGGCAGGGGGGGCTGTTCAACACATAAAGTTCCTCTTACAATTATATCTTTATTATGATTGTTTGTAAGCTTTCCCAAAATATAAGCATCTTGTGACATGCCAGGAACTGAAGGATCCATACAAGACATAGATATATCATCAAACAAACAATATTCGGGTGTTCCCAAAAAACCCATTATGTATAAAATTATTGCTAAAACAACTATAATAATTAATAATGCCCATCCATAAGTTTGGAGATATTCCATTGCTGACTGCGCCTTAAGTTTATTTCTCACTTTTCTTTTAAGTTGTTAATAGATTTATATTTGTTTCGTTTATCTCCAAACTCAATTCTTTATAAAAGAACTCTTTTAAAAAAATCAGGTGATAGGATGATACTTGCGAAAAGAATTTCTTGTTTACATTATGCTATAAGGGACATTGTTTTGGAGGCAAAAAAAGAAGAAGCGTTAGGCAAGAAATTAACTTATTTGAATATTGGGGATCCCTGTCAGTATGGATTCAAACCTCCCTCCCACATTGTTGATGCAATATCCGATGCCTTTAGATCGGGGAAATGGCACGGCTATGCGCCTTCTGAGGGAGATGCAGAACTCAGAAAAGTGATTGGAGAAAAAGAAAAATTGGAGGCATCAGATATATTCATTACATCTGGTTTGAGTGAAGGCATAGATTTTATGTTTCAGGCATTGATGAATTCGGGCGACAATTTTTTGTTGCCTTCTCCAGGTTATCCTTTGTATAATACAAAAAGCGATATCTATGAAGGAATACAAAATTATTATTTGTGCGATGAAAAGTATGAACCAGATATTGAAGACATGAGAAAAAAAATAAATGAGCGGACAAAAGCTATTGTTGTTATAAATCCGAATAATCCAACTGGCAAAGTTTATTCATATAAAACCCTGAAAGATATTGCAAATTTGGCAGGAGAATTTAATATTCCCATTATCGCAGATGAGATATATGATAAGCTGGTTTTTGATGGAAAGTTCCATTCTTTATCCGAATTTGCAGGAGATTTGAATGTTATTAGGGGGAACGGTTTATCCAAAGTTTTTATTTACCCGGGTGCAAGATTGGGGTATTTGGCTTTTCATGGAGACGGACTGGAAAAATTAAAACAAGCAACACAGAAACTGGCAAATGCAAGACTGTGCACTAATTGGGAGATCCAAAGAGGTGCAATTTCTGCATTTACAGAACCCTATGATATTGAACCTGTTTTAAATCAATTTAAACTGCAACGCGATGTTGCATATAACATATTAAACGAAACAAAAAATGTAGAAACCGTCAAACCAGAAGGTGCATTTTATATGTTTATAAAAATAAAAGGACCATGGAAAACAGATACAGAATTTGTTTTGGACTTGTTGAAAAACACAGGTATTTTGGTTGTTCCTGGAAGCGGGTTTTCACCAATCATTAAAGAAAAATGTTTTAGGATTGTATTCCTTCCGAATTCAGAAGTACTCTCTGGAGCAATGAATAAAATCAAAGACTTTATAAATAAAAAGGTATAAGAGAATGCGGTAATTTAAATAGGTGAGTTAAATGATTATTGTATTTGAAGGAATAGACCGTACTGGAAAAGATACTCAAGTTGAGCTTGTTTATAAATGGTTGAGAAATATGTGGGTTACAAATTGTTATATCCATAGATACCCGAAAGAGGGAGATACAAAAATAAGGAATTATCTTAGGGGAGACGTTGATTTGACAGATGAAGAAGTTGCAGTTGAATATTTAAAAGAAATGGTCAATGAAAAAGAGATTATTGAAAAAGAAAGCGAAAGAGGAGTTGTTATATTAAACAGGTATTATTTTTCCACCATTGCCTATCAAGGTCAAAAAATTGGTTTTAATGAATTGATTGCAGATGTTCAAAAATTAAATTTACCCAAACCAGATTATGTTATTCTGCTAGACGGCAAACCAGATGAACTGGCCAAAAGGGACAGCAACAAAGACAGACATGAAAAAAATCTTGTAATGCAAGTTAATGCTAGAGATAATTATCATGAGCTGGCCTCAAATAAATTTTTTGAAGAAAAAGAATGGGTTATTATTGATGCAGGAAAACCGGTTGAGGAAGTCGCTAAAGATGTTCAGGAAGCGATACAAAAGATGCTTTCGATAAACGCCAATAAAGGAAATTCAGTTGTTTAAAGCAAGGCTTTTTAAAGAAATAAACGCATAAATATGTTATGTCATTGGTTGTGAAGCCTGAAAAAAAGGTTCGGGAAATTCAAGAAAAAATTCCTGTAATCATAGCTGGAGAAAGTATGTCATCGCGCATTGAGAAAATGGCAAAAAAAGGCTTTGAAAATGAAACTTATTTTGAACAGGCACTAAACATGATGAAAGGCGTTATGGAAAATATAGAAGAACATACTGAATCTATTGTTACGTGTATGTCAATATCTGATTATCTTAGAGAAAAAGGAGAATACTATTACTCGGGGAGATTTTATGAACTTGCAACACAATACTCACATGTTGAGCTTCAAGAAAACAGATATAGGTATGCTGGAAAAATATATGAAGAAGGCATGAGCAAGCATCCTAAAACTGAGGAGTGCAGACTTTTTGCAATTGAAGCTTATTTGAAAGGAAAAGATTTTGACTCGTATGACAGATTGATAAATATTGAAAAAGAAAGTAAAAAAACATTGAGAGAATATGTGGAAATTTTTGATTCGTTAGATGAACAGATTTTTGGTTTTGGATCAATTGACACAATGAAAATCTATAAACTGTCAGAAAAATCCAATGATAAAATAGAAAGTATGATTGGAAAATTTTATACATCAATTGTGAATTTTATGAATGAACCTGGTATTGGTGAAGATGAAAAAAGCATTAGAAATCAGCAAGCAAGGGAAGCAGTTTATAGAGTTAAACGTGAGAACAAAACAAAAAAAGATTTTGAGCAAGCTTTAGAAAGAGAAACTTTCAGAATAGCGTAAATGTTTATTTGTTTTTAATTTTTATTTTGAGCTATTCAATGATTATAAGAATATATTGTTTTTATTGGAATGTGTGACGATGAAGAATATGTGGAATGGGCAGATTGTCAAGTGTATTCACTAGGTTATGGGGGAGATTGTAAATCAGAATGCGAAAAAAACATTGTTTAACTAATAAAAAAATGATGGAAAATTGGTATTGAATTGTTCTGCCAATTATAAGGATTATTATGACAATTGTTTTTGCACATATAATTAAGGTTCTAATATAAGTTTACTGGTTTTTGTGATTGTTTCTCCAGATGGAGTGTCATAAATTAAATAAATTTCAGTTGACCCCGATCTAGAACAGTTATCTAAACTGAAATTAAAAGTTTCCATATAGTAATCACCTGGTTTAAGAACATCTTTTCTGTAAATAACCTTTGGATAAATGATTATGTTATCGATATCTCTAAAACCAAATTTAACATTTTTTGCATTGTATTGATCTAATTGAGGAGGTAAACATAAAATACCACAATCTTCATATATAAAATTACCAAAAGAAATTCTTGATGAAATGTTTTCTCCACATGCTTTCTTTTTTGTGTATTGGTCTACGTCAGACATCAAACCAGGTCCTGCAAAACCAACACCATATAAGAAAGAAGTTTTTTCATCTTTTTGGGGTTCCCCCTCTGGATCTACATACCAATGGGCAATTCTATAACTTTGTAAGAAATTTTGCATTGTTGAATCGTTAATTGTTGTTAAATTAAGTGAGTGTGCGTAGGACCAGCTATTTTGACGGAGATACATGTCGGGTTTATTCACGTGGTTGGTTTGCGGTTCTAAATGATGCCACTTGCCACCATCATAGTATTCTACGTATTCATGACCTGTACCCAATAATTGTTTATTGGTGCTTAAAATTCCTCTAACTGGAATTCCTAAGCTTCTAGACATGGAACTGAATAAAGCAGAATAATCAACACATGCACCATGTTTTTTTTCTAAAACGTCCAAATCACTATTCCAGTTCCAGGCACCATCAAAAAGAGTATACGTTATTTCATTAGAAACATAATCTGCAATAGTACTAATCGAATCACCAACATTATCTGTTCCTCCTGCTAATGTGGTTGAAATACTTAGAATTTTCTCATTTTTGGGATGTAAAGTTACTGGCATATTGCCATAAAATTTACTTGAATCGATATAATCGTTATATTGGTTGGATTTGTATATTACATATAATTTTTCATTATTAGGTTGAGTTAAAATAGTGTATTGACCAATTACTGGATAAAAATCTTGCCCGTTTATTAAAGTTCCAGAAGTTTTTTCCAAAGCAATGTTTTCTGCTGGACAATCAAATTTGAAACCTTTGTAAAAAGTAAGAGTGTTTGGGTATGATATTATATAATTTGAAAGCGCACAAGCTTCGGTTTGATTGGTTGGTGGAATTGATTCTGAATAACCCCAAATTTCGAGAGAGTAATATTCTGAAACTTCTTTTTCAAATAAATCTTCATAAGTTATATGTATGCCCGTAATAACAGTTTTGTTTTGGGAATAGGGAGATTTGGAACAATCAACTTGGACAACATAATTATAAGTTTGGTTTTGAATATTTGAAATTCTTTTAGGAGAAATTTCATATTCGCAGGGGCCTTTGATCAAAACTTTCAAATCACTCCCCATCCAATCTTTAAGCAATGATTCATTGGATTGATCTTTTTGGATTAAATCACAAATTTCTGATGTTGAACTGAGATATACATTAGGGGGTTTTGTAAACTCAACATTCTTGACTAATCTATACATATTTATTAACCCCCCATAATTGAGAGTTTTATATATATTAGAATTCTGATCGCTTTTGATAACATAAATAGGAATCATACGTAGTATTATCCAGATCAATAGATTCTGAATAAAGAAAATCACTGATAAAAATTATGTTTTTAGGTCCTTTTTCTGATTCAAGAGCAGCATATGATTGATCAAAAGCGTATTGATAATTTTGGTTGGTTAAATTGTATTCATATAAAAAATTTACGCCGCAATCAATCAATTCATTCTTGTACTGTTTGATATGTGTATTTTTTGTGTTGCTAGGGTAAGTGTTATCTGTAATCAAAGCAAAAGACAGTTCGGGAGTTTGTTCTATATATTCTTCCCTGATTTCTTCGAAAGTAGAAATTTCGGGAGTTATGTTAATTTTTATATATCCTGTTTTATTTGTCAATTCTATTGTTCCAGAGTGATTTATTGAAAAACTAGAAAAAATAAGACTAGATGAAATTATAAAAATCAATAACTCTTTTCTAGAAACCATATGATATAAAATTAGAGCGATAAATATAAAAAACTACATACATATCTATACATCATGGGGAAAAGAATATTTGACTGGAAAACTGTTTTGTTTTTGTTAGTATTGGCAATAATTGGTGTTATTTTGGTTGGAACCATAATAGGGATAGTTTTTTATATGCCCCAAATTCCTGCCAAAGAAAAAGAAGAAGGAGAAAAAATAGTTGTTGAGCCTCCCCCCATAATTGAAAAAAATGCAAAAATACTTTTGAGAACTAAAGGGGAATTAAGTTTTTGTATACCTGGTAAAATATCTGATCCAAACTATCATTTTGAAGTAGAGGATCTTGTTATGGAATTACTGCCCAAAGATTACTTTTCTGGCGTCCCTAAAGAACTTGAGAAAGGATATGTATGTGAAATACTTTATCCTTCTGATGAACCTAAATTTTATTCACATTCTATTTCTATTAACCCAAAAAGTTTATACAGTAGATATAATTTAACAATAGAAGGTAATGAAAATTGTACTTTGACTCATGTTCATATTGGTGGGGAAGAACAAAATATTTTCAATAATACAGCCATTGTGGATTTGCCAAGTGTTGGAACAGGGGATTTAGTGATTGCTTACACAGAAAAGAGGTAATTTGATTGAAAAACTTATTGGTTTTTGTTTGTTTGGTTTTGTTAATGGGTTGTACTGGAGTATCTGAATCTGAAAAAAAAGAACTTTCTGAAAAATTTGGATGTGACGGATATAGGTTAGAAGAAATGGAAGAAAAATGGGAAACAAAAAAATTTGAAGGGAAATACATTGTAAAAATAGAAAAAAGAAATGTGGAAACCAACGAATTTGAAATAGAATTTAGAGGCCAAGATTTGATATTTTTTATTGATGGAGAAGAATATGTTGTTGAGCAATTGGGCAATGGAAAATGTGAAATTGAGGGTAGGATATTTGACTGTGAAAATTTGCAAAAACCAACCTCTTTTGAATACACTTGTGTAACACAAGACCAAAAACATCAGAACAAGGGTCATTGTTATTCAATCGGTTATGAATATGTTGCTAAAAATGATATTAATATGGTAAGAAAGCAATTGATTTGTTTTGATGATGAAAAAATAACTTTCTATGGAAATTATCCTCTTGAGGATAATGAAAAAAAGAAGTTTGAAGGTTTGGGGGATAAAATTTACAAAAGTCTCAGTTGGGAGGATGATTTTATTTATACAATTAGTAGTAACTGATTTTTAGGAGATAATACTGGAAGTCCAGGATTTTTCAGTCCCGAAAAGATTATAAAAAACAAAATTCATAATTTTAAATATGACCAGAGGAAAATTAGTTAAAGTTGGTGTTGCCGCTGCTGTTTTGACAGCAGGAGGAGCAATTGCAGGAGAAGCTGTTAAACCAGATGTTAAAACTAATGATGTTAA
>JAHKLX010000010.1 GCA_020854835.1 Microcaldota archaeon
CGGACAGGTTTTCTCGGATCTGGGGTATGAAGTATGTCCGCTTCCCGATGACAAAAGAAGTGATATTATACAGGCAGTAAAACTGGGCTCTGCGGAGGCCGTCAAAGCTTTCTGCCAGGGTATACAGGCCGCCGCTCCGGTGGATTCCCATGTAAGACCCGAACCCTGGGGAATGCCGGGCTATGAAGATGATGTCATTATGGCCGCAGGGGCTTTCGTACAGGGCTCCTCCATTGAACTTTCAGCGGATGCCCCCATGAGGGAGCCTTACACGGCATATTTCCAGGGAGGCCTGACTTACGCCCATTCCATGTTCGGAGTCATAAATGCACTTCAGGAACTTTGTTCCAGAGGAATAGTAAATATTTGATATAAGGAATAGTAAATATTTAATATGCTGAAAATAGTAGATATTTGATATGCTGAAAAAAGTAGATATTTAATATGCTGAAAAACGAAAAAGAGAAAAAATCCAGGCAGCTCAAAAAGACAGCCGCTGTTATAAAACTTATTATATTGCTGATTCTTTTGATTGGCATTCCTCTTTATTTGTGGCTCTTTCAGTATGATACTGTTCAGAAGTTCTCCGATCTGGGCACCATCAAGGAATTTTTTCATGCATATAAAGCTGAAAGTGTTTTTGCCTACATAGGAGTACAGATACTTCAGATCATCATAAGCTTTCTGCCGGGACAGCAGATACAGTTTGCTGCCGGTTTTCTCTTCGGTTTCTGGCTGGGATATCTTTATTCCATCATCGGCGCCGCCATTGGAACAGTAATCACATACTATCTTGCAAAAGCATTGGGGCATGATGCCGTCCATATCTTTTTCGGCGAAGAAAAAATAAACAGATTTCTTCATAAACTTAACAGTAAAAAGGGTTATATCATAATAATGCTTATTTATCTGATTCCCGGGGTCCCCAAGGATCTGTGCTGCTATGCGGCAGGTCTTTCGGAAATAAAGCTCAAGCTTTTCCTGGTTCTTTCCCTTGTCGGAAGAACGCCGGGCATGATGGGCAGTCTTCTGATAGGTATGCAGGCAGGGAAGGGTGATTATATATCTGTAATAATAATATCTGCCATCTTCATCGCACTTTTTATCCTCGGCGTCATATACCGCAAAAAGCTGGAACACTGGCTGGAAAAACTCCACGATAAATTCACATCAAAATAAATAAATAAATAAACAGGTATAATGCTGTATGCGGCATATTTGCTGTCATAAGTAGTCTTCCATAAGCCTGTTGATGGTGCCGTTTCTCATTAAAAAATCATATGATTCCCAAAACAAGCATTTGATTCCCAAAACAAGCATTTGATTCCCAAAACAAGCATTTGATTCTCAAAACAAACATTTGATTCCCAAAACAAGCATAATCGCTTAAATCATTAATGAATATGCATGTTTTTTTGTAGATTTTTTGATTATTAGGACGAATAAGGTAAAAAAAGCAAAATAATATAGCATTTTGGGGCATATTTTTACAAAATACGTACTGATCCCGGAAAATCAATGAGAAAACGTGCATATCAGACATAAATACACAATTATATGCACGTTTTAGGAAAAGTAATGTTAATGTTAAAACTATTTTTTTGCCACTTCAGCTATTTCATTCATTATTAAAAAAAAAGAACAAATGTTTTATTTTCCCTTGACAACGAACAAATATTCGTATATTCTAAAAAAGAACAAATGTTTCGGTAGGGCATGGGGAGGTAAACCAATGAGTATTTACATATATAATGACATAAATAGAACAAAATCAAGGAATCACAGAGTTTCCCGCAACAATGCATCATGTAGCAGAAGCTCTGCCGGTGCCATAAATATCTTATCCAAATTCAAGATCATAGTGTTGATGCTTGTTATCACAGTAATAACTGTGGCAGCCGGTAATTTCATTTTGGGCGGCAATGATGCCAATGGTCAGACCCAGCAGAAATATGTAAGTGTAGAAGTTTCTGCCGGAGATACTTTATGGGATATAGCAGATACATATCTGGGCGAAGAAATGGATACCAGACAGGCAGTACATATTATAAGGACCGCAAATGACATGGACACAGGTTTGGTTAAGCCGGGACAGATGATCCGTATACCGGTGGATATTTAAAGGTATCACAGGTCATAAAGAAAAATAAAATCGCTGAAAACGTAAAATAAAGCCTCGCTTTTTTGTTGCGTAAGGGGATAAACAAAAGAAGTATATATTCTGGCATGATCGTGAACGGATCTTATTTTCATATCATTTCCGAAAATTATGATTTTAGGAATAGTTATCTATCCATGATTTGTTCCTTCCTCTGCACCTTCTCACACTTCCTCACGATTTTTTCTAGTCCCCCTTCCTCTACAAAAAGAATTGATAAATAAAAAGAAACTGAAATATATTGTATCAATAACAGTTTCTTTTTTTACTATTTAATATGATTATTAAAAAGAACAGGATCTTTTACCCTGTTCTTTTTGTCAAATATTATACTGTTTTTATGGCGTTATCAAAGATCCTTTCACTATATTGGATCCTGCATATTTGCTTGATATTATATTATCTATTTTAGTACATGCCGCTGTATAGTCTACAGTTACTCCTGTGGAAGCCGCATCCGTAGCAGCATTAGCAAAAAAGGATGTTATTACATCAGGATTGGCCATCACAGTCATTGTTCCCCCTATTTTGGTGCAATTTGAAAAGGTAAAACTCATTTCAGTTACATTGCCCGGTATAACAAATCCGTTAATGTCTGTTATCCCTGTGCAATCTTGGAATGTTCTGTTCATATTGGTTACACTGGCAGGTATTGAAAGCTCACTTATATCCGTTATTCCTGTGCAACCTCTGAATGTTCCACTCATATCTATCAAATTGCCCGGTATAGTAAGTCCTCCTATATCTGTTATTCCACTGCAGCCATAGAAAGTATAGCTCATACTGGTTACACTATCCGGAATGGCAAGGCCGGCAAGATCTGTTATTGCACTGCAATCCGCAAACCATATGGAGATATTTGTGGGCTCTGCGTCTTTTATAACTATTCTTTGGATCTGATCGGCATATTCTGCCAGCCATGGCATTTCTGCACCAAATGAACCGCTCATACAATCACCCTGACCTTGTATGAGCAAAGTATTGTTTGAAAAAAGCGATGCCGTGACATCTGATGTGGCAGAAGCTGCTTCATAACCTGTTCCGCTATAACCCTCTTCTTTTCCTATATCCCAACTTTCTACTATTTCTATCAATGATCCCTTAACTATATTGGATCCGGCAGATTTGGTCGCTATTATATTATCTATGTTTGTACATGCCGCTGTATAGTCTACAGTTACTCCCGTGGAAGTCGCATCCGTAGCAGCATTTACAAAACAAACTGTATGTGAACTGGGATCACCCATTATAGTCATTGTTCCCCCCAATTTAGTGCAATTATAGAAGGCCATGTCTATCCTTGTTACACCTTCGGGTATTGTAAACCCACTGATATCTGTTATGCCACTACAGTCCTTAAAGATACCAAAAATACTTGTAACACTTTCCGGTATAGTAAGTCCTCCTATATCTGTTATTCCTGTACAGCCATTGAACGTTCCGGATAGTCTCGTCGCATTATCAGGTATTACGAACTGACTTATATCAGTGATACCTGTACAGCCGGCAAATGTTGTAACAAGTTCGGTTACATTATCGGGTATATTGACACCATTCAAGTCTCTTATTCCTGTACAGCCATTGAATGTCCCTTCCAGAATAGTAATGTTGCTTGGTATAGCAAGACCGCTTATATCCGTTA
>JAHKLX010000053.1 GCA_020854835.1 Microcaldota archaeon
CGGAACCATTGCCGGAAGTAAGGCCTGCCTGAAAGACAAAGGCAACAACATTGCTCCAGGTCTGGAATGTTTTCTTCGAAGCGAGTTTCTCTGGAGTGTATAGCATCGGCGAATGATGTTTATAAAGGTAACGGCAAGCCACTTTATTTAATTATATCAGGAGTGAGAAACGCTTTGTTTACGTAATCGAAAACTGTACAATGGTAGTAAAGTTGAGATCTTTATTTGGGAGGCAGTTCTTGAAAGGTATTCTTGTCTGTGGAAAGGAAGGCAGAAGAAGAAGCGATTACTTGCTGCGGAAGATCTGGGGAAATCTATATTATTCATATGAATTCACATTTGGACGATTTGTGGAAAGTGAAATCTACCGCAAATTATTCAATAGTTTGTTTTGCCCTTTTTGTACTAAGAATCTGTGTCCAGGTTCCTGGTTCTTTCTTTTTAGTCTTAGGAATTCATCACTTTGTGTGATACTATCATTATCAATACAAGACCTAGGGTGATATTTCATGATTTCTTCAGCCAAATTAGCATCCAAGTATCACAGGGCGTCTGTTCTTCATTCTGATTTCAATATTGATCACAACCAGCACGAAGTTAATGGAGGTTTAGACAATGATCGTAGGAAAGCAGTTTCCATTAAGCGAAATATTCAGCGACAGTTTCGATTTCATTATTCCTTCGTATCAGAGACCATTTTCTTGGACTGTTGAGCAAGCTGGAGAGCTCTATTCCGACCTTCTGTCATCGTGGAGAGCAAATGAGAATGAGGAGTACTTTCTTGGTAGTATAGTACTGATAAAAGCAGAGCACAATCCAAGAGCCGAAGTAGTTGATGGCCAACAGAGGCTAACAACTTTGACTATGCTTCTAGCAGCAATCGCAACTCGATTTGGCGATGAAAGACAAGCTTCGCTCTTGAAGAGACTAAGAGGACAGGGAGATGCTCTTGAAGGTAGGCGAGACAGACCTAGACTGACCCTAAGAGAGAGAGATGCGGAATTTTTCTCGAATGTGCAACGGCTCAATTTTGAGGCAATTGATAATGCAGATGATGCGCGGTTATCTGATGCGCAAATAAATATTAAGAGAATATGTGCTGAGTTTAGGCGCAGAATTGACGAAGATTTTCCTTTTGAAGATGAAGATAATGAAAAACTCTTCAGCTTTGCAAGATATGTTAACAATAAGAGCTATATTGTGGGTGTCTCTACTCCAAATGAGGATTCGGCTTTTAGAGTATTTACTGTTCTTAATAGTAGGGGTCTAGACTTGCGACCTTCTGACTTGCTTAAAGCCAGCCTGATTGGGAATCTAGATGAAGAAGAACGTGAACGGTATACTGAATCTTGGGAAACTCTTGAGAATGATATTGGTCGTGAGAAATTCAATGATCTTTTCGGTCACATACGAATGATATTGTCAAAAGTTAAGCAGAGGAAAAACATTGTAAGCGAATTACAAGGGATTTTGACCGAACGCCAAATTAACCCCAGAGTCTTCATAGACAGTTATCTTGAGCCTCTCGGTGAAGCATTCAATAGAGTGATTAATGCTGAACATACAAGCGTAGCAGATCCCACAAGAATCAACAACTTACTTGTTTGGTTATCTAGAATCGACAATTCAGATTGGATACCACCTGCGATAGCCTATTACAGGAGCAACAACAATGATGAAGAATTGTTGCGCTTTTTTACTGGCTTGGAGAAATTAGCTGCTTACATGTGTCTTAGCCGCACCGGTATCAATGCCCGCATAAGACGGTATGGAGAAGTGCTTAACAGAATTGAGCACGGAGAAGTCCTAAAAGAGGACTCTCAGCTCTGGTTAACGCAGCAAGAAAAAAACGAGATGATAGACATAGCTTCGGGAGAGGTTTACAAGATGCAGAATAACCCAAGGAAATATCTTTTACTCAGGCTTGATTCGCTAATTGCTGATGCGGGAGCAATTTATGATCATGACGTTGTATCGATAGAACACGTTCTTCCCCAGACGCTGAATAGAAGATACTGGGATGCAGCAGATTGGTCTGATGAGGATCACAGCGAGTGGTTGCACAGACTCGGCAACCTTATCCTGCTATCTTCAAACCGAAACAGAGCTATGAGGAATTATGACTTCAAAACGAAAAAAGAGGGGTACTTTATGATCAATGGTGTAACCACATTTGCCTTGAGCACATCAATAGTGAATCAAGATGTGTGGACGCCCGAGACAGTGAGAGAAAGGCAAGAGAAGTTGATTGATGTACTTAGAAAAAGATGGATAGATTAATGCTTTTTTAATGGCAAACCTAGGCTAATCTGTTTTCTAAGATACTAATCCTTATGTGCAGAGTCAAAAGAAGTACTCGATAGCCCTTTCCGAAAGGCTTCGGTCTTGCTCTCTCAATTTGAACAGCAAATAAATGTAATCTCTCGCAAAGCTTTCAAGATCCATGCCGGGCCTCCTTCTATTTTTGTTGTGCAGATCAGGAACGCTTACAATGACTCTATTAACCTTGACTCCACTCCCTTCTCCTGAACGTCTTCCCCTGCGATTCACTTTTC
>JAHKLX010000073.1 GCA_020854835.1 Microcaldota archaeon
CCCGATGGACCTGAAGGACGGTGAACATAAACATTTAAGAAACAAGAAAATATGCATGGCCTGATTTCTGATCAGGCCATGCATATCGGATAACGGGGCATTAGCTCAGCCGGGAGAGCGCGTGGTTCGCAATCACGAGGCCAGGGGTTCGATCCCCCTATGCTCCACCATAATTAAGTGAAGAGAATGAATGATTTAATAATTCGAGAAGCGATACCGGGAGAGCCTAGCTTAGTGGTTCATTTTTATTACAAATTGTTTGAGCAACAGTTTGATTTTTTGCCCGATACTGAGAAATATTTTCTCCATGCAATGACAGAGCTGTTTGATGATCACGCTGGAAGCAGACTGTGGGTTGTTGAGGAAGACAATGAGATCAAAGGCTCTATTTGTATTGTTAGGAAAGGTAATGCTGAGGCACAGCTTCGTCTTTTTGGAATAGATCCCTCTCTGCATGGTAAAGGTGTCGGTAAGCAGCTCATGCAAAAAGCGATGGACTTTTGTAAAGAAAATGGTTATTCCCATATCATATTGTGGAC
This sequence comes from Microcaldota archaeon, assembly GCA_020854835.1. Taxonomy (GTDB): domain Archaea; phylum Micrarchaeota; class Micrarchaeia; order Anstonellales; family JAGGVH01; genus JAGGVH01. Next base: position 540 of record JAHKLX010000073.1, read on the forward strand.
GATTGATATTTGCGAATCTGCCTGCCATTTATATGATAAGTTTGGTTTCAGATTCACAGAGTCAAAGTTTAATGATACATGGTCTAATTACCCTATGACTGAAGAAATGTGGGAGTATTTTGCATGACATATTCCGATTGGCTGAAATTCTATCAATTTATGATTGCTTTTCCAGACAAGCAGCCCCAAGCACTGCTCCTGGTGTTGAAAGCGCCGCCGTTCAATATCGAGACCTGGGCAGAAGCTTTTGATGCGGACTGAAGCTTTACAGGTGACAATTTCCATAGTCAGTATTATGAGTCAATGGAGAATTTCTTGAAATCGATCACCAGCAAAAAAACAAAGATCACCCAAGGGATCAGAGACAGTATAGAAAATATCATGCCCAATGTACCTGCGGAAGATGGTACAATCATGAAAAATCCGGAAACCAAACCCCACAAACCAATTGATTTCTTGAATTGAGGACTTTTTATAATTGCATAGGCAAACATTAGAAGGCAAATAGTACTTAATACATAATAAGAATTGAATGCAGTACCCGTATATGCGGCAATTGAGGCTTCCCCGGCGGCCAGATATATCGTTTGCTGATCAGGTAGTGCTTGAAAATATTGATTACTTAAGGTCAGCATCTCAAAGGACGGATTGGACGGATAGTAACAGCAAACACCAACCAAACCGAGTATAAGTGCCAAAATAACAGTAACGGGTCGTTCTTGGTATAATATGATGAAGAGAGCTAAATAGATCACAACAATTATTATGTTATTGAATAAGTAAAGAAAGTCCAAACTCAGCAGCCCTAATAAAGTGTTTTGATGGTAAAGTTCATAGAATCCCTTGACGGTGTCCGGCGGCGGAGATATAACGAAGACAATAATCTGTATTGGTATCAGGACCAACATCAGTACAGATAAATACCGGGCGACACGAAAAAGCGGCCGAAAATTTGTTTTGAAACCTTGAGTCATAAGACTATCCTCCTTAAAGATTATCTTTATTCTTTTTGAACAAGAAATTTATAAGCTTAGCAAGCTCTTTGTTGATATCATCCTGTTTTGCTGTGCCATTGGATGAAAAACTGAGCATGATCATGCCCTGCAGGGCATAAATAATTGTTTTAGCGATCACTTCAATGTCATTCGCTCTGATTATACCGGATTGCACTAATCCGGAGAACGAAGTCTGCCACATGCCGCTGAACCGCTCCTCAAGACTTTGAAAACTTTCATCTCCCTCCGGCTGAACAAAAGCATAGAAGTAAAAGAAACGGAAAGCGTTGGGATGTTTAAAAAAATAATCGGTATAACAACAAAATACATCCAAAATTTCTTTTACGGGATCATCTCCGGTAAAGGTGATCGATGTAAGTTCTGCAATCATATCTTCGATCATATCAAGACGTAAAACCCATAAGAGCGTGTTCAAATCTTTAAAATAGTAATACAGATTAGTATAGGAATAGCCGGTTACTTCGGCTAAATGACGGACAGTAACAAATTCATAACCCTTATCTTGAACGATATCTTTTGCAGCCTGAATGATCTCTTTTCGGGTACGTTCTTTTTTTGATTGTTTCATATATTACACTCCATTTATTTTAACAATGTTAAAATATTTTAACTAAGTTAAAATATACATTTTTTCAACTGAATTGTCAATAGTTATCAAGGCTTTATCCGAATTTCTTTTGAAAGCCGGCAAGCCTGATGATCCTGCTGCGACACTTTTCGTGTATCCGTCAGCCCCTGCCGGTGTTTGTATAGAAAAAAAGTTGTTGACAAACAAAAAAAGGTAATGTATTATCTTAATATGTAATACATTACTTATATCTATCGAGTCGGATCCCCGGATCCGGAAAAGGCGGTGTGATAATGAATAATAAAAAGACCGATAAGATCCCAGATGATGCCATGATCTTCGGGCTTTTACTGATCATCTCAAACAGAATGAACACTCTTCTGGAAAGAGAATTAAAGGAATTTGATGTTACTACTAAACAGTGGTTTTTGTCCGAGACCATAAACAGCGTCTTTGATCATCCTCCGACACTGAAGGAAGCGGCAAGTGCCATGGGGAGTTCTCATCAGAATGTTAAACAGGTAGCTATGAAGCTCCAGCAGAAAGGTTTGCTGTCATTGGAAAAAGACAAGAATGATGCCAGAGCCACAAGAGTTTGCTTGACAGAAAAGAGTGGATCCTTCTGGAAAAAGACTGATCCAAAGGGAGGATCATTCAGAGAAAAAATGTTCAAAGAATTGGGAGACGAGAATATTTCATTGGTCAGACAGTCCCTGGAAAAAATCCTCTCCAATCTGAACGGGATCGAAAATACGGAGGCATATAATGAGGTATTGCGCAAGGAAAAATAAGGTATATTGGGGAAAGAGTATTTGTATTCAATAGGAGTGAGAAAGATATGAAAAAAAACCAAATTATTAAAGTTGTTGTTATAATAGTATTCTGCGTTGCCATTGATATATTCATGCATATCGTAACCGGCCCATTCAGCACAATGCCCAGTGACCCGGACTTCAGTTTTGTAGCAGACATCCTTGGAACAGAGATCACCGCATCTCTTTGGGCTCTTCTGGCTTTTTCCTGTGTTTCATTTGTTTACCTTAGGAACAGGGATGAAATTCCCGGAAAAGGCATGGTAAAAGGTGTGCGTTACGGCATGGCAATAGCCATGCTTTGGATAATGGCAATGCTTGAAGGAGTGTCTCTCTTTGGGAATCCTCTTATCAATGAGTTTGTTGTGGGGGCAAGTGATGCTATACCTGTTTTTATTTTGAGTATTTTATTAAGCATGCTGAAAACCACAAAAAACAATATCACACAGCAGGAAGGGTTTTATACCAAAGAAAAAATAAAAGCGGTATCAGTTTTTGCGGGTATATTTCTGGCAGGCAGATATATGGCATATTTTTCAGGGATCATCAGATCCGGAAATCAAACAAGACCCCTGGAAACATTCATCTGGACACTTATGATGGGGATTGTTATAGGTATAGTATTCGTTCTGCTGGGGAACAACAAAGTCAAGGCACATTTTATGCGCAGATCAGTGAAATACGGATATTTCATTTTTGGTTTGAATTGGGCCGCATTCCTTTTGTTTATGCCATTTTTGTTTTCGGGCTATATCACGGATGTTCTGGTTCGCATAGTATTGGACATCAACGTTGTAATGATCGCCTCATATCTGACCTTGATGCCGATGGGCAGACTGATTTCAAAAACAAAGTTTGGTAAAGCCGATGCTCATAACGGAGCCGGACAATATATCGAATAAAAGGTACTTTGTTTTGCAGAAGCAAAGACTATTATTGCAGAAAAAAGGAAGGATCCATGGGATCTGACAAAGCGGACAGAAAAAAATTCTGCCCGCTGTTTTTTGTTGATTATGGATTTGTGTGCGAGTATAATATTATTAAATGGGGTGCTGTTTGAAAAAAGGATTATATAAGTAAGATCCCTGTTTGAGGAAGGCAAAAAACAAAAAAGGTTTGATGCCAAAAGAGTTATACACCAATGTCACATAAAGTGACCGGAAGGGTGGAATATTATGCTCCTTGACACAGAGACAACAGAAAAACCAGGGGATGATCCAAGTATCAACAGACATAAGCAGATTTATGCAATAGTTCTTGTTATTGCCATACTTTTGAGTGCTGTTTATTTGAGTTTCGCCTATAACAGACACAGCAATACGCTGTCTTCTGAAGCCATAATGATGGGTGAGTCCCTTTGCTCCATTTTTCATCCTGAACATATAAAGGAACTTTCCGGAGATCCGGGAGATACAAGCAGCATAGAATACAAAATGACAAAACAGAGC
>JAHKLX010000122.1 GCA_020854835.1 Microcaldota archaeon
ACTACCTGTCCAACCGCCCACTCCCGGCTGTGGGTTGCGACCACCACCGCCCCGAGCCGGGGGTCGTAGAAGGCGATCGCCGCCGCGGGCGAGCCGTGGAGGAGGTGGAGCGCCATCCCGTACCGCCAGATCGGCGCTCGACCCTCTACGACGACGAGGGACCCTCGGGGGATCTCAGGGAGGGGCGGCAGCGGCTCGGTGGGGGTGATGGGGGCGGAGACGCCGATGGGGTAGATGACGGGGGCGGATGATATCATAATATATTAATAATAATAGTTGTTTGTTGATAATGTCAACTACAGCTTTGTTTAAGGCATCATCACTTGTCTTGTCCTTCGATTTGATTTTTGAAAAACTGTACCATCTCACCAAGTTTCTTAGTAGGTGGATTGTTCCATATTCCATTTGACTTGAGTTGCGAAACTATCTCTTTCAGAACATCGTTCTTTAGTTTGGATTCCTGAATTGCCTTCCATCTTTTTGGCAAGTCATTTGGCCTCTTTTTTAAAAGTCCGTCTAGATCAATCTTAAGCTTTTTGGCAGTATCCTCAAGCCATACCAATCCTGCTGATTTATCTGCAGAAATAGAGTTGTAGCTCTTCGATATTTTAGTCATTCCGCCCATACTCATTTTTGGCGGTAAGGAAGAATCGCTTTTTTTTAATCCTACACTAAGTGGATCTGGCAACACAGGTCGTTCTTTGTATTGATTTATAGTCATATATTCAGTTAGATTTGGACCTGGCCCTGGCCATTCCAGCATCTTAAGAAGCATCTGGATGCGAGATAACTGACACATTTCTTTAGCACTACCTCGCTCTTCTTGATCCATATGCTCCAGAATATAATACTCAAAATCTTTCTTGAAGTTTGCCTCAGAAATCTTTGTATCCTCACCAGTATGCCAGCCGTTATCATCCAATAGCTTAGAGTAGCGCTCTTGGCGGTTAGTCATGATTAGACGCGACTCAATAGCGATTGAGCCTAACCCTAATGGCTTTCCCATGCCTATCTTATGATGATAGCCTCCGGGAAGGTCAAGAACCCATAGCAGAGCTCCTAGTTCCACATTGGTTAGATTTTCAAAGTATACCTTAAATCTAAACCTTATATTAGCAGCCACTGGCTTGATTTGAGTGTGCTGAGTATCGGATAACCAATCAGGATCTTCGTCACTGAAGTTATTAGCGGCCAATCCTTCCTGTTTATGCCAATAAAATTTATGGCCACGAATAACGGTTTCTTCGGGTGTTGGCGTGCCGTAATGGGCAAGTTGGCTCTTAATATCTGGATTGTGGCCTTTCTCTTTATCCTGCACAAGGTAGTGCTGGGATGTGGTTGGTTTGGGGCTACTTAAGATTTTTGGGGTGATGACGCCTTCTGGCAGCCAAACTTTTTCTTGGTTGAGATCGCAGATGGCATCCGTAAAGAACACACGACCGGCACGACCTTTGGTCTCTTTTCCCGTTGCTGCAAAGCCAAAGATGGCCTCTGCAATATCTATCGATTCAGTTCCTTTTTCGCATGCATTAGGATGGAGATCCTTGGGGATTAAATCAAAAGGACTATGGTGGTAAGGAAGGCGAAACATTTGAGCACGCCCAAAAAATGTTAACTTTTCATCTTCCCTTATGAAGAAAACAGGATCTCCTTCCCGGCTCAAGAAACTGTCATCGCGCAATAGTCCATTCTTTTGGCGGCAATCTTTGTCGGGTTTATCTTTAGGAAAAGCCCTTTCTTGCCACTGGGAAATTTGGTCGTCATCATGAAATCGTTCGATCAGATCATAAGGGACGTCGATCTCTTCAGCAGATGGCTCTGTCAGGAGGAAAACAAATTCCTTTTTCTTGCCAGGCACATCCCCTGTTATGATCAAACGTCCTTCCTGCAATCCTTTAGTTTTCTCGTATTTGATTTGTTTTACAAATTTGCCATCTGAATCCGATATTTTGACCCAGACGTGAGCATATTGAGAAGTTTTGCCATCCCAGTGTGGCGTTAGGTTAGGTGCTTTTCCTTCATATATTTTGGCGTTATTTCCGAGATCATTCCGATGAATTCGAGCAACCTGACTTTTCTTAATGTAGTACTGTTCGCCACTCTTGCGCAGAAATCCTCCCTCTATTTTTTCAATCATTCTATTCCGATAGTATTTACCTACAGCAGTGTCATCAACAGTTCGGAAGAAAAGATGTCTTTTGGTCACCCATTGCACCTTTCCATACCCAACAATTTCAATTAGCGCCCGTGTCATACCCCTCAAGCTACTTCCAAATATTATCGGCCTCTGTGCATCATCAAGGTGTAAGAACTGAGCATATATCTTTCTAGCTTGATCATCCTTCATTATCTCCTGGATATCGTCTCCCCAGCGTGCGAAAAAATCAGGATCTAAGGCTGATCGAGTGTAGGTAGGGGTCTGGGTTGTCAGTGTGCAATCCAGGTATCCGGTATTCTCGGTATAATTGTTATGTTCGGGGATCTTATAATCTACCCGAACAATTTGCTCCGGTAGCGGGACAAAGTTGTAAGGAGCAAGTGCAACTCTCCCCTTTAGGGTAGGTGTAGGATTGTTATGTCTTGGATTCATATTATCCACCCTGCACATATAAGTTCACTAAACGGCTTAAGGCAATTCTAGCTTGTCCATCTCGATCATAAGTCAAATAATGGCGAATTAGTAGACGCAGGGGGCGCAACTTATTGGAGTTTGTCCCAAATACCGAGTCTGGCACGTCAATTGGAACTGCATGGCGCAGGCCTTGACGCCCATCAGACATGAGGGTAAAACCTTCTTTTTTCGCTTCTGCGTTGTTGCCCCAGAGAATGGTTTCTTCATCAAAGGCCTCAGCATTGTTATCCGGTTGATCTTCCAGAAGACATGCCCGGAACTCTGCGCCATTTCGCCAAACTCTAACTTCCGCATTTCTTCCAAAAATGCGAGCCTGTTGGAGTGTGCTTATCCTCAAAGGAGGAGAAATTCTATTAAATGCACGGTCAGACGTAATCAGCTTTCCGTCTTGGACTCGCCCCCAGATGACTCCATCATCGGCATGGCCTAAGAACCAGATCATATCACCGACACTAGGTTGCTTTTGGAACCATCCACTTAAATCTACCGAGAAATTTGTTATTTCTAGAGGCCGAACTCGGCAACCTAGTTTTTTTATTTTTTGTTCCATTTCACTCCATCCTTACAAATGCGCTCACAAACGCCTCCAATCTCTCTTTGTCACCTTCTACATGAAGCGTTCTATCATCCAATCGGGTGAACGTCCAAGAATCACCATCATAGCTCAGAGTTGCAGATTTTCCTTTTAACCGACCGCGTCCTACGCTGCTCTCCCCCCCCAAAGGCAGATCCCCAGTCCAAAGATCCTTGAGAACTAGCAGCAACAGGCCAATATCAGTCGCAGATGCTTCCTTTAATCTGAGCCGAATCTTGACAGTGGTCTCTCGATTGAGCCTGCCGAATACAGGTTGTTCACTGAAAAGGGCTGCTGGGAGGGAACCTCCAGTAAAGCGATCTACCTTTACACGTGTAAGCACCAAATCAAGAGGATCATTAATTAATACTTCTTCCACCCAGAGCCGACTAGCTGTGAGCTCTTTTTTCTTATCGTCTTCGTATCTTCGATTACCAAAAATGTTGTCAACAATCTTGATACCATCTTTTCTCAATGTATTCGAGATACGCAACGCTCTGGCTCGTAAAGCACCTGCCAAACTCGTTCCACTAAGAATTGGCTTGTACTTGCCATATTTAGAACTCAAGTGTACAAAGTCCGGTGCATTGGCATTTCCATAACCAGATCGTATTAATATAGATCCATCAACAATAAAAGTTCCTTCAAGGATACAAGTACCATTTTTAAAATTTTTACGCAATGGAATTTCAAAAATGAGTGAGGCTATGTCTTTCTTGCCATCTTGTTGTCCGGAGTGGTCATTATCTAGCCAAGCAATTAGCCCCTTGGGATCAGTCATATCATAGCGGTATACAATCCACTTGCTAACATGACACTTTCCGAATCCCCGATGCTTTCGTTTTCCAAGATATATCTCGCCTTTTTCCAAGCCATTCAATGCTACAGCGAAAGCCTCAAGCAATTCCTGCTTTTTATCCTTGAGAACCTGAAGTTCAAACGAAATATTAAACTCAGTGCCAGCGGTCAAGAGTTCAATATTAAATTTCTTCTCACCTTCTGCAGTCCGAGTTGTTGGGTCAATTGCCACACAGTCCCTAAGTTCGACTTCTGGCTTTGCACCAAGCGCGTCATCTACAATAAGTGGGCTCTGAACGCTCTCATCCTTATATACATCACCAAAGAGCTTTTTTGCCAAATCTTCTGAATATTCCCTAACATAATTTCGCATCGCACCAGCGATAGATGTGCCTGTCACTAAAGCCCTGTTTTCAAGTGGATCCAGGATCAATGGCATGTCTAACGGTCCCTCAGCATCTCCATTGCCCAGGTGAGTAGGAGTATCCAATACTAGCGTTCCGTGGACAATTATCCTTTCCTGAATGCCCCGAGAGTTTTGCCATTGGGGTTTCATGCTTCTCCATCCTCAGCTCGATTTTCTCTTGTTGTTCTTTGCAATAGTGCATCTAAGAGACGCATAGTATACTCTGTCTTGATTGTTTCAGTAGCCCCAGATTTTATGTCAGCAATTGAAGGAGGTTCTCCAGGCTGCAGATAATCCTTCCAGATCTTATGCTGATCAATTCCCTCCATTAGCCACGATATAAGCTTCTTCTCATCGACACGTGCATGCTCAAACTGGGCTTTGGGTGCTTTCAAGCTTTTCAGGTGCTTGACTACCAATTCTGGATCATTCTTTCGCCAAGCTTGTCGAACAGCCAGACGTAGACGCGAAAGTTGCGCATTTTTCGGCGCATTTTCGATTTTTAGCCAGCTTAAAGAATCCAAGAGTTTTTGATCCAGAATAATGCGCAATCTGCGTTCAATCATACACTGAGCTAGTCTCTGACTCTCCTTTGAGAGGGTGTGTGGAGATGATGACTCATCACTTAAATTAGGACGGCGCTGTAGTTCTGCCTGCGTCTGCCAATTAATTGCCACACGACCAAAACCCTCCGTTCGTCGCTCCCCAATTCCTTCTTGTGTTATCATCTTCAACAATTTTTTATCTACTTCAGATGCTCGATATACGAATACACTGCCTGCTTGTACAGCCTGCGATTGTACAAGAGGAAGACCCCATTTGCGATTAAATCCTCCTATCGCTCGCGTCTTTTGAAAGGCCTCTTGCTTGCTCCATCCCAAAACTGAATCCAAATCTGTTGTGATATGCCCACTTTTTTCGCGAACTATAACATCGCTGAGGAGTGTCATAATAACTATTCCGCTTTTAAGCTCTTCATCATTAGCGTCATATTCATACCAATCAGAAATTATTTGAATATCTTCAATGCGGACTCGACCGTATCCCGCACTGCGTGAACCACCAAGGCTGAACTCTTCTTTATCAATCAGCGATTTCAATATCTGCAGGTCATCCATGTTTTCAGCTATTATAGCACCTGCAAAAACTTCTCCTGTGGCAATCGCGTCATAACGATATACTGTGCTATTTTCTTCACGTTTGACATTGCGATCTTCACTGGAATTATGAACACTGATATAGCATCCTGGGCCATTGATACGAACGTCGCACCCATCCTTCCAGCAAAAGTCACCTGAAGGCAGGACGGGATTCTCAAGATCCTTGCAGAAATCAATTGCGAAGTCGTATATTTTTGCATTAGAATTTTGTTGATCATCTTTGCTGACTCGCCAAGAGAGCGGCCTTGGAAGTCCACGATGACCTTGATGATTTACGGGGTATGCATTTAGGTAGCGAACGAAATCATCTAAGAATAGTCTTCGGCATTCGGGATCCACTGCAGCGTCACCGACTTTGTGCTTACTCAGATAATAGTTAATAAGGGCACCTCGCAGGACACTTCCAGGGATGAAATTGAAAGCAATTGAGCTATTCTCTTCGCTAGAGCTTAGCTGCGTAACCAAGAGCGGTTGAAGTGCTCTAATTTGAAATGTCAAAGCATTCATGGGCTCAAGTCCTTTCGAAACACATCATAGTATTTTTCAGTAATGGATTCGCCAGAGCTATCTTTGAGTTCCGCACTCAATCGACCTCGACCTCTATTTCGCCCAGTTCCAGCCCTGCGAAAAGCCTTAACACAGGATGAAAGCAGGGCCAGATCGTCCTCAAAGGGTTCTCCTGCAAAATGCAGCTCTGCCTCAAAGGGCGTATTACGCAGGATCACACGAAAAGTTCTCAACGAATGTTCTTTCGCCACTCCATCTTCATCAATTGCGGTCAGCCTCCTCAAAGAAGTAATGGACTCGAGCACCTCTTCTCTTTTGATTTTGTTTCTCTGGATATCATAGGCAATTGCTCGGCGAAGATCTTCCGGAAGTTGGGCATCTCCGAATGTCACCTGTGCTCCCACTTCCAATCCACTACCTGGACTTCCAAAGAGGCGTTGAGCGGCTTTCTCCCAACGAGGTCTGACTTGTTCTGGGATTGCAGCCCAAATCTCTGCACATTCATTTACCAGAAGTCCTTTAAGAGAGCGACCTCCCAAGTATGGGCAACCAAATTCATCGTGTTGCACCTCTACGTCTACTGCTCCAGCTACCCCATCTCCACGACCGAAGGTAGCATCACTTTCCAGGATGAAATTCAAAATGTATCTGCTCATCTGCAATCTCCTTCCAGTGAGACAAGGAAATCCATAGCTTCAATAGCATCGAAGTAGCCACAACGGTCTCCCTGCCAACCTTTCTGGGCCATATCTAGTCGTTCTGGAATTTTCGGAAGCTCAGAAATGTCGTTAACCTTAAGAAATTGCTCGACTCCAGCAGGCCCGGCACGCAAAGCATTTTGGAGTGCCTTGATTTTGTTGTGACGCCCTGACCACGGACCGTCATCACTTTGAAACTCTCTAGCAATTCTTAAAAATCGGTCCCAGGACTGCCAGTCTTTTTCAGGATCGCTAAGACGCACAGGTCGCATGAGTAAATCACCCAATCTGTTTTTAGTGTATTCTCTATCTCTCACATCCTTTAGATCGCGTGCCAGACCGCTGACGGCGAAATGCCAATCCATCGCAGTCAAACCTTCTTCGTTGTAGGGCGTATGCTGCCGTTTACTGATATACTCTTTAGAAGACCGGCATAATTCTTCTGCCAGAGCATAAGCACGAGAAAATGGATAATGGGTTTTGACAACCGCAATGCCGCCACGGCAATAAGCTGGTTTGCCGTCTGGACCGTCGGAAAGCAAATGATTTGAAAACATCTGTAAGTAATGGGCTGCTAAACCCAATCCCAAGCGTCCATCACAGATAAAAGTTACATCGTCGCCACCGAATACGATTGGGCGAAATGGAAGGATCTTGTTTTGCAATTCAATTTCATTATTCCGACCTATGAACTTATTGCCCCGTTCACAATGGATGGATTGAATCAATTTATCGATAGTGCTTTGAAGTGATTCTTGAGCAGCTTGTTGCAGAGATATCGAAAATGAGCGCATTTCCTGAATGTAATTGCGGTTCTGAAATGGACGGTCAAATTTATCTCTAATTCCTTGGATGCGTTTGGCAATGCCGTTACCATCTGTATGAATTACTGCAATGTAGCTAGACTCGCCAAGAGTGCTGCCAAGGTCTTTAAATTCTCTGGCCGGTTCCCAGCATCTGAATTTAAAGAGCTGCTTTAGGCGATCATTTGCCTGAGGCTCCGCTTTAAGTTTTGCCTCCACTTCGGTCGAAATCAGCCGACTACTTCTCTTGTGATCATAACCTACCGCAGGCAGGCCTGTGAAGGTACACGCTGCTGTCACACCAAGCCCTATCAGAGGAGATGATGCAAGATGATTTGCCTTTTTTAAAGCCATTTTTTCCATTACACATCCAACGACTCCATTCTTCCCACCTAAGGCCACATTTCCTTGCCAATCAAATTCCTGGTGAGCAAGAACAATCTCTAATCCTGGAGCATCTAAAAGTACTTTGCGAGTTAATCTGCGCGCAAAAGATACTGCATCCCCCTCTGCATGGCCAGTGAATATTATCATAGTGTTCCCTCCACCCGCATAAACAACTTCTGCCACTAAATCATCGTCCTCAATGGTCAGGTCTGTGAAGGGATTCGCAGTGCCCAGATCTCTTACGTTATTGGGCCTAGGCAAGCTTTCAGCAACCCATTTCCGAGTAGCACAGTCCACTAGGTAGGAAGCTCCTACATTTTGCTTAAGCTGGTTAGTGCCGAAGATGTAATCTTGGATGCCCGTGGTATCGACAACTGTGAGCGTGTATTGAGTCATAAAGTTCTCCTTTTTTACCTAATTATTGAATCATTAGCAGTTTGAAACCATTTTTTAAGTTCATATGACAACTTGGCCAGGTCTTTCATGCCAAATACCTTAACTCGTCCTTCTCCAAACCAAGTCTCATTGATTTCTTCCTGCAAATCAAGCGGATCGTTTGAGCAGCAGACGAGCCCAATGCGGGCTTCATCGCCTCCGATCTGCCGTGCTCGCACATAAACTTCAAGAAGATGTTCTTTGCACTTCGGCTTTCTATCTGATACCATGCAAGAAATTGCAAACAATTGATAACCCTTTATGACCGCTACATCCAGGTTGAATTTATCAGCGCCCTGTCTTCGAGGGTCTAGATCTACACAATAATCATTTATATTGCATTCCTTGGCTATATCGCTGATACAGGATAAAACATACTCTTCAAGCCATGTACTGATTAGCCACTTACTGCATTGAACAAGGCTATTGTATCCAAAACAATTCGCCACTAGATTGGGCGTAGCCTGCTGATTGCACATATTATCAAATGCATCTCGAATATCCTTGAGTTCAGGGTACTGGACAAGATCTGGCAAATCATGGAAGTTCTTCTCGTCCTTGGTCCAATCCTTCCATTGTTTCCATGCTCTCTCTTGACTGATTGTCTTTGCCACTACATGACAGAAATCGGGCTGGAATGGTATTTTGCGAATTACAGGTGCACTGTAACCATGCAAGGAAAGCAACTCAGTTAAACTAAGTGAGCAATCCATTTCAAGTGGATTCAATCTTATTGGCTCACTTTTTCCATCTATCACCAATGACAACGTTCGAGCATCGAGGTAGCTGAATACCAATGAAGGGAATCCATTCTTTTCCATTGCCCGATAAACATGGACAGCCATTGCCTTTGTGCCACCAGTATAGTTTAATCCCATGCTAGCTTCGCAGACAATCTCTCCTAAGATTTCATCCATTCTATGAGATATAATGTGCCCTTTAGACTCATCCACCTCCCTGCATAAAACTTCATCCAATTTCTTCCTGCGATTTTTGATTGCAGTCTTGAGGCGGTCTGCGACTTCGCTAGTGCTATGATCACCACCTGAATGAAGTAAATAGACCTTCCCACCATTTTTCGCCAGCAATAGAGCTGTCACATAATTAGGTAGTGGATTTGATCCAACAAGGAGAAACAAATAATCTGTTTTATAGTCATCTAGACCGTTCATTTTTAAGCACCATCCCAATAGATTCTTTTAGTTACATATATCACATCGTCAATTCTGCTTGCACTACTATCTTTTGCCTCAATAGAATCATAATCCTCACCCACAAACCCCCCCATCCCGAAATGCGCCCCGTACCCCACCGCCACCGGCCCGCAGACCGGCTCGGCAAACTCGATCCGAAAGCCGTATCCAGCCGACCCCGCCCTCTTCCCGTCGCCGCTGTTTCGCGCCCGCCGGAAGCTCGCCCATCCGACCCGCTCCCCCGCGATCTCGGTGGAGGAGACCGGCTCGACGGCCACGGGCTCGGGAAACCCGGCGAGGCCCAGGAGCCGCAAGAGCTCGTGCTCGGGGCTCCCGATCTGTTTGCCGGCGCGGTCGAGCTTCGGGGCTCCCGCCCGGGTCGCCTTGGGGTGACGAGTGGGGATGAAGGGGGTGCGCGAGGTCCAGATCCGCGACTCGGCGAGGAGGGGGGAGGCGCCCCTGGCCGGATCGGTCCCGCCGAAGTCGCCGGGAAAGCCGAGGGCGAGGAGGGTTAGGTCGGCGACGATCCCGTCGCCCCGGACCTCCCGCAGATTTTCGAGAGCGGCTGTCTCCCGAGAGCCGAAGCCCGCGGGGGCGTATACGGTGACGGAGGTCACCTCGCCCTCCCTGCCCCGGCCGAGGGCCTCGACCGACTCGGGGAGGATGAAGGCGTGTTTGTGGCCGACGAGGGGCCGTCCCTCCCCGTCGCAGCCGGTGAAGGTCGCCGAGCCGTCGGAGAGCTCGACGAGGGCGGCGTGGACCCTCTCCGCGAGGATGATCGAGTCGGTGAGCCTCGGCGGCCTGCCCGCCAGGGCGTAGCGGGCGACTGTGGGGGCACATGATGGAACATCTGCCATGAGGCTCTGGCGGGAATCGGAGCCTGAGATGATCAGACTGCAGAGTCC
>JAHKLX010000123.1 GCA_020854835.1 Microcaldota archaeon
GGAATTAGCCTTAACCCAACTTGACAATAGGCGTTTTCGATGGACGTTAGGATCAACCCCTTCTTCCATTAAAAACAACAGGAGCATGGTGGGATCATCATCAATTCCCGCATATTTAAGGGTGCGAGACATTACGACATGCGCCACCGAATAAAAGGTTTCGCCCCAACGGAGGGGAGTAAACCGCTCGCTCTTCTCTGGCGCTAGAAGACGGATCTGGTTCAGCACCCGATGGCTTACGACCAGGGTCAGCATGGACACCAGTACCAGGGCTTCCACAGTTGCAGGCGCTCCGCTGGAGATCACGTCTAGTTTGTACAGACGTTTTAGTTCTTTGAAAATAAGCTGTCGGGTAAAGGACTGGCGCGGTGTCGTTTAGCGACCCGTTTCCAATCCCTCCCCATAAGAACTGCTCGTGAGGTTTTCCCTCAAGCAGCTCACCCCGTAAACTTCGTCAAAAGGGTTATGGGACCTATCGGGTGGCGGACATTTTCACCGGTATCCTTCTGCGCTTTTTAGGGGTTGGACTATCCAGTCCCAGTAAAGCCCCAGCACGTCATAGAGGTACTCGTTACTCCACCTCCGCCATCCGATGCTACGCTTCTTCCTCCGTTTCCTTCTGGTCAGCAGGGTTCGAATTTTCATCTCCGTGTAATCCCGCACTTCGCTGAATGCACGGCTGGAGTTCCCAACTCGGAAATAGTTCACCCATCCCACCAGCACGGCGTTGACTTGTTTGATCAGGTTTTCCGCCGGTTTTGCCCCTCCGTTTTGGATGATCTCGCGGATGCGGGTTTTGACCGCTGTGCGTGCTTTCTTTCTCGGTGTCATGAGTATGAAGTATCCGGTTCTATTTCGATTTTGTACTCGCCTCAAATCAAATCCCAAAAAGGCAAACGACTCTCCTTTAAGGACGTTGACCATTCTGGTTTTCTCCGGATTGAGTTCCACGCCCAAAGGTTTCAGTTGTTCCTTTAGCCGCTGCAGTGCTCGTTCAGCCCATCCGCGTTTGCTGTTGTGTCCGCTTACGGTGATCACTATATCGTCGGCGAACCGGTGGTAATTGACCGCTTCATAGCCTTTTTCCGCCGTTTTGCGCCTAATGGCGTCAAATGCCCAGTCTGCTTCGTTAAGGTAGATATTTGCAGCTAATGGGGAAAATGGTCCGCCTAATGTACAGTGATTGAAAATGCACAGTGAATGTGTGTGCGCCGCATGGATGCGAGCCTTGCGGCGCATACACTAAGCATAATAAATTGAGAAACAGCTAAAGGCTATTTAAGAAACCCAGCAAATTTTTATCACATTTCCACTCCGGCAGAACATCAGGGGTAATGTCCGGATAGGCGCTTTCCAGTGCCTTGCGCTTGGATTCCGTGTCGGCACGGGCATAAATATCTGTGGTAGCGATATCCACATGCCCTAAAATGTCACGGATATAAACAAGGTTGACCCCGGCTTGGTACAAGTGCATCGCTTTTGAGTGTCTTAGAACATGCGGCGTAAGCGCCGAAGGCATATTCGAGTATTCTTTGGACATTGCTGCCGCATATTTTTGCAGGATGTGGCTGATTCCACCGCGCGTTAGTTTAGCATGCCGCTGGTTGAAAAACAACGGAGTATCCAACTTTGCATTTTGCAGCAGTCCGCTTTCTCGCATGTATGCCCGCAGAAGCTCCACAGTATTGCCTAAAATTGGCACATGCCGGGTTTTGCGTCCCTTACCGGTCAATGTCAATCACCGCCGGATGATCCAACCGGATATCACGCACACGCAAATCACAAAGCTCCTGTACCCGCGCCCCGGTATCGTACAGAACGCTTAGCAGTGTCATATCCCTGCGGCCGGATTGGGTGTAAGCATCGGGGGATGCCAGCAAATCCTTCAACTGCTCCGGTGTGAGGTGCCGTACAAGCGGCTGCTGGCACTTTTTACACGGAATCTGTAAAATCTGCTGGCACAAATGGATCTGTCCCGGCTCCTGTACCTGAACGTAATGGAAAAACGCATGGATGGCAACAAGTCGTTGGTTCCTGGTGGCAATGGAACAGCCTCTCTCGTTTTGCAGCCACTCTAAAAAGTCAGATACCAACCCGATGTTAAACATTTTGAAGCACAATTTTTCCGGGGTGATCTTGCGGACGTCCCTGCAAAACATGAGCAACAGGCGGAAAGCATCACGGTATGAGAGAATTGTATTTCCGCTCAGATTCTTAACACCCGGCAAGTAATTTCCAAAAAAGGTGGTTAGGTTTTTGGCGAAATCAGTGGTTTTCATCATAACCACCTGCTTTCGGAATGATGTTGCCAAAGGCACGTTCTACCTGCTCTGTGATATTTGGGAACAAATCAGCGGTTAAATGAAGGTAATAGGCGGTATCGCTCAGAGATACATGCCCCAGATACGCCTGCAATACAGGGAGATATGCCCGTAAGTCTTTTTCCTCCAATACCCAGCGCCGTAAACAATGAACCGCCATTGTATGACGAAAATCATGTACGCGAGGACCTTTACCACGCCCGCCATGGGAAATGCCCGCTTGCCAAAGAAACCTACGTAAGTTTTTCTCCACGTTGCCCCTTGTCATCGGCTTGCCGCCATACCCGGGGAAAAACCAATCTTCCGGGACTGACGCAGGGTGAACATTTTGATGGTAGGTTTTCAATCTTTCCAGCATCTCAGGCGTTACTGGAAGCTGACGGTGTTTATCTAATTTTGCGTTTGTAACGGTAATTACACCTTCAGACCCACATCCATGACCTTCAGCAAACGAGCCTTTGTAAGACGCAGACCACATCCATACAGCAGACGGAAGAAAACCGGCATGATGTGATGGCGTTGCGGGACTTCGGAGCAATAGCGGCATTGGTCAGTTTGCTCAAATACCCGCCTCAATTCTTCATTGGAGTATATATGCGGCATATACCGCGGAACCCTTGGCATCATTCCCTTGGGGAAAACAAAAGCTTCATATCCCAGTCGGATCATATATTTTGCCAATTCTTTTACTGGGGTAATGCGCCCCTGTAAAGTGCCGGGATGCCCACCTGGCCGTTTGGTTGCCCAATCCAGCATAATTTCACGAGATAGAGCGGCTTCATGCGGATAGCGCTCCATGCAGAACATATCAAAGCGGCGGAGCGTATCGGATTCAGTGCCATATTTGTAACCCAAAGCCCGTTTCTGCTCAATCAATCCAATAATATACGGTGCAAATCCAGAAGTGTATTCCATTTATTCCACCTCCGGACTGAGCGCACATTCACGTAGCAGATTCAAGCTGCTCTTCAGGTATATCGGCGTGGATTCCGTACTCTGATGACCGAGAATATCCGCGATTTCCTGAATAGGCGTTTGCTGTTCCATCAGGGTCGTTGCCAGTGTGTGCCGCAGGGAGTGCATGCCAATCTTTTTCCTCCCAGAAACCGGCAATTTCGCTATGCGCATGTGTTTGACAATCATCTGATGCAGATGATCTTCATCGGAAAAAGGCGCAATCGGTGCCAGGTGCCGCAGGAACACAAAATGAGAATCACTGACAGGGCGTCCATTTTGCAGGTAATCAATCACCGCCCAGCCGACATCCTTCAAAAGCGGTAAACGAACGGGACGACCGGTTTTGGATTGTGAAAACTCCAGGTAATTGTCATTCCAGTTAAAGTTTGAAAAAGTCAGGCGTTTCACATCAATGCAACGTAGTCCCAGTCTGGTCACCAGCAAAATGATTGCATAGTCCCGTTTCCCGGATGGGTTGCCCCGGTCAATCGCCGCCAACAGCTTCAGCAAATCATCCTTGTTCCACACGGACGGTATCCGGGTTTGTTTCCGGACCTGCATACAGGGTAGCGAGTCCGATAAATCTGTCGGCAATGCTTTTTTACTGTGCAGAAACCGAAGAAAGGCGCGTGTACCGCAAAGCACAAACTCCACCATCTTGTAGCTGTAGCCCATTAGCGTTTTAACAAACACCGTTAAATTCTCCGCGGTGAGGTTTTCGAGGCGGCTTAAACCCCCAATTATGGAGAATATCCTTGTAAATGATCCGGTCCTAAAACAAATTCAGCTGATATCGCCGACAACAATCTGGTTTTGAATAGTCCCGGTCGCATTTATTCCACGGTCCGCTTGACATGGGGTCCCC
>JAHKLX010000093.1 GCA_020854835.1 Microcaldota archaeon
CGAGGCTCTTGCCGCCGGTGTTCCGCCCCTGATAAGTGATCAGACCCCATGGCAGGATCTTGACGAGGCCGGGGTTGGTTGGGTGCGGCCACTGAACGACCCGTCGGCCTTCAAAGACGTGATTGAGCAACTGGCGCAGACTAGCCAAATTGAACGAACTGGTCAGCGACAACGTGCACGACAATATGCCCGGAATCTGTCTGAAAACAGTGTTGTCATGCGGCAAAATCTCGACTTGTTTTTTAACGCGTGCCGCCAGGAGGGGGCCAGGTCATGATCTTTGTCGGGGACATAGCTCACCCGTTTGCCCAGGCACCGGAGTGGGGGCATACCGTTTGGCCCTGGTCCACACCGCAGGCAATGGTGGCCAACCTTGAGGGCGCGCTGGTTTTCGAAAATGACCAGGCTGATACCGCACAACAAGGATTGTTCAACCACTTCTCGATTATCGATGCCCTTGTTGCCGCCAATGTGCGTGTTGTCAGTCTGGCCAACAATCACATCATGGATGTACCCGGTGCGTTGGCCGCAACCTGTGCCAAACTGCGGGAGCGAGGTGTCGGTTGTACCGGCGCTGGTGCAACCCTCCAGGACGCCGCCACTCCTGCGCAGGTCTGTGAGTTTGGCAAACAGTGGGTATTCCTGGCCGTCGGATGGGAAACGGTCCAGTGTCGTCCTGCTGGACGCGAAACGGCAGGCGTTCAGCCGTTGGAGCCTGCACAACTGTTGTCGTCGATCGAATGTTGCCGAATGGAGTTTCCTGCCGAGAAGGTTGCGCATCTTTTTTGCGGTTAAGTTGAGGCTTAAAAAATATTAGAATTGGAAATATACAATGGATATTAATGAATTTTATCGTTTATTGCCTGTGCTAGCTCAAGATTTTGCAGTCAGCTCTAAAGGCTGGTTGTTAAAAAGAGAGAGGTTTGGAAAAGATTTTAGATTGGCATTAACAGGTTTTATGGAACGTTCTAATTGGCCCATTGAAAAAATTTATGAATTTCGACAAAAAAAACTTTCTGAAGCGCTTGAGCGAGCTTCAAAAACACCATATTATCAAAGACTTTTTTCTGAAATGGGTGCAGAGTGGAGGGATTTCATTGAAACGAAGAATTTTAGTAAATTACCTGTTGTAAAAAAATCAGATATAAGAAAAAATTTGGATGATTTCCGTCCTCGTTTGCAAAAATCTACTGATAAATTTATTCAAACATCAGGAACTACAGGGGAATCATTCATGTTTCCTGTTTCTAGTAATGTTGAACCAGAACAGTGGGCTCTGTGGTGGAGATATCGTGCTTGGCACAATATTCGGCGCGATGAAAAATATGCACTTTTTGCTTCGGCACCTGTTGTTGTTGGTCAATTAAGAGGGCGACCATACCGGTTTAATAGCGCCAACAACGAGTATAGATTCAGCATATTTCATATTACAAAAAATACTGCTTCTGTATATGTTGATTCATTAAATAAAATTAAGCCTTCTTGGATACATGGGAATCCAACAGCTATCGCTTTGCTTTCTCACTACATAATAGAGCTTGGATTAAAGCTATATTTTGAAATAAAGTGTATAACTGTCGGATCAGAAAATTTGCTGAGCTGGCAAAAGCAAGCAATAGAAAAGGCATTTAATGCTCGAGTTTTTCAGCATTATGGTCAAGCTGAAGCTGTGGCAAATATTTCAGAATGTGAATGCGGAAAGTTGCATACAGATGAAGATTATAGCTATGTTGAATATTTAGATGGAGATGAATTTGACTCATTCTCAATGGTCGGAACCCAATTTAACAACTATGCTTTTACTTTTTTGCGTTATGAAACCGGAGACTTGGCAACGATAGAGTCTGGATCGTGTTGTTGCGGGCATCCTGGTCGAATTGTAAAGACAATTGACGGTCGATTAACTGATTATATTATTTTGCCAAATGGAGAAAAGGTGGCTTCCCTAGCAGCTCCATTCCACAGCACTGACCACCTTGCAGGTGCCCAGATTTATCAAGGGCCAGAGGGTGACTTGACTATCAAATATATACCTGGAGAAGGTTGGAGTGTAGATGTATTAAGCAAAATTGAGAAGTCAATTCGTCTTCGAGTTGGACAAGAAATCAAGATAAAATTTATGCAAGTTTGCGAAATTGAGAAAACACCTCGTGGAAAAATGAAACTTTTAGTTTCAGATTACCATCGATAGTTTCGAGAGAAATTCAATTAACGTGTAAAAATTTTTTTTTAATAAAAAAGTATTATTGTCAATAAAGTTTTTCATTGAATTTATGTAAATTGAATTTAAATCAAAAAAATCCGCGTTATACAAGTTGGTATAGCTTTTAGCTAGGGGTGCTGTCCTGAAGCTGTTCCAAGGCAGCAATTCCCGTTATGCCCTGTAGCCCAGCAATAGCGTAGAAGGCGGCATCGGGATTCGCAAACTTTTCCAATTTTTACGCAGGGAACTTTTTGGTAACATGTTGTTTTCAAACATATAAATTTTGCAGGGACGTGGA
>JAHKLX010000064.1 GCA_020854835.1 Microcaldota archaeon
AACAAAAAAATATGGCTTTCCTCCCCCCACATGAGTGACGAAGGCTACGAACAAGAATACGTAAAACAAGCATTCGATACAAACTGGATAGCACCACTTGGACCAAACGTAAACGAATTCGAAAAAGAATTCGCCGCAAAAATAGGCTCAAAACCCGCTGCTGCATTAACAACAGGAACAGCCGCAATACACATGGCATTAAAATCAGCAGACGTAAAAGATGGAGACATAGTATTCTGTCAAACCATATATTTATGTGAGATATAGTGTTGAAACTCAATGGAAATACTTCATATAGAAGAGGTTCAAGGTGCTAAATACATAAAAGTGCATCTATACAATACATAGATCTAAATCAAGAAAGGAGTTCTGCTATGAATAGTAATCTAATTGCATTCTTATTGTCTGTTGTTGCAGGACTTATATCTGGTTGGTTATTTTGGGTTTTCAGATATATTTTAGAAAATAGAAAACATTTATCTGTTGCAGCAAGAGCAATGCTATTATGGAAAACCGAAATTCGAGTAAGTATTTCATATTTATTTCAAATCAAAATTAATGGAAAGTACTTATTGGTAAAAGGAAAGAGAATTGATCAATATCAGCCTGTCGGTGGCGTATTTAAAATGTTACCGAGTTTCAAAGATATAAAACGCAACTATGAAATAACAGATGATGATCATTTACCTATAGACGAAACAAGTAAGGACGACTTAAGAATTAGAGTACAAGGAAAAAATCTAGTGAAATTATTTAACTGGTTTTACACAAGAAAAAATCGAGAAGTTGGTGTACATAGAGAATTCTATGAAGAGATGATAATGACAGAAATATTAGAAGTTATTTCATTGAGAAGTTTTACTCCTGAGTATTGTAAAACTGTGAATACCAATATTCACTATTCCAAACACTTCAAATGTAAAGAGGTTTTGATTTATGAAATATACGATTTAGAATTAACCAATCAACAGGAAGAACGGATTATTAAATATTGTAATTCCAATCCCGAAAAAGCCATTCTAGTAACTCAAGATGATATCAGTAAAGAATGTATTGATTTAAATGGTTTATCAAAGAAAATTGGCGAACATGCTAAACATATTTTATAAGTGAAGGATGTAATATAGATGCTTTTTTTCTCTCAGATTAATGATTTTTACGAACAACTATATAAAGAACTTGACATCCCAGAGAACTACTACGAGAAGGCCTATACAAGCTACACTTCTTTTAATAACTGGTTAGATCGGGATGATTCGTCATTGAGAGAATACGAACCAGAGATTTATTTACAAGGGTCTTTCAAGTTAGGAACCGTAATAAAACCGGTAGGTGAAAATGATAGTTACGACATAGATATGGTTTGTAAGTTCAATATCTTATCCAAACAGACAATAAGTCAGAAAGAATTAAAGACTTTACTGGGCAAGGAAGTGAAATCCTATGCTAAAAGTAAAAATATGATCAATGAACCTAAAAATGGTAAGCGATGCTGGACACTAAATTACCATGACGAAGCGAAGTTTCACATGGATGTTTTACCATGTGTAGGTGACTCTAAAAAGTTCATCGATCAGCTTGAAATATATAAGTATGCAGAAACTACTAGTTATAAAGAGAGAGCAGTTGCAATAACAGATAAAAGGTCAGAAGGATATGAAACAATATCTAATGACTGGGAGATTAGCAATCCTCAAGGTTATTATTTATGGTTCCAAGAGCAGTCAAATTTCATTGAGGAAAGAGCAATGTTAGCTGAAAAATTTCAAATGAAAGCTGAGGAACTTAAAGAATACAAAGTTAAAACGCCACTTCAAAAAACGATACAAATATTAAAAAGGCACAGAGATATAATGTTTGAAAATAATCCGGACCAAAAACCATCTTCGATAATAATTTCTACACTAGCCGCAAGAGCGTACAACGGTGGAGATAATTTGAGAGATGTATTGAAGTTCGTTTTAGATAATATGGCTAAGTATATTGAAGTAATTGATAGTGAGTACAAAGTGCTTAATCCTGTCAATCCACTTGAGAATTTTGCTGATAAATGGAATGAAAAGCAAACTCTAAAAAATCATTTTGATAACTGGTTGAAAGAAGCTAAAAAAGGATTAACCCCATATAACGAAACTATTGATATTTATGGTGATGTTATGCAAAAGACTGTATCTGAACAGTTGGGAGTTAATGAGAAAAGAGCATTTGATCTAGAAAAAATAAATGAAATTGAGAGTAATCTCATAACATTTGCAGAATCAATCTATCATCACCAAAAGCCAAAATGGACTATGCTGAACGTCAAAGAAGTTAATATAAAAGCTCTTAAATCTAAAAAGAATTTTAGATTTAAGCCATTTTCCAGTGGTGATATTCTGCCTAAAAACGTTAAACTAAGATTTGAAGCTCAATCTGAAAACATAAGACGATATGATGTTTATTGGCAAATTACAAATACAGGCGATGAGGCACAAAACAGTAACTGTTTAAGAGGTGACTTCTATAACGGACAAATTATTGAAGGCAAGAAAGTTCGAGAAGAATCTACGCTGTACAGAGGTACTCACTTAGTCGAATGCTTCTTAGTAAAAGAAAATATTTGCTATGGGAAAAGTAAGCCCTTTGTTGTTAACATTACTGATAGATTTACTCTGGAATGGTGAACTTGAGAAAACACATAGACTTTAGATAAGGAAGGATGACGGTAATATGGATGAAAATACTTCTAACAAAAAAATATGGCTTTCCTCCCCCCACATGAGTGACGAAGGCTACGAACAAGAATACGTAAAACAAGCATTCGATACAAACTGGATAGCACCACTTGGACCAAACGTAAACGAATTCGAAAAAGAATTCGCCGCAA
>JAHKLX010000100.1 GCA_020854835.1 Microcaldota archaeon
AGCAAATAAGGCGACAGCGCACTTATTTATAACTAATCCTCTAAAAAATCACCATGACGCTATTGGACTGTTTTCAAGTTTTTTTCAAACACATCCTCCAATTTCTCAACGTGTCAATAAGCTCAGGGGAATAGCTTAGTATAATTTTATACAAGCCTTAGAGCTCTTTTTTTTGTATAATCTATGACTGTATCAAAAATATGTCAAAAATTGACCAAAACACCATCAAGCATATTTCAGACCTCGCCAATATTCCTGTTTCAACTCAGGAAACAAAAAAACTTGTTGATGATTTTCTAAAAACATTAAAAGTTATTGATGAACTGCGGCAAGTATCTGTTGAGGATGTAGAGCCCACACACCAGGTAACCCAACTAACTAATGTAATGCGTGAAGATGAAGTAGCTAAAGAAAAGATGCTAACTCAAGAAGAGGCGCTAGCGAATACTGAAAGCAGTCATAAAGGCTATTTTGTGGTGCCAAGAATTTTAGAAAAATAATCATGTCAAATTTAAACAATCTTACAATTGCCAAAGCCCTTGAATTGATTGATAAAAAAGAAATTCAAGTCTCAGACATATATCAGGACCTGCTAAATTCTATTAAAGAAAAAAATAAAGAGCTTAATATTTATCTCAATACCTTACCAGACCCTCTTAAGGAAGTTAAAAAGAAAACTAACCTTAAACTAAAGGGCTTGCCAATAGCTGTAAAGGATAACTTTTGCGTTCCGGAAATGCCGACCACAGCCAGCTCTAAAATTTTAAAAGATTTTAAATCACCTTATGAATCCACAGTTACTAAAAATATAAAAAAAGCAGGCGGGGTTATTGTTGGCAAAACAAATTTAGATGCCTGGGCTCACGGTAGCTCTACAGAGACTAGTGATTTTGGCAGAACGCGAAACCCCCGCAATACCAATCATTTACCCGGTGGTTCTTCAGGCGGGAGTGCTGCGGCAGTTGCTGCAGATTTAACCTTAGCGGCAATTGGCAGTGAAACAGCCGGCTCGGTACGGCAACCTGCTGCTTGGTGCGGAACAGTGGGTTTTAAGCCAACTTATGGCCGTGTTAGCCGATACGGAGTGATTGCTATGGCTTCTTCTACTGACAGTCCCGGACCAATAACTAAAACTGTTGAAGATTCAGTCATCCTATATCAAGCTATTGCTGGTCATGACCCGAATGATGCTACCTCATCAAAAAAAGAGGTTAAAAATCTTATCAAAGAGCTTGACCAGACGATAAAAAACCTTAAAATCGGCGTACTGTATTTGGATGTAGAGGAACTGGAATCAATTAAGGATATTTATCAAGAACAATTAAAGGTGTTTGAAAAACTAGGAGCTAAAGTTGAATTTACTCAAGCACTTGATCCCCGTTATGCTGTTGGAGTTTATACAGTGGTGCAAAGATCAGAAGTAAGCAGCAATCTCGCCAGATTTGATGGAATCCGCTACGGATCGGATCGCTCACATTTCGGAGACGAAGCCAAAAGAAGAATTATGCTGGGTACTTTCACTTTAAGTAAGGGTTATGCAGATCAGTACTACAACCTAGCTCAAAAAGTAAGAACCCTCTTTATTAATGATTTTGAAAAATTATTTGAAAAATATGATATTTTAGTAGCTCCAACCTCTCCCGGCTTTGCAAAAAAAATTGGCTCATCAGAAGGGACAGCTATGTTTGGAGAACTAGAAGATATGCTGCTTGAACCAAGTTCAATTGCCGGTCTGCCCGGAATTTCTGTGCCCTGCTATCGTGATGAAAAAACAAATTTATACTTAGGATTAAATATTATGGCTCCGATGTTTAGAGAAGATTTAATGGTAAGAGCAGCAGATGCTTTTGAAAAAAATACGCCTTGGAATAGCTGGAGGAACAATTCATGAACAAATATACTCCAATTATTGGCCTAGAAACACATGTTGAGCTTAAAACAAACTCTAAAATGTTTTGTGGTTGTGTCAACGACCCGTTCAATGCTGAAAAACCAAATATTTATACTTGCCCGGTTTGTCTGGGGTTGCCCGGAGCCCTGCCAGTGCCAAATAAAAAAGCCATTGAATGGACTATTAAACTAGGACTATCACTTGATTGCAAGATTAATCATTTTTCAAAATTTGACCGAAAAAATTATTTTTATCCTGATTTAGCTAAAGGCTATCAGATCAGCCAATACGACATCCCTTTTTGTTTCAATGGCCAAATTCAAACACAACAAGGAGAAATCAAGATCAGAAGAATTCATTTAGAAGAAGATACCGGCAAACTACTGCACGAAATTGTTAATAATGAACCGGTTAGTTTAATTGACTTTAACCGCAGTGGCGTGCCATTGGTAGAAATTGTCACTGAACCAGATATAAAAAATGGCGATCAGGCACAAGAATACGGTAAAAAATTACGTACATTAATGAAATATCTTAATATTGCTGATTGTAAAATGGCGCAGGGCGGCATGAGGTTGGAGGCTAATATCTCTCTTGCTCCTAAGGGTTCAACAAAACTTCCCAACTATAAAGTAGAAATTAAAAACATTAATTCTTTTAGGTTTTTAAAACAAGCTATCGATTATGAAATAATCAGACAGTCTAAAATTTTGGACCAAGGAAAAATACCGGCTCAAGAAACTAGAGGATGGGATACAACAAAACAGCAAACATTTTCTCAAAGAACTAAAGAAGAAGCAGAGGATTATCGTTATTTCCCAGACCCTGATATTCCACCGATAGTTTTTACTCAAAAAGAGGTTGCTGCAATCAATGATAGTCTTCCTGAACTACCTGATGAAATTACTTCAAGATGGCAAAAAGAATATGGCATTAACACTAAATACTCTCACCAGTTAGTTGTAGATGATAAAACTGTTAGTTGGACTGAAAAAATTTTATCATTAAGTAAAAAAGAAGATATTAAACCAACAGCAATTATTGGCGACATCATTAATAAAAAAATTAATGTTACTAAAAAAGACGATCCAGAAAAAGTAATTAACATTTTTAAAGAGCATCATCAAACTGTCACAATAAATATAGATGAGTTGGACCCAATAGTTGATCAGGTCATTGAAAATAACCAGGATGCTGTGGAAAAATTCTATAATGGCAAAACTCAAGTTTTAGGTTTTTTAATAGGTCAAATAATGTCTCGGCTGGGCAAAAAAGCCGACTCCAACCAAGTAAGACAAGCTTTGCTGACTGCTTTAAAAAAATCACAATAATCTGATACAGTAAAAGTATTATTGTGAGTAAATATTATGTCTGATTTTGTTCATCTTCATCTCCACTCTGAATACTCAATGCTAGACGGATTGGTAAAGTTTCCTGATTTAATTAACAAACTTAAAGAACAAAACCAAACCGCTGTGGCCCTAACAGATCACGGCAATATGCACGGAGCAGTTGAGTTTCATAATTTATGTAGAAAAAATGATATCAACCCAATTATTGGTTGTGAGGTATATGTTGCTGCAAATGGTTTAAAAAATAAGCAACAAAGAGCTGGGCAAGACCAATTTCATTTAACAATTTTGGCTCAAAATTTTACTGGCTATCAAAACTTAATGAAGTTAGTAAGTATTGCTCACTTTCAAGGCTACCACTACAAACCAAGAATCGATGAAGAAGCTTTGTTTAAACACAGCCAGGGTTTGATTGTCTTAACTGGCTGCTTTAATGGATATATTGCCTCTTTGATTCACGAAAAAAAAATAAAATTAGCCAAAGAAAAAATTGCTCTTCTAAAAGAAAATTTTACAGACCGTCTTTATATAGAAGTTCAAAATCACGGATTAAGTGATCAAAAAAAACTAAATACAGAATTAATCAGGCTTGCTAGAGAATTTAACGTTAAGCTAGTCGCGACCAATGACGTTCATTATCTAAACTTAGATGATGCAGAAGCTCAGGATGCACTGCTGGCAGTTGGCACCAGAACCTTAATTTCAGATAAAGATAGACTGTCAATGATTGATACCCCTGAATATTATTTAAAATCTGCTGAACAAATGGAGAGTTTATTTTCAGAAATTCCTGAAGCAGTTGAAAATACCTTAAAAATTGCCGAGCAATGTCAAGTAAAAATTCCAACAGGACAACTTATTTTTCCTAATTTCTCTCTTCCAAAAGCTGAAACTGAAGATTCCTACTTAAGAAAATTAACTACAAAAGGACTTAAGTCCAAATTTAAAAAGATTACCCCTAAAATCAAAGATCGTATGGAATATGAGCTTAAAATTATTCATGAAAAGGGCTATGACACATACTTTTTAGTAACTCATGATTTTGTAAAATGGGCTAAAGATAACAAAGTTGGAGTCGGTCCAGGCAGAGGCAGCGTTGCTGGCTCCATTGTTTCTTATGGGCTTGATATTACAACTATTGACCCTTTTGCTCATGGACTGCCATTTGAGCGTTTTTTAAATCCACAAAGACCGACGCCTCCCGATATTGATATTGACTTTGCAGACGATAGACGAGATGAAGTGATTCAATATGTAGCCAATAAATATGGGCACGATGTGGTAGGTCATGTCATTACTTTTGGAAGAATGGAGGCTAGAGGTGCTATTAGAGACATTGGTAGAGTTCTAGGCTTACCCTACGAAGATCCTGATCGAGTGGCAAAACTTATTCCCAACAATCCACAAAAAAAAACATCAATTAAGCAAGCTATAAAAACAGTTCCAGAATTATCCGAATATTATAAACAAGATAAGTTTAAAAAACTGCTAGATCTAGCAAGCAGAGTAGAGGGAACAGTTCGCCACAGCAGTGTTCACGCTGCAGCTGTTGTCATCGCTGATAAGCCACTGCAAGAATATACTCCAATCCAAAAAGATAGTAAAACTGAAGCTACTGTCACTCAATATGATATGTACTCTCTGGACTGCAATGTTAATGATGACGCAATCGGACTGATCAAATTTGACTTTTTAGGACTACGTAACCTATCTACAATTCAATCTGCTATCAATTTAATCAAAAAACATAAAAAAATTGAGGTTGATTGGAACAAAATTCCTATAAATGACAAAAAAACCTATGAACTTATTAGCAGTGGTGAAACAACAGGCATCTTTCAACTAGAGTCTGCTGGCATGAGAAGAGTGGCCCGTAATTTAAAGCCCTCTCAATTTTCAGATATTACAGCTATGCTAGCGTTATTTAGGCCAGGGCCAATGGAGTTAATCCCTCAGTTTATTCAAGGAAAACATAGTCCAGAATCTGTAGCCTATCCACATCCATCTTTAAAAGGTGTTTTGGAGGAAACATATGGAATTATGGTTTATCAAGAGCAAATTTTGGAAATCGCACACATTATGGCTGGATACAGCCTAGGAGAAGCCGATATTTTACGCAGGGCCATCGGCAAGAAAAAAAAGAAAATTCTAGATAGAAATAAAAAAAGATTTATAAAACAAGCGGTTAAAAAGGGCTACCAGGAAAAAACAGCAGTTAAAGTTTGGGGCTTCATTGAAGCATTTGCTAACTATGGCTTTAATAAATCTCATGCAGCTAGTTATGGCATGATTTCGTATCAAACTGCTTATTTAAAAGCCAACTATCCGGTTGAATATATGACGGCTCTATTGAGTGTTGAATCTAGCTCTCACTCAGCAAATACAGACGAAAAAATTGCTATTGCGATTGAAGCTAGCAAAAACCTTGGTATTAAAATTCTTCCTCCCGATATTAATAAATCTGGAAAAAACTTCACCATTGAACATCATAAAAATTCCCTCAACAAGCAAGCAATTCGCTTTAGCCTGAGTGCTGTCAAAAATATCGGAACAGCAGCTATTGAAAATATATTGAGCACCAGAGAAAAACACGGTGAGTTTGTTTCTTTTACTCAGTTTATTCACTTAACTGACACGCGAAAAGTCAATAAAACAGTTCTAGAATCCCTAATCAAAGTTGGAGCCATGGATCGCTTTGGGACAAGAGCCAGTATGCTGGAAAATTTTGAAGAAATCCGTCAAACAGCAGCTTCGTTTGAAACTGAGCAGACTGGACAAGACAATTTATTTGCCGACGTTGCACAAGATGTAACAGATATTCAAGACACTTTTGAGCAAATTCCCGAGTACCCTAAAAAAGAGCTCCTGTCATTTGAAAAGGAGTTACTAGGAATTTATCTAACTGAACATCCTTTAGCAGATTCTTTAAAAACAATTAATAAATTGGCTAATAAGCAAATCGAGGATATAGATCCAAATATTCACTTAGATCAATCTTTTTTACTTGGGGGAGTGATGAGTAAAATCAGACACGTCAAAACCAGAAAAAGAAATCAAGACATGTGCTTTGGTGTTTTAGAAGATCAAACAGGCTCTATTAGATTTGTAATTTTTCCTAAAACTTATGAGCAATACAAGCACCTAATAGAAGAAGAAAGAGTAGCTTTGGTTAAAGGTAAGATTAATCTTAGAGAGGGAGAGCTTAATTTTATTGTTGAAAAAATTACTACCCCTCAAGAACAAATGATAAATCATAATCAAGAAGAAGATTATCAACAAATTTTTATTCCCAGAAAAACAAGTAAAAAAACTTTGGAAAAACTTGGTAAGCTATTAAAATCAAATCCAGGTAAAGATCAAGTTATGGTTGTAATTCCTAATGGAGGTAGCCCAAGAAAAATCAGGCTTCCCTATACAATCAAATATACACCAAAGCTTGAAAAACAAATCCAAGAATTGCTTAATTAAAAATCATTTGCGAATTTATTCTAATTAAATAACCCGCCAGCCTTTCTTGCTGAGCGGAAGAAACAAATTAGAATGGGGGTTCTAGGGGGATTCCCCCTAGTGGAGCTTTAAGGGTATAATATCCCTTAAGCGACAGGGGAGCAGGCTTTGATCTTGCAAAGCAAGACAAAACGCGCTCGGGGTGAAACCCCTCAGAAATGAGCTCATATCTATTACTAATACTAATTTGCGAATTTATTTGATGAACATTCCTCTTGTTACAGAAAAAAGTGAAAAAGTTAACTTTAAACAATTAAAGAAAATTGCTTCTGAGATTAGAATCGATGTTATCGAAATGATAACTAGAGCAGGATCAGGCCATCCAGCTGGTGCTTTAGGAATGACAGATATTTTCACAGCTTTGTATTTTAATTTAGTTAACCACAAACCCAAAAGTCCAACTTGGGCAGACCGAGACTATGTTTTGCTGTCTAATGGTCATATTTGTCCTGTTTTATATGCAACCTTAGCAAAATCAGGTTATTTTTCTGCCAACATATTAAAAACTCTAAGACGCATTAATAGTCCACTGCAAGGACATCCTTTGTTAAATTCTGCTCCAGGAATTGAAATAAGTTCTGGACCACTAGGCCAAGGTTTGTCTCAAGCTTGTGGTTTAGCAATAGCTTTAAGATCAGATAAAAAGAAAAGCCACACCTATTGCTTACTTAGTGATGGGGAACAACAAGAAGGGCAAACCTGGGAAGCTTATATGTTGGCTGCCAAATACCACTTAAGCAACTTAACTGCAATTATTGACCGCAACATGATCCAAATTGGAGGAAATACGGAAAAAATAATGCCTTTAGAAAATTTAGTAAAAAAAATTGAAGCTTTTGGGTGGGAAACTTATGAAGTGGATGGACATAATTTTAAAAAAATCATTAAAACAATAAAACAGGCCAAGCAAGATAAACAGCCTTCAGCCATTATCGCCCATACAGTTCCAGGAAAGGGGGTGAGTTTTATGGAAGGCAACAGTAGCTGGCATGGCAAAGCCCCAACTCAAGAACAAGCCAAACAAGCTATTAGTGAATTGAAAAGAAATCTGTAACATATGAATTCAAAACAACAAAATACAAACCAGAAAGCAGCCACTAGAGATGGTTTTGGTCAAGGC
>JAHKLX010000051.1 GCA_020854835.1 Microcaldota archaeon
CCAGTCACAGGAACAGTAACTTCACCTTCAGTATCTACAGAGATAGAAAGATCACACCCGGCGCCAGAAAGCAATCCATTTAATTTCCATACTTCATCATCAGAGATACCGCCAGTATTAGAAGTAATAGTATATCCGTCCAAAGTCATTGAACAAGCAACCGCAAGTGTTACATCATTAGTCCCTAAATTCTCATCACGTCCTATCTCTATCCAATTGGAACCATTCCAAGCTTCACACCATAATTTATAATTCCAAGTACCGTCTTCCCATCCACGCCCATGTGTAAAACGAACTAATTCAAATTGAGATCCCCCAGAACCTGGAACAGCATATATTTTAACCTCATTAACAACAGTTAAATGTCCATGAATTTCAAATTCATAATTCCCTAAATAAGCACCAGGAGTTAAATAATTAGGATATGCCGTCAACCTATCTTCAGCAATAAAAGAATAAAAAGAACCTAAACTACTTTCAAAATAAGTCATTTCTTCAATCTCACCTGCACGCAACCTTTCACGAACACCTTCAATAAACTCCCACATAGAACCAGAAACAGTAAAAGCAGTATCTTCCGTATCGACAAACTCCTGCCAAGCAGCCTTACCAACAGCAGAAAGATCATTCCAACATTCCTGTGCCCAACCTTTTATTCCATCTTCAGTCGTAAATTGAATACCAGCAGCCAAACCAAGAGCAGCAGCCAAAGCATAACAAGCCACAGGAACAACAGCAACTACAACAGCTTGAGCAGGTTGAGCAGATACAAAAATCATAGAAACACACAGCATAAAAATAAGAACAAATAACAAAAATCGTTGATATTCATTAAGCGGCCTTTTTAACATACTTTACCTCCTCCCTTTTAAAAATAGGGCAGGGGACAAACCCCTGCCCCTTTACGGGTAACATGATACCAAAAAACTAACTCGCAACAGATTTGAAAAGTTTTTTTCCAAGCCGCCAAGCCAAGAAAATAACTAAAATTGCGACAGCAGCGATAGCAACAGGCATAAGTTGACCTGCAATATCAGTCGCAGCACCTTCCAATGCATCTCCCATCGTAACAGGTTCAGCTAAAGCCAACGCAGAAAAACAAAAAACCATTACACAAGCCAGTACAACCACCCAAAGCATACGATACTTTTTCATATACTCACCTCCCTCTAATTTATTTGCTATATTACTATATCAACTAGTCAGAGATTGAAATAGCCTAGCACAAAGGTAAAAGCCCCAAGCTACAACCCCAGTTACCAAAATTAAATACAAACCAGCTTGCAAACCCCACCAAAAAGCATCAGACAATTCAGTAATAGTCATTTGATCGCTCCTTTAACGAAAAGCCAAAAAACCAAAGCGATAAAAGCACCCAAAACAGCCGCAAACCCTAATTGCACATAATCATTTACTATGTCAACTTTATCTAACAAATCCTGCTGATAAAGAAGTAAAGCTTCACCTTGTTCAAACGTCATAATTATTCACCTTATAATTATTCACCTTTTAATGTAAAATTAACAACTTTAGCCTTACCAGCATACCCCTTAATATAATCAAATTGATAAGTTTGACCAACCTTTAAAGCATCTTTTATCTGATCTTTTGATACCTGTTGAGTAAAAACAACATACCCAACTACTTTTTGATCAGACCGTGGAGGTACAGCCAAATGAAGTCTATATCCATAAAACGACCTACCATTAAATTCTCCATTATTTTCTTCATAACCAATTAAATTAGCTTCTTGCATTTTATAACCACCTTTCAACTTTTTTTACTTTTTTTTAAATACTAAAATATGCTATAATATATTGACCTAAATCAAATCAGGCCTAAGTAGCAAAAAGTAAACTACCTAAACCTGATTATAACCGATAAGAAATATTATGTCAATAGTTTTGTAATTTGTAACCAAATATATATAAAAAAGAAAGGAAGATACAAATGCCTACAAAAAGGCCATACGTTAGAGTTTACACCGACATGCTTAATTTTACCCGTTTGAAAATCCTTGCTCACCAAGAAAAGAGAACACTATCCAATATGCTTCATGTAATTTTAACCGATTATTTAAATAACTATGAAAAAACAATCGATAAATTAATTAAATGTGAAGATAGTAAATTACCATGGAATAGATAATACTATATATAGACAAAATTAAGATCTTAATCAACTATTGATTTAAAATCTTTTGTAAAAATATATCATTTTCAAAATCTTGTCTATCCATAGTAACCCACGAACACCAATCATTGGAAATCATAGGATAGCCCCTTAAATCACCTTGATAAAGCTCTCCACGCTGCAATACTTCTGCACTATTTAAACCTTTAGAAGCATAAAACAAATGACCGTCATAATCATTTATTCTTTCAGCCATACCCTTATATAAATATTTTGTAATATAAAAAGCAACTCTTTCCTTTAACTTAATAGGGGAGAAAGAACACCAACCAAACCTTGCCATATATGGCAACCAATTATAAAACCCCATTTTCTGCAATTTACAGGGCAATCCATCACTTTTTAAATCCTCTCCTATAGCTAACCCCTTAATTAAACCATGCGCGTGCCATGCGCCGTCCTGATGCATCTCAGGTATAATTAAATACTTAATATCCTTTCCACTTCTTGTTCGATAATTTCTTATAAAATTTGAAAACGCTTTATAATAATTTTTAAGATCATAACGATCATATTTTTTTTTATCAATAGTAAAAGTACCAAACCAATCCCAATCATTACATAAACCCAGTTCAATAACCCTAGACTTTGCACGAACCAAATTACATTCTAACTTAATATTTTTCTTAATTTCAAAATACTCATCATCTGCAAATGAAACACCCTCCCAAGGTCGAAAATTTATTTCCTGCAAATAAAGGTTATCGACTTCCGAAGGTATGTACTTTTCTATTGGATTATAGACACAAAATCTATACATATCACCGTATTTCTTTACGGTAAATGCTTTGACAGTTTGTCCATACATATAAAATTTTCCTTAAAATGTCTAACTTATTTAACAGGCAATAAGCGATTTATGATAGTATGTCAAGTAATATGCCGCCGACGGCCACGCGGACGGGGGCCCCTCGTTGATACCCCCTATGCCGCGGGGCCGTCGTGGGCGGCCACATCAACATATATAGTATCAATACTATTTTCCTGACCATAAACACCATGCCTATCATATACTCGTTGCATTACATCTGTCATAGCAAAACCTTCAAACATCTTAAAACGATCATATCTTTCAGCATTTTTAGTCTTATATTTAATGATCGAACAACCTAAACTACGTTTAGAAACGTGATACCAAAATTCTACTTTTAAAAACAATGTTTTGTTAAATATCAAAAACGGCAACAAAAAAGGCAATAAAACCAAAATTGATATGAAAGGCATCATATTAATCATATTACCTAAAGTTAATTTTCTAAACTTGTATTCCGTTTCGATAATACCTCTTATCTGTTTATCAAGCATTCTATCCATCTGTGCAATCAAAATGAAATCAAAACCCATTTTCATGTGCTGGCTAAAAAAATCTATCCAATCATTCATATCTTCGCGTTCATCTTTAACCATAGCCTTACGACAATTATACTTTCCTCCAGCTTCATCAATAACAACAATACATTGATGCTCTTTTTTCTTTTCCAAATAACCACGATGGCGAGCAATAGAATAC
This sequence comes from Microcaldota archaeon, assembly GCA_020854835.1. Taxonomy (GTDB): domain Archaea; phylum Micrarchaeota; class Micrarchaeia; order Anstonellales; family JAGGVH01; genus JAGGVH01. Next base: position 3,704 of record JAHKLX010000051.1, read on the forward strand.
AAACTAAAAACAGTAATATATTTATTTTCCATATACAAAAAATTCTTTTCATATTTCTTAGTTTTAGCATCAAATTTAACTGCAAAATTGGCAATAACATCTATACCCTTTTTCAAATTCTTAAAAACAACATTCACAGCTTCATAAGATTTACCACTTCCAGGAGTACCAGAATACAAATAAACTGACATCAAATCACTTCCTTTTTTGGATTAATTATCTCTTTTACAAAAACCCAATTTGAACCACAAATTGGACAAATATAATGCTGCAAACTAGATATAAACACATCATCTTCATATTGACAATGTCTACAAACAACAACAGCATAGGGAACATCAGGACAAAAACCAATAGGCTTTTCATGCTGTATTCTATAATTTCTCATTTTTTTTTTTCTCCATTCATTAAGTTCAAAAATCACCAAAAATACAATAGAAATAACCGAAAAAACTAATAAAACAGGTTGTTCAAACATAAATGATCTTCACCCCCGATTTAATATTTATTAACTAATTACAAACTAATCAACTCCGATCTAACCAATTTAATGAATAATTACTAAAAATCAGTATCACGGTATACATTTTTAGTAATTATCTTAATCTCCAACAACTTTAGCCCATCTAAGCATAGCGCGCAACGCATAATAAAACGCAACCGCAACAACAAACAATTGTAAATGAGCAACAGCCTGAGAAACAGGAAAAAGATAATTTATAGCCTGCAACCATTCCAAATCAATGCCTTGAACAACCTGAAACGGAGAAGTAGGTAATAAATTTAAAAGACCCTGAGCAATAGACCCTAAACCTGCAATAATTCTATTTATAAGCCCAATCATTAAGCAGCACCCCCCAACAAACGTCGGGTAGCAAGTATTAAACCTATATCAAATAAAACCAACTCAATCAATTTAATAGTAGGTATATAATCATCTACTAAATCCAAACTGAAATCTATTTCAGCACCCATAAATTCAATTTCCCAATCAGGAGCAACGCCAGAAGTTTCTAATGATGAAAAACTATTATACAAATCCCATGGCAGAGAAAAAGGAAACTTATTTGTAAAAGTCTGTCCAGACATATCCAACGGATCAAGATTAATAGGCCGAGATAAATCAAAAAAATTAGTTATGCTAGTTGATAAAGAACCTGCAATATTTTTTACCTGTTGCCAAATTGCAGAAAGCCAGCCGGTCTGTGTTCCTAATTCTCCGGCAATATCAGTTAAAGGTAAAGAAATATCAATCGGAACATCTTCCGAAGTCGCACCGACAGCCTGAGAAATATCTCCAACAATATCTTGAGGAACATCTATAACATGACCACTTAAATCATATGTTTCATCAGCACATATCGAATTATCAAAATCAACATTTCCAGTCACAGGAACAGTAACTTCACCTTCAGTATCTACAGAGATAGAAAGATCACACCCGGCGCCAGAAAGCAATCCATTTAATTTCCATACTTCATCATCAGAGATACCGCCAGTATTAGAAGTAATAGTATATCCGTCC
>JAHKLX010000129.1 GCA_020854835.1 Microcaldota archaeon
GATGCATCTTTTAATATTTTAGGAAGAAATAACTTTTTCCTTCTATTTTTAATTACCTTTAATGAAAAGAATCAAAGAATTCTTATTGAAGAAAATGAAGGGGATAATAAGAAATAGGGTGATTCTCTCCTTCTTCATTTGCCCTTCTTTCCTTCTCCCCGAAGAGAGAGTCATTTTCAAAACCAATCCTCACTGGCTTTGTGTTATATTTCCAGAAGTGTGTCTGGCCTTCTCAGGGATGATTTTGTTGAGTTATCTTTCCTATCCAATTCCCGAGCAGTTCTTCTTTCTCTATAGCCCTTGGTTGTTGATCTTTTTTGAAATGTCACTGGTTTTTATCATGATTGTACTCTATTTCCAATGGTTTTGCATCAGATATTATCTAACTAATATGAGACTGATCGAGAAGAGGGGTATTATTGGCAAGAGAGTGGTAAATATCTGGTTGCAAAACGTTCAGGATGTCACCTGCCAATTTGGAATACTGGGCAGAATCTTTGGTTTCGGAGATCTGGAAATTGAATCTGCTGGGACTTATGGAAAAATAATTTTCAGTTTTCTACCAGCACCAAAGAGACTGAGACAAAAGATTGAAGAGGCTATCCTGGAATTCCGTCATCTATAAGTTAAATCTTAATAATAGAATCTAAAAGAAAAAAGCCCTTTTAAAGGGCTTTTAAGTAATTTATTACATAAGAAGCGCTGGAGATTTTTTCTGTCCAACTCTCGGGTGGTCCAATTCCTGGGTACAATAGTGATAGTAGAGTCCCAGCACGGTCCGAGAGAAAGCGACAGAGAGCGACAAATATGGTTATAGGATTTTTTGCCTTAAGCGATACTTTTGTAGTAATCTCCGCACCTCATGTGAATTATTTTAAAGGAACACTTGAATCTGATTCAAGGTAATATACCATTTTCGGCTGTTTTGTCAAGGATTATAGTAGGTATTATTTGAAAGCCTTTATCGAGGTTTTGAATCCGAAGTTATAAAATTTTATAGAACGTATATTTATTTCTAGAATAGACGAAAAATTTGAAAATATTATTGCTTCTATGGTAAGATAAAAAAGTTATAGAAAAACTGATCTACCTTCGGGAGAAAGAGACTTTTAATACTAACCGACAATTTCTATAGGTTCTATAGGATTGTCGGTTTTTTTATTACCTTTATTTATCAAAAATTAAGAGTGTTTTTGATTTTAAATTTCTTAAAGGGAGGATTTTAGTTAAAATGGGGAAAGCGGCTATTTGGGCTCTCGTTGGAATAGGTTTCCTTTTATTATTAATAGGCAGTGCATTTCGTTCTAATGGTGGTGAAATTATCGGACTTTTAATGATTTCTGGTGGTTTGTATTTAGCATTAAGTCCAGAAGGAATTTTAAGAAAGGAACAGGTAATAGACAATTGGAGTATTTTAATAGAGAATGCTCAGGGTAATGCGAAGATGGTGTTTAAGGAGACTGAGAATTTTATCAAGAAGAGCAAAGCCCCTTCGGTGGAGATGAAAATGCGAACCATGTCTCCTGGAACCTTCAAAGGCTTGATGGGCATAGAGAGGGATTTTCTGGAAATAACCGACCGGGAGAATACGAGAATGGCTCCCTATCAGATCTATGTAAATGCCAGAGATTATGGTATAAATCTTGATGTCTCTTGGTATCTTACCTTCAGACCTACTTGGTTGCACTCCCTTCTTTCCATGATACCCTTTGTCAGTATGACACCAAGGGCTGTTAGTGATCTGGATGTTTTTGACCAACAGGACTTAACTGTTTTTGCCACTAATGCCCACCACTGTCTTCTCAAAACCGTGGAGAAGCTGATGGTTAGCTTGAATCAAGATCCTTCCAAGATAGACCGAAAGTCGAAAGGATTCCTGGGAATTTCATAGTTATGATATTAATTAATAAAAGCGGGAAGAGAAAATGAGTTTTTGGGAAAGATTGTTTGGCAAAGTTAAGAAAGAGGAATCAATAGATTCCACAGAGGAGAACTATCTTGAGTCTCAGATTTGCGATGAGGATATGTCGGATAGCCTCGAGCTTGGTTGGTATTATAGTGAAAACAGAAATGAGTTTCAGATGGCCAAGATTGCTGATGAGGATAGGGCAACCCATTTTTATGTTATCGGCGCTACCGGCACGGGCAAGACTAAGTTTCTGGAATTTTTGATTTCCCAGGACATAAGAAAAGGAAATGGCTTTGGAGTCATTGATCCTCACGGAGACTTGGTAGAGGATATAAAGGGGTTTCTTGCAGACCACTTTGAACAAGAAAAGGATCATTCCTTACTTTCGGAAAAACTAGTCTTGATTGACCCGACTGACCTAGATTTTACTGTTACTTTCAACCCATTAGAGAAACTTCCCAACATTTCTGTTACAGAGCAGGCAGGTGAGCTGATAAGCGCTTTCAAGAAGATCTGGTCTGACGCCTGGGGTGTGCGGATGGAAGACTTATTGAGAAATTCTCTGATTGCCCTGGGAGAAGCAGAATTCAGTTTATGCGAAATTTCAGCTTTTTTAACCCGGAGGAATTTTAGAAAAAAGGTATTGGTAAAGGTTAGCCATCCAATCACCCAGGATTATTTTCAAAGATTTGATGCTATGACAGATCGAAGTCAACTTACTTGGATTGAACCGGTTATGAATAAAATAAATGCCTTTTTCTCAGATGATCGGATAAGACAAATGTTTTCCTCGACTAAAAGCTCTTTTAATTTAAGACAGATAATGGATCAGAAAAAGATTTTGCTTATAAGTTTGGATAAGGGGAAACTGAAGGGCTCATCAGACCTTTTAGGCTCTTTGCTTATGGCTAAGATTCAGATGGCTGCCTTTTCCCGTTCCGGTATGCCTCCAGCCAAGAGGACACCTTTTTATCTGTATATTGACGAATTCCAGGATTTTGCCAACGATTCCTTCTCCGTTATTCTATCTGAAGCACGCAAGTACGGCCTTTCCCTTATTATGGCTCATCAAACTCTATCTCAAATATCTACAGAGCTTAGAAGCATGATTTTAGGAAATGCTGGGATTCAAGTCTATTTCAGAATTAACCGGCATGATGCTCAGCTTCTGGCCAAAGAGGCTTTTGAGTATTCCGGCTATGAGTTGAAAAAGGTAAGTTTACATGGTAGCAGCTATTGGAGCCTGGGTGAGGAATGGGAAAGACATATCGGTGAACTCCAAGGTCTCTCTCCAAGAAATTGTTATGTGAAGCACAAGACCCAGGGTGGGATTATACCGATTCAGACTGTGGAAATTAAACCGACTCATGTTCTTTTTGATATGAGCGAGGCAGAATGTCAGAAATTCTTAAAGAGTCTTCCCTTTGGTCAGAAATATATGGTGAATAGGAAAGAGCTTTCAAAAGCAGTAGACCAAAGACAGAAAGAAATTGAGGAGGTAATGGGAGAACGGAAAGGGGCACAATTTGAAAAGAAAGTCAAAACTTCAAAAACTCCAATATCTGAGATCAAACCGGTTGACAGAAATGAAGAGAAAACAGAAGAGGAATTCTTGCTTGGAGAAAAGGGATTTCTCGATTTTATTTCCCGAAACCCGGGGATGTTCGTTACCCAGATGTATCTAAAGCTCGGGTTGAGCGGTTATAAGGGGGACAGACTGAAAAAAAGCCTTCTAGAAAAAGAGTTAATCACCCAGGAAGAAAACAGACAGGGAGATAGGGGTCGTTTGGCCAAGGTACTTTTAATTACCGATAAGGGTTCGGCGATTTTAAAAAAGTTTGCAGCTGGGAAAGGCGGAGATGCTCATAAACAGCTTCAGGCCATACTGAAAGAGCAGGCGGAATTATTTGGCTGGCAAGGATTTATTGAAAAGAGAATTAGTAAATCCCTGGAAAGTGTGGATCTGGTATTGACAAGGAATGATATTAAAGTGGCTGTGGAGATCTCTGATACCACTAGGGTTGATTATGAAATCTCAAATATCAGAAAATGCCTGGAGGCCGGGTATGATTATGTGGTTGCTGTCTCTTCAGAGGAGAAGTTTCTTGCTTTGCTTAAAACAGAGGTGAAGAAGAGTTTCTCTTTTAAAGAAAGGGAACGGATACGGTTTTCTCTTCCTCTGAAACTTAAGGATTTTTTAATCAGTATTGTTTCTGAAAAAGGCATTGTTTCTGAGCAAATTACGAAACAGAAAGAACTGTTGAGTACAACAGAAACAGCAGAATTCTTGGGAATAAGTAAAAACACTCTTTATGAATGGATTATCCAAAAGAAGATCCCACATTTTAAGGTAGGACGTTTAGTTAAGTTTAAAAAAGAAGATTTAGATGCATGGTTAAAGAAGAAAAAGATGGAAGAAGAAGAAATTTTATGGTAAAGTATTATACCGTGGAGTTATTTAATGGGTATATTCAAGAAGGGTAATAACTGGTATGTTGATTATTACCTGAAGGGCAGAAGAAAGAGAAAAATGGTCGGTCCCTCCAAGAAGTTGGCTGAGAGGGTACTAAAGGATATTCAAGTTAAAACAGCCAAAGGGGAGTACCTGGGTATTTTTGAAGAAAAAAAGATATTGTTCTCTGATTTTTTTCAAAAATATATAGATTTTTCCAGGACCAATAAGGCCTATTCTTCTTTTAAAAGGGATGTAGTAAGTTCTAATAGCTTTTTGCCGGAATTTGGGAACAAATATCTCTTTGAAATTATTCCTCAGATGATCGAGGAATACAAGACCAATAGGTTGCAGGTAGGGGTTACCCCAGCAACCGTAAACCGTGAATTGAGCTGTCTCAGGCATCTTTTTAACAAGGCCATTGAGTGGAGCTATTTAATCAAGAATCCCATGCAAGAGGTAAAGTTATTAAAAGAACCTCCAGGCAGGACTAGGTATCTGAGAACAGAAGAGATTGAAAGTTTGATTGGAGTTATTGATTCTTTTCCAAATGATACAAAAAGTTATTTAAAACCGATTGTTCTGATTGCCTTAAATACTGGTTTGCGAAAAAGAGAAATTTTACAGTTAAAATGGAAAAGCATATACTTTGAAAAAAGAAAGATGACTGTTTCTATAACTAAAACCAATGAAACTAGAATTGTTCCCATGAATGAAACAGTTTGTCGAGAGCTAAAAAAGATGCCTCGAGATCAAGAAAGTGAATACATATTCTGCAATAGAAAAGGGGAACCTTTTGGAAATGTGAGAAAAAGTTTTGATCGGGCATTAAAATTAGCCAAAATTGATGATTTTCGGTTCCATGACCTGCGCCATACTTTTGCTTCACATCTGGTCATGAGCGGTTGTGATATCCGGACAGTTCAGCAGTTGATGGGACACAAAGATATAAAAATGACGATGCGTTATTCCCATCTTTCCAGATCTCATCTGCAGGATGCAGTGAATAGATTGGATATGTCATGGACACCATATGGACACCAAAGAGATATTAGAGAGAATAATGCAAAAGATGAAATGGCTGGAAAGCCAAATAAAATAAGGATTAAAGAGTAACGAGCCGGTGTAGCTCAATTGGCAGAGCAACGGAATCGTAATCCGATTAAGGGGGTTTTCGCTAACCCCCATCAATCCTCATAAAACCAATCATAACCCTTTAATAATAAGCCTTTCGTATTGTTTCTGTTTTAGTTTCTGTCCCACTAGTTTGGCTCAATTTAGCCATCTTATGGACACCATATGGACACCAATATTTTAATTTTTCCAAAAATTATTTTTTAAGTTATAGAATAAAGGTAGTTATAAATTTACTTGCTCAATTGAACACGTACATTACAACTGGATAATAAAGTTACTTTACTTGACATTTAAAAATTTGTTATACTTTAATTGAAATCAATTAAGATAATTTCTTCTAATAGTTCCAATCAAATAAAAAACTCTGATTGCATAGACCACTTACTCTTAAAAATAATTTTAAATAAAAAATTATGAACAAAAAACAATATCTGTATTCAAACTTATTTGCCTGGGGATTAGTCCTACTTTTAATAGCTATTTATGTTCATGGTTGGACAATTCCATCTCAAGATCCTCCTGGAGGCAATATAGTTCTTGAAACTGGTGCTACCCCAGCAGGTTCTACTGGATACATTCAATTTAATGATAATGGTAATCTTGGTGCAGATTCTAATCTTTTTTGGGATAATACGAATAAACGACTAGGTATCGGCACGACGAGTCCGGGGGCGAAGTTGGAGGTTAATGGAAATATAATTGCTTCTGATCCAACTGATGGTAGTCATGTAGCAACAAAAGGCTATGTGGATTCCATAGCTTCCTCGTCTCCTATAGAGTTGTACTGCGGTGGAGTATGGCGATCAGGTTACGGAACAAGCAATAAGCGCTTAGCTAATGGGGTTGAAGACACACTGGGAAACCTCTATACTCTTGAAGCTGATGGTTATGTATACAAGAATAACGTAAAAATCCTTGTAGATGAGGTGCAGTACAACTTGCCTACGATGTCTGGGCGCTATCTTATTGTGACAGGCTCCGGTGGGATAAACGAACCTGCTGCCTATTGCGAATACTGTAAAGACTCAGTCCTTGCTGGGTATGGCACTGGTGCTAATATTTCTGCCTTCTGCTATAACCCAGTTGCGGGCTGCACGTGCACGGGCGCGAGCGGAACAGCGAGGGCAAGGATAGAATGGGTTAAATGCGCAAAGGATTGTACGCAAATACGATGGTAATTGATTTCTTGTCCAACCCTCAACCCTTGGCAAATTAGATTGTATATTTAAAATTAAAGGCTAAAAATGAAGTTTTAATTTTACCAAACACTAAAACCTAGTTTTATTATCTTTTTTAACCTCTTCTGCCTAAAATTACTAATGAAAATTTAATTTGCAGAAATCAACTAAATTAAGCTATTTTTTTTACAAGAAATAGTTTATGTAGATATTAATTTAATTTTAAAAAGTTTTTTCTATCGGCGGTAATGTCTCAGCACTAAAAGGCTGAGACGTTTGCCCTTCTATCATTAGTTTAAGATAGACATTGTAAGCTGGTAGATTAACCAAATTATCCTGGCTGAACACCGGATAAAATTCCTGTGACAGGTATTTGGCATCCTCAGCTCCTACCCTGAAAGAAACAAGTGTCCCCACATTTCCCAGAATGGCCATCCTTATTTTCTCATCCATTTGTCCCAAATACTGATTGCTCAAGATAAGATTTAACCGGTATTTTCTGGCTTCAGAAAGAATATCAATAAATGAATTAGTGGCAAAGCTCTGAAACTCATCCACATAAAGGTAGAAATCCTTTCTTTCTGTTTCCAGGATATCCTGCCTACTTAGGGCAGTTAATCCTATTTTGGCTATTAATATAGCTCCAAGTAGAGAATCTGCATCTTCTCCTATTTTACCTTTGGATAAATTGACCAGCAGAATTTTCCCATTATCCATAATATTCCTTAAATCAAAACTGCTTTTGGGTTGGGTAATTATTTTTCTAATAATATTATTAGTAAGAAACTGGCCAATCTTATTTTGGATAGGTGCAATGGCTTCCTGGCGAAAACGTTCTGAGTATCTGTCGAATTCATTCATCCAGAAATACTTCAATAGTTCGTCTTTTACTCTGTATATAACCATTTTTCGAAATTTTTCCTCAGATAGAAGTTTATGCAGATGAAATAATGTAGAATTTGGGAATTCAGTCAATGTTAGTAAAGAATTTCTTAAGATGTATTCCAATCTAGGTCCCCAGGAATCAAACCAGATTTTTTTAAAGACACTGATTAAAGCAGAGACGACTAAATGTGATTGTGAGGGATCTGTTATTTCGAGGGGGTTAAAGCCAATTGTTCTGTTTTGGTCCTGAGGATTAAAATAAATCAGATCCTCTTTTCGATAAGCAAGAGAAGCTTGAAGTACTTTTTCCACTAAATCTCCGTGCGGATCTAAAAGACATAATCCTTCTTTATTTTTTAGATCCGAAAAAACCATATTATAAATCAGAGTGGATTTACCCATCCCCGTTTTTCCCACCAGATACATGTGATATCTCCGGTCCTTTTTCCTAATACCAAACTTTCTTATTTCATTCCGAAAGTTAGTCTGGGCAAAGAAGGTTATTTTATTATCATCCAACATATTAGTAATAAAAAATTATTTGCGTTGATGCGCAAATTAGTCTGTCAATGTATTAATTCTGAGTAACGGTTTAATAGATAATGTTGGCCAACCTAAGAACGTAATAATTTAGGTTTATTTTTTAATTGTTAAACCTAATTAATATGAAATTCCTTTTTTAAAGATAACAAAATAGAAAGTTTAAAAAAGACAGTCTGAATTGCTTTTTAGTCCCTTTTTGCCTCTCTTTTTTCTATCTATCACAATTGAGAAAATAGATACAGAACTTTGAAAATTAAAGAAAGAGATAGGAGGTTTTAAGAATGAAAGGATCATTAACAAATTTGAATGATAGTTTTAGCCATTTTATTGGTACTGAAAACTATTATTCTCATTTAATAAGAACCTGCGTTTTTACAGATGGTGTAAAAGCAATGGCTGATCAATACCAAGCCTATTGGTTGATAGATGTTGTTGTTTCCTACCAAATGACGAAACGTATCAAATGCATACCTTTTCAAATATGGAGAATAAATTCAACAGAAGGCAAGGCAGTTATTGAAATGCGTCAAGATATAGACCAGCCTGTTTTAGTAAGACAGCAAATACCATTTACCGATTTTCCGGAAGGCAGTTTGCAACTGTATTGCATTGATGATAGTGAGTGTAAAGTCATATTATTGCCCAGTGAATACTAAATTTATTGCTTAATTAAGGTATTTTAAAAAGGAAAGGAGATGGAAAAATGAAAGCTTATAGGCAGGGAGAATTATTGTTTGTCCCTCAGGATATTAAGGATGGAGAAGGTCTTAACAGAGCATTATCAGAAGGTAGAAAAACTACTGTAGTAGCCGAGGGTGAGGAGACCGGACATAAACATGAACTGGCCGATCCAGATAGTGCCATTCTAGTAGATGTGGAAGATGAATTTATTTGGGTTGATCATCAAAATTTAAGACTGAATAATTTTCACAAGATTCTGCAGACCGAAAAAGGCACTATCATCAAGCATCCAGACCATAAAGACCTTCATCTTCCTAGTGGGGTTTATTACATTCGATCACAGCGGGAATATGATGAAGAAAAGGCTCGTTGGGTAAGAGATTAAGAGTAAAAGGGTGGATGGCTTTCAAAAGCATCCACCCAATACTTTAGAAATTAAGGAGGAAGGTATGTATATATATTCTGGCCAAGCAGGATGGAACCGCAATTTTTATTCACATTTAACTAA
>JAHKLX010000143.1 GCA_020854835.1 Microcaldota archaeon
ATCGCTTAATCCACAAAAGTGAGGTTATCCATTTAAGCGGTGACAGCTATCGTTTAAAACACCGCCAAACCATTTTTGGGAATAACTAGGTGTCCAAAGTTATTTATCATTTTTTGTTCATTTTTACTTGACAGTTACAAACCGTTGTCCTCAGCATATTTCTTTAGAATTGCCTTCTGGTTTACTATACTGTTGCTGTCTCCTGCAAGCTCATCATCACGGGAAAGTCTGCAGTAAAGAGCAGTAATTTTCGCTTCTTCAAATGCTAATGTTGATTTACGTATAGTGCTAAATGTTGACTGTCTATTCATTTTTCTCCTCCATTTCCGACAGTCTTCAAGCGGTTTAGCACTATGTATATTACCGTACTACCTTGAAGAAGTCGAGTTGATTTCCGTGGGTTTATATGAACTATCTGATAACTTTGAAAGGCTTTTTGCGTTGACTGTAATCAGTCGTTTAAGCTTGGAATATGCACTTTCCTTTGCTGAATCACTTACTCGTGATTCCACCACATAGACCGTACCTCCGATATCGGATTTGGTTGTGCGGCTGTTACTTTGATTTTCCATATCGTGACCTCCTGTCCGATGTTGGTAGGAACTGGCACTGAGCCGAATTGATGACCCAGTACCTAATCCATTATTTAAGCTTTTATTTGTAATATTTTCAGAGCATCTGGTTGAATTAGCTTGCCATCCAATCTCTCGTAAGCAGAAAATCCAATTTGCCCCTGCAATGCATATAACTCACTTAATTTTTTTATCGTTATTGGTTGACGTTCAATCAGCCAGTAGTATGATAAATCTCCAAATACAATGCTTTTTGCTCCTGCTGATACTGTAGGCATATATGGAGAGGTAACTATAGGCTTTCCGAAGATGGTGTTATCTGAAGGATTCCACAGATAACTGCCGCTTGTATCCTTAAGGGTTCTAAGAAGCATAGCTGTATTATCGTGCATGATAAACACAGCGTTATTTCGGTATTCATCTTTTAATGAAAAATACAGAGAGATAATCTCGTCAAAAGAGATGGTAGCACTATCTGCTGTAGTTACATCTGCATCTGCTGTAAGGATACCTGTTGGCTGTGTTGTGCCATTTCCATTAAGTAATGCATTTTCCTCAGCCTTGCCAAAACGCTTCGCAAAATCACCCATCAGATATTTTTCAAGATTAAAGTTCATATCGGTGACGAATGAGCGGTTTAGCTTGACAAGAGATGCCAGCTTGTATGATTTCACTAGAAACTGTGTAAATGTATCGGCACTTTCGGGGATTGGATCTCCGTCTTCAACCCAATCTGCTGTACCCGTTGAGGATACCGCTTGAATTTTACCTTCTGCAGAAGATAGATTGATAACAGTAGCAAATCTGCGGAATATATTCTCCTTTGCCAAAGCAGTGTTAAAGCCTTCTCTGAACTCATCTGGTGCGACATAGGCTCCTACATTATCAAAGCCCTCGCTTAGATTTTGATTATTTTCTTCTTTTCCTTTCATAACATTCCAAAACGCTCTATTATAAGTTGTTGATGTTGCCATAATCGTTTACCTCCTAAATTAAAATGGATTGTGGGGTATATACCCCGTTTGAAACTGCGTTTTTTTACACGTTGCCCCACGCCCGTTATCCAGATGAAAAGGTGTGGAGATTTAACCTCCCCTAGGGGTAGGTATTAACACATGGAGTTGTATCCAGTGTTTTCAGTGGTTTTAAGCTTTGTAGCAAGATGTAGCAGGTAAAAACTAAACTCTCTATACGAGAGCGATTTTTTATATAACCTGTTTTTCTTGCTACAAGCTGCTACACTGTGTTTAAATAAGAAGAAATTCTTCTTCTGTCAGCTTATATCCGATAAGCATTGTGGTCATTCCACCACCAGAACGTGGTCGTTTCCGTTCTACACGGGCGATAGCTGTTAATGCCTGTTTGAAGTTTCTTGCATTCTCCGAATAACATCCATTGGCACTGCACCAACGCTGATACCGGGCATACACTTCGGATGTGCGCACCTCACTATTAGGACTTTCCTCCAAGGCATCCTCGAAAAACAATGCTATTTTATCGCTGTCACGTTTATAAGCCTCTGTTGCTGTCTTAACGGAATCAGGTAAAGTCAAGCCCTCCTTCTTTAACAGCTGATAGCCTTCAATTAGCCAGTTGAGGATAGCACTCTGATTCTTCGGTTTGGCAAATTCACGTTTTAAGCTTTTATCCTGCTCGTTTTCATCGAAGTGTCGTTCAAAAGGGATAATTACCACTCTACCACTAGAAAACAACGTCATATCCGTAATGACTGGCAGATAATTGGTGTTGATATACAGCTTAAACTTTGGCGAAAAGTCAAAAGAATTCTCATGTAGAAATCTTGCGTTGATGGTGTCACCACCCGTCATGCTTTTTACCTGTGCAGCATTTAAGACAAGTCCTCTGCTAGGTTCGGAGATATTCACAAAGCGTACTCCTGCAAGCCGGGCAATATCTTCACTTGGACTTGAACTATTATTGTTCTTTTTCAGACTGATAGTCTCCGGCCTTGCGGTACAGCCATAACTGCCTAATACCTTAAGAACGCTCTCACATAGCGTACCTTTACCGTTTCGAGTTGTAGCACCATAGAGAACAAACAGGCATTCATACCGAGTGTCTCCGCTGATACTGTAGCCAAAGGCTTTTTGGAGGAATTTTGCCTTTTCCTCATCTCCGCTCATAATCTCATGAATAAATCTATCCCATCGCTC